>NZ_CABVQC010000056.1 GCF_902499175.1 Burkholderia aenigmatica
CACTGCGCGGTGGCCTCGAGCCCGGCGACTGCCGCTGCCGCCTCGGCGGCCGACGCGGTGGCCGGATCGCCTGCCGCCGCGCGCGCCGCCGCTTCCTGCTCGGCCATCGCAGGACGATTGCGCAGGTGCAGCAGGAATTCCTGGATCAGGCGATCCCACAGTTCGATCGTCGAGCGCAGGTAGCGCTCCGACACGCCGCCCGCGACGACCACGTCCATCTCCAGCGCGAGAAACGGCCCGTGGCTCGCGAGACGCGCGAAGCGCTTGGTCCGGTTCCAGTCCGCGACGAGTTCGGCCGGCAATTCACCCTGCACCTGCAGCACGCACGACAGCGTGTAGTCGATGAACAGCAGCGACGCGGGCGATGCGTCGGGCCCCTGCGGCGCGAGCACGGCGGCCGGGTTGCCGAAGCGCACCGCGAAGCCGATGCCCTGGCTCGCACTCATCAGTTGCACCGCGCCGTTCTGTTCGGCCGCCGTCACGCGGTAGCCCGCGCGGCGCAGCACGTCGGCGAGGCGGTCGGCGCTGATCGCTTCGATCGGCGCATCGTGTGCCGCGCGTTCGTCGCCGGCGTTCGGTTGCTTGTCTTGCATGTCTGTGTTCCCCGTATTCAACAAATCGATCGGTTCGACCCCGGCTGCGGGCCGCGCGCTCACTGCGGGTTCGCCGCAGCGGCCGATGCCGGTGCCGGCGTGGCGGCAACGGGCCGCGCAGCCGGGTCGTACTTGCCCGCATACAGCGCATCGCCGTAGCGTTGCGCAATGTCGTCATACTTCACGCGCGCCGACTGCGCGAACGGCTGACGCGACGAGAACAGCGTGCCGATCCCGACGTGCTCATAGGCGTCGAGAATCTCGTGCCCCACGCGATACAGCTCGGCATTGTGTGCCTGGCAGGTTTTCAGTTGCGTGTCACGCGCCGCCACGTCCTTCTGCAGTTGCGTGTGCTGCGTATCGCGGGCGCGCGACACGGCGAGCAAGTCCTCGTAGGACGACTTGTATTTCGCGAGCGACTTCGCGTCCTGCTCGCGGCCCGCACGCTCCTGCGCGAGCGCGCGCTTCGCGGCCGCTTCGGCGCCCGAGTCGCCGTGCGCGGCCGCCAGTTGCCCCTGCATCGCCTTCAGTTGCGCGAGCGCGTCGTCGCGCTGCTTCTCGGCCGCCACCTTGTCGCTTTGCAACTGCGCCTGGTTGTCCTGCAACTGGCGCAGCTCCTGCACGGTCGAGCGCAACTGGCTGCGCAGCTTGTCCTCGATGCTCTGCGCGTGTGCGCCGCCGGCCGCAAGCAGCAGCGTGCCGGCCACGCTGGCCGCGAACATCGTGCGAGTGATCGTGTTCATCCGCGGCTCCGGTCAGAAGCGAGCATTGAGCTCGATCTGCAGCACGTCGATCGATACCGGCGGCCCGTACACTTCCTTCGAGCTCAGGTAACGGGCCGACACCCACGTGTCCCGTGCGACCGCATACGCGGCGCCGAGCACGTAGCCGCGCGCGTTGGTGCCGCCGAGATGGAAGTCGGGATCGTTGAACGCGTCGAGCACGGCGTCCGGCTGCAGGTACTTGTACGCGATCGAGAAGTTCCACTGGCCCTTCTCGCGCGGCTCCGGCTCGCCGAACGTCGCCTTCGCGAGGAAGCCGTTCGGGCCGCTGCGATAGTCGGCGCGCGTCGCGTTCACCGACGTCGAATCGTAGTTGTTGACCGGCAGCGACGCCGCCGCGAACGCCTTGTTGTCGTTGTACGCGAGGTTGCGCACGTATTCGCCGTCGAGACGCAGCTTGAAGCGATCGGCCACCACCGTGTCCCACTGCGCCTTCAGGTCGAGCAGCCGATAGTTGTAGGCCAGGCCGAAGAGCTGCGGCTGCGGTGTCATCCCCGGCGCGAGATTCGGGTTCTGCACGATGTTGCGCAGCGCGACCAGCGTGTTGCCGCCCTGCATGAATGCCGGCGCCTCGTTGTCGGTGCTGCAGCTCGTCGCGCCCAGATACAGCGCGCACGGCGACGACAGCGTGCCGCGCATGTTCTGGAAGTCGTAGTACGCGACCGCGCCGCGCAGCCGGTTCTTCGCGTCGATCTTCCAGTCGGCACCGAACTGCGCGCCGAACATCCACTTCGTGTCGCTGCCGGCCTTGTCGGTGCTGTTCGACGGGAAGTTCTCGCTCGTGTACTGGATCGGGAACACGCCGAGCGTGCCGAACAGCGTGACGTCCGGATTCCACGGCAGCGCATGGCGCAGGTTCGCGGCGAGGCCGTCCATCATCAGGTCGTCCGAGAACACCAGGTCCGACTTGAAGAACGGATTGTCGAACCGGCCGGCCGTCAGGTTCAGCCACGGCGTCGGCCGGTACGCGAAGAACGCCTTGTTCAGCCAGATGTTCTTCTTCGCGAAGCCGCCGCCCGCGGTGGCCGTGGTCGACACGGGCCCGTTGTCGTTGCCGCTCGCGAGCTGGATGCCGGCGATCATCTCGTCGGACAGCGTCGCCGTCACGCCGAGCCGCGCGCGGTAGCGCAGCAGGTTGTTGCGGTTCTCCCGCGTGTTCTGCGTAGGAATCTGCGTGTTGTTGGTGTTCGAGTTGACGTCGAACCCGCCGCCCTGGTTGATCGCCGCGAAATTCGTCACGCCGTTCGTGTTGCGGCCGCCATAGAAGTGGTACTCGTCACGCACGCGCAGGTCGCCGTCGAGCTTGATGCGCGACACCCAGTCGGGGAACGTGTTCGGTTGCGCCCAGTTCTCGGCCTTCGCCTGCGCGATCACTTCCTGCTTCACCTGGTCGCGGATCTGGTCGCGCACGAGCTGCGGCACGTACGGCACCGCGACATCGCCCGGCTGTGTCGGCGGGTTGACCACACCGCCCGCCACGACCGGTGCGCCCGACGCACGGGCCGCCCTGGCCTGCGTGGCTTCGGTACGCGCCTCGCTGATTAGCTGGTTCGCGTTCTGCTGCGTGAGCACGCCGCGCTTGACAAGCAGGTTGATCAGGTTGATCACCACGCTCTCAGTCGGCGCAGCCTTCCCCGATGCCGCCTGCGCCTCGAGCGACTGCCCGTGCGCGGCGGACGCGCACGCCAGCCCGAGCGTCAGCACCGCCGCACCGACGCGCGACAGGCGCGCGGGCGGCGCGCCGTTGCGGGGCACCCCACCCCGTCCGTTCATCTTCCGAATCATCGAAGCACTCCGAACAATTTTCGTTTCTTTTCCGGCAGCATCCGTGCAACGGCGCTGCCCCATGATTCTTTCGTGATGTCTCGTGGTCGTCGTCATGCCGGCTTGCGTCCCTGGAGCTTGACGAGCACCGGATACGACGTCGCCGGCGGCGGCACTTCATCGACCTTGCCGAGCGCTTCCACCGCCGCGACGACGGCCGTATCGATCTTCGCGTCGCCGGTCGACTGCGCGATCGTCACCTTCGTGATCCGCCCGGCCGAGTCCATCCACAGGTTCAGGCTGCCCGCGAAACGCGCGCCGCCGGCCTCCTGCACGCCCTTGTCCTGCTCGATCGCACGCTGCAGCACGTACACCATGTATTGCGCGTAGCTCGCGTTGCCGAACTTCCCGCCCCCGCCGCTGCCGAGCATGCCGGACCCGTCGCCCGCACCGATGCCGAAGTTGTCGGTGCCCGCCTGCGCATCGGCATTCATCGTCATCTGCTTCGGCTGGTTGTCCGACGGCTTCGGCGCCTCGGACGGCTTCGGTGCGATCGTCGGCCGGTCGACCGGCGTCTTGACCTCTTCCTTCACCTTCTCGGGCGGCGGCTTCTGTTTCGGCGGCGGCGGGGGCGGCGGCAACGGAATCACCGTCGTCACCTGCGGCGCGCTCACGCGCTTCACGCCGGCCGTGTCGCCCGCGAAATGCCAGATCAGCGCGGCCACGCCGGCGAGCACCAGCGCGATCGCGATGGGCTTCACGTAGCGGCCGGGGCCCTTGTCCGGCGGGCCGCCGTTGTAGGTCATTTCCATCGCGTCAGCCGCCCTGCTTCGCCTTGCCGGTCACGAGACCGACCTGCGACAGATCGAGGCGGCGCAACAGGTCGAGCACGTCCATCACCTTCTGGTACTGCACGCCCGCGTCGCCCTTCAACACGATCGGAAACTCCGGATTGGTCGCCTTCTCGGTGCGCAGCCGGCTCTCGAGTTCGTCCATCGTCACCGGGTACGCGTCGAGGAACACCTGCCCCGAATCGGCCACCGTGATCGCCTTCGTCTTCGGCTTCGCGAGGCTCGCTGACGAGCTCGCCTTCGGCAGATCGACCTTGATGCCCTGCACCGACGCGGTCGTCATGATGATGAAGATGATCAGCAGCACGTACGCGAGGTCGAGCATCGGCGTGATGTTGATGTCGTCGTACGGCTTGTCGTCGTCCTGAACCTGCATGGTGGTCTCCTGCGTGCGTCAGTCGGCCAGCACCGCGTGATCCGGCGCGCGGTGCGCTTCGGCGAGGCGCGTGACGAATTCGTCGACGAACACCTGCATGTTCGCGGTCACGTTCTTGTTGCGGATCAGCAGGTAGTTGTAGCCAAACAGCGCGGGAATCGCGACGAACAGGCCCGTGACCGTCGCGAGCAGCGCGGCCGCGATACCCGGCGCGATCGCGTTCACGTTCACGTCGCCGGCCGCCGCGATCGCCGCGAACGTGATCATCACGCCGACCACCGTGCCCAGCAGCCCGAGGAACGGGCCACCCGAAATCGCGATCGTCAGCAGCACCATCGACTTCGACAGCCGCTGGTTTTCACGCACGAGCGTCGCGTCCATCGACGCGCGGATCGCCTCGATCGATTCGGACGTGATCACCGTGCGGCCGTTGTTGTCCACGCGGCTGTGGATTTCATGCACGCCGGCCTTGTACAGCCGGTACAGCGACGACTGGTACAGCCGGCGGCCGTCGGCGCTCGCTTCGTCGACATGCGCGAGGCCGACCAGATGACGCCCGGCCACTTCGCGGAAACGCTGCACGAAATACTGGTTGGCCTTGTCGACGGTGCCGACGTAGCGCGCCTTCGTCCACATCACGATCCACGACACAAGCGCCATGCCGAGCAGGATCGTGATCACGACCCACGCGTCGACGGTCACCGACTGCACGATCACGCCGAAGTAGCCGAAGCCGAAGCCCGACTGCTTTTCATCGGCGCCGTACGCGACGAGCTTCGATTCCGAACCCTGCGCGAGCGCGTCGACCGCGATCGCGGCCGGCGAGCGCGCGATCTTCGACAGACGCAGTTCGTCGAGCGCGCCCGCATACGCGGCGAACCCGGCCGGTGCACCGGCAGTGTCCGCACCGACCGTCGCCGCGCCGTTCAGCGCAGGCAGCGTCGCTGCGACCTGCGCGGCCTGCTTGCCGTTCACGTACACGGTCAGGCTCTTGCCGTCGGCCGTGACGGCGAGATGGGTCCACAGGTTCGCGGCGACCGGCGGGGCAGCCGGCGTACGCACCGGCGCAGGATTATTGGCCGCGCCATCGACTTCCGCGAACGGCACGCCGTTGTCGAGGCCGATCAGCAGTGCGTTCGCACCGTCGCGATGGCTGTACAGCAGCGTGTTCGCCGCCAGCGCAGACGGCTTCACCCACGCGCTGAACGTGAAGCTGCCGCCTGCCGGCACATTCAGCGACGCGCTCGCCGGCAGCGTCAGCGACCCCGTGCCGTCGAACCGCGCACCCTTGCCGACGATGCCGTCCTCGACCGTGCGGAACGACGCGTTCTGCGCGTTGTTGCCGTACGCCGTCGCATCCTTCGGCGGGGCGCCCGCCGCGCCGTTGAAGTGATAAACGAGCGTGTAGTCGGCATCGAACGTCTCGGCCGGCTTGCTGCCGTCCGGCGCCTTCTTGTTGCCGTAGTACATCCAGATCGACTCCGCGGCACCGGCCGGCATCTTCGGGATGTCCACCCAGATCAGCGCGACGCCGAGCACCGGATCGTATTGTTCGACGTGGTAGTTCAGCGGTGTCTTGTCGTCGGCGGCGACGAAGCGGATATCCGCGCCGTTGTCGGCCAGCCCGTCGAACTGGAAGTTGCCCGAGTGCAGGCGGATCAACAGCGGCACGCGGCCGGCCGATTCCGCGAGGTTCGCGCCTTTCGCGCTCGCGTCGATCGTGATCGCCTTCCGGTACGACCAGTCGTTCTGCCACCATGCATTCGCGATGCCGGGCAGCACGCCGAGCATCACCGCCAACAGGAAAAACAAGACTCGCTTCACGATCCACTCCCCGAATGTGCGGGCGCCGCGCTCGTCGCATCGCCCCGGCACGATCAAAAAAAACCGTCAGAAACCCAGCCTTACGTAGAAATCGAATCGCGGGCTGTACTGCCGCGTATAGACGCCCGCCTTCAACGGCCACCCGGCCTCGAAATCCGCGCTCGCATACTTCATGATCTGCACGCGTGTGCCGACGCCGACACTCATCAGGTTGAAACGCGACGTCTGCTCCGGCAGCGGGCTCAGCAGCCACAGGTGCGCCGCGTCGAAGAACGCGTGGAAGCGCCATTCGTTCACGCGGCTGCCGACCGCCCCGCCGAGCCACTTCGCGAGCGACGGGCTGCGCAGCTCGACCGATGCGATCACGCCGCTGTCGGCCGTGTCCTCGGCCTGCATGTAGCCGCGCACGCTGTTCATCCCGCCCGCGGCGAACTGCTCGCTCGACACGAGCGGCGAGTTCGAGATCTGCGCGTTCACGTGCGCGTTCGCCTGCATGTCGTTCGCAAAGCGTTGCGTGTGGTTGACGTCGAACTTGCCGTACACGAAATCGGGCGTCGCGTTGTAGCGCTTGTTGTCCCACGCGGCCCAGTCGCTGCCGACGCCGCGGAGGTTGGTCGTCACCGATGCGGCGAACGACGTCTGTGAATTCTTCAGGCTCAGCTGCCCGTTGTACGACAGCGTCACCGGCACGTACGTCAGCGGCGCCGTCGAGCTCGGCTGGCCCGGCATCGACACGTTTTCGTCGAAGTGCTTGCGGTCGATCTCGATGCTGACCGAGTGCGCGTAGGTTTCCGACGCCGGCAGCGAATAGATCGCGGTGAAGCCGTACGTGGTGCCCTTGCCGAGCACGTTGGTGCTCGCGACCGACGCGACGTTGCTGTCCGAATGCACGACCGTCGCGAGGAAGCTCCAGTGCGAATCCTTGATCGGCGCGAGATACGAGAACGCGTAGACGCGCGCATCGTTCGGATGCTGCGGCGCGAGCACGTAGGTGCCGGAAATCACGTGGCCGAGCTGCCAGAGATTCGAATAGCTGAGGTTCGCGGTCGTGCGCAGCGTCGACGTGCCGGGGCTGTTGTCGTTGTTCAGTTCGAGCGAGCCATGCAGCGGGCTGTGATCGTCGACCTTCAGGTCGACGTCGACCGTCTGCGGCAGCGCGCCCGGCTTGAGGATCGGAATCACCTGCCGGTCCGCCGAGCGGTTCAGGTCGGTGAGCTGTTGCTGCGCCTGGTTGAAATCGGGCACCTGGCCTTCGGCCAGCGCGGGCACCGCATCGCGGATGTTCTGCGGCGAGTTGTATTTCGCGCCGTCGACCCGCAAGCGGCCGACCTTCGCCTCGGTCACCTGCAGCAGGATCACGCCGTTCTTCACCTGCTGCTGCGGCAGCTCGACGACGACCGACTGGTAGCCGCGATCCTGGTACACCTTCTGCAACGCATCACGTGCCGCGTTCACGTCGGCGAGCGTGCGGCCCGGCCCTTCAAACGGATACACGGCCTTCTCGATCTCGAGCGTCGGCAACGTCGTGTTGCCGCGCACCACGAAGGCATTCACGTCGAACGACTGAGGCGCGGCCGGTGCCGCCTTCGCAGCCGGCGCGGCTTCCTGCGCATGAACGCCCGGCGCGAGGCCCAGCCCTCCGGCCAGCACGACACCGGCCAGGCATCGGCAGTTAAGCCGCCATCGTTCACGTGACTTGCGGTCTACTCTCGGCGGCATGCGCCATTCCCCTTTGTTGTTCCGGATCGCAACGAAGCACACCGCACCAGCCGTTCGCTCCGCTATCAAATGCCTGTTTCACTTTGATGACTATTTATTCGTCATCCTTAGCATAATCTTCGCAATGCCATTTCCGTTTTCCGAGCCGAATTTAGCCGTGACGCATCTGTGCCGCCCGTGCATCGACCGGACAATCGAACTGCGCACACGCGAACTGCATCAGCGTATCGACGCACATCGCAAGCGACGCACGACCCGTATCGATCTCGAGGTCGGCTGCCACCGGCGGTTCGTACGGCGCCGAAACACCCGTGAATTCCGGCAGCGCACCGCACCGCGCCTTCGCATACAGTCCCTTCGGATCCCGCGCCTCGCAGCAGGCCAGCGCCGTGCTCACATACACTTCACGGAATGCCGGTCCCACGATCGCTCTCGCTTCGTCGCGCATCGCCGCAAGCGGTGAAATGACCGCGACAATCGCAAGCGCGCCGGATTCGCTCAACAATGCCGCGACTTCGGCAATGCGCCGCACGTTCTCGAAACGATCATGCACCGTAAAACCGAGATCCCGATTCAGCCCGGTCCGCAGCCGATCGCCGTCAAGCACCACCGAATTCGCGCATCGGTCGCGCAGTTGCGCGGCCACCGCATCGGCCAGCGTCGTCTTGCCTGCGCCCGACAGCCCCGTGAGCCACAGCACCCCGCCGGCCCGCTGCGGCGAGCCCCCCCACCCTGCGTGAGCCCCGTCTACCGATAAGGACGAAACGACGCCGGAAAACCCGCAACGTTCGATCTTCATCACGCCCGCTCCCCCGTGTTCGCGGGTTCGTCGTCCTCGCGCGGACGCGTCTGCCAGAAGCCGCCCTGCATCGTCACGATCGACGGTGTCTCGGCCCATTGATGCGGGCTCAGGATTTCGGCACGCCGCACGTTCGGGAGCACCTGCACGTCGAAGATCTCGTCGACGCCGTTGAAGAACTGAAGGATGCCGAGCACGTCGCCGGTGTTCGCGTCGAGCGCGGCAACCCCCGCGACCAGCACATCCGATTCGCTTTCGATCGGCAACCCCTGCGGGCCGCGTTTGTCGCGCAGCTTCGATAGCCCGACGAACAACACGCCACCGTACTCGGCGAGACCGTGCGTAAACCCCGGCAGCTTCGCGAGCACACGCCGTGCGCCGGACTGCGGATCGATCTGCAGCACGTGGCCGCGGCCGCCTTCGAGCACATGCAGCCGGCCGCCGATCACGCGCGGCGAATGCGGCATCGACAGCCCCGATGCGACGACCCGGCCGGACGGCACCTCCATCACGATGCCGCTGTTTGCCATCCCGCTCCGCCAGCCGAACGGCTCGTTGCTCATGCCGAGCGCTGTTGCGAACCGAACCTTGCCATCGGCGAACGCCATGCCGTTCAGGTGGCAGCGATCGTCCGGCGCGGTTTCCGTCACGAACGGCGGCTGCCAGATCGGCGTGAAATTGAAATAGCCGTCGATCACGCTGATGCATGAATAACGTGTGTTGACCGCGAGCAGGACGTGCTTGTCGAACGCCATGTCGTGCAGGTCGAGATCGCCGGTGTAGTAGGACATGCGCGGCACGAACATCGCGTCGTAGCGATCCGGGCGAGCCGGATAGCGCGGCGCGAGCGTCGACACATTCGCGAACACCATCAGCTCGTGCATCGTCGCGACCGCAAGCCGGTTGCCCGACACGGCCATCCCCATCGAGCGCGGCAACAGACACGCTGACAGTGTGGGAACGCCGTCGTCAACGCCGATCACGGCTACGCCTGACGGGCGGCGGCTCACGGCCAGCGAGCACTTGAGCGCCTCGAGCACCTGCAGGAAGCGCCCAGTGTCGCGCAGGTTGATGACCGGCGACAGCGCTTCCGCTTGCCGTGCCGACACGTCGTCAGATGGCGTGCCGCTATCGCCGGCCGGCCGGGTTTCCTCGAACTGTTCCACTGTCATGCACCTGTCGGCTTCACGCCGCCTGATGAGAAAAAATGCGCATGTCCGCGTGCTCCCGCGCGCCGCCACGACGCATGTGCGCCGGTCGCGAACGGGGCCGCGTACGGCGCACCAAGTCGCAGCTCCCACCTACCTAGACGGAACGAAGCGCGCATTGCCGCAATGTTTTTTTGGCGTGGCGTCGATCGATCCGCCTGCACGGGCAAACGATCGACGCAAGCGGGCGGCAATGCGTGCGCAGCCGCCCCTCGCGCAAGACGTGCGAGATGCGGCGCATGACCTTGCGTGGCCCCCGTTTCGTGTACGTGTCGTCGCCTGGCCGACGTGCGGCGCTCGGCGTCCGCCGTTGCGCGCGGACGGCCGGCAAACGTGTCGCCATCTGGCCGGCCGACGCGCAAAAAGCGCGCCGTGCCAGCGAGCGGCCCGACAATCCTCGGGTTTCAACCGGGAAGTTTTTGTGACATTCCGCTGAAGATATTCACGAAACGCTCGCGAAGCGCGGCAAGCGAACGTCGAGACCGTTTACGCGGCACGGCGGAGTCGCGATGCGCAGCGCGGCAAAACGCCGGTACGCACGAAATCCTGCGGCTTGCGGCTGCCCGCTTCGTCCTAGCTATTGAGAACGGAACACGTCAACGACAGGACCCTCCATGTCATTCGCCACGATGCTCGTACGGTGGCTTGCCGGGCGATTGTCCGGCGCCGCCGGAATGCCGGGCCGGCCGCTTCCGCATGCCGCTCATGCCGCGCTGATCCCGCCGCTGCGCTGGCGCGCGCCGTGGCTCGCGTGGCAGCTGCTGTCATGGTCCGTACTCACGCTGCTCGCGCCGCCGATCTGGATGATCGGCACGCTGCTGCTGATCAATCCGTCGAGCGATCAGCCACTGTTCTGGGGGCTCGCGATGGCGATCGTGCCCATCGCAAACGGGGTCGCGATCGTCGCGACGAACCAGCGGCATCACCGCATGCCGTTCACGCGGCGTCCGGCGGTCGCGGCGCACATGTTCGGCATCGCGATGGCCGTCGGCTGCGCGCTGTTCGTGCTGCTGCTGTGGCGTACGCACGCGATCGCCAGCCTGGTCGGCCCGCTTGCAAACGACGGCATGCGTCCCGCGACGCTCGCATGCTGGGTCGCGGGGCTCGCCGCGCTGTTCGGCGTCACGTCATCTGCGCATGCGAGCATCGCGCATGCGTGGCTGGCGTTCGAGGTGTGAGCGCACCGCGCCGACAGACACTGCGGAGGCACGTGGATGCATCGATACGGGACAGGAAGAACGGCGCGCGCACGACGCGAAAGCGGCATCGCAATCGTGACGGTGCTGCTCGTCGTCGCGCTGGCGGCCACGCTTGCCGCCAGCGTGCTGTGGCGCCAGCAGGTCGCGACGCGCGACGTCGAGAACCAGCGGCTCGCGACGCAGACGATGTGGATCGAGCGCGCCGCGGTCGAGTGGGCACGCGCGACGCTGCGCGCGCAAAGCGCGACGTCGAACGTCACGTTCGTCGGCCAGCCATGGTCGGCACCGGTCGCCGACGTACCGCTCTCGGACCTGCTGCCGTCCGACGCGCTGGCGGTCAACGCCGAGCTGTCGCGCGCGTGGATCTCCGGCAGCGTCGAGGACGCGCAGGCCCGCTTCAACCTGACGAACCTCGTATCGCGCGCCGCGCCCGGCAAGCCGTGGCAGTCCAGCGGCGAAGGCGTGCTGGCGTACCGGCGCCTGCTCGGCCAGCTGTCGCTCGATCCCGCGCTCGCGCAATCGACGGCCGACTACATGCTGCGCTCGCTGCGCGACGCGAACGGCCCGGACGGCTGGCCGCTGCAGCTCATGTCCGTCGACGATCTCGCGCGCATTCCCGGCTACGACGCGCGTACGATCGAAGCAATCGCGCCATTCGTGACGATCCTGCCCGACCTGACCGTCGTCAACGCGAACACCGCGGCCGAACCCGTGCTCGTCGCCGCGATTCCGACGCTGTCGCAGAGTCAGGCCAAGCGGCTCGTCGACCGGCGCGCGACGGCCTATTTCGTCAGTACCGGCGACATCGCCGAATACTTGCTGCCGGCGCAGGGCGGCAACCCGACGCTGCCTGACGGCTCGGCCGTCGGCGTGAACAGCGGCTATTTCATCGTGCATTGCCGCGTGCATTCGGCGCGGATCAACACGCGTATCGACACGCTGATCGCGCGCTACGGCAGCGGCAATTTCGCGTGGACGTCGGTCGTCTGGGTACGGCGGCTCACGAGTTGAAGCCGACGGGCTGGCCTCAATGCGTACACGGGCCGACGGGCTTCATGTCGGTCTGGTCGATACCCTGCATCGTCCACAGACCGGATCCGTGGTCGCGTTCAAGACGCAGTTGCTGAATCGGGCAAACGCCTCGGACGACGTGAATCGGCATGCCGTTCACGAAACGGCCTTTGACGAGCGCATCCATACCGTACAAACGATCGTCGGCCCGCATGAATGCGGACTCCCCGGATACCGGACCGGGCCGGAGCGGAACGCTAGACCTGCGACAACTCGCCCAACTCGACCGCACGCCCCCCCTGCGGCGTCACCGCCGCATCGAACGACAGCCGCGAGAAACTGGTCTCGCGCACTTCGCCGAGCAGCCGGTTCCAGTCGTCGATCGACACGAGCAGCGCGATCGGCCGGTTGTACTTGGTCACCATCACGAGCGCCTCGCCCGCATGTCGCAGCGCCTTCGACGGATTGCTGCTGAAGTCGCGCGTCGCCATCGCGATCGTGCGCAGGCTGAACACGTTCGCGGCCGGATCGTCGCCGTCGTCGTGCATCAGGCGCTCGAGCGTCGCTGCGCGCAGCAACGCCTGCGACTTCGCGGACAGCCGGTTGTCGCGGCGCCGACGCCGCTCACTGCGCGGGTCGACGTGCACGGCGAGCATCCGCACGATCTGGCCGAGCGTCGTCGCGGGCAACTGGTCGTATCGCTGCCACCAATCCGGCGGCAGCGCGATCATCATGCCCGCATAGGTGGCCGTCACGCCGTCGGCGATCAGTGACGGCAGGCGGTCGACGTCACGCACATCGAGATCGAGCGCAGCGCCGACGACGCGTGTCATCACGCTGAACGTGTTGTATGCGAACGCGGCGATCCCGCTCGCAAGCAGTGCCGCGCGTGCGGGCACGGCGCCGAACGGCGCGCCGCCCGTGACGAGGTCAAGCGCCAGTGGCATCGCATCGCGCCAGCGCCGGCACGACAGCGCCACGACCTGCGGCGCGTCGAAACGCTCGGCCGGTAGATCGGTCAACAGCGTGACGATTTCGCCGGGCGCCTCGGCGCTGTGCCATTCGATTCGCCGAAACGCGCCCGACACGCCGCCTTGGCCGGCCATCCCGACGGATTGTTCGCGAACGCGCCCGTTGTCGAACACGCCGCCCTCCTGCCAGTCGTCAAGCGGCCGGCACGCGGCCGAGCGGCCGTATTCACGCATCACGAACGCGCCGCCGCGACGCGGCCATCCAGAAAGGAGCGCGTCCGTATCGAAGCGCCCGTCGACGATCCACAGCTCGCCGGGCCGGACCGTTTCAAGCAGCGCGCCGACGAATGCACGCTCGTGCGTCCGGCCCCGCTCGCACGGCAGCAGGTCGACGATCATCCCGAGATCCGGATCGTAAACCGGCAGGACGCGCGCACCGCCCGCCGCCGCATCGCGCGCGGGGTCATCGCACGCGCGCCCGCAGTCGCATCCGTCGGCCCGTGGCGCGCAGGCCTCGCCGGTACCGTCCAGCACGCGCAGCCGCATCCCGTCGACTGCACGCTCACCGTCGACGTTTCGCACCGACACGACCGGCAGCAGCAGTTCGACGCTGTCCTTTGCCAGCGCGCGCCCCCAGCCGGACCGCCACCGACTCATGCAGTCGTGCAATCCCGCCACGGCCGCGCCAAACCCCGGCGCAGCCGCCACGGCGGCATCCGGCGTCCGCTGCCACGCGGCAATCGACGCGAGCGCGTCGACGGCGACGGCGAACAGCGCCTCGCGGATCGACTCGCCATCGGGCTCCTCGCCGGCGTCCGCCGCAGCACCGACCCAGTCGTCGTGCAGCGCGCATTGCAGCACGAGCCGCGCCATGATCGTCATCGGGCTCTGCTCGACAAAGCGTTCCACGATCGTGCGCATCATCGGGTTACCCCACACTGTCTGGTTGAGCGCGCGGGCCGCCGGGACGGCATGCGCACGCGTGCGTCGCGCCCCGTCCGCACTTGACGGAGCGCTGTCGACGCCGCAGCATCGTGGGCGACCGGACCCGCGCGACGGCGCGCCGCCGCGGCGGTCCGCCCGCAATCGATGCACGAGGCACCGGCATGTACGTAGATCCCCGCGTGGCCCATGGCCGCGCCCGGTTCGACCTGAGCGGCTCTCCGCGGCTCGTCGCCGACGAGCGTCGCTGGGAAATCAGCGACGTGGTCACGCGCGGCCTCGACGACTTCACAGGCGTGCGCAACCGCCGCAACCTGATGCGGCTGCTCGAACGCCAGATCGCGCCGAAGCTCGCGCGCCTCGGGCTCGAGCCGTTCGTCGGCGCGCTCGGTCATGCAGAAGGGTTGTTCGTCAACTTCTCGACGATGAGCGCCGAGCATGGCCTGCGCGAATTCCAGCTTCAACTGACCGTGCCCGACCTCGTGCTGCGCAGCTTCGCGTCGAACGTGATCCGGCCGCATGCGGTCGCGCGCTGCATGCAGCGCAACGGCGTGATGTCGCTGGCGGAAATCGAGCATGAATCGCGCATCGCGTTCGTCGCGGCACGCGTGATGCGCTCGCTCGCCCTCGCGGAAGGCTGGCAGCAGATCGGCGTGCCGACGCCGCACGGGCTGTTCGTCGGTACGCTGACCGATGCGCGCGATGTCGCGATGAACACCTATTTCCGGCCCGGCGACAACGACCGTCCGTCGCGCTGGAGCGGCTTCTCGGCCCTCTTCTCGACGATGCCGGACTGGCGCCCGGAACAGGTCCGGCACGGCGGCGAACTGCTGCAATGGATGGTCAACCATATCGTGGCCCTGCAAGAATCCGCACCGTTCGTCGAACGCTTTCCCTTTCTGCGCGAGCCGCTGCACGATGCCGGCGATCCGCTCGACGCCGCCTGGCACGGCGCACGCGCCGGCCTGCAGCCCGGGCCGCCCTCCTGAATCCCGAGTCGTAAATCCGGGCTTGCGTGACGCGGCCGGCACGTACTCGGCCACGCCCGCCACCATGCGTGAGCGGTGATCCGGAAGCCCATTCAGACCTCCGTTCCCCGGTCTCCGCTTTACAGCCCCTCTGTACAGCCCCCTCGCTCTCTCATATACAAGGTCGAAGCGGGCCCGCCTAACCCGCATACTTTCTTTCAGCACGCGCGTGCCACGGCGCAAATGCGAATGCGCACCACACCAGTGCGCACGACAAGCCGCCGTATCAATGCGTACGCGTCGACCCGCCAGGCGCCTGGCGGCCGACTGCCTCCAGCACGGCCCACATCCAGATCAGCTCGCGAACCGTGCGCGCATGCTCGTCGCTCTGCGCACGCCAGCGCGCGAAGGCGTCGAGTTCCTGTTCCGTCGTGTCGCCGGCGCGCAACCACAGCAGCCAGCGCACGGCGCCCTCGCGGATCGCATCGGCGCGCGTAGTCGCGTCGCCGGGATCCGACTCCCGTTGCGATTCGTTCATGATCACGCCACCGCCCGAAGCTCCCTCGACACACCTCCCCCGCACCGCGCATCGCTGCACGACCGGGGCGCTTGCCACCCACGCCTCGGGTCCGACGACGTCACACCGGGCCGCCATGACAGACAGCCCGGCGTTTGCCGGCCCTCATTGATCAAGTCGTATCGGACGGCCGTAACCCGCAGCGCGCGGACAGCCGGAAGCGACGCGAACGCATCGCCAGCGGAAGGAAGAAGGAAAAGTAAAACGCGGGAAGCCGGTCAGCTCAGCAGCACGATGTTGCCGGGCAGGCGCGTGATGTGCGCGCCATACAGACGGCCGACCATGTCGATCACGTCGTCGAGCCGCGTGATCGGGAACTGCGCCTGCATGCGGTTCTCGCCGAGCGACGCGCTGCGCAGGATGACCTTGCCGCGCCGGTAGCGGTTGATCTCGTCGACGACATCGGCGAGCGGCACGCCGTTGAACACCAGCATGCCGCGCCGCCATGCACTGACGGCGCCCGGATCGATCCGCGACACGGGCTGCACGCCACGATCGTCGTAGACGACCTGATCGTCGGTCGCCAGCGTGCGCGCGCCGCGCGGATGCTCGAGCGCGACCGTGCCCGACAGGCAGGTCACGCAGACCTGCGAACCCGTGCGCCGCACGTTGAAGCGCGCGACGGTGGCCTGCATGCGGCCGCCGCCCGCCACCACGGTGACGGGCTGGATCGGTGTCGCGCGGCCGGCCGGCGGCACGGCCGCATCGATCTCCGCCTCGCCAGCGACGACTTCGACGCCGTGCGCGGCATCGCCCGCGGCGAGCACGTCGAGACGCGTCTGCGTATTCAGTTCGACCGTCACGCGCGACGACAACGCGACGCTGCGCTGCTCGCCGGTGCCCGTGTGGTAATCGGCCGCGAGATCGCCGAGCGACGGCCACAACTGCATCGGCGGGCGCAGCGCAAGCCACGACGCGCCGGCCGCCACCGCGAAGCCGATAAACGCGCGCCGCCCGGTGCGCATCGTGCGCTCGCGCTTGGCAACGTTTGCCCAGGCAGCGGCCGCGCGTTCCTCGTGGGCGAGTTCGGTCGCCGCCGTGCGCAGCGAGCGCCAGGTATCGCGCAGCAGGTCGGCGGCTTGCGGACGATCGGCGCACCAGCGCTCGAACGCATCGGCTTCGGCCTGGCTCGCGTCTCCCGAGCGCAGACGCAGCAGCCACGCACTCGCTTCGTCGAGTTCGTCGTGGGCAGGTTCGGCCTGGGCTTTCGTCATCGTCCTGATGCTCAAAATTTACGCGGGCCGCCTCGCGTGCCCGTGTACGGATCACCATCTTCCTGCATGCGCTGCAGGCAGTACTTCATTGCCGCACTCAGCTCGCTTTCGACGAGCCGCAGCGAAATGCCGAAATGCTCGGCGATCTCGCGGTTCAGCAGGCCGTCCACACGGGCGGCCAACAGGATCGCGCGGCGCCGCGGCGGCAGGCCGCGCAACACGTCCTTCAGTGTCTCGACCTTGCGGCGCGCCGCGACGATACGCTCGGGATCGGCCAGTTCGTCGGGCATCTCGAGCAGCGTCTCGACATCGTCGTCGTGCAGATGCCGGCGTTCGCGGCGATGCTGGTCGATCGCAACATTGTTCGCCATCCCGAGTATATAGGCGTCCGCGTTCGTCACCTGCGTGGAAACGTTCGCGTTCTCGAGGCGCAGCCAGGTTTCGTGCAGTGCGTCGGCGGCGCCGTCCTTCGACCCGGTCACACGCTCGAGGCGCCTGACGAGGTACGCGTAGCGCGTCGCCAGCAGCTTCCTGAGCCCGGTGCGGTTGCTGTCGGTCATCGCGGCCTAGCCCCGGACCACCGGCTGCGGCGCCGGACAGCGGAAATGCACGCCGTTGCCGGCCGGCCGCAGCAGGATCGTGACCGGCTGCGGCAGGTCCGCAGGCGGCGCGTCGTCCAGCTTCAATGCGCGCAACGCACGCATCACCGCCGCGTCGCGGGCGGCTGAACCGCTCGATGCCACCATGTTGACCGCCACCACCGCCCCCCTGTTGTCGATGCGCACCTGCGCGACGAGTCGATAGCTGCCCGGCACCGCCCCCGGCTGCCCGCACAGCGCATCGATCAGATGCGCCTGCAGCATGCCCGCGAACGCGCGCCGATCGCCGGAATCGCCGATCCCGTCGATCGGCAAGGCCGCCTCCGCCGGCAGGTCGGCCGTCGCGGGTGCCTGCTCGGCAGCCGGCTGCGCGACGATGATCGCTTCGTCCGGGCGCGAGAATTCCGCACGCAATCCCGTTCCGGCCAGCATCCGCTCGAGCGCGTCGCGCGGCGCGAATTCGCCCTGGACCGGCGCACTCGTGCGCCCGTCGAGCAGCGGCGCCGGCGCCAGCACGATCAGCTCGGTCAGCCGCGCGAAGTCCTGCAAGGTCTTTGCGAGCGGCTGCGCGGGCAGATCGAAATGCACCATGCTGCCCGGCTGGCGGCCGCTGGAACCGGTCTCCTGCGCCTGTACGCCGCGCATGCACAGCACGACGAACGCAAGCCACGCGACGAACGCCAGGACACCGGTCGGCGCCCGTGAACGAGTCATGAATCCCTGGACGGAAGTGGAGTTGCACGTTGCCGTGCGAAACGCGCACCCCCGTGAGCGGTTCCGCGGCAAACGAACGTCAGATTGTGAGCGGGCACTATGACAGTCAGGTGAAGCGTGCAGCGATGCGATTCAACCGCGGCGCGTTCGCGCATCGCGGGCGGGCCGGGCGCCGGGCGCCGCTCACGGCCGACGCACGACGAAGTTGCCGATGCCGGTGCCGACGACGGCCATCCGCACGTCACCGGACCACAGCGTGATCGTCACGGGCACGTCGATGCTTTCGCTGCCGAGCACGACGCGCGACGGTACTTCACCGCCGCCTGTGTAGCGTACCGACACGCCCGTCACCTCGGTTCCCCAGCGGCGTGCGCGATACAGGTCGTCGGTCATCGGGGCCCAGGTACCGCTTTCGGTGCGCTGCACGAAGCGATAGCCTCCGCCGACCGGCTGCCACGCGATCGGAATCGACCGCACCTGCGCCTCGTCACCGGCCGATTCGAGCAGGTTCGCCAGGCGCTGTGCCTCCTCTGCCAGATCGGTGCGGCGATTGCGCGACGGCGCAAGCGTCACGACCGCGACCAGCAGCCCCACGATCACGAGCACGACGAGCATCTCCAGCAGCGTGAAGCCCGCCTCCATATGACGCGCGGTGCTCGAGTGCCGTACCCGCCTGTTCACGCCGGGCATGCCGTCACTGCCACGAGCCGATGTCCGCATCGTTCCCCTCACCGCCCGGTTTGCCGTCCGCGCCGTAGCTGAATACGTCGATCGCGCCATGCGCGCCCGGGTTCAGGTACTGATACGGGTTGCCCCACGGATCCTTCGGCAACCGCTCCAGATAGCCGCCGTCCTTCCAGTTGTTCGGCACCGGATCGGCGGCCGGCTTCTGGACCAGCGCGGTCAGCCCCTGCTCCTGCGACGGATAGCGCCCGTTGTCGAGGCGATACAGGTTCAGCGACTGCATCATCGTGCCGATGTCCTGCTTTGCCGCGATGCGGCGCGCCTCGTCCGGACGGCTCATGATCTTCGGCACGATCAGCGCCGCGAGAATCCCGAGGATCGCCACCACCACCATGATCTCGATCAGCGTGAAGCCGCGTTGCGTGCGGCGTCCCACATAGCCGGCGTACCGCGTTCGGGTTTCGTTGGGCCCCGTCATCATGCATTCACCCTCGCAACAAAGAATGGAAAACATCTTCTGTTCATCGCACCGACCTGCCGCCATGAAACCGCTCGACCTGCTTCGCATCGCGCCATCCCGCGCCGATCTCGTACCACTCGCCGCGACGCTTGCTGCCGCGGCCGCGCTCATTACCGTGTCGCTGTGGGCCGTGCGCGTGCTGAGCGCTGCCGATGCGCCGGTCGCGGCGCTTGCACCGCCGCCCGCGCCGATCGACGTCGCCGCCGGCGCGCGGCTGTTCGGTGCCAAACCCGACGACGGCCGCGATGCCATCCAGCTGCTCGGCGTGCTCGCTTTCGACGCGCGCCGTGCGGCCGCGATCGTCAGCGTCGGCGGCGAAGCGTCGCGTGTCGTGTCGCTCGGCGCGGCGATCGGCGAAGCCGCGCAACTGGCAGAGGTTCGCGCGCGTTCGATCGTCGTCGACCGCCACGGCCTGCAACGCGAGATCACGCTGCCCGCCACGGAGAAGGCCAACGCATACGTGCGTTGAGCCGCGCATCACTGCACCATGTTGTTCAGCTCGATGATCGGCATCATCACCGCCAGCACGATCACGAGCACCACGCCGCCCATCGCGAGGATCAAGAGCGGTTCGAGCAGGCTCGTCAGGAACATCGTGCGGCGCTCCAGCTCGCGCGATTCGCCCTCCGATGCGCGATCGAGCATCGTCGTCACGTCGCCCGTCGCCTCGCCCGAGCGGATCAGGTGCACGAGTACTGGCGGAAACGTCTTTGTATGCGCCAGCGCGCGCGACAGCGCCGACCCCTCGCGCACGCGGACGATCGCGTCGTCGACGTTCGCGCGCATCGCACGGTTCGACAACGTCTCGCCGGCCGCCTGCAGCGCGCGCAGGATCGGCACGCCGGCCGCGGTGAGAATGCCGAGCGTGCTGGCGAAGCGCACCGTGTTGTAACCGCGTACGAGCTTGCCGGCCAGCGGCGCAGTCAGCAGCCACGTGTCGAACCTGAGCCGCGGCGCATCGCGCGACAGCACCTTGCGGATCGCATAAACCATCGCGACCGTCGCGGCGAGCGACGCCCACCACCAGTGCCGCACGAAGTCCGACAGCGCGAGCATCACGACCGTCAGCGTCGGCAGTTGCTGCTTGGTGCTGGTGAACACGTTCGCGACCTGCGGCACCACGTAGCTCAGCAGGAACGTGACGATGCCGAACGCGATCAGCGTGACGATGCCCGGATAGGTGAACGCCAGCAGGATCTTCTGCTTCAGCGCGTTGCTTTGCTCGATGTAGTCGGCCAGGCGCGACAGCACGATGCCGAGCTTGCCGGTGTGCTCGCCGGCCGCGACGAGCGCGCGATAGATCTCCGGGAAATCGCGCGGATGCTGACCCAGCGCATTCGCGAATGAATGGCCGCCGACGACTTCCGCGCGGATCGACGCCATCAGCTCGCGCACGTATTCGCGCTCGGCCTGCTCGCTCAGCACCGACAGCGATTCGTCGAGCGGCAAACCTGCGACCAGCAGGCTCGCGAGCTGGCGCGTGAGGATCGCCTGCTCGCGCTGCGACAGCTTGCGGCCGAGCGACAGCCGTTGATGACGTTCGCCATGCAGGCGTTGCGCGGCCAGCTCGACGACAAGCGGCGTGAGACCTTGCGTGCGCAGATGGCTGCGGCCTGCGCGCGCGCTGTCGGCTTCGAGCACGCCTTTCAGCGTACGGCCGGTGGGATCGATCGCTTCGTAGCGGAATGCCGACATGCCGGTGCTCTCCTGTCACATGCGCGACTGCTTTCGATGACGTCGCGCAGCGTGCCGGACGGAGTCGCCGGGGAAGACTACGAAGCGAACCGGCGCAAATTTGTGACGGATGTTGGGCTACCTTTTCCGGCAGGCTTTATTACCGGGCGGCGATATTCTTATATCGCAAAAAAATTACATGACCACCACCGCAGTCAATTTATTATGCATTGAATATGCGATATTTTATCGGCCATCCTGTTATGCAATTACACATCCAATGGAAGAAATAAATCAAAGAGATGAATATTCATCAACGCGCGGAATGTTCCGTAACATCTGCCACAAAAACGCCTTGGAATTGCGATAGCGCCGCGCCGGCTCGTGCGCGACATCGACAGCTTTTGCGACACTGGATGCAGGGCTCCTGCACGCGATCCGTCGGATCGGCTCCCGGCTGAACGCCAATATCCGGACGCTTCATTTCGTGTCGAATTACGCCCCAGCCGACGATTTATCAATCCGAATAACGCAATCGCTTAGTCGATAAAAATGTTACGCACCATTCGTTATGAAAAATTCACGCTCCTCATTCGGATTTCCTCCTACATTTACCCGGCGGTCCATAAGCATTCCAACCGCAGTAGCAGGGGTTCCCGTATATCTTCGTCCAAGGAAATTTCTCATGAAATCCAGCAAGCGCAAGATCTGTCAAGTCCTCGCTCTCGTTGTTTCCGGTCTGGGCGCCACGGCCGCGATGGCCTCGCCGAACGTGCAAGGCGGCGGTTCGTCGCTCGTCGCTCCGACCATCGGCGCAATCGGCAACAACGCGACCGAAATCGGCCTGTTCGGCACGAACGAAGGCTCGTTCACGTATTTCTCGGTGGGTTCGGGCGCCGGTCAGAACGCGTTCCTGAACAACCAGCCGACGTATCTGAGCCCGGGCCTCACGGGCACGGTCGACTTCGCGAACAGCGATGCTGCGCTGTCGTCCGCGCAACTCACGTCGTACAAGACCGGCACCGGCCTCGGCGTGACGAATGGCCCGCTGATCCAGATTCCGTACATCGTCACGCCGATCACGGTGCCGGTCGTCAACGGCCCGGCCGTGACGAGCACGACGACCCCGCAAACGACGCCGGGTCAAGCGCACAGCATCGCGCTGAATGACAACGACCTGTGCGGCGTGTTCTCGGGCAAGCTGACGAACTGGAACCAGGTCACCAACCCGGAAACGGGCTCGGCCTACACGCTGAACGCACCGATCACCGTCGTCTACCGCTCGGACAGCAGCGGCACGACCGAACTGCTGACCCGCCACCTGGTCGCCGTCTGCTCGGCCGCCAACACCGCCCCGGGCGTCACGTTCGCCGATTCGACGAACTTCACGGCGTCGTTCCCGACCGGCTTCCCGTCGGGCTCGAATTTCGTCGCGGCTTCAGGCAGCGGCGGCGTGCGCAACCAGTTGGTCACGTACGCCACGACGACGACGACCACGACGGCCGCAGTCGCCTATCTGAGCCCGGACTACACGAACACGTACCTCGCGCCGCAGAGCACGGTCACGACGTCGGCCAGCGCAACGCAACTGCCGGTGGCAAGCCTCCGGAACACGGGGAACGGCACGTACTATGCGCCGACGTACGCAAACGCGTCGACGGCGCTGGGTTCGTTCGCACCGCCCACCACGTCGAAGGCAGCCGCCTCCAACCAGGCAAACTGGGTGCCCAACGCGGGCAACCCGGGGTCGGGCTATCCGGTTTCCGGCACCAGCCAGATCATCCTGAGCCAGTGCTATGCCGATTCGAACGTCAAGACGGCCGTGCATGACTTCCTGAACGCTCACTACACGAACGCCAGCTTCGCGTCGATCGTTCACGGCAACGGCTTCGACACGGTTCCCTCGAACTACCAGACGGCCATCTCGAACGACTTCCTGAGCAACGCTAGCACGTGGAACCTCGATATCGGCAACACGAGCGTCTGCACGGGCACCGTGACCGGTCGTTAAGTCCATTCGGCGGCGGATGCTCCGCCGTTGATTCGACCGCGCCCCTGGATCGTCAAGGGCGCGGCTTTTTGTTTACACGTCCAATCGGTATTGCTCATCGTCGCCCGCTCGAGCACGCACCGGGCATCCGGTTGACACAACGGGAAAATCTCATGAAATTGCAACAACGCAACCTCGGCCGGATCATCACTTTTCTGATTGCCGGCATCGGTTCAACGACCGCGGTGGCCTCGCCAAACGTGCAAGGTGGCGGTTCGTCGCTCGTCGCCCCGACCGTCGGCGCGATCGGCAACAGCGCGACCGAAATCGGCCTGTTCGGCACGTCCGAAGGCTCGTTCACGTATTACTCGGTCGATTCGGCCGCGGGCCAGAAAGCATTCCTGAACAACCAGCCGACGTACTTCGGCTCGACGGTCACGGGCACTGTTCACTTCGCGAACAGCGATGCGGCGCTCTCGCCCGTGCAAATCACGTCGTACAAAGTCGGCCTTGGCGCGACCAACGGCCCGCTGATCCAGATCCCGTACCTCATCACGCCGATCACGGTGCCGGTCGTCAACGGCCCAGCCGTGACGAGCACGACGACGCCGCAAACGACGCCGGGGCAGGCGCACAGCATTGCGCTGAACGACAACGACCTGTGCGGCGTGTTTTCGGGCAAGCTGACGAACTGGAATCAGGTCACCAACCCGGAAACGGACTCGGCCTACACGCTGAACGCGCCCATCACCGTCGTCTACCGCTCGGACAGCAGCGGCACGACAGAACTGCTGACCCGCCATCTGGTCGCCGTCTGCCCGACCGCCAGCACCGCCGCGGGCGTCACCTTCGTCGATTCGATGGACTTCACGGCCTCCTTCCCGGCCGGCTTCCCGTCAGGCTCGCATTTCGTCGCTGCTACCAGCAGCAATCTCGTGCGAACCGCGCTCATATCGTTCGCATCAGCGGGGCTAGCCGCAGTCGCTTATCTCGGTCCTAACTGGACCAATACCTTACTAGCCCCGTCAAGCACTGTCGTTACTTCGGCTAGCGCATTGCAACTGCCTGTAGCAAGCCTCCGGAACGCGGCGAACGGCACTTACTATGCACCGACGTATATGAATGCAACGATGGCGCTCGGAACCTCCGTACTCCCGGTGGGCAAACTATCGGCCTCCAACCAGGCAAACTGGGTACCCAACGTGGGCAACCCCACGTCGGGCTATCCGGTTTCTGGCACCAGCCAGATCATCCTGAGCCAGTGTTATGCCGATCCGAACATCAAGACGGCCGTGCATGACTTCCTGAACGCCCACTTCGCGAACGCCAGCTTCGCGTCGATCGTTCACGGCAACGGCTTCGACACGGTTCCCTCGAACTACCAGACGACCATCTCGAACGACTTCCTGAGCAATGCGAGCGGCTATAACCTCGACATCGGCAACACGAGCGTCTGCACGGGCACCGTAACCGGTCGTTAGCGGTCTTCGAACTGGTATTGATCCGCCCTTGGAACACCAAGAGCGGAGTTTTCGCATGTCCAATCGCAAACGTCACCACTCGTGTCACAGAACGGCCGTCCCAAACCATCGCCGCTGAATCTGCTAATCAATATGAAAACGCGAGCCACCGATCGAACCGGCTGCTCGCGTCAGCTTCGCCCTTCGTCAGATTTTGCCTAACCGCCCACGCTCATCCTCGGTCAATGTCGCACGCTGCGTCGGCCCTACCTGACCGAATCCCAATACCGACACCGCATTCGACGCATCGTAGCCAACCTGCTGCCGGTGCTTCTTCGCACCATCACCGCCCGCATCACCGAATCCCTCGACCTGCACCGAAATCGTCCAGCGCCGCGCCGACGCACCGGATGCGTTGTTCTTCGCAATATCCTGCGCGACCTGGGTCGCCGCCGACGCAGCCGCGCTCGCGGCCGTCAACGCTCCCGTGTTCACCGCCTGCACGAGCGGGATACCGGTCGCCTTCCCCGTCACCTGAATGTTGTCGGCGTTCACGACGCGCAGCGCCGCGACGTTCACGTTGCCCGCCCGAATCCCGGCATCGCCCGCATCGACCGTGCCGCGCGGCGCAATCAGGTTGACCGTACCGGGCGGCACGCCCGGCACGGTCTGCAGCGTTGCGATACCTGCACCGGTCACCTGCCCGCGCGCATCGACCGTGCAATAGTGGTTCGCGTCGCACTGATATTGCGGCGCCGGGGTATCGGCCGACGACTTCGCGCCCTTGCCGGCGTTGATGTCGCCGTTCGAGCTCCAGATCGTCATGTCGCCCCCCTGCTCGGTGAAGATCCGGCTCTGCGCGAGCAACACGCTGCGATCCGTGAAGATATTCACGTCGCCTTTCTCGAGCGTCAGGATACCCATCGACCCCGGGCCGGCGATCACGGTTCCATTGTCATTGACGATCTGCGGCGGTGCGGACGTGCTCCCGACCAGCGCCTGCCCACCCGGGCCGAGAATCGACACGTTGCCGCCCTGCTGCGTCTGGATGGTCGTGCCGCGCATATCCAGATCGCCGGTGTCGACCCGCTTGTTCGCTCCATTGCTACCGCCGCCGAGACTGTTGGCCGTGTAGCCCAGCGAAGCCGGGAACAACGTATTGAGCGCCTGATAGCCTCTGGCATATTTCTGGAAATACGGGCTCGCGGGATTGTTGTAGTCCTCCCCGACGCGGGCCAGCACGTTGAACAGCACCTGCTCGGCAAAAAGCTGCTGAACATACTGCGGAAGCACCTTGAATTTCGACCACGCTTGCGCTGCCGTCAGCGGTGCGCTTGCCGGCTGATCGTTCACCAACCCCGTGTCGACCACCTGTCCCGCTTCGTACTGCTGCAAGAATGCGATCAGCGCGGGCGTCGTGCCTGCCCCCCATGCCACCGAGCTCGCCGGATCGATGTAAGTCGAGACGAACGTCGCAGTGTCGACGCCCGGCCCCACGCCGAACAGCACGTTGACGCTCGCGCTTTCATGAGGCAGGTACGGATTATTCGCATTGCCGATCGCATCTATCCCGGTAACCACACCTTGAAGATTCACTTCAATCTGGTTGGTCAGCGGTCCGATGTTCCGCCCCGCCTCGATGTCGAACGTGCCGGGGCCACCCAGTACCAGTGCCGGAACGACGGCGTTCACGGTACCTGCGAACGGCGTATCGTAGATGTCGCGCCCGGCCACGATGCGCGTCACATCGGACTTGCGCAGGTTCTGCCCCTGGAAAGCGAGGTTGACGATGTCTTGCCCGGCCTGGATGAACGTGGGCTTGTCGATCGAGATGGGAACGAGTTGGTCGTAAAAGCCGGTGGCCTGCAAAATCCCGTCGACGATGTCGCCATTCAGGCTATAGATGCGCGCCGGAACGGTATCGCCTTCGTGCAGCGCGCTGGACGCATGAGCGGCCAGCGTCGTGTCGGTCAGGAGCGGCACATTGGCATGAGGATTCGTCGGGGACGGCATCGACGCAGGATCCACATCGAGCACGCCGAACACCGGGGTGCCGTCCCCCCCGCCACTGGTCGCCAGCCCATTGAGGCTGGAAAAGTTGATCGACTGGTCCGCGATCAAGCTCAGATTGCCCGACGGAGACGGAGCAAGTTCTCCGCTGGCCGCTATCGTGATACCACCGGTGAACGCAGTGAGGTTCAATCGGGCAGGTAACACGAACGACATGTCGTTGAGCCCGAATGTGGCACTTGAAGCTCCTCCCCCTATCGTGTCGATCCGCTTCAGCGTGCCGATTGCCACGTCGCCCGTCGTTGACGTGATATTGACAGCCGAATTCGTCGAATAGCCTTGCGCGTCCGCGTATTGCCGATAGGCATTCAACAGTGTAGTGCTCTGCACGTACGACGGGTTGAACACCCTTCCAATGCTGGCGCCCTGGCGGGCGCTCACGTCGAGCGTGCCATCCTGCGTCGCCAGCAACGTATCCAGCGCACCTGGGAGTTGTCCGACCAACAGCGACGGCAACGTGATATCCGAGCCGATCTTGCCGTCCGCGGTAATCGTGCCGACGCCCTTCGCGACGAAATAGCCGCCGCTCAGAATATCCCCGCCGGCGTGTACCGCAAGGTTGCCGCCACCGACCGTATTGACCGTCGGGTTATCCGTATTGGCCGCGGTCAAATACCACGTCGTCGGCAGTGACACCGACAGATCGGCAATATTCCCGCCTGCCGACACGGAAATGTTGCCGCCAGAACTCATCACGCCCTGGTCGAAGGCGCCGAAATTGATCGATGTTTGAACGGTCTGCATCACAGGACGCGTTGCGCCGACGGCTCCCGTCGGATTGCCGATCTGCATCCACTGCCACCAGAATTGGCTGATATCGCTGCCTTGCTGGCCTGTCACCTCACCGGTCGCATCCGTCAAGCGCTCGGCACCGACGATGTTCCCTTGCGCGTGAATGGTGATATCGCCGGCGGAATCGGGGTTGACGGCCGGCGTCACCAGAATGTCCTGCTTGCCGGTCCACAACGGATGCACGATCGCGACATCGCTGCCCTGCGCGGGCGCTCCGGCAGCCGGAGCACCCGCCGTATAAATGACACCGGGGACAACCATCACGCTCGGATCGTTCGCCGGCGTCGAACTCGCATCGAACAGTGCGATGTCATTCGCGGCCGACACATCGATCGATCCCGTACCGGTGCGTAGCGCTGTCGGCGCAAGCAATGCCAAACCGTTGGCGTCCACATAAGCGGTGTGACCGTCGAAGGTCACACTTCCGTTGCCCGGCGATTTCGTCGAAGCCGACGCGGCCTGTACGGCAAGCGGATTCGTGCTGCCCAGATCCGCACCCGCAACCACACGGAAAGAACTGCTTGCTCCTCCAGCCAATGAAGCAGACTGAAGCGGGATCGGATTCGCCGCAGTGGCGACCGGTGATGGCGTATTGTCGGCCACGGCGGGCAAGTTGATCGTCGACGTCGCAATTACCGCGACCGGCTGAACAGTCGGCGGTGTGACAACGTCCACGAACGGATACGGATCGAGTTGATGCTGGTTGCGATAGTTGGCAGCCGCTAAAAGATATGTCTTGTATTGATTCAAATAGATCAGATAGGAGCCTGGATTGATCGCCTGTTCCGAAGCGGTCGGAGCAATCGGTGCAGTGAGACCTGCCACTGATTTACCGGTGCTTCGAAAAGTGCTGATGATGTTGATGTTGTCATTGGTCGGATCCCATCCGAACATGGAATTGATCGTAGTGGCTGTCTCCGTCAGATAATTCGCATACGCTGAATACAATGCATAGTATTCCGCTATTTCGTCCGGGGTCCCGCCCGTCGGCTGACCAGGCCCAAAAGCCAGATTCCGATTGAACCCAAATCCGTTTGTTCCAAAGTAGCGGAGCGTGTATCCGTAGTGATATCCACCTGATCCGGACGGCATGTCGTAAATCGACTGTGTCGCACTCAACGTGGACAACGCCGGCACCGGAATCGTCCCCCCGCCGCCAAGCGGATTCGCGATCTGGAAGAACCCGTCCGTCAGGCTCGCCTTGAGCTTCACGTTGTTCTCGGCGCGCAGCGTCACCACCGGCGCCTCCCCATTGAAACGGAACGCGAGATCCGTCGGCGACGTGCCGGCACCCAGGTTCCAGTTCGTCAGCACCTGAATGTCGCCGCCATTGATCGCCCGGCTCGGATTGTCCAGTTCGATGCCCGGCACCACATGGACGTTCGCGACGTTCTTCCCCGCGAACGGATCCACCAGCGCGTCGAGCCCGTGCTGAACGAAGCCCATCAGCGTACCGGGTGTCGTCGCGGTCGAACCGCCAACCTGATAGCCGTAGAACGTCTGGTGATCGGCATTTGCCGCGCCCGGCGCGAAGTACGTGCCGTTCATCCCGCCGAAGCCGATCGACGCCACGCCGTTGCGCAGTTGCGCCTGATCGCCTGCGCTACCCGTCAGCACCACTTGCGCGCTGGTCGAGTTGTTCGTCAGCGTGCCGCCACCGTCGCCGCTTGCATTCGGCGTGAAGCTGAACGTTATACCGCTCGTGCCCTGCGCCGTGAACGTACCGGCAACCAGATGTCCGTTTCCGTCGTACCAGCCTGCCGGATCGATGATGCCGTCGAAGTGCTGCGCATGCGTCGTCGCATCGGTCGTGCTCCATACCGCATAAGCCTCGAGCGTCGTCGCGCGCGACCCGACGATACCCTTTCCGTCGTTGAATGCCGCCGGCGGATTGACGTTGACGCCGCCGTCCGCAAGCAGCGGCGCACGGAAATTCACCGTCCCGCCCGATAACCCGCCGGCCGTGCCGCCCGACACGTCGATCAGCGCGTTTGCCCCCAGCGTAATCGTCCCCGCGTTCGCACGCGCGATGTTCTCGTAGCCGTAGGTCGCGTTGTACGGATTCGCGACGGTCGGATCGAACGTCGCGCTGGTGCCGATATCGACCTTGCCGCCACGCTGCTTCGGATCGGAGCCGCGCGCCAGCAGCGTGCCTTCGATATCCACACCATTGCGGCCGTACAGGTCAATCTCCCCACCTGCGTTGCCGGATGCGTCGATCGTGCCGAACACGTTCACGTTGCCGTTGACCGTGTCTGCCGCGTTGCCCGCCCCGCCGTCCGCCGTGAGTTGCACCGTACGCGCGACGAGCGTGTTGCCCTGCGACAGCGTCAGGTTGCCCGTGTTCGTGCGGATCGCGATCGACTGGTTCACGCCGCTCGACGCGAGCGTCTTCGACAGCGTGTCGAGATCCGCCGCGCCGCCCGTATTCAGCGAGAACGAGCCACCCGCATAGCCGTTCGCCGCGCCACCCTTGATCGTGCCGTTCAGGTTCACGACCTGTTGCGGCGCGGACAACGCAAGGCTGCCTGCCGCGCCGCCACCATTGGCGCCGGAAAAATCGATCGTCGAGCCGGCCTGGACATCGACGGTACCGGCGTCGGCCGTCAGCGTGATCGATCCGGCCGGCGCGTAGCGCGTCACATCGAAGAATTGCTTCGACACGCCGGCCGAACTCACCGTCGAGCCGCTGCCGATCGTCAGATTGCCGCTGGTCGCCTCAAGGCTCACGTTGCCCGCCGGCGCGGCAATCGCCGCGCCGTTGTCGGCGATCGCGCCGCCGATGAAATGCCACGCACCGCCGACCGGCGTCTTGGTCAGCGCCGTGCCCGATGCGCCATTCAGCGTCAGTGCACCGGTCGTCTTCACGGTCGACGCGGAGCCTGTGTCGGCGAGATACACCGGCGCACCAAACGTCACCGGCAGTGCGCCGAAATCGAACGTACCCGTGCCCTGACCAACGATGCCGCCGGTCGCAGTCATCGTCACCGCGCCGAAACCGCTCAACGTCTTCGTGCCGGTGCCTAAATCGATCTCCTTCGCGTTGACCGTCAGCGTGCCGTTGCCCGGCGCGGCCACGCCGTTCGGCGCCCCGGTCTCGTTCGTGAACGCGATCTGCTGCGCATTCAGCGTCACATGGCCGCCATCGCTCGTGAACGCGCCCGCGCTCAGGTCCACGCTGTTACCGAACGTCGCGTTCACGTCGCCGACGAAGCCGATCGCGCCGTAGCTGCGCAGCGCCACCTGCTGCGCATTCGCGAACTGTGCCAGGCCGGCCGGATCGATCACGAATCCCGGCAGGCTCGCGGCCGCGCCGCCGCTCGCGTTCGTGAACGTGATCGCCGAACCGTCGGCCGTGATCGCCTTGGCCGACAGCACCGCGGACGGATCGACCTTCAGATCGCCGGACGAATCGAGCGTCAGCGCCTGGCCACCTGCGAGCGTCGCACCGGCGCCAACGGTCAGCAGGCCCGTGCCCGTTCCGCCCGTGCGCGTCAGCGGCGCCATCGCGCCGTTCGATACGCGCAACAGTGCGCCGTCGCCGGCGATCGAGAGCGGCTGGTCCTTCGCCGCCGGATAATCGCCCTGCGCGGCGATCGATGCGCCTGCGTCAACGCGCAAGCCGTTCGGCGCGTTCGGATCGGTGCCGCTGCCGTCAGCCTTCGTGACGAGCAGGATCTCGGGGCCTTTCAGCGTCGTGCTCCCGTCGTTCGATAAGACGACGCTGTTCGCGATCGGCGTGATCGCAACGCCCTGCGCCGTCGCTTGACGCGTACCGCCGATCAGCAGGCTGCCCGCGTTCAACGAATCGAGATCGCTTGCGCCGATCTGCAGATAGCCGGCCAGCGCGGCACTGCCGCTGCCGGTGATCTGAATGTCCCGCGACGCGATATCGACCTCGGCCGGCGCGCCACCGGTGCCAGCAGCGGTATTCAACGTCGCGCCGAGCGTCAGCGCCTTCGTCGCCGCCAGCACCAGTTGACCGCCATCCACCGGCAACGGCGGCGTCACGCTGCCTTGCTTCGCCGACTGCGTGGCGAAGAAACTGTTCGCCCCTGTCAGCGTGTACTGCGAGTACTGCTGCCAGACCGGACCCGACTGCACGTTGAACAGCGTCGGCGTCGCGTTGCGGCCGCCCGTCAGCGCGTCGGCGAAATAACCTGCCGTCGTGACCGTCCCGTCGGGCAGCACGGTGCTCGCGCCCGGCACGACGGAGCCGGCCGTACTCGCGACCGTGACGCGATACGCACCCGGCAGCGTCGCATACTTGCCCGGCAGCAGCGTGTAATACCCGGCGGCCAGTCCCGGCACACCGGATAGGTACACCGCCTTGCCGATCCTGTCGCTCAGGCCGGCCTGCCCGACACCGAGCGTCGCGGTCGTCTTGGTCGGCGTGCCATAGACGCTGGTGGCCGGCTGGACCGCCTGCGCGAACACCGGATCGTAGGCCGCCACCGGCGACTGCGCGCCCGGCAAAATCGCGTAGACATTGCCCGCACCGGCATTGACCGGTACGGCCGTGGCGCCCTTTCCGCTCGCGTAGCTCACGTTGTATTGCGACAGCACATCGCGCGTGCCGCCGGTGCCCGGCACCCACTCGGCCGCCTGCAGATCGCCGCCGCCCGACAGGTCGATCGTCGCGCCCTTGTCGAGCGCGACGTTGCCTGCGTTCACGCCGACGTACTTCGCGGGCGGCGCAGTCAGGTCGGCGACTTTGGTGTTGTCCGCCATCGGGTTGAATTGCCATTCGACGCCGTCGACCGTCGTGCCATACGGGATGACTGCTCTGTCGCTTGAGACCGACGTCACGCTGCCGTTCGCGAGCCTGACCGATTCCGTCGCAACGAGCGGCAGGCCGTTGAATTGCGCCTGCGTCGCCGTGCTGGCCGGATCGCCGACACCGAACACGAGCGAACCCGACGGCGCGCGCACCGTACCACCCTGCACGATGTTCGTGGCATCCACGAGCAGCGTGCCGCCGGCCGACAACGGCGTGCCCGACGCGCCGTTCGGCGCGAACGTGATCGTCGTCGGGACAGGCTTGCCGGTGGCCCGATCGTTCGGCCCGACCGCATCGACGATGAACGTGCTGCCGGTCGCCGGATAGAGATCCGCCGCCTTGAAGGTCAGGTTGCCGGAGGTATAGAGCATGCCGGCCGCAGTGGGGGTGGTCGACGACGTCTGGGGCGCGTTCGTCGAGCCGAGGCGAATATCCCCGCTGCTCGTGAAGTTTGCCTGCCCGAAGTTGTTGAGCTGAAACTGGTTCGTCAGATCGATGAACGACGCGTTCACGTTCAGCGTTGCATCGGAAATCGTCTTGACCGGCACGGGCGCTGGCGACCGCGACGTCAGCGTCGGCCCGTTCAATGCGACATACGGTGCATCGATCTCGACCGTCGTGCCGGGCAAATGCCGCGGCGGCTGCGCAAGCAATGCCGAAAGCGTCGTCGAGGGCGCCGAAAGGAGCGTGGCAAGCTGATCCGTCCCGATCGCGGCGATCCGGCCGGCATTCAGCGTCACCGACTCGGGCAAGCTCAGGTTCACGTTCCCGGCGAACGCGATCAGCGACGCCGACGATGTCGCGCTGCCCAGGACGAGATTCGCGATACCGGAGCCGTCCAGGCGGTCGACAGCGAACTGAATGACACCAGTCGGCTGGCCAATCGGCAACCCGGTCGTCGAATCGATCGCCGTCTTGAAACTCTGCCCCGCGATCAGCCCGACCGGCGTCAGCTCGCCGCTTTGCCGGATCACGAGCGTGGTCTCACCGGTACCCGCTCTGCCCTGTTGCGGCAGAATCGTCAGCGCGCCGCCCCGCGCCTGTGCGGCACCGGCGTGAGCAGCCAGCGTCGCGTCGGCAAAGAGCCCATACCCGGCGGACAACGTGATCGAACCCGCATCGCTCCACACCGGCTGCGACGCATACGTGCCGTTCGGCTGCAACTGGTCGAAGTTGGCCGAGGTGCCCGACACGTCGATGTTCGAACCCGGCTGAGCGACCACGTAACCGGCGTCGCTCGACAGCGTGATCGAGCCACCCGGCAGGACCTTGCCGGTGTTCGGCACGACGACCGCCGCGCCGATCCTGACCGGCGCCGCCAGCGGGTTCACGAGCGCAGTGCCCGACACGTCGAGCGTGGCGGCCGAGCCAAGCCAGACCGATCGACTGTCGCTCGGCACGAATATGCCGTATTGCCCCGTCTGCGCGAACGTGTTGCCTGAATCCGCGCTGAGCGTGATCGACCCGCCGGGCGCGACGATCGAGCCGAGCACCGTCACCTGCATCGGCGAACCGAAGCCGATGTTCGCGCCGGCATCCGCATGAATCGACGCGCCGGACGACAACGTGACGGCACCCGTCACCCCCGGATACGACGGTGCCGTATTCGCCGGCGTGATCCATGACGCGTCATTGCCGCCCGTCAATACGAGACTCGTGGGCTGCCGGTGATAGTCGTCGAGACGACCCGACGTCGTCAGGCCCGACGTCGACAGGTTGGCGCCCGTCGCGGTTTGCAGAAGCGCCGGCACATCGGGAATCAGATTTCGTTGCGTTAGCGTCACGGCCGCACCGGGCGCCACGGTCGCGTCGTAGTATGCGTTCAACACATACTTGCCGAAACCCTGCTGCGCGAAAAAGCGCTCCGGCAAATAGACATCCCACGGCGCGGCCGCCTTCGGATCGCCGCCGATCTGGAAGCCGAGTGCCTGCAACGCCAACGTGCCGCCGCCCGAGAAACCGTCGCTGAGGATCGTCCCGCCGAGTGCGATCGTACCGTTGACGGGTTGCGTGGTCGGCATCACCTGGCCGCCGTCGCCCGTATGACCGAACTGCCGGGTGACCGGCTCCGAGTACGCCGACAGCGATACGTTGCCGCCGCGTCCGACCGGAATGCCGTTCTGCATCAGCAACTGGCCGTTCGCCAGCAGTTCGCCGCCGCTCGACACGTCAAGTACGCTGCCGGGACGCAGCAGAATCGATCCCGTCGCGTCCCTGAAACCGTCGCTCGAGTTTCCGACCGTCTGTTCGGTGGTCGATAACGCGATACTGCCGCCATTGATGAACTGGCTATTGCCCGGTGTCGTGCCGGGTGCGGCCTGCACATCGTTGTTGACCCATTGCCCGGCCGCACTGATCACCGCCTGCGGTCCGACGACGATATTCCCGCCGCTCGCAATCGAAATCGTGCCCGACGGTACGATCAGCTTGCCCGCCACGTTGACATCCGCACCGATGGGCATGCTGTTGAGCGAAATGGAGCCGCCCGGCTGCAGGGCCAGCTGCGTGCCTTGCGGCACGACAAATCCCTTGCCGCCGCTCCTGTCCTCGGTCACGTTCAGGTTCGCGAAGCCGCCGTTGTTCAGCGTCGCGACAGGCACCACGGTGGTCGTCAGCACGTTGCGCGGATCGTTCGCGGGCAGCGCCTGCAGTGCCGTCTTGTCGAGCGGCGTGTCGATCGAGAAACCTGGCGCGATGTTGGCGAGCAGCGGCGCATTGTCCTGCAGCACGACCAGGCCCGCGGTGCCCGATGCGACGTCGCTGCTGTTCGACGTCAGGTGCACCAGCGCGCCGCCGTCGAGCTTCGGATCGGCGCCGAGGTTGAACGTCCCGCCGCTCGGCAGGCTGTTGCCCTGCATCTGCTTCGCGCCGCCGAACGCCTGCGCGCTGATGTCGCCGTCGAGCACCGTCGACTGCAGCGCATAGATGTCGAGCGTACCGGCGTTGCCGCCGACGATGTAGTCGCCCTGATAGCCGCCCATCGTCAGCAACGGGTTGTACCACGTCTTCGTCACGCCCCAGCGCGGATGGGATTCGACGAATTGCCCCGCGATGCCGACGTAGGTGTCGTACGGGCTTGCCTGTCCGATCGGCACGAGCGCGCCGTTGGCGTCAACCAGCCGCGTGGTGTTGACGATCCCGCCGTCGTAATGCACATAGCCGCCGTTCAGGTTCATCGACGAACCGTTCGCGGTCATCACCTCGTTGCCCGACAGCGTGATCGAACCGCCATTGGTCAGCAACTGGTCGACCGTGCGCGGAATCAGGTTCACGTATCCCGACAGGTTCAGGATCGGGCTGCCGACCCATTGCACGCCGTCGCTGCGGGTGCCCGTCAGCGTGCTGTCGAACACGAGATTCTTGTATCCGAACAGGAAGCCGTTGCGCAGCAGCGGCGAATCCGCGAGTTCGTTCTGGCCGATGCGGTCGACCGTCACGAGCGTCTGGGAGATCGGCACCTCGACGTTCGCGAGGCCCGATACGTCGATCGTCGCGCCGCTGTCGAGATAGATGCGGCCCGGCACGGCCGTCTGGCCGGCCGGCGGCTGCGCGCCCGATGCCGAGGGCGTCAGCGCCGTGACGGATACATTCGAACCGGGTGCCTCGATCAGCGAGCCGCCCTGGAACCAGACCGAGCCGGCCGTCATGCCGATGCTGCCTGGCGTGAAAGTCGCGCCGGGCGTCGACGGCGTCGTCTGGCCGTTGCCGTCCGGCATCACCGTCGTCACCGAATCGGGGCCGAAGCTCAGCAGGCCGGCGCGGTGTGTGTCGTTGGCGCCATCTAGAACGCTTGTCGGAAGCTTCTGCCCGAAATAGGCCGACCCGGTCGGATTGTTGGAAGAATACTCGTCGACCGTGGAAATCGTGATCGTGCCGGGCGAATTGACGCTCGTCGTCACGCCCACCACGCCGTTCTGCGCGACGCGGCTGCCGAGCAGGTTCACATTGCCGCGCGCGGCCTCGACGATGCCGGTATTGGTCAGCGTACCGGCCGGCGTGATGTCGGTCATCTGACCGTTCGGGCCGAGCAGCGTGATCCTTCCGCTGAGTTCCGGGAGCAGCACCTGCGGATTCGTCGTCGCTCCGCTGTTGGGCCGCAGGCTCACCCCGACGCCGGCCGCCAGCACCACCTGCCCGTCCGTCGCCTTGATATGCCCCGCGTTCGTCACGTTCGGTGCCGCGATCATCACGAAGCCGCCATCGCTCACTTTGCCGTTCGCGTGCGTGGTAATCGACGCACCCTGTTCGATGGTGACGTCGCCCCACGGTTGATACTGGCTCGCGGACGTAAGATTGATCTGGTTGCCCAGACCGAGCACCTCGTTCGGAAACCGGCTGCTACCATTCACCCCGGTCGAACCGCCCGACTCCGGATACGCGAGCCCGCCCGTCGTCCCGGCCGGCAGGCTCAGGAACTGCTTGTTGCTCGCGACGATCCCCGCCGCATCCTGCGCGAGACTGTTGTCCGTCACAACCGGCACCCGGTTCTGCAGGGTCTGGTTGTAGTTGTTCATGTTCAGCAGGTCGAGCGACGACGCCACCAGCGAATGCACGTTCACCTGCGACCCGGCACCGAACAGCACCCCATTCCGGTTGATCACATATACCGCCCCTTGCGCGGTAATGTTTCCCAGAACCTGACTCGGCCTGCCGCTCGGATCGTTGACCCGGTTCAGCACGGCCCAGTTGTTCGCGCCGTTCGTCTGCGTGCCCCCCGACTGATCGAAGTTCAGCGTCGTCTGCCGGCCGACGTTCATCGTCTCCCACGTCAGCACCGCGTTCTGCCCGGTTTGCTTCACGTCGACGTTCACGTGACCGCTCGCGTCGACGTTCTGCGTCGGCGCGTTCGCGTTGAACCACAGCACCGGATTGTTCGTATCGCCCGACGCGCCCGCTGCCACCTGCAGCCCGCCCGGCGCCAGCCCGTTCGGCACGGTCGACGGCAGCTTCGCCGCGGCTGCCGCCGCATTCTGCTGCGCGGCGATCTGCGCGGCGATCGCGTGCGCGGCATAGCCGAGATTGCGGATCGACGGCTGGCTTGCCTGCAGCGCCTGCTGCGGCGACACGCCGAGATTCGGTATGCCCGGCACGCCGCCGACACTGCCCACGCCGCCGCCCGCCGGGCTCGCGGCCACGTGACCGAGGTTCATGATGCCCGCAGCGTCCGCATGGGCGGACACGCCCGCCGCGAGCATCAGCACGACCGCCCGGTAAAGCGGGCTCAGCTCCGATTTCAGGACCGACCGCGAAGCCGTTGCGCGAAGTTGCCGTTCCGTACGTGCACGTGCTGCCATTCTTGCCACCCCGATGCTAGGAATTTGCGCGCGGCGCCGGTTCGGCACCGCTCATGTCGTTGGGCCTGAAACAGGCCGCTGGAATCCGAAGACCATACGAAGCGCGAATGGCAGCGACATGGCGACTGTTACGGACCATCCCGGTCGCGGTGAAAAGGTCCGTAGCTTTTGTCATGGAAGGCCGTCACGCCGCCCCGAAGGAGGCGCGATGCGCTGTGACGAGCGCGTCGACCACGCGGCCAATGACGGCCGGCCAGTCTCCCGGCCGCGTTTGCCGGAACAGCGTCGCGGCCGGATACCACGGGCAGTCGTCGCGTTCGAGCAGCCAGCGCCAGTCAGGCACACGCGGCAGCAGCACCCAGACGGGCCGCCCGAGCGCGCCGGCCAGATGCGCGACCGACGTGTCGACGCTGATCACGAGATCCAGCGTGTCGACCAGCGCCGCCGTTTCGGAGAAGTCGTGCAGCGCGTCCGCGAACGACAGCACGCCGCTCGCGGCGAGCGCGTCGGCATCGCGCGCACGCACCTGCGGCTGCAGGCTCACGAACGTCGCGTCGAGCGCCTCGCTCGCGACGAGCGGCGCGAGCACGGCGAACGGTATCGAGCGGTTTTCGTCGTTCGAGTGGCGCGGGTTGCCGGACCACGCGAGCCCGACTCGCAACCGGCCCGTCGGCGCGATCGCGTCGATGCGCTGCGCCCACGCGGCACGCCGCGACGCATCGGCGCGCAGGTACGGCACGTCGGCCGGCACCGTATCGAGCGTCGTGCGGAACGCGTACGGCAGGCTCATCAGCGGACACTGCAGGTCGAACGTCGGCAGCGGCTGCCCTTCGGTAACGACCCGGCTCACGCCGCGCAGCGTGCCGAGCAGTTCGCCGAGCGCGGCCGGCGCCTCGACGATCACGGTCGCGCCCGCGTCGTGCGCCAGGTTCGCGTAGCGGCAGAACTGCAGCGTGTCGCCGTAGCCCTGTTCCGCATGCAACAGCAGCGTGCGGCCCGCGAGCGGCTCGTCGCCGGTCCACCGCGGCCGGTCCGCATGACGCCGGTGCAGCATCACGTCGGCCGCCTCCCAGCGCGCCTCGTGCTGCCGCCAGCCCGCGTCGAAATCGCCCGTCAGCAGCCGGCAGAAAGCCTCCGAGCGACGAGCGGCGCCATGATTCGGATCGCGCCGGCATGCTTCGGCGTAATCGGTCAGCGCCGCGTCGTCGTCGCCGAGGTGCTGGCGTGCAAGCGCACGCGTGAACAGGGCCTGCGCCGTGTCCGCCGGCGCGGCCGCCGCCGCCGCATGGCTCGCGAGCGCCTCGTCGTAGCGGCCGAGCTGCTGCAGCGCGAGCGCGCGGTTGTAATGCAGTTCCGCATGCGGGCCCGTCAGCGCCAGCGCCGCGTCGTAATCGGCGAGCGCGTCGTCGAACCGGCCGAACGCACGCAGCGCGGCCGCGCTGTTGCGGCGTGCGTCGATATCGTCGGGTTTGCGCGCCAGCGCTTCCACATAGGCCTGCGCCGCTTCCGCATGACGTTCGAGCCCGAGCAGCGCATTGCCGCGCCCGACCCACGCCGCGACGTTGCCGCGATTCAGCGCGAGCAGCCGGTCGCAGCGATTCAGTAATTCGTCGCGGGCGTGCAGCAGATCCAGCGCGACGCAACTCGCGTACAGCAACTGCTCGTCGTTCGGCAGCCGCGCAAGCCCTTCGTCGAGGCACGCGAGCGCGTCGGCCGGGCGGCCGAGTTCGGTCATCACGACCCCGCACGCGTAGACGAGCTCGGGGGTCTTGCCGCGCACGACCATCGCGAGCTGATAGCAGTGCAGCGCCTGCTCGCGATGGCCGAGTGCGCGCAACGCATGCCCGCGCTCGATGTTCGCAGCCGCATCGCTCGGGTCGATCCGCAACGCGCGCTCAATGCTGATCAGCGCATCGGCAGGCCGTTCAAGCCAGCGCAACGTCTCGCCGCGCTTGCGCCACGCCGCCGCGTGGCCCGGCTCCCGCACGAGTGCGCGATCGTAGGCCGTCAGCGCCGCGTCGTATTGCCCGAGCGCGAGCAGCGCATCGCCGCGCGCCGCATTCGACGGCACATGTTCCGGATCGGCTGCGAGTGCGCGATCGGCGAGCGCGAGCGCGTCGCGATGGCGGCCGACGCCGGTCAGCGCCGCCGCATGATTCGCCAGATTCCACGGCTGGTTCAGCCCGAACCCCATCGACCGCGCGATCAGCGGCTCCGCCCTTGCAGGATCGCCGAGCTGCAGATACACGAGCCCCAGCAAGTGCAGCGCCTCGACATGGTCGGGCGCCATCGTCAGCACACCTTCGTAGAGCCGTCCGGCCCCCGCGAAGTCGCGCCGTTCGAGCCGTGCGCGCGCATTGCGCAGCGCATCGTCGAGCACTGCCCGCAATGGCGCCGCGGTTGCGCCGAGTCCGGCGCCGGTCCACGGTGCGGCCTCGCGGCGCGCACTCATCGCGGGCCGCCGACGAGCGTCGGCAACCCGGCCGCGATCCGCTCGACGACGGGTGCCCACTGCCCGCCCTCGGGCTGGCGGAACAATCGCGCGGACGGATACCACGGGCTGTCGTCCCGCTCGAGCAGCCAGCGGAAATCGGGCGTATGCGGAATCATCAGTGCAAGCGGCCGGCCGAGCGCGCCGGCGAGGTGCGCCACGGACGTATCGACGCTGACGATGCCGTCCATCAGCGCAGTCAGCGCCGCCGTATCGGCAAAGTCCGCGAGTTCGTCGCCGACAAAGCGGACCGCGCTCGCGTCGAGCACCGGGCGATCCTCGTCGCGCACCAGCTTCTGCAGGCTGATCCACTCGTAACGGTCGTCGAACAGCGGCAGCAGATCCGCGAGCGTCATCGAGCGATTGCGGTCGTTCAGGTGAAGCGGGTTGCCGGACCACACGAGACCGATCCGCGGCCGCGTCGCCGCGCCCAGCCGCTCGCGCCACTGCGCGACACGCACGGGGTCGGCGGCGAGATACGGTACGCCGGCCGGAATCGACGCCAGGTCCGTGCGGAACTCCAGCGGCAAACTCAGCAGCGGGCAATGCAGGTCGAACGGCGGCAGCGGCTCGCCGCGCGTGACGAGCGTGTCGACGCCGTCGAGCATCGCAAACAGCGTCTTCAGTTCGACCGGCGCTTCGAGCACGACGCGTGCGCCAAGCGCTTTCACGAGCGGGACATAGCGGCAGAACTGCAGCGTGTCGCCGAGCCCCTGTTCCGGGTAGAGCAGGATCGTCTTGCCGTCGAGCGGCATCCCGTGCGTCCAGCGCGGCTGCGCGAACGTGCGCCGGCTCGCATCGAGCTGCGTATCGCGCCAGCGCCATTCATACTCGGCCCAGCCGGCTTCGAAATCACCGATCGACAGGCACAGGAACGCGCGCATGCAGTGCGCGAGCACGTAGTCGGGATCAAGATCGATCGCGTCCGCATACGCCTGGCGTGCGGCATCGTGATGCCGCAGCGCGCGCAGCGCATTGGCCTTGTGAAAGTGTGCGAACTTGTCGCGCGGCGTCGCGTCGATCACGCGCGCGAAATCGTCGAGCGCGGCCTCGTAGCGGTGCGTCTCGAGCTGCACACGGCCGCGCGTGAACCAGCCGGGCACGTAGCCCGCATCGAGCGCGAGCGCGCGGTCGCACATGTCGCGCGCATCGTCGTGCCGTTCGATGCGCATCAGCGCGCTCGCGTAGTTGCACAGCACGCCGGTGCTGCGCGGTTCCGCGTCGAGTGCACGCGCATAGCTGTCGGCCGCGTCGCGATAGCGTTCCAGGTGGCTGGCCGCGTTGCCGCGGTTCGCCAATGCCCGCGCGTGGCGCGGATCGATCGCGAGCACACGGTCGCAGCGCACGAGCGCTTCGTCGTGCCGGCCCAGCAGCTCGAGCGCGATCGAGCTGTTGAAGATCGCATCGATGAAAGTCGGGCTCGCCGCGATCGCCGCATTGAAATCCGCGAGCGCGCGCTCGGGATCCTGCAGATCGAGATACGCGACACCGCGCAGGAACAGCACTTCGGCGCTGCCGGGCGTCTGCGCAAGCGCGTAGCCGTAGCTGTCGACCGCATCGCGGAAGCGACCGAGTTCGCGCAGCGCGAGGCCGCGTCCGCGCATCGCATCGAACAAACGCCCGGCCAGCGCGATCGACCGATCGCAATCGGCAAGCGCTTCGTCGTGACGGCCGAGCGCGCGCAGCATGTCGCTACGCTTCACATAGCCGTCGGCAAAACCGGGCGTCAGCTCGAGCAGCCGATCGTAGACCGTACATGCGTCGTCGTACCGGGCAAGCTGCCCGAGCAGGCCCGCGCGCTGAAACAGCACGCGCTGATGAACCGGGTTGATCGCGAGTGCTTCGTCGAGACGCACGAGCGCGTCGTGCTCCCGCCCGAGCCCGGTCAGCACCGCCGCGTAATTCGCGAGCGCGAGCGGCACCGGCCGGTGCTCGATCGAGCGCCGCATCAGCGGCTCGGCATCGTCGAGCCGCCCTTGCTGGAAGCGCACCGCGCCGAGCAGGTGCAGCGCCTCCGGATGCTCGGGATCGAGCGTCAGCAATTCGGTATACGCGTGCTCCGCATGTTGCAGCGCGCCGTCGTGGTGCGCCTTGCGCGCGCGCAAGAGCAGCCGTTCAAGCTGCGCGGTGTCGGGCGGACGGCGATCCGGCGCGACCGGCGCGCTCGCGAGTGTCGTCCCTTCCCCGTTCGGTGTCATCGTGTGGCCCCCACTTGTCGCTGTTCGTATCGCGTGTCGTGTCTAACGTGTCATCGGCCCGATCGCGGCACGCACCGCGTCGATCGCGCCCGTCCAGTCCCCCGGCGCCGCCTGCCGGAACAGCCGCGCGGACGGATACCACGGGCTGTCGCCGCGCGTGCGCATCCAGCGCCACTCCGCCGGATCGGGCAGCAGCACCCAGAGCGCGTGGCCCAGCGCCCCCGCCAGATGCGCGACGGCGGAATCGACCGCAATCACGAGATCCAGCGCGCCGATCAGCGCGGCCGTGTCCGCGAAGTCGCCGAGTTCTTCGTCGACGCGAAGCACCGGCGCATCCGCGAGCAACGCCTCGTCGCGTTCGCGCACGGGCTTTTGCAGGCTGATCCAGTCGACGTCGAGATCGAACAGCGGCGCGAGCCGCGCGAAATCGATCGACCGGTTGTGATCGTTCCGGTGCTCCGGATTGCCGGCCCATGCGATCCCGATCCGCGGCCGGCGCCGCTCGCCGAGCAGCGCTTCCCACTGGCGCGTGCGCTGCGGGTCGGCATGCAGATAGGCGCCGGCATGCGGAATCGTGGCTTCGTCGGTGCGAAAGGCATGCGGCAGGCTCAACAGCGGCACCTGGCAGTCGAACGCTGGCAGCGGTTCGCCGCGCGCGATCACGTCGACCGGCCCCGGCAGCGACGCCATCAGCGCGCGCAACGGCGGCTGCACCTCGAACACGACCCGCGCGCCGCGCGCAGCCACCAGCGGTATATAGCGGCAGAAATGCAACGTGTCGCCGAACCCTTGCTCTGCATGAATCAGCACGGTTCGGCCATCGAGCGGCGTGTCGCCCTGCCATGCCGGCTGCGTGAACGGCCGGTAGTGCCGCGCCAGTTGCGCGTCGCGCAGCCGCCATTCGTATTCGGGCCAGCCACGCGCGAAATCGCCTTCGATCAGATACAGCGACGCGCGCGCGAAATGCGCTTCGGCGTAGTCGGGTTGCAGTGCGATCGCGCGGTCGTACGCAGCGAGCGCGTCGCCTGTGCGCGCCGTTTCGAAATGCAGGTTGCCGCAGTTGAGCCAGTTCGTCGCGTGATCGGGACGCAGCGCGAGCGCACGGTCGAGCGACGCCATCGCTTCGTCGTAGCGATGCAAGTCCTGCAGCACGCTGCTGCGGTTGGTCCACGCTTCGGCGAACCGCGCGTCGCGCGCAAGCGCGGCGTCGTAGCTGGCCAGCGCGTCGTCGTAACGCTTCAGGTAGCGCAACGCGGTGCCGCGGTTGCACAACGTCTCCACCGAGTGCGGATCGAGCGCCAGCGCGCGCGCATAGGCAGACAGCGCGTCGTCGTGGCGCTTGAGCTGCAGCAACGCGTTGCCGCGGCTCGCATGGGCGCGGACATGATCCGGATCGAACGTCAGCACCCGATCGCAGCGAGCGAGCGCTTCGTCCGCGCGGCCGAGCCGTTCGAGCGCAACCGCGCTGTTGTAAAGCACGTCGATCCGCGCGGGATCGGCCGCGATCGCTTCGTTGAACGCGTCGAGCGCCTCGCCCGGCCGGTCGAGATCGATCAGCGTGCGGCCACGCTCGGCCATGATCGCGGCCATGCCGGGCCGGATCGCGCTTGCGCGCTCGAAGCACTGCAGTGCATCGGCCGGCCGCCGCAGTTCGCGCAGCACGAGGCCGCGGTTGAACCACGATTCGAACGAACGGGGATCGACCATCAGTGCGCGGTCGTAGGTATCGAGCGCCTCGTCGAAGCGACGCAGCGCACGCAGCGCGCTGCCGCGGTTGCAAAGCGCATCGAGCACCAGCGGCGATCCTGCGAGCGCGCGGTCGAACGACGCCAGCGCATCGTCGTAGCGGCGCAGCCCGAGCAGCGTATTGCCGCGGCGCACGAGCGTCTGCACGTCGTCGGGCGTCGCGCGCAGCGCGGCCGCGAAATGCTCGAGCGCCTCGCCGACACGACCGCGCTCGCCGGCGATCGCGCCGAGATCCGACAGCACGCGCGTGCCGGGTGCGATCGCGATCGACTGACGCAGCAACGCTTCGGCGTCGTCGGCCGCGCCGCGCTGGAACTGCAGCACGCCGTACAGGTGCAATGCCTGGGGATTGTCCGGTTCCTGCTCGAGCACGGCGAGATACTCGCGCGCCGCGTCGTCGAACCGTCCGGCGCTGTGCCAGTTTTGTGCGCGGCTCAGGATCGCCGCCGATTGCCGTTGCCCGCGCGCGTCGAGCCCCGACGCGCCCGCGTGTGCATCATGCCGGTGCTCGACCGTCACGTTCGCCCCCTTCCCGTTTGCCGATGCCGCCGCTGGCCCGGCTCGATGGAACCGGTCGCAGCGGTCATGCTCGTCACGAGACTAACGGACGGGCAATAACAGACGTATGACGAAAGTTACGGACCATTTTGTCCGGGGGACGGAACACGTTCCGGGCTGCGGGCCACCCGCGCCGCAGTCACTGGCCGATCGGGATCGTCCGCACGTATTCGACCGCCGGGGCGCCCATCGTGACCGAGAAGCGAACCCCGCGCGGCACCGGCACGCCGATCGACGTGAAGTTGCTGATGCCGTGCTGCGCGAGAAACTGCGCATACGACTGTTCGATGGCGGCCTGGCTCGTCGTCCACCCGCCGGGCGGGATCCACACGGAAAGCTGCATCGAGCGCGCATCATTGCTGACCACCACGCGCGCGAACGCATCCATGTGATGCAGCGCGTCGTCGACTTCGGCGAGCGATGCAAGCGGCTGCGACGCACTGCGCACGAGCTCGCGTCCCTTGAGCTGGTAGCGCACCACCTGCATCTGTGTCGGCCCGCCGCCGACGCCGAGATGGCGCACCATCACGAGTTCGCCCGGGCGAATGCGCAGCGGCGGCCCGAAAACTTCATCGGGCGTCACGAGGTTCGTCAGGTCGAACTGCAGTTGGGAGAAGTAGCGGCCGAGCAGACGCGTTTGCGCCAGATTCGACGCGATATCGTCGCGACCGCGAATCGTCGCATCGAGGCCGCGCCACGACAGCAGTGCGATCACGGCGAGCAGCGCGATCGCGACCAGCATCTCGATCAGCGTGAAGCCGCGGGCACGGTTACCAGCACGCGCCGCCTTGCGCGGTTCAGCGGCGCGCTTCATTCTGGATCACCGTGACGACTTCGGCGAGCACGTTGCGGCTCGACGCGGACGGATACACGCTCACCGTCACGCGCCGCACGAGCGGGCTCGGCAGCGCGGCCACCGACTGGCGGCACACGAACCGGTAGCGCCCCTGCGGGCACGCGAACGTGTTCGTGCCGACGGACGGCCAGGTCGATGCGATGCGGATCTCGCCGAGCGCGTTGTCAGCGCTCCATAACGCGAGCAGGCGCATGCGCGCCATGTCGGTGTCCGACGCGAGCGCGCCGATCGCGCGCATCACGGCGCCCAGCGCGACGGCCACGATCGCCAGCGCGATCAGCACCTCGATCAGCGTGAATCCCCGTTCCGGCGCCCGCGCCGGGCGCGATCCGCCGCGCGCATGGCGGTGGTAGTCGGTTCTGTCGTCGCACATGACCTGCATTCTTGTCGATGGGTCGTCGTCCGGCGTCCGCCGTTCGAACCGCGGCGCGAGGCCGCATCGCCGGCACGACGGACACCGTGCGAGGACGTTAAGCGCGACGTATGGCACACACGTGTCGAATGGTACGGACCATTTGGGCGCGACTGGCCCGAGCGGGCGGACGCGCAGGCGTGCGCTGCCGCGCGACGGGCGGACTGAAAACTGAAAACGATCGGGGAAAACCACCCGGCGGCGGGCGGTGAACGATGAGGACGATCCTCGGGCGGGATCGACGCGACGGCGTCAGGCCGTCACGGCGTCGTCATACTCGGCGCGGGCAAGCTGGCCGGCGGCATAGGCCTCGGCTTCGCCGCGAAAGCCTTCCCGGCTGAACGCAACGACTTTCACGCCGACGCCGGTCGCCCGCCTCACCGTCAGCGCCCATTGCCATCCGCCGTCTTGTTCAAAGACGTGCAGCGAGGGTTCGAAGGAAGGGTCGAATACGGTCACGCGTTTTGCTCCTGCCCCCTTGCGCACCGCATCGGCGACGCGTGGGGCATGTCGAAAGGATCGCGTCGAGATGCGACGCGCTTTTGCCATTCGACAGTCTAGTCAATGATTGTTGCGACGCACCATCAGAGGTTTCACTCATCTATCGGTACCGGGCGGTCGATGAAATTTTCATGAAACCCTTATGGGACGCGGCTCAGCGCCGTTTCAGGGCGCACGGATCAGCGTTCGTGCGGCAACGTGCCGCACATTCGACCGCTTGCCTGCATCGATCGCCCATGAGTCGCAAAAACGGGGCGCGAATCGCCCGTCGCTCCGGGCACCTCGGCGACGACGGTTGTTACCGGCCCGTATCGACCGGCATCACGCGCCGGAACGTCAGGTTCACGCGCTCGCCCTGCACGCCCGGCGCCTTCGGCACGCGATGCTGCCATTCGGCCTGCGTGCGCCCGCGCATCACGAGCAGGCTGCCATGCCCGAGGCGATACGCATGCGTGACGCCGGTCTTGCGATGGCGCAGGTCGAACACGCGCATCGCGCCGAGGCTCACCGACGCGATCACCGGCGCGTCACCCAGCTCGGGCTCGTTGTCCGCGTGCCAGCCGAGGCTGTCCTGCCCGTTGCGGTAGCGATTGAGCAGCACGCTATTGAAACCCGCGCCGCACGTCGCCTCGACCGCGCGCTTCAGGTCGAGCACGGCCGGCGTCCACCGCGCCGGCACGTTGCGGATCCCCGAATACACGTAGACGGCATCCGGCTCGCCCTGCCATGCGGTGAGCCGCGGCAACGGAATGCGTCCGCGCGGCGTGCGGATCGTGTCCTGCTGCCACGCGACCTCGCCGATCAGCGCGGCCAGCGCGCGGTCGGCGTCGGGCGGCGCCAGCCAGTCCGGATACCAGTCCACGTCGGGGGCGGGCGTGTCAGCGAAGAAATCGGGCGTCGACATGTCGAAAGGAACGGAGCGAACAGTGCATGCCTGCATACTAGCCAACGGCGTCGCGCACCGCCATGCGCTGTCATTCGCGGATGGAAGGAAACCGCCGCGCCCGGCGATGCGCGTTCGCGCATCACGCTATCATCGCGGCGTGTCGCTGCCCGCCTTACCGACGGGTGCCGCGTTCCCTCCTCCGCCCTGCCGGCCGGCGCGATCCGGCCGCTTGCTTTCCGGATCCCATCATGACGACGCTGTCCGACGCCGCCCTCGATCAACTGTTTCTCACCGCGCGCACGCACAACGCGTGGCAGGACAAACCCGTCGACGACGCGCTGCTGCACCGGCTGATCGACCTGGCGAAATTCGGGCCGACGTCGGCGAACGCGAGCCCCGCGCGCTTCGTGTTCGTCAAGTCGCCAGAAGCGAAGGCACGCCTGAAGCCCGCGCTGTCCGCGGGCAATCTCGCGAAGACGATGGCCGCGCCCGTCACCGTGATCGTCGGCATGGACATGGCATTCCACGAACACCTGCCGCGCCTGTTCCCGCACGCCGACGCACGCAGCTGGTTCGCCGGCAACGATGCGCTGATCGAGGCCACCGCGTTCCGCAATTCGTCGCTGCAAGGCGCCTACCTGATCCTGGCCGCGCGCGCACTCGGCCTCGACGCGGGCCCGATGTCCGGCTTCGACGGCGCGAAGGTCGATGCCGCGTTCTTCGCGGGCACCGCGATCAGGAGCAACTTCCTCGTGAATCTCGGCTACGGCGATCCGGCCGGCCTGTTCCCGCGCAGCCCGCGCTTCGACTTCGACGACATCGCCCGCATCGAGTGATGCGCCGCCGGTCAGGCCCGGTTCCCGCTGATGACGGGCCGACGCCGACCTCTTGTCAACCGGGGGAGCGTGCCCTAGCCGCCGCGTGTCAGCCGGATCAGCGTGATCTCCGACGGCACGCCGAAGCGGTTCGGCGGGCCCCAGTATCCGGTGCCGCGGCTCGTATAGAGCCACAGATCGCCGAAGCGGCTCAGCCCGCCGATCACCGGCTGCTGCAACCGCACGAACGGCGGCCACGGCAGGAACTGGCCGCCGTGCGTGTGCCCCGACAACTGCACGGTAAAACCGGCGCGGTTCGCCGCATCCGCGCTACGCGGCTGGTGCGCGAGCAGGATCTTCGTGCCGACATCGTGCGGCGCGCCCGCCAGCGCCTGCGCGGGGTCGCTGCGATGGGCGGGATCGAACCCGCCCGCCGTGAAATCGGTTACACCCGCGAGCACCGCGCGCGCGCCGTCACGCTCGATCAACACGTGCTCGTTGAGCAGCACCGTCAGCCCGATGCGGCGGAATTCGTCGATCCACGCACGCGCGCCCGCGTAATACTCGTGGTTGCCCGTCACCAGGAAGCTGCCGTGCCGCGACTGCATGCGTCCGAGCGGCGCCGTGTGCTCGCGCAGGCGCTTGACCGAGCCGTCGACCACGTCGCCCGTCACGACGACGAGGTCGGCATCGAGCGCATTGACCGCGCGCACGATCCGTTCGACATAGGGCCGCTTGATCGTCGGCCCGACGTGGATGTCGGACAGCTGCACGATCGTCAGCCCGTCGAGCCCGGCCGGCAGCCCCGCGACCGGAATCGACACGCGCTTGACCGCCGCCGTGCGGCGCGCACCGACGAACCCGATCACGGTGACGAACACCGCACCGGCCAGCACGCCGAGCGCCGTGTCGGTCGCCACGCCGGGCCACGCGCCGTCGTGCCCGAAATGCCGCCATCCGAACACGCCGAGCAGCACGAATTCGCGGAGGAACGTCAGCAGGAGCAGCGACGAGAAGAAGCCCATCACGAGCGAGCCGGCCCAGCCGGCCAGCGTCGCGGCCCAGCCTTCGTCGAAGCGGCGAGAGAACATGCCGACCGGGATCAACACGACGAAGCTCGCCAGCACGAGCGCCGCGATCGTGCGCGCGACCGGCGACGCGAACGCATCGGGAATGATCCGCATCCCGACGTACAGATGGAACAGCACGCCGATTGCAATGAACCGGACAAAGAAACTTCGCATGGAACGTTCACCTTCGTAGCGATACCGCTTTACCGCGTCCGCGCCGCGTGTCGCACGAGACCGTGAGGGTTCGTGCCGCGCGTCGCGCCATCCGTACGATGGTACACAGATCGCGGCGGCGGCGACCGGTCGCCGGCCTGGCTTCGATCCCGTTCGCCGCGGCACTCGACCGCGACTGCATCAGGCGACCCGAAGCGAGCGCGATCGACGATTTCCTGAAGCACCCCGTTCGCGACATGAAGCATATGCTGCGTTTGCACATCCAGGTCGACCACGTCGGCACGGCCTGCAAGACGATCGACGCGAACGACCGCATCTTGCCCGATGGCGCTGCGGAGCGTCGCCCTCGCCAACGACCCGGGCCACACGCCCGCTGCTGGTCTGCATAGCTGATCACGCCGCGCTGCCGCGCTTCGCACGCGATCCCGTCGACCTGCGCGTCAACATCCCCCCGGCCTGCCAACCCGACTGAATTCCCGTGCGCCCGTGCTGCAATCGCCCGTTTCCGCACCGATTCCGCGCTGTCGACACGGCAAATTCAGCGACCCTTCGTTCGTCTGACGATCCTTTACAGTCCGTTAGCAACCCTATGCGAGCCGGCACTGGCAGAATCGCGGCGATCCGATCCCGGTTGCCGAAACGCGATACCGGACATGTGGACTCGCCTCCCCGATCGGCAACGCCCCCCACGGTGTACAGGGCGGATGGCTGGCGATCCGCATCGCACTGATTTATTATCGGCTCCGTATCCCGGAATCGTCGTCGCGGCGACGATCCGCATTGCGCCGCGCCCGGCATCCACCCCCAACGTCGAGCTCGTCACACCATGAGAAAAACAACGCCGCGCGCGCCCTTGCGCGTCGCCGCCGTCCTCGCGCCCGCCCTGCCGCTCGCGGGCTGCGCATCGCGCGGCGCACCGTCGTACGTCCTGTTCGGCGCGTATTTCCCGCTTTGGCTCGTCAGTGCGATCGTCGGCGTCGTCGGCGCGATCGTCGCGCACCGCGTGTTCGTCGCGACCGGCTGGGCCGCCACGGTGCCCTACCAGCTTGCCGTCTGCACCTCGATCGGGCTCGTGGTCGCCGTGATCGTCTGGCTCACCGGTACGGGGCCGTTCGCATGAAAGCCGCCGGCACCGCCCGCCCCTCCATCAAAGGCCGCGTGATCGCATTCGCGATCATCGCGCTCGGCATCGCGGCGCTCGCGTATGCGTATCACCGCACGACGGCCTACCCGTCCACCGACGACGCGTCGATCGACGCGGACGTCGTGCATGTCGCGTCGCCGGTCGGCGGCCGCATCGTGCAGCTCGCGGTGCATGAAAACCAGCGCGTCGCGAAGGGCGACCTGCTGTATGTCATCGATCCCGTCCCGTACCGGCTGACGGTTGCGCAGGCGCAGGCCGACCTCGAGCTCGCGCGCGCATCGCTCGACACGCGCCGCCGCTCGCTGATCGGCGAGCGCTCGAACGCGGCCGTGGCCGCCGAGCAGGTCAAGCGCGCGACACAGAACCACGACCTTGCGATGCGCGACGTGAACCGGCTCGCACCGCTCGCCGCGCAGGGCTACGTCAGCGCGCAGCAGTTCGACCAGGCGGAGGTCCGCCAGCGCGACGCGGCCGTGTCGCTCGCGCAGGCGCAGGAACAACAGCGATCGTCGGCGCAAACGATCGGCGACGAGGCCGACGCGATCGCGACGCTGCATGCGCGCGAGGCCGCGCTGGCGCGCGCGCAGCACGCGCTCGACGACACCGTCGTGCGCGCGCCGCACGACGGCCTCGTCACGGGCCTGACGGTACTCGCCGGCGAAACCCTTGCGCCGAGCCAGTCGATCTTCACGCTGATCGACGCGAGCGAATGGTTCGCCGTCGGCAACTTCCGCGAGACGTCGCTGAGCCGCATTGAGGTCGGCGACTGCGCGACCGTCTATTCAATGATCGACCGCAGCCGCCCGCTGACGGGCAAGGTCGTCGGCATCGGCGCGGGCATTGCGGACAGCGACCGCATCAACCTGCCGCGCACACTGCCGATCGTGCAGCGTTCGGTGAACTGGGTGCACGTCTCGCAGCGCTTCCCCGTGCGCGTGAAGCTCGACGAACCCGACGGCAAGCTCGTGCGCGTCGGCGCCAGCGCGATCGTCGAGGTCCGGCATGGCACTGCCTGCCGCTGAGGTTCGCTCGCCGGGCCCGCGCGAAGTCCTGCGACTGCTCGCGCCGTTTCCGGGACGCGCGTCGATTGCCGTGCGGGTCGCGCTGATCTGCGCGCTGACCGCGCTCGTGACGGCCGCCTACGGCACGCCCGAAGCCGCGCTGTCCGCGTACGTCGTGTTCTTCATGATCCGTGCCGATCGCGTGACGAGCATCGTGCTCGCGGCCGCGCTGCTGCTGATCGTCACGATCGTGATCGGGCTCGTGCTCGGCGTCGCGATCTTCAGCATCGACTATTCGATCCTGCGGGTCGCGTGCATGGCCGTGCTGTCGGTCGGCCTCCTGTACCTGACGTCGGCCAGCAAGCTGCGCCCGGTCGGCGCGATCCTCGCGATGATCGTCGGCTTCGGGCTCGACCAGCTCGGCCTCGCACCGTTCGGCGAAGCCGCGACACGCGCGCTGCTGTACATCTGGCTGACGATCGCGATCCCGGTCGGCGTCGCGATCGTCGTCAACCTGCTGATCGCGCCGTCGCCGCGCAAGCTCGCGCACGCGCAGCTCGCGAAGCGCCTGCGGCTCGCCGCGCAGCGGCTGCGCGGCGACGATACGGCGCGCGATGGATTCGATGCCTGCCTGCACGAAGGCGACAAGCAACTGCTCACGTGGCTCAAGCTGTCGAAACTCGAAGGCTCGTCGTCCGCCGCCGACTTCGCGGCATTGCGGCAGGCCGTGGCATCGAGCACCGCGCTGCTGGTCGGCGTCGCGCTGGCCGATCGCGAACCGGACGCGCGGCTGCCCGATACGGTCACCGCACCGATCGCCGCGACGCTCGACGAGATGGCCGATATCCTCGAACAAGGCGGCTACCCGGTCGACGTGACGCTCGTGCTGCCGCCGATCGACGCGCTGCCGCCGCTCGCGCGCGTCGCCGCGACGGATCTCCATGCGGCGATCACGCACTTCGCGGAACCGGCCGCAACGGCCAATGTCGCTTCGGCAGCTTCGGCAGCTTCGGCAGCTTCGGCAGCTTCGGCAGCTTCGGCAGCTTCGGCAGCTTCGGCAGCTTCGGCAGCTCCGGCAGCTCCGGCAGCTCCGGCAGCTCCGGCAGCTCCGGCAGCTCAGGCAGCTCAGGCAGCTCAGGCAGCTCCGGCAGCTCCGGCAGCTCCGGCAGTTCAGGCAGCTGGACACGATGTCCCCGCAGCCGGCCCCGAAGCCGCCCCGCCCCCCGCACCGCGGGGCGGCTTCTTCCTGCCCGACGCGCGCACCAATCCCGACCACATCCGCTACGCGCTGAAAACGACCGCCGCGGCGATCTTCTGCTACCTGCTGTATTCGCAGCTCGACTGGTCGGGCATCCATACGTGCGTGGTCACCTGCTACATCGTGTCGCTCGGCTCGACGGCCGAGACGGTCGAGAAGCTCACGCTGCGGATTCTCGGCTGCATGGTCGGCGCGCTGCTCGGCACCGCGGCACTCGTCTTCGTCGTGCCGTCGCTGTCGTCGGTCGGCCACCTGATGGCACTGGTGTTCGCCGGCGGGTGGCTCGCCGCGTGGGTCGCGTTCGGCTCGCCGCGCATCGCGTATGCCGGCTTCCAGATTGCGTTCGCGTTTTTCCTGTGTGTGATCCAGGGCGCCGGCCCCGGCTTCGACCTGACGATCGCGCGCGATCGCACGATCGGTATCCTGCTCGGCAACGTGGTCGTGTATCTCGTGTTCACGCGCATCTGGCCCGTCAGCATCGGCAAGCAGATCGACGCCGGGCTCGCGGCGCTGATCGACCAGTGGCGACGCCTCGTGCAAATCACGCAGCCGGCCGAGCGGCGCGCGCTCGCGGCCGAAGCGTTCGCCCGCCACGGCGCGATCGCGCAGGAGCTCGGGCTGATCCACTACGAACCGTCATGGGTGCGACCGGCCGCCACGTGGCTCGCCACGCGACGGCGCGCGCTCGCGGAACTCGGCGCGCTCGAAGGCCCGCTGTTCCTGCTTGCCGAACGCAAGCCCGGCGATGCGGCGATCGGCGAGCAGCTCGCCCGCGTGACCGAACCGCGCGACGACGAAGCCACGCGCCCGGCAGATTCGACCGCGCCGCCGGCCACCCCGCCGGGCACCGCCCCCATCGACCCCGCACGCGACGCGTTGCTGAACCTGATCGACACGCGGCTCGCGCACATCGCCGATGCCGCTCGTCAAGCCACACCGAAGGAGCCTGCCCCCCATGCGCCTACCTGAACCGCCGGCCGCCTCGATCGCCGCCGCCGCCCTCGCGACCGCCGTCGCGCTGGCCGGCTGCGCGACGTCGTCGATCGATCTGGCGCCGGAGGCGTCCGACCGCCCGTGGCAGCCGCAAACGTCGGCCGCAGGCGATATCGTGCCGGGCCCGCCTCGCGCGTCCGCGCAAAGTTCGCACGACTACACGCTGCCCGCGTCACCGGCGCTCGCGTCAGTCCCGCCGCCGGCCGCGCTCGATGCCGCGCACGCGTACACGCTGCCCGAGCTGATCGATGTCGCCGAATCGGCGAACCCGCTGACCCGCATCGCGTGGAACGACGCGCGCAACGCCGCACTCGCGGTCGGCCTGGCCAAGACCGCCTACCTACCGAAGCTGTCCGCGACGGCAATGGGCGGGTACCAGGCCAACCACGGCTCGACGTCGTCGTTCCTCGGCGACTCGTCGAGCAACTCCACCGCGCACGGCACCATCTCGGCGCTGTCGCTGCAATGGCTGCTGTTCGATTTCGGCGGCCGCGCGGCGCGCGTCGAAGCGGCCGAGCAGGCGTCGATCGCGTCGAACGTCGCGTTCACGGCCGTGCACCAGCAGGTGATCCACGACGTGACCGTCGCGTACTACCGCTACGAAGCCGCGCGCTCGCGCGCCCTCAGTGCCCAGCAGGGCCTCGCGAACGCGGACGCGATCCTCGCAGCCTCCCGCGCGCGGCTCAAGCATGGCGTCGGCACGGTCGTCGAGCTTGCACAGGCGACGCAGAACCGCGCGCAGGCGAACCTCGCGCTCGTGCAGGCGAACGGCGCGGAGAGCGACAGCTACCTCGCCCTCGTTTCCGCGCTCGGCATCTCGCCGCTGTCGAAGCCGACCATCGCCGCGCTGCCGAAGCGGCCGCTGCCGCCCACGCTCGGCTCGTCGGTCGACGCGATCGTGTCGGATGCGATCGCGCGCCGCCCCGACCTGCAGGGCGCGTTCGCACTTGAAAAGGCCAATCGCGCGAAGATCAAGGCCGCGGAAGCCGCGTTCATGCCGAAGATCTTCCTGTCCGCGTCGACGTCGTACGCGAGCGGCGGCACGTCCCTCTCCGCGCTGCCCGCAATCGGCGACCAGGCACCGACCGTCAACCTGAACGGCAGCCGCTACGGCGGCGGCGTGTTCCTCGGCGTGACGATCCCGCTGTACGACGGCGGCCTGCGCTCGGCCGTGCTGATGCAGGCGCGCAACGATGCGGAAAGCGCCTCCGCGCGCCTCACGCGAACCAAGGAGGAAGCCGTCCGCCAGGTCGTGGCCGCGCAGAACGCGGTGCAGACGAGCCTTGCGTCGCACGACGCCGCGACGGCGCTCGTCGATGCCGCGCAGACGAGCTACGACGCGGCGCTCACCGCGTACCGGAACGGCGTCGGTTCGGTCACCGACGCGACGATCGCGCAAAGCCAGTTGCTCGCGGCCCGCAACGCGGAGGTCGACAGCTATGCCGGTGCGCTCTCCGCCGCGGCCGCACTCGCGCTCGCGACGGGGACGATCGGCTCGGCGCAGTAGCGCAACCGCCGCGAGGCGGTTGACGCATGCGCTCGCCGCCCACTAGAATGCCGGCCAATCTTCCTTCAGGAACCATCGTGGACAGTTGCAGCACTCCGTTGCGTGCGCCGCTTGCCGCCTGAACGCCTGTCCGACGCAGTTCTCCTGCCCGGCTCGCGTTCCGCGAGCCGCACGCCTACCGTTTCACACTGAATGACGCATTCGCGCGGTACAGTACCGCGCGATGACGGCTATCTTCGCGTCGCTTTCGGCATTGCGCCGCAGCGACGCGAAACGGCACGCGCTCCTTGCACGGCAGGACAACCATGACTTTCGATTTCGCACTCCGTCTTTTCACCGCGTTCGCCTGCGGCGTCGCCATCGGCATCGAACGCCAGATGCGCCAGCGCACGGCCGGCCTGCGCACGATCACGCTCGTCGCGAGCGGCGCGTGCCTGTTCGTCACGCTTGGCGTGCTGACCGGCAACGGCGTCGCGGGCGTCACGCAGATCGCCGCGTACGTCGTGTCGGGCGTCGGCTTCCTCGGCGGCGGCGTGATCATGCGCGACAAGGGCTCGATCCAGGGCATCAACACCGCTGCGACGCTGTGGTGCTCGGCCGCCGTCGGCGTGCTGTCCGGTTCCGGCCATTACGTGCCGGCGCTCGCCGGTACCGGTGTCGTGCTGCTGACCAATACGCTGTTGCGCAGCGTCAGCCAGGCGATCAACGCGACGCCTGTATCAAATGCCGATCTCGTGCGCGAATACCAGATCACCGTGATCTGCCTGGCCTCCGACGAAGTGCACATCCGCACGCTGCTGTCGAACTCGATGTACGCGAAGCCGCTGTCGTTCCAGAGCCTCACGAGCGAGGACGTGCCCGACCAGCCGGACCGGCTGAAGGTAACCGCGACCCTGAAGCTGCATCCGAAGGATCAGCAGAAGCTCGAGCAGATCGCGAGCCGGATGAGCATGGAGAAGAGCATTTCCAGCGTGAGCTGGACCGCGAAGGAAGCAGAGCCGATGATGGAGTGAGCGGCCTGGCGGCAGCCGCGTTTCGCGCCGCCGCCCGCCCTCGTGCCCTGTCAGGGGGTCTCGATCAGCCCGGCCGAGATTGCCTTGACGACCGCCTGGACCTTGTTCGTCGCACCCAGCTTCTCGAGGATGTTGTTGACGTGGAAGTTGACCGTCCGTTCCGAGATGCTGAGGATCTGGCCGATTTCGCACGCGGTCTTGCCCTCGGCCGTCCAGCACAGCACCTCGCGCTCGCGCGCGGTCAGCGTGACGCCCGCCGCCGGCGCCAGCTTCGGCACCATGAAGCGGCTCATCAGCGAATGCGAAAGGTTCGCGAGCCAGTTCGTCTGCAGCGTCAGCATGTTGATTTCCGCCGGCGTCAGCCGGTCGGCATGGCGGGCGATGCTCAGCAGGCCGAACGCGCCGCGGGCCGCCCAGCTCGACTGCGCGACCCCCACCGACAGCCCGAAATCGCGCGCGTCCTGCCACAGCGGGCACGGCTCGATCCGGTCGACGTCCGGCCAGACGATCATGTTGGTACTGAGCGCGCCGTCGCGCACCGTCGAATCGATCTCGATGTAGTTCTGCGCCTGGTAGTGCGCCATCCAGCCGTCAGGATAGGTATCGAAGATCGCGACCGACGGCTTCGATACGGGCAACGGCACGCGAATGCCGTAGCAGCAGTATTCGAATCCCAGCCGTTTGGAATAGGCGGCGATCCGCTGGAAGAGCTGCTGCTCGTCTTCCGCGGCGCTGAATTGTTGGTAGGCATCCTGCCAGCGCAGTTCCATTCATTCTCCGACAACGACACGCTGTCATACTTGTCAGGTTCCAGCACCCGTTCGAGGCTGATACATTCCGCGCATGACTTCACCTTTGCTGCACCCGGTCCCCGGCCCGTCCCCGGACGGCTACGTACGCCTGTCAGAAGGCGCACTGGCCGCGCTTGCGCTCGACCATGTCGCAAGCGGCCTCGACGCATCGCTGCTTGCGGAACTGCACGACAGCGCCATCGACGCACGCCTTGCCGGCTACACCGAATGGCATCGCCCGGCCCATACCGGCGTCGCTTACGTGACGGTCGGCTGGGACTGGTATCTCGACCGCGCGACGGGCACGTTCGTGATCGCGGGCAGCGACGTCCGCAGCAACGTGATGGCCGTCGACGCCACGGGCGCCGACATCGGCATGTTCCGCACGGCCGCCGCGCTCGCCGCGCGGCTTGCATCCATCGACTGGCCCGCCGCCGTCGCGTCGGCCGTGCTCGGGCACAACGACGCCTATCATGCCGGGCCGACGCTCCAGTGACAACTGGCCGCACATTCCTCTGACGATTTCCGCGATGCTGGCGCTCTTTATAAGCAAAAGCGGCTCGGTTTTCAATCCCGTTGATCAAGAAACCGATACCACGTCCTGAACGGCGCCCTTTCGCCGTCACCCTGTAAGAGTTACCAGTTACAGCCCCCTCGTGCTGCGCGATGTAATGCACGGATACAAAAGCACAGATCCGAGGACACCATGCGTACCTTCGTTCACGAGGAAGGGCGGTTGCCACACGAACTTGCAGCGGATCTCGGGCGCTATCGGCGCCGTGTGTTCGTCGAGCAGCTCGGTTGGGCGCTCCCGTCGGCGAACGAATGTTTCGAGCGCGACCAGTTCGATCGCGACGATACCGTCTACGTGTTCGCTCGAAACGCCTGCGGCGAGATGTGCGGATGTGCGCGCCTGCTGCCGACGACGCGCCCGTATCTGCTGAAGTCGCTGTTCGCCGACCTGATCGCCGAAGACATGCCGCTGCCGCAATCGGCCGCCGTCTGGGAGCTGTCCCGGTTCGCGGCAACCGACGACGAAGGCGGGTCGGGCAATGCCGAATGGGCCGTGCGTCCGATGCTCGCGGCCGTCGTCGAATGCGCGGCGAAGCTTGGCGCGCGGCAGTTGATCGGCGTGACGTTCGCAAGCGTGGAGCGGCTGTTCCGCCGGATCGGCATACACGCGCACCGCGCAGGCTCGCCGAAGCAGGTGGACGGACGTCTGGTGGTCGCGTGTTGGATCGACATCGATCCGCAAACGTTTGCTGCACTAGGAATCGAGCCGGGGCAGGCCGCCCGGCAAGCCATCGCCGCCTGAGCCGGAACGCGCGTTTCGGTCCGGGCGGTATCGTAACGAAGGAGAATCAACGTGGACCAGTCCCAGGTCTTTCGCGCGATGATGCCCGGGTTGACGAGCGTCAACGGCGCCCGCATCGCGGTCGCCTACCCGTCGTTTCCCCGGCCGCTGCCGCTCGTGCGGCTCGACCGCCGCGGCCTCGTGTTCCGTGCCGCCGGCGCCGCGCCGCTCGTGTGCGGGCTGCCGCGTGCGGCGACGCTGCTGGTCGCGGACGAGCCACTGTGCTCGCTGCGCCTCGTGATCCGCGACATCGCGCCGGCCGGCGACGGCCGGCATGACCTGACGATGCAGCCATCCGGCGCCGCCGGCGACGAATTGCTGTGGCATGCGTTGCGCGATCGCGAGCCCTATCGCCGGATTCGGCACCCGCTCGCGCCCGTCGACACGTCCATCGCCACCGACAGCGAACCGCACGCATCGGCCGGCGAAGCCGGTTCGCGCCCGTCGCGCAGCGCGGCTTTCCGGCTGCCGTGCCACAGCGACGCGCTGTTCTTTGCCGACTGGCTCGAATATCACTTCGACGAACTGCGTGCGCTGTCGCAACAGCACGGGCCGCAACTGCAGCTCAACCAGCTCGAGCGGCAGGTCGCCGACGACGAGGTCGGTGTGCGCTTCGTCTACGACATCGACGGGCACGCGACACGGCACGCGCTGACCGACTGCGCGCGCGAGGCCTGTGCATGGATCGAGACGGAGATGCGCGACAAGTTCGCGTTGCCTGTCGCGCAGGAGCGGTTCAGCGCGTTCGCGGCGCACGCGCGGGCAGGCGCCATGTGAGTGCGGCGCAACAAAAAGTTGTATCGATACAACTAGGGCTTGCCATGGGTCGGGTTTTCCCTTAAATTTACGTCTGTCTCCTCCATGTCTCCAAACATGGATTCAGCCCGCTCAATGTAGCGGGCTTTTTCTTGCCTGCTCGAATTGCGGGGACACATCCCCTCCGCCCCGCCTAACCCGCCGGGTACACACCGATCGGTCGCAGCCAGTAGTGGTGCACCGCAAATATCAGCCCGACTGCCCCGACCACTGCCAGCAGCAGGTACAACCAGCCCTTTCTGGTTGTCGGCAGGTCAGCCAGCGCACTCACGTCGCCCGTCAAGGCCGCCAGCGCAGCCAAGCCGAGTCCGAGCAGCACCATCATCCCCTTCGCCACCCATCCAAAGGCAAGCTCCAGCACGCCCGCCCATCGCGACTGGCGATAAGGGCCGGCAACCGGTCGACGGAGATCGGGCTTACTCATTCACGACCTCTCGTCCGGGATGCGTGCATCCGTCCGTCGATCGACAGGCTGACGCCAAAGCGGAACTTCGAAGGTTGTCCGGACAAGCACTCGCCGCATCGGGGTGAGCGCAGTGGCATTGGATCGGAAGCGTCATGTTTTTTCTTTCGCGAGACGAGGTTCGACGGTTCGATTCGTTTGGCCGGAACGCGCGCATATCGTTCAATACGACGAGGATGCGCCGGGCGCGCTCCGTTCACCTCGCGCAATCCGGATCGGCCGGCTTATCATTGACCGGCCCGCCACTCACCTCCGAGGCCATCTTGCACGCCCATCTGCGCATTGCCCGCCCGGTCAGCAACCTCACCCGCACCGAGCGCATGTATCGCGACGCCCTCGATTTGTCCGTTCTTGCCCGCTTTGAAGATCACGACGGCTTTTCCGGCGTGATGCTCGGACGCGACGGCCTCGACTATCACTTCGAATTCACGCACTGCCCCGACCATCCGATCGCGCCGTCGCCGACGCCCGAAGACCTGATCGTGTTCTACCTGCCCGATCGGCCGGAATGGGAAGCCGCCTGCGCGCGCGCCACAGCGCACGGCTTCATGCCCGTCACGTCGTTCAATCCTTACTGGGAAATCTCCGGCCAGACCTTCGAGGATGCCGACGGCTACCGGATCGTGCTGCAGAACGGCACGTGGCGCTGACACGCGAATACGCGTGAGCCGTTACGCGCCGGCCAGGCCGGCGGCGCGAGCGGCATACACAACGTGCCGACGCAGCGCGTGACCTTCCGGCAACGCAGGATGGTCGAAGTCGCGCGCGGGCTGGCGCTGCATGCCGAGCCGCTGCATCACGCGCTGCGATCGCAGGTTGGTGTCGGCCGTCCACGCGAAGATCTCGCCGAGCCCGATCCGGCCGAACCCGTCGACCAGTGCGGCGGCGGCCGCTTCGGCGACGTAGCCATGCCCCCATGCGTGGCGAGCCTGCCGCCACATGATCTCGACACACGGCGCCATCGGATGCGTTGCACGCACTTCGTGCGACAGACCGCACACACCGATCAACATCGCGTCGGCACGGCGCTCGACCGCCCACGGGCCGAAACCGTGTGCATCGAAATGCGCGTCGAAGCGCGCGATGACGTCGCTCGCCTCGTCAACGGACATTGGACCGCGCGCGAGCCACGCGGTCACGTCCGGATCCGCATTCATCGCCGACAGCGCGTCCGCATCCGCCGACTGCCAGCGACGCAGCGTCAGACGCGCGGTTTCGATCTTCGACGGTGTGGACATGGGAGATACGGATCGTTCAGGCGGCGTAATGGAAGCGCCGTCACAAACCCGAAAGCGGAAAGGACGAAGGGGAAATCGGGATCGTCGCTTCTGCCGGCGACGACCCAGGGAACCGGTGATGAGAAATGGGCGCCGGCGCGCCCGCGGGGATTACTCGTTTTCTTCGAAGTAATGCCCGAACTTCACCTGCTTCGTGCGGATATAACGCTCGTTTTCCTCGCGCACGGGCACCGCAAGCGCCACGCGCTCGCAGACGGGAATGCCGTGCTTCGCGAGCGTGTCGAACTTTGCCGGGTTGTTGCTCATCAGCCGCACCGACGTCACGCCGAGGATCCGGAGGATCGCAGCGGCCGAGTCGTATTCGCGAGCGTCGTCGGGCAGGCCGAGGTCGAGGTTCGCCTCGACGGTGTCCCGCCCCTGCTCCTGCAGTGCGTACGCGCGGATCTTGTTGCTCAGGCCGATCCCGCGCCCTTCATGACCGCGCAGATACAGCAGCACGCCGCGGTCTTCGGCAGCAATGTAGCGCAACGCGAGATCGAGCTGCTCGCCGCAGTCGCAGCGGTACGAGCCGAACACGTCGCCGGTCAGGCATTCGGAATGCAGCCGCGTCAACACGGACTGCTCGCCGGCAACGTCGCCCATCACAAGCGCGAGATGTTCGGCATCGCTGCCCGATACGCGAAACGCGTATGACTTGAACGTACCGTAGCGCGTGGGCAGCGACGCGGTGGCGACGAGTGTCACGCACTCGTCGGCTTGGCCGTTGCCCGGCGCGGGCGATTGGGGACGCGAAGACATCATGAATTCAATCGAAACGTTCAGGAATGTAGGAGTTGTGTGGATAGTGCGTGACGGGAGTTTACCGCTAATCTGGAATCGTCACGCGACTGCCGCCACCTGCGCGGCTATACTGGGCTCGTCGGGTGACACGCATCACGCCCTGCCAGCCCAGCATCGACCTGCACACGGAGAAAGCGAATGAGCACGACTGTCGCGCAGCTTCTCAAGGCCAAGCCGGATTCGGGCCGCACCATCTACACCGTCACAAAGACCGATCTCGTCTACGACGCCATCAAGCTGATGGCGGAAAAGGGCATTGGCGCGCTGCTGGTCGTGGACGGCGACGACATCGCGGGCATCGTCACCGAGCGCGACTACGCGCGCAAGGTCGTGCTGCAGGATCGCTCGTCGAAGGCCACTCGTGTCGAAGAAATCATGACGGCAAAGGTGCGCTACGTCGAACCCTCGCAATCCACCGACGAGTGCATGGCGCTGATGACCGAGCACCGGATGCGCCACCTGCCCGTCCTCGACGGCGGCAAGCTGGTCGGCCTCATCTCGATCGGTGACCTCGTCAAGAGCGTGATCGCCGATCAGCAGTTCACGATCAGCCAGCTCGAACACTATATCCACGGCACGCCTGCGGTCACGTCCGCCTGACCCGCTCCAGCAAAAAAGGCCCAAACGCGTGAGCGTCTGGGCGGAAAGCCGCCGGAATGCGGCGACGGAGGTTCTGCTCCTGCGGGCGGATGACTCGCGCTACTGGCGCGCGTCTCGTCGAATAAGCGGTGCGCTCGGGCAGACCCGGGGACGATCAGTTGCCGAAGTAGACCGAGTTCACGGGATTCGGTGCTTCACGCGTCATGCGACGGCCGGCTTGCGCGGCACCCGTCGCGACGGCACCGTAGCCACTCGTATCGGCATGCGCGAGCATCGGCTGATTCGGTTGAATGCGTTGTTCGGCGGCCTGGATGTTGTCCGGATACTGCGAATCGCTCGCCAGCGGCTTGTAGCCATTCTGTTCGAGTTGCACGAGCTCGGCCCTGACCTGGTCGCGGGTCAGCCCCTGCTCGGACTGTGCAAACGATGCGATCGGGGCGGCAAGGACGGATGCGGCGATAGCTGCGTAGATGATCGACTTCATGATTTACCTCCGGAATATGTTCTCTTATGGCGTCGCCTCGGCGGGACCTGTCTGAAGCGATTGAATCCAGTGTAGTTCTCGCCACCCCAAGGGGAAACCCTTAGTTTTAACATACAGCGTTGCGATTTCGACAAAAATCACCCGCTTTTCCAGGCTGATATCACCTCAACTTGCTTCACTCGCACAACAATCGCTGACGAATTGCCGACAGCCAAATCACATATCCCGAAGGTTGTGTTGTAGAATCGTAAGGTTTTATACCCCGGCGGTCGGTCAAATTCCTCCGGGTATGGTCACTTCAAATTCCCCCACCTGACGACCGTCGGCTGAGCCACT
>NZ_CABVQC010000057.1 GCF_902499175.1 Burkholderia aenigmatica
GCGTACAACCACTATTCGATGCTGAAGAGCGTCGAGGACATCTTCGGGCTCGACCATCTCGGCTATGCAGGGCAGGCCGGCCTGCAGGGCTTCGGCGGCGACGTGTTCACGAACCTGTGAGGCCGGCACGCAGGTCCGGCCGGAGGTCCGCTGGCGGGGGCTGGCGCGCGCTGGGCGCGGCGCTGGCGATCGGGTGGTGCGTAACGGCGGCCGGCGCTGCGCCGGGCAGTGCGGCAGCGCCGGCGGTATCGCCTGAAGCCACTGCCGGCGACATGGCCGCGCTCGGCAAGCTGATGTTCTTCGATCCGGCGCTGTCGGCGTCGGGCCGGATGTCGTGCGCGACGTGCCACAGCCCCGATCACGCGTACGGGCCGCCGAACGGTCTCGCCGCGCAACTCGGCGGCGCGGACCTGAAGCGGCAGGGCACGCGCGCGGTACCGAGCCTGCGCTACGTGCTGAACCGCACGCCGGTCTGGTCGCACCCGCAGGCCGCCAGCGTGGCGGAGCGGCTGACGGAAACCGACAACGCGCCGATCGGCGGTTTCGGCTGGGACGGCCGCTTCGACCGGCCGCGTGACCAGGCGAGCTTTCCGCTGCTGAATCCGGACGAAATGGCGAACCCGAGCGCGGAGGCCGTGGTCGGAAAGCTGCGGCGCGCGCCGTACGCGGAGCGCTTTCGCCGCGTGTTCGGCGCGCATGCGCTCGACGACCCGCAGCAGGCGTTCGCGAACGCGATGCGCGCGATCGAGCGTTTCGAGCTCGACGATCCGAGCTTTCATCCGTACACGAGCAAGTTCGACTACTACCTCGACGGCAAGGTCGAACTGAGTGCGCGGGAACTGCGCGGCAAGCGGCTGTTCGACGATCCCGCGCGCGGCAACTGCGCGTCGTGTCACATCGACCAGCCGGGCGTGAACGGCGCGCATCCGCTGCTGACCGACTTCACGTTCGAAGCGCTCGGCGTGCCGCGCAACCGCGAATTGCGCGCGAACGCGAATCCCGACTACTACGACCTCGGGCTGTGCGGCCCCGTGCGGAAGGACCAGGCGGCGGACCGCGCGAACTGCGGGTTGTTCAAGACGCCGTCGCTGCGCAACACGTCGCTACGCCGGGTGTTCTTCCACAACGGCCGCTTCCACGCGCTGAAGGACGCGCTGCGCTTCTACGTGCAGCGCGATACCGACCCCGCGAAGTGGTATCCGACCGACCGGCACGGCCGCGTTGTGCAGTACGACGACCTGCCTGCGCATCTGCGCGTGAACGTCGACACGACAGACGAGCCGCTCACACGCAAGCGCGGCGAGAAACCGGTGTGGAGCGAGCACGATATCGACGACGTCGCGGCCTTCCTCGCGACGCTCGATGACGGGTATGTGCTGCCGGCGAAAGCGGCCGGCCGGCGCGTGTCGCGCTGACACGCGCCACGCGCGGCGGCAATCGCCGCCGCGTCGTGGCGTCTGCATTGCCGGGTAATGCTTATCCGGGTATCGCGTGTACCACCCAACCCACTGTTTTTATTCACTTTTCTCGTTATCGTGGTACTCCATGAGCCGATTTTGCGTGGCATAATCGATCACATCCGTAAGGCTTGTAGTCACAACGACCCCGCATACCCATGGCACAGACTCTCTACGACAAACTGTGGAACACCCACGTGGTCCACACCGAGGAAGACGGCACGACGCTGCTCTATATCGACCGTCAGCTGCTGCATGAAGTCACGAGCCCGCAGGCGTTCGAAGGGCTGAAGATGGCGCAGCGTCCGGTGTGGCGCATCAGCGCGAACCTGGCCGTGTCGGACCACAACGTGCCGACCACCGATCGCAGCCACGGCATCGCCGATCCCGTCTCGAAGCTGCAGGTCGACACGCTCGACGCGAACTGCGATGCGTTCGGCATCACGCAGTTCAAGATGAACGACGTGCGCCAGGGCATCGTCCACATCATCGGGCCGGAGCAGGGCGCGACGTTGCCGGGCATGACGATCGTGTGCGGCGATTCGCATACGTCGACGCACGGCGCATTCGGCGCACTTGCGCACGGCATCGGCACGTCGGAAGTCGAGCACGTGCTCGCCACGCAAACGCTGCTGCAGAAGAAGAGCAAGAACATGCTCGTGAAGGTCGAGGGCACGCTGCCGCGCGGCTGTACCGCGAAGGACATCGTGCTCGCGATCATCGGCAAGATCGGCACCGCCGGCGGCACGGGCTATGCGATCGAATTCGGCGGCTCGACGATCCGCGCGCTGACGATGGAAGGCCGCATGACCGTCTGCAACATGGCGATCGAAGCCGGCGCGCGCGCGGGCATGGTCGCAGTGGACGACACGACGATCGATTACCTGAAGGGCCGTCCGTTCGTGCCGACCGGCGCGGAATGGAACCAGGCCGTCGAATACTGGCGCCAGTTCAAGTCGGACGAAGGCGCGCAGTTCGATCGCGTGGTCGAGCTGAACGCAGCCGAGATCGTCCCGCAGGTCACATGGGGCACGTCGCCGGAAATGGTCACGTCGATCGACGGTCGCGTGCCCGATCCCGAGCGCGAGAAGGATCCGGTCAAGCGCGACGCGATGGAGCGTGCGCTGGCCTATATGGCGCTCGAGCCGAACACGCCGATCGAGTCGATCAAGGTCGACAAGATCTTCATCGGGTCATGCACGAACGCACGCATCGAGGACATCCGCGCAGCCGCGTACGTCGTGAAGAAGCTGAACCGTCGCATCGCGTCGAACGTGCGGCTCGCGATGGTCGTGCCGGGCTCGGGTCTCGTGAAGGCGCAGGCCGAACGTGAAGGGCTCGACAAGGTGTTCACGGATGCCGGCTTCGAATGGCGCGAGCCGGGCTGCTCGATGTGCCTCGCGATGAACGCCGATCGTCTGGATCCAGGCGAGCGCTGCGCATCGACGTCGAACCGCAACTTCGAAGGCCGGCAGGGCGCGGGCGGTCGTACGCACCTCGTCAGCCCCGCGATGGCGGCAGCCGCGGCGATCGAAGGCCATTTCGTCGACATTCGCCAGCTGGGGTAACGCGTGACGGCATCGAAACTCGTGGCGCGGCTGGTTGCCGCGCTGGCGCTCGCAGGGCTGGGCTTCGGCCTCGCGGGCTGCAATACCGTCCAGGGCTTCGGGCAGGACGTCAACGCCGCCGGCAGCGCGCTGAAGCGCGCCGCGGAGTAACGTCCCCCGCCGAGAATTTGTCGATGTGCGCCGGCTGAACGCCGGCCCTTCAACCGGATAGACGGATCATGGAAAAATTCACAGTGCATACCGGCGTCGTGGCGCCGCTCGATCGCGAAAACGTCGACACCGACGCGATCATTCCGAAGCAGTTCCTGAAGTCGATCAAGCGCACGGGTTTCGGCCCGAACGCGTTCGACGAGTGGCGTTATCTCGACCACGGCGAACCGGGGCAGGACAACTCGAAGCGTCCGCTGAATCCCGACTTCGTGCTGAACCAGCCGCGCTACCAAGGCGCATCGGTGCTGCTCGCGCGCAAGAACTTCGGCTGCGGCAGCTCGCGCGAGCACGCGCCGTGGGCGCTGCAGCAGTACGGCTTCCGCGCGATCATCGCGCCGAGCTTCGCGGACATCTTCTTCAACAACTGCTACAAGAACGGGCTGCTGCCGATCGTGCTGACCGAGCAGCAGGTCGATCACCTGTTCAACGAGACGGTCGCGTTCAACGGCTTCGAAGTGACGGTCGACCTCGATGCGCAGGTCGTGCGTACGGGCGACGGCCGTGCGTATCCGTTCGAGATTACCGCGTTCCGCAAGTACTGCCTGCTGAACGGCTTCGACGACATCGGCCTCACGCTGCGCCACGCGGACAAGATCCGCCAGTTCGAGGCCGAGCGCCTCGTGAAGCAGCCGTGGCTCAACACCAAGCTGGTCGGCTGACAGCGCCTTTCGGGCGGGCGCGCCGGCGGCGCGTTCGCCGGCCTGCCTCCATCACACTCTACCCAGTCAGGAATTTCGCATGAAGATTGCAGTGCTGCCCGGCGACGGCATCGGTCCGGAAATCGTCAATGAAGCCGTGAAGGTGCTGAACGCACTCGACGAGAAGTTCGAACTCGAACAGGCGCCGGTCGGCGGCGCGGGCTACGAGGCAAGCGGCCATCCGCTGCCCGACGCGACGCTGAAGCTCGCGAAGGACGCCGACGCGATCCTGTTCGGCGCCGTGGGCGACTGGAAGTACGACTCGCTCGAGCGCGCGCTGCGCCCCGAGCAGGCGATCCTCGGGCTGCGCAAGCATCTCGAGCTGTTCGCGAACTTCCGCCCGGCAATCTGCTATCCGCAGCTCGTCGATGCATCGCCGCTGAAGCCCGAACTGGTCGCGGGCCTCGACATCCTGATCGTGCGCGAACTGAACGGCGACATCTACTTCGGTCAGCCGCGCGGCGTGCGCGCTGCACCGGACGGCCAGTTCGCCGGCGAGCGCGAAGGTTTCGACACGATGCGCTATTCGGAACCGGAAGTGCGCCGCATCGCGCACGTCGCGTTCCAGGCGGCCCGCAAGCGCGCGAAGAAGCTGCTGTCGGTCGACAAGGCGAACGTGCTCGAAACGTCGCAGTTCTGGCGCGACATCATGATCGACGTGTCGAAGGAATACGCGGACGTCGAGCTGTCGCACATGTACGTCGACAACGCCGCGATGCAGCTTGCGAAGGCGCCGAAGCAGTTCGACGTGATCGTCACCGGCAACATGTTCGGCGACATCCTGTCGGATGAAGCGTCGATGCTGACGGGCTCGATCGGCATGCTGCCGTCGGCGTCGCTCGACAAGAACAACAAGGGTCTGTACGAACCGTCGCACGGTTCGGCACCGGACATCGCGGGCAAGGGCATTGCAAACCCGCTCGCGACGATCCTGTCGGCCGCGATGATGCTGCGCTACTCGCTGAATCGTGCAGAGCAGGCCGATCGCATCGAGCGCGCGGTGAAAGCGGTGCTCGAACAGGGCTACCGCACGGGCGACATCGCGACGCCGGGCTGCCAGCAGGTCGGCACGGCGGCGATGGGCGACGCAGTGGTCGCGGCGCTGTAACGAAACAGGTAGAAAGGGCGCGAACGGGCCGCGAATTCGGCCGGTTCGCGTGCGGTTGGCCGTTGTGCGGGCCACCGGCTTTGTGTAGACTCGAACGATGGCGCATTTTTCCCTGATCTCCCCGGTCTTGAAACTCCACGGCAACATTGCCCGTGCGGGTGCGCGCGCCATCGTCATCACGAAAACCATTACCACGAAAACGATCATTAAACGCTGATCGTCCGTCGTGCCCGCCTATTTCCCCGCGCGGTCACACCGGGGACGGAAATGGCGGGGAAGCTCCATCAAAGGGTTAGTCATGAACGTAGGTCTCGTAGGTTGGCGCGGCATGGTCGGCAGCGTCCTGATGCAGCGCATGCAGGAAGAGGGCGATTTCGACCTGATCGAACCGGTGTTTTTCAGCACCAGCAACACGGGCGGCAAAGCGCCGTCGTTCGCGAAAAACGAGACTACGCTCAAGGACGCGACCAACGTCGACGAGCTGAAGAAGTGCGACGTGATCATCACGTGCCAGGGCGGCGACTACACGAACGACGTGTTCCCGAAGCTGCGCGCGGCCGGCTGGAACGGCTACTGGATCGATGCGGCATCGTCGCTGCGGATGCAGGACGACGCGGTCATCATCCTCGATCCGGTCAACCTCGACGTGATCAAGGACGCGCTCGTCAAGGGCACGAAGAACTTCGTCGGCGGCAACTGCACGGTCAGCCTGATGCTGATGGCGCTCGGCGGCCTGTTCCGCGAGAACCTCGTCGACTGGATGACGGCGATGACCTACCAGGCCGCATCGGGCGCCGGCGCGCAGAACATGCGTGAACTGCTGTCGCAGATGGGCACGCTGAACGGCGCCGTGAAGGAGCAACTCGCCGATCCGGCTTCCGCGATCCTCGACATCGACCGCCGCGTGCTGGCCGCGATGAACAGCGATGCGATGCCGACGAGCCACTTCGGCGTGCCGCTCGCCGGTTCGCTGATCCCGTGGATCGACAAGGATCTCGGTAACGGGATGTCGAAGGAAGAGTGGAAGGGTGGCGCGGAAACCAACAAGATCCTCGGCAAGCCGGCCATGGGCCAGCCGGGTTCGATCCCGGTCGACGGCCTGTGCGTGCGGATCGGCGCAATGCGCTGCCACTCGCAGGCGCTGACGATCAAGCTGAACAAGGACGTGCCGCTCGACGAGATCAACGACATCCTTGCATCGGCGAACGATTGGGTGAAGGTCGTGCCGAACGAGCGTGAAGCGTCGATGCGCGACCTGTCGCCGGCGAACGTCACGGGCACGCTGACGGTGCCGGTCGGCCGCCTGCGCAAGCTCGCGATGGGCGGTGAATACCTGTCGGCGTTCACGGTCGGCGACCAGCTGCTGTGGGGCGCGGCCGAGCCGCTGCGCCGCATGCTGCGTATCCTGCTCGACAAGTAAGCCTGCATGTCCGGCCCGCGAGATGCGGGCCTCATTGCACGAGATTGCGCGCCGCGTCGGCCTTGAACCTATCAAGGCTGGCGCGGCGCGTTTTTCATGCGCGGGTCAGCGCATGTTCAGGAGCGTCTGGTCGACGGTCTGCTGGGTCTTGATTGTCTGCGCGTTGGCCTGGTAGTCGCGCTGCGCCTTGATCAGGTTCACGAGCTCGGTCGTCAGGTCGACGTTCGAGTTTTCCAGCGCGCTCCCCTGCAGCGTGCCGTGGTTCGTGCTGCCCGGCGCGGAGATCTGCGGCACGCCCGACGCGGCGGTTTCCACATACTGATTGCCGCCGATGTTCTCGAGCCCGTTCGGGTTGTTGAAGTTCGCGAGCGCGATCAGGCCGAGCACCGCGCTCTGACCGTTCGAATAGTTGCCGGTGAGCTTGCCGTCGGCGCCGATCGAGAACGTCGTCAGCGTGCCGCTCGCGAAGCCGTCCTGGGCGAGATTGTTCACGCCGCTTTTCCCGCCGAACTGCGTCGTGCCGCCCAGGTCGAGCGTCAGGTTCTGCGGATTGGCGCCACCCGACGCGTTGGGGATCGAGAACGCGAACTGGCCGAGGCTCGCCGTCGGCTGGCCGGTTGCGGCCGACGTCGTCGAGCTGATCCGGCCCGATGGGTCGAACGTGATGGTGCCGAGATTCGTCGGCGTCTGGCCCTGCACGCCAGCGTAGGCCTGCCACGTGCCGGCCGTGTTCTTCGTGAAATACATCGACACCTGCTGCGCGCCGCCCAGCGTGTCGTACACCTGGATCGACGAATTGTAGTTGTACGTGGCGTTGTCGCCCGCGTTGAACGGCGTCTTGGCCGGTACCTTGTCCTGCGAGTTCAGGTTGAACTGGCCGGCGATCTTCGTCGACGCCTGCGGTGCGATGTTGGTGGTCGGCGCCTGCAGCGGCACCGTCGCCGCGGTGTTGATCGCGCCGCCCGGGCCTGCTGCATAGCCCATCAGGTTGCGGTTTTGCGCGTCGACGATGGCGCCGCTCTTGTCGCGGTGGAATACGCCGTCACGCGAGTACGTCGTCACGCCGTTGTTCGACATCTGGAAGAAGCCGTTGCCGTTGATCGCGATGTCGAGCGACGACTTCGTCGTGTTGATCGTCCCCTGGCCGAATTGTTGCTGCACCGACGTGAGCCGCGTGCCGATGCCGATCTGCGTGTTGGTCGACGTCGCGACCGAATTCGCGTACATGTCGGCGAAGTTCGCGCGACCCTGCTTGAAGCCAACCGTGTTTGCGTTCGCGATGTTGTTGCCGATCACGTCGAGATGGTTCGCCGCGCCGGCCAACCCGCTCAAGCCCTGTTGATAGCCCATGTTCGATCCCCGTAACGAGCTGGTGAGTAAATGCAGTCGTGCGACTGCGCGATGCCTCCCTGGCACCTCACGGCGTCAGCCCGGCCGACCGCGTGCCCGCCTTTCCGGCGGAGGCGGGCGCGATGGTCGAATTGCGCCGATTCTTGTTTGAAGACGATCGTAGCGATGGCAATTATTCGGTCTGTGTAATTTTGTGTAATGTAATTGAATTGCTGCTGAAATGATCGATTTCGTATGAGAAATGAGGTGGGGGTGCGGCCTGGAATCCTTGATGGGCGGGGGGTTGGCGGCGTAAATTCCCAATTCGACGATAAGAGAGGGGAATTGGCCTCTTATCGATCAAATGGAATTTATTGGAATGGATTTGATGGCTGGCGGGATTTATTTTTATTGTTTGCTGTTAATCCATTTACGGCAGGCCGCGCGAATTATTGAGCAAACGTACCCGATTTCCCGGTCGTGGCGCGGCATCGAGCCCGGGGTATGTCAGCCGCCCGGTGAGCGAGCAAAGGCCGCGACGTTCGTTCGGGATGCGATGCGGTCGGTCGGTTTTTCAGCTGCGAGCGGCGTGCTTTCGACTGATCGTGGGCGCCGGCATGCGGCATGCACTCCCTGGCATCGGCGCGGCCCGGTCGCCGGGTGCGCCGGCGCGCGAATGCGACCGGTTGCACCTGCCGGCGACGAATTCGGCCCGAACCCGATCGCGTGAAGTAAACTACGCGGTTACGACGCACAGACCCGCCGAAAGCGTCGCGTTCCACGCGACGCTTTTGCATTTCTGCGGCAACTTTATTGACGCTTTCAACCGCGAATCCGAGCCGCGCCCGCGCGCGGCGATAGAGCCAACGATGTCCCGAATTTCCTTGTTTCCGCGCCTGTCCCGTCTGTCGCGCGCCGTGCGTGGCGCGCTGGCGATCCTGGCGCTCGGCACAACCGCATCGGCCTGGGCGGCCGGCACCGGCGAACTGCCGGCGTCCGCTGCCGGCGGCGCAGTGCCGCTTACCGTGACGGTCCAGCCGGGCCAGTCGCTGAACGACATCGCGAAAGCGGCGACGCAGTCGCGCGATCCCGTCGTGCTCGCGCGCGCCGGCCGCGCGCTGTTCGACGCCAATCCGCAGGCGTTCATGAAGCACGACGCGAGCCGCCTGAAAGTCGGCGCGACGCTGGCCGTGCCGGCGCTCGACGCGACCGGCGCGGCACTCGTGCCGGCCGCCGCATCCGGTGCATCGGGGGCGACGGCTGCGTCCGCGCCTGCGGCGGCATCGGGCGGCACGGCAGTCGCGCAGCATGGTGCGTCCGCACCGCATCCGGGGTCGACCGCGCAATCCGCGCCGGTGGCGCCGGCCATGCATGCGGCGCCGGTGAGCGGCGCGAGCGTGGCAGCGGCCACCGGCGCGTCGGCATCGGTCGGCGCTTCGGCTGCGCACGGCGCATCGGCTGTCGAAAGCATGCAGCCGGCGGCGCCCGTTGCCGGTGCAAGCGGTCCGCATGTGTGGAGCGGCACGATCCAGTCGGTGCCGTCGTCCGCGAGCGGTGTCGCGATCCCGCCTGCGACGGGCAGCCAGGTGCCGGGCACGAACGAACCGTCAGGTGCAGCGCCTGTCGCGGGTGCGTCGCAGCCGCGTCCGTCGAGCCTGCAGCAACTGCTGGCGCTGAAGAACCGCGTGCTGATGGAATTGCAGAAGCACGGCATCGGCAAGCCGGCCACGACGAACGACGCCGCGCCGGCTTCGTCCCCGGCACGCGCGCCCGCCGTGCCTCCGGCCGCGAACGAGGCGGGCGCATCCGCTGCCGCGCCGACGGCAGGCGAAGCCGCGTCCGGCGTCGCCGCCAGCGCGGTGCAGTCGGCATCGGTATCGGCGCCCGCGCAACCGGTCGCACCGGAGGCGGCGCCTGCACGCAGTAGCGAGATGGACTGGCGTCCGGCCGCGGTAGCCGGTGCGGCCGTGATCGTCCTCGCGGCAGGTTTCGCGTGGCGCAAGCGCCGGAAAGGCCGGGGCAAGGAAGAGGCGGGCACGGGTGCGACGGCTGCCGCGTCCGTAGCGGGCGGTGCCGCGGCTGCGGAAGCCGCAGTCGCGCCGACTGTCGAGCCCGAACTGCCGATCCGGCCCGAAATGCCGGTCGCGCGTGACGCGGCTTCCGACTTGACCCTTGCTGCGGCGACTGCTGCGGCGGCGGAGACGGTCGAGCCGTCCGACACGGATATGTCGCCGATGCCGGAAGCGGCGAAGCCGCATGACGAGCTGCCCGCGCACGCCGCAGTGCCGCCCGCAAGCGAGGCGGCTCCGGCTCCGCGCGATGCCGAGCCGGTAGAGCAGATCGCTGCCGAAAAGCCGGCGGAAAAGGCTGCCGAGACGCCGCTTGCACCCGTGGCCGCCGAAGCGCAGCACGCGGCGCTGATGCAGAACGCGATCAGCGCGCTCAACAGCGTCGACATGCCGCTGCCGCCGCGCACATCCGACGAGTCGGTGGCGGACGAGCCCGCTGCACGGGCAGGGCAGTCCGACACCGATAAAATCGCAACTAACGGTCAAGCCGCCCGGCACCTGCCGATGGGCTCGGCCGCACCGGCACCGGAACATCCGGCCGACCAGGACGACGAGTTCGATTGGGATCCGGACGCGGCGACGCCTGCCGTCCACACGGGCAGCCCGTTCGCGACGTCGTCGCTGCCGCCGCTCGGCGGCGCGCAGTTCGGTGCGCTGAAGCTCGATTTCGATCTCGACCTGCCGTCCGCGCCGGGCGCCGCATTGCCGGCGCTGACACCGGACGAGCTCGCCCGCATCGCGCGCAACAAGCTCGATCTCGCGTCCGAGTACGTCGAGCTGGGCGATCTGTCCGGCGCGCGGACGCTGCTGCAGGAAGTGGTCGACGCGAACGACGCCGCGACGCGCGACGATGCACGCGCGCTGCTCGCGAAACTGGCGGACGAGGCGTGATGCGGATCGCGCTCGGCATTCAGTACGACGGCGCCGCGTTCTGCGGCTGGCAGGCGCAGCCGCACGGCAAGACCGTACAGGATCGGCTCGAGCACGCGCTGGCCGAGTTCGCGCGCGTGCCGCTGCATACGACGGTGGCCGGGCGGACCGACACGGGCGTGCACGGGCTCGGGCAGGTCGTGCACTTCGATACCGACCTCGATCGCGAGGTGTTCTCGTGGGTGCGCGGCACCAATGCGTTCCTGCCGTCGACCGTGGCGGTGCAGTGGGCGAAGCCGATGCCGGAGACGTTCCACGCGCGCTTCTCGGCGTTCGAACGCACGTATTACTACACGCTGTACGTGCATCCCGTCCGCTCGCCGATGCTGGCGGGGCGCGCGGGCTGGATCCACACGCCGCTCGACGACGATGCGATGCGTGCCGCCGCCGCGCACCTGATTGGCGAGCACGATTTCTCGTCGTTCCGGTCATCGGAATGCCAGTCGAAGACGCCGGTCAAACACCTGTACCAGATCGACGTGCGGCGCGTGGGCCACTTCATTCATTTCCGCTTCCGCGCCAACGCGTTCCTGCACCACATGGTGCGCAACCTGATGGGCTGCCTCGTCGCGGTCGGTCGTGGCCGCTATCCGGCCGACTGGCTGGCCGACGTGCTGGCCGGGCGCGACCGCAAGCTTGCGGCGCCCACGTTCATGGCCGACGGGCTGTACCTCGCCCACGTCGGCTACCCGGCGGAATTCGCCGTCCCGCCCGCGCAGCTCGGCAGCGTGCCGTGGAGTAGCGTCTGGGCCGATCTGGACCCTCAATCATGACGGATCACGCCGTGTCTCCCTCGATTCCCGCCGCGGCCGGCCTGCCGCCGCGCACGCGCATCAAACTGTGCGGGCTGTCGAAGCCCGAGGACGTGCTGCACGCGGCCGCGCTCGGCGCCGACGCGATCGGCCTCGTGTTCTACCCGAAGAGCCCGCGCGCGGTGTCGATCGCGCAGGCGGCCGAGCTGGCGCGCCTCGCGCCGCCGTTCGTGTCGGTGGTCGGGTTGTTCGTGAACGCGACCGAAGCCGAGATCGAGGCCGTCGTGCGCGACGTGCCGCTCACGCTGCTGCAACTCCATGGCGACGAGACGCCCGAGCAGTGCGACGCGCTTGGCCGCGCGGCACGCCTGCCGTGGCTGCGCGCGGTGCGCGTGGGCCCCTCGACGCAATCGGCCGATTTGGTAGAATCGGGTCTTCATTATTCGAAAGCGCGCGGCCTCCTGTTCGACACCCTGGTGCCGGATTACGGTGGTAGCGGCAAGGTCTTCGATTGGTCTCTTATTCCCGCAGAGCTCGCGCATCGGGCCGTTTTGAGTGGTGGCTTGAGCGCGCAAAACGTCGGTGATGCGATTCGCCAGTTGCGCCCGTTTGCTGTCGATGTCTCGAGTGGCATCGAAGTGGAGGGCGCGAAGGGCGTGAAGGATCACGCCCGGATGGCGGCGTTCGTACGCGCGGTGCGCGAAGCGGACGCCGGGTGATGCAAGCCGGCGCAGCCCCGAAAGCGGGGTGCACCGACCGATCGAGAGAGACACCATGTACAACCTTCCTGATGACCGCGGCCACTTCGGCCCGTATGGCGGCACGTTCGTCGCCGAGACGCTGATTCACGCGCTGGACGAGCTGCGTGCCGCGTATGAAAAATTCCAGAACGATCCCGATTTCGTCGCCGAATTCGAGCGCGAGCTGAAGCATTTCGTCGGCCGTCCGTCGCCGATCTATCATGCGCAGCGCTGGAGCGAAACGCTCGGCGGCGCGCAGATCTACCTGAAGCGTGAAGACCTGAACCACACGGGCGCGCACAAGATCAACAACGTGATCGGCCAGGCGCTGCTCGCGAAGCGCATGGGCAAGAAGCGCGTGATCGCCGAGACGGGCGCCGGCCAGCACGGTGTCGCGACCGCGACGATCTGCGCGCGCTTCGGGATGGAGTGCGTCGTCTACATGGGTTCGGAAGACGTGCGCCGCCAGGCCGCCAACGTCTACCGGATGAAGCTGCTCGGCGCGACGGTGGTGCCGGTCGAATCGGGTTCGCGCACGCTGAAGGATGCGCTGAACGAAGCGATGCGCGACTGGGTCACGAACATCGAGAACACGTTCTACATCATCGGCACGGTCGCGGGCCCGCACCCGTACCCGATGATGGTGCGCGACTTCCAGCGCGTGATCGGCGACGAGTGCAAGGTGCAGATGCCCGAGCTCGCGGGCCGGCAGCCCGACGCGGTGATCGCCTGCGTCGGCGGCGGTTCGAACGCGATGGGCATCTTCTATCCGTACATCGACGACACTTCGGTGCAGCTGATCGGCGTCGAAGCGGCCGGCGACGGCCTCGACACGGGCCATCACGCGGCGTCGCTGATCGCCGGCAGCCCGGGCGTGCTGCACGGCAATCGTACCTACCTGCTGCAGGACGACGACGGCCAGATCATCGAGACGCATTCGGTGTCGGCGGGCCTCGACTATCCGGGCGTCGGCCCCGAGCATGCGTGGCTGAAGGACAGCGGCCGTGCGCAATACGTCGGCATCACCGACGAGGAAGCGCTGAAGGCGTTCCATGACTGCTGCCGGATCGAGGGGATCATTCCCGCGCTCGAGTCGAGCCACGCGATTGCGTATGGCGTGAAGCTCGCGCCGACGTTGCCGAAGGACAAGATCCTGCTCGTCAACCTGTCGGGCCGCGGCGACAAAGACATGCACACGGTCGCCGAGCGATCGGGCATCGAGCTCTGACCCCGACCGATGCGTGACCTGATCGAAGAACCGGGCGGCGGTGCCGCGAGCGAGGCGGGGGCGGTTCAGCCTGCCGCCGCCGTGCCGCGCGCGCTGCCGTCCGGTATCGAACTGCATAACCGCGATTTCCTGACCCATGCCGCGCACCTGCCGGACGCGTCGATCGACCTGATCGTCGCCGATCCGCCGTACGGGCTCGGCAAGGACTACGGCAACGACTCGGACAAGCGTTCGGGCGACGATTTCCTCGCGTGGACGCGCGAGTGGCTCGAGCTCGCGATTCCGAAGCTGAAGCCGAGCGGGTCGATGTACATCTTCTGCACGTGGCAGTACGCGCCGGAAATCTTCAGTTTCCTGAAGACGCAACTCACGATGGTCAACGAGATCATCTGGGACCGGCGCGTGCCGAGCATGGGCGGCACGACGCGCCGTTTCACGTCGGTGCATGACAACATCGGCTTTTTCGCGGTTTCCAAGGCGTATTACTTCGATCTCGATCCGGTCCGCATCCCGTACGACGCCGACACGAAGAAGGCCCGCTCGCGCAAGCTGTTCGAGGGCAGCAAGTGGCTGGAGATGGGCTACAACCCGAAGGACGTCTGGTCGGTTTCGCGCCTGCACCGGCAGCACGCGGAGCGCGTCGATCATCCGACCCAGAAGCCGCTGGAAATCATCGAGCGGATGGTGCTCGCAAGCTGCCCGCCGGGCGGCCGCGTGCTCGATCCGTTCATGGGCAGCGGCACGACCGCGGTGGCCTGCGCACGGCAGGGGCGCGACTTCGTCGGCTACGAGATCAACGAAAGCTATTGTGCGATCGCGCACGAGCGCGTGAACGCGCTCGCTGCGCCGGCGTGCGCGTGAATCGCGCCGCCGCATCGCCGAACGCAACCCGTACTTTGTATGGGACCGGAGTAAGCGCCAAAGCGCTCACTCCGGATCGATACTTTGTATGGGACCGGAGTAAGCGCTAAAGCGCTAACTCCGGATCGACACAGGAAAATTGCCATGTCCCGTATTCAGCAGACCTTCGCCGCGCTCGCCGAACAAGGCCGTAAGGGCCTGATCCCGTTCATCACGGCCGGCGACCCCGATCCGGCCAAGACCGTCGAATTCATGCACGCGCTCGCCGAAGGCGGCGCGGACGTGATCGAACTCGGCGTGCCGTTCTCGGACCCGATGGCCGACGGCCCGGTGATCCAGCGCTCGTCGGAACGCGCGCTCGCGCGCGGCGTCACGTTGAAGAGCGTGCTCGCCGACGTGAAGCGCTTTCGCGAAACCGACCCCAAAACCCCCGTCGTGCTGATGGGCTATGCGAACCCGATCGAGCGGATGGGCGTCGACGTGTTCGCGGCCGAAGCACAGGCGGCCGGGGTCGACGGCGTGCTCGTCGTCGACTATCCGCCGGAAGAGGCGGGCGTATTCGCCGAGAAAATGCGCGCCGCGCAGATCGATCCGATCTTCCTGCTCGCGCCCACGTCGACCGACGAACGCATCGCCGACGTCGGCAAGATCGCGAGCGGCTACGTGTATTACGTGTCGCTCAAGGGCGTGACCGGCGCAGGAAATCTGGATGTTTCGAGCATTGCGGGTAAAATCCCGGCCATCAAGTCGCGCGTGCCGGTTCCGGTCGGCGTCGGCTTCGGTATCCGCGACGCCGAAACGGCGCGCGCGGTGGCCGAGGTATCGGACGCGGTCGTGATCGGCAGCCGCCTCGTGCAGCTGCTCGAAAGCGCTGCGCCGGAGGGGGCTGCCGCCGCGCTGAAGACTTTCATCGCCGAGCTGCGCGCCGCCCTGGACGGCGCGGGCAAGACGGCGCGATAAACACAACACAGGAAGCGGGAGCGGGCCATGCGGCCCGGCCCGCCACGGAACAGGAAACCATACGATGAGCTGGCTCGACAAACTGTTGCCGCCGAAGATCAAGCAGACCGATCCGAAAAGCCGCAAGGGCATTCCGGAAGGCCTGTGGGTCAAGTGCCCGTCCTGCGAGGCCGTGCTGTACCGCAACGACGTGGACGCGAACCTGCACGTGTGCCCGAAGTGCGATCACCACATGCGCATCGGTGCGCGTGAGCGCCTCGACGGGCTGCTCGATGCGGAAGGCCGCTACGAGATCGGCCAGGAAATCGTGCCGGTCGACACGCTGAAGTTCAAGGACAGCCGCAAGTACCCGGATCGTCTGAAGGAAGCGATGGACGACACGGGCGAAACCGACGCGATGGTCGTGATGGGCGGTGCGATCCACACGCTGCCGGTGGTCGCGGCCTGCTTCGAGTTCTCTTTCATGGGCGGCTCGATGGGCTCGGTGGTCGGCGAGCGCTTTGCACGCGGCGCGCAGAACGCGCTCGAGCAGCAAGTGCCGTTCATCTGCTTCACCGCTTCGGGCGGTGCACGGATGCAGGAAAGCCTGCTGTCGCTGATGCAGATGGCGAAAACCACCGCGATGCTGACCAAGCTGGCCGAAGCCAAGCTGCCGTTCATCTCGGTGCTGACCGACCCGACGATGGGTGGCGTGTCGGCGAGCTTTGCGTTCCTCGGCGACGTCGTGATCGCCGAACCGAAGGCGCTGATCGGCTTCGCCGGCCCGCGCGTGATCGAGCAGACGGTTCGCGAGAAGCTGCCGGAAGGCTTCCAGCGCGCCGAATTCCTGTTGAAGACGGGCGCGATCGACATGATCGTCGACCGCCGCAAGATGCGCGACGAGATCGCGCAGCTGCTCGCGCTGCTGCAGCGTCAGCCGGCCGACGCGCTGGCTTGACCGGCGCAAGGTTGTGAATACTGCGCGTCGCCTGGCTTCAGCGCCAGGCGGCGCGCTTCGTTTTTTTGCGTAGTGGCGGTCCCGATCCAGATTTGATCCGATGAGCACTTTTCCCACTCTCGACGCGTGGCTTTCGCATCTCGAACGCGCGCACCCGGTCGGCATCGACATGGGCCTGACCCGCATCGGGCAGGTCAAGGCGGCGCTGCAGCTCGAATTCGCGTGCCCCGTCATCACCGTCGGCGGCACGAACGGCAAGGGCTCGACCTGCGCGTTCCTCGAGACGATCCTCGTGCGTGCCGGCTACAAGGTCGGCTGTCACACGTCGCCGCACCTGCTCGAATTCAACGAGCGCGCGCGCGTGAACGGGCAGAACGTCACCGATGACGAACTGCTGCCGCACTTCGAGGCCATCGAAGCCGCGCGCACGTCGCTGCCCGAGCCGGTGTCGCTCACGTATTTCGAATTCACGACGCTCGCGATCCTGCACCTGTTCGCATCGCGCGGGCTCGATGCGGTGATCCTCGAAGTCGGCCTCGGTGGCCGGCTCGACGCGGTCAACATCATCGACACCGACTGCGCGATCATCACGAGCATCGACATCGACCACACCGAGTATCTCGGCGACACGCGCGAGAAGATCGCGTTCGAGAAGGCCGGGATCTTCCGTCCGGGCAAGCCGGCGGTCTGCGGCGATCCGGCCGCGCCGCAGACGCTGATCGACCATGCGGAAGCGATCGGCGCGGATCTGTGGCTGGTCGGCCGCGATTTCCGCTACGAGGCGCAGGCAGGCGCCGAGCGCCAGCAGTGGAGCTACCTCGGCCGCGAGAAGCGCTATCCGGCGCTCGCGTATCCGGCGCTGCGCGGGGCGAATCAGCTGATCAATGCCTCGGCCGCGCTCGCTGCGCTCGAAGCGCTGCGCCCGGTGCTGCCGGTGTCCGCGCAGGACATCCGGCTCGGCCTCGCGAACGTCGAGTTGCCGGGGCGCTTCCAGGTGCTGCCCGGCAAGCCGGCGATCGTGCTCGACGTCGCGCACAACCCGCATGCTTCGGCCGTGCTCGAGCAGAACCTCGGCAACATGGGGTTCTTCCCGTACACCTACGCGGTGTTCGGCGCGATGCACGACAAGGACATCGATGGCGTGCTGCAGCATCTGAAGGGCGAGATCGACCACTGGTGCGTGACCGACCTGCCGCTGCCGCGCGCGGCCTCCGCGGAGCAGCTCGAAGCCGCGCTGCGCAAGGCCGGCGTGGAGGAGGGGCCCGATTCGAGCGTGACGCGTTACACGTCGCCCGCTGAAGCGTTTCGCGATGCACTAAAAAGAGCATCCGAGAATGATAGAATCGTGGTTTTCGGCAGTTTCCATACGGTTGCCGGCGTGCTGGCCTACCGTAAATCGCAGCAACACTGACTGACGGGCAGTTTCGGACTCAGCCATTCATGGGAATTTTCTCGTTCGGCAAAAAAGACGACGACGCGCCCCCGCGGCGCGGCGGTCGCACCGGGACCTCCCGGAACGTGCGCACGGAGCGCACTGAACGCGTCGAGCGACGCTCGCGCCGCACGGAGCGTCCGGAATCGGACGCCCTGCTCCTCGATCCGACCCTTCCAGAAAAGCAACGCGCGCGCCGTCGCCTCGTCGGCGCGATCGCGCTCGTCGTCGCCGCCGTGATCGTGCTGCCGATGGTGCTCGATTCGCACCCGAAGCCGGTCACGGACGACATCGCAATCGACATTCCGAACCGGCCCGCGCACCAGGCGGTCGCACCGCGCGACGATGACGCCTCCGACGTGCAGGCAGGTGTCGCGCACGACGAACCGCCGGCATCCGACGTCGCCGTTGCGGCTGCACCGGCTCCGGTGCCGAAGAGCGCTGACAAGCCGGCCGCGAAACCCGATACCACGACCACGGCGAGCGTGACGCCGCCGAAGCCCGCGCCGAAACCGGCTGCCCCCGTGGCGAAGCCGGCTGCGCCGAAGCCTGCGCCCGCGACCGTCGCGAATGTCGACGCCGCGAGCCCGGACAGCGGCGATGCGTCGTCGCCGTCGTCGCCGGCCGGTGCGCGCTTCGCGGTGCAGCTCGGGTCGTTCAAGGACGACGCGACGGCCCGTTCGTGGGCCACCAAGTTGAAATCGGCGGGCGTGCCCGCATATGTCGAGCATCGCAAGCAGGCAGACGGCAGCACGGCTACACTGTTGCGTGCGGGCCCGTTCGCGGATCGCGCGGCGGCTTCCGCCGCGATCGCGAAGGTGCGCGAAGCCGGTCTGACGCAGTAACGCACGATGCTGACGGCTTTCGACTACGCTGTATTGGCGGTGATCGTGTTGTCGGCGCTGCGCGGTGCGTGGCGCGGCTTCGTGTCCGAGATTTTCGGGCTGATCGGCTGGATCGCGGCGATCGTGATCGCGGGCCGCTACGTCGGACTGGTCGTGCCGTATATTCCGGCGAACTGGCCGGGCGGCGCGCTGACGCAGTGGGTGATCGCCTTCGCGTTGCTCGTGATCGGCGTGGTGCTGGTCGCCGGTGTCGCAAACGCGCTGCTGTCGCGGATCGCGCAGGCGAGTGGCCTGGGCGGCGTCGACCGCTCGCTGGGCATGATGTTCGGGCTCGTCCGCGGCTGCGTGCTGGTGGTGCTGCTGGTCGCGGCGGCCGGGCTGACCGAGCTGCCCAAACAGGATTTCTGGCGCAATGCGCTATTGCGTCCTTTCGCCGAACAGGGCGTGCACGAGCTGAAGCAGCTCCTGCCCGACGGCATGGCCCAGTACGTACGCGTGTGACGACGCGGCCGGGCAGGACGGAACCGATTTTGTCATTCTGAAGGACATGCCATGTGCGGCATCGTAGGCGTTATCTCCCAATCCCCGGTCAACCAGCTGATCTATGACAGCCTGCTGCTGCTGCAGCATCGCGGTCAGGACGCGGCGGGCATTGCGACGGCGGACGGCAGCAATTTCCACATGTACAAGGCGAACGGCATGGTGCGCGACGTGTTCCGCACGCGCAACATGCGCAGCCTGCCCGGCACCTACGGCATCGGCCAGGTGCGTTACCCGACCGCCGGCTCGGCGTCGAGCGAAGCCGAGGCGCAGCCGTTCTACGTGAATGCGCCGTTCGGGATCATCCTCGCGCACAACGGCAACCTGACGAACTGGCAGCAACTGAAGGACGAGATGTTCCGGATCGACCGCCGGCATCTCAACACCAATTCCGACAGCGAAGTGCTGCTCAACGTATTCGCGCACGAGCTGCAACTGTCGACCACGGGCCTCGAGCTCGATCCGGCGTCGGTGTTCAAGGCCGTCGCGGGCGTGCATCGCCGCCTGCAGGGCTCGTACGCGATCGTGTCGCTGATCGCCGGCTACGGCCTGCTCGCATTCCGCGATCCGTTCGGCATCCGCCCGCTGTGCATCGGCAAGCTCGAAACCGAGCACGGCACCGAGTGGATGGTCGCGTCGGAGTCGGTGGCGGTCGAAGGCATCGGTTTCGAATTCGTCCGCGACGTGCAGCCGGGCGAAGCGATCTTCATCGATCCGGCCGGCAACTTCCACAGCCAGCAGTGCGCGGAGCAGCCGACGCTGAACCCGTGCATGTTCGAATACGTGTACCTCGCGCGTCCGGATTCGTGCCTCGACGGCGTGCCGGTCTACAACGTGCGCCTGCGCATGGGCGACTATCTCGCCGAGAAGATCAAGCGCGAACTGCCGAACGTGCCGATCGACGTCGTGATGCCGATTCCCGATTCGTCGCGCCCGGCTGCAATGCAGGTCGCCGCGAAGCTTGGCGTCGAGTATCGCGAAGGCTTCTTCAAGAACCGCTACGTCGGCCGTACCTTCATCATGCCGGGGCAGGCCGTGCGCAAGAAGTCGGTGCGCCAGAAGCTCAATGCGATGAGCATCGAGTTCAAGGACAAGCACGTGCTGATCGTCGACGATTCGATCGTGCGCGGCACGACCTCGCATGAAATCGTGCAGATGGCACGCGATGCAGGCGCGAAGTCGGTGATCTTCGCGTCGGCGGCGCCGCCCGTGAAGTTCCCGAACGTGTACGGCATCGACATGCCGACGCGCGGCGAGCTCGTTGCGCATGGCCGCACCGATGAAGACGTCGCGAAGATCATCGGCGCCGACCACCTGATCTACCAGGACGTCGACGACCTGCGCCGCGCGGTGCGCGACATCAACCCGAAGCTCGAAGGCTTCGAGGCGTCGTGCTTCGACGGCAACTACATCACCGGCGACGTGACGCCCGAGTATCTCGATGCAATCGAGCGCGCGCGCCTCACGCCGGCATCGCAGGCCGATCGCGATACGGCTGGCGATACCGAACGCTCGCAGATGAACCTGCAGCTGTCGGTCGAGTGACACCGGCGCACGCTTCTGACGAGGCGTGATAGGATGTGGCCTTGCGTCGATTTGATATCAGCTTGCGGACGCGGGGCGATTTCCCAAAACAGCTAAAGCGAAGGCCGGTGGCAACCGGCCCGAGTCGATCGCTGTCGTACCGCACCGAAGCCCGCTGATGCCGACGCATAGCGGGCTTTTTGTTTTGGCCTGGTTTTGACTGGGTTCGCGCCACTCGCGCGGCCATCGAATACGGAAAACGGAACATGGACGACTCCCTCAACTTCGACACGCTTGCCGTGCGCGCGGGCACGCTGCGCAGCGACTTCAACGAGCATTCGGAAGCGCTGTTCCTCACGTCGAGCTTCTGCTTCCAGAGCGCGGCCGACGCAGCCGAGCGCTTCGCGAACTCGGAAGACTACTTCACCTATTCGCGCTTCACGAACCCGACCGTCACCATGTTCCAGGAGCGTCTCGCGGCGCTCGAGGGCGGCGAGGCGTGCATCGCGACCGCGTCGGGGATGGCCGCGATCATGTCGGTCGTGATGGCCGCGCTGCAGGCGGGCGATCACCTCGTCAGCTCGCGCAGCCTGTTCGGCTCGACGCTCGGGATGTTCTCGCAGATCTTCAGCAAGTTCGGGATCACGACGACCTTCGTCGACCCGACCGACCTGAACGCATGGCAGGAAGCCGTGCGCCCGGAAACGAAGATGTTCTTCCTCGAGACGCCGTCGAACCCGCTGACCGAACTTGCCGACATCGAGGCGATCGGCAAGATCGCGAAGGCATCGAACGCGCTGTTCGTCGTCGACAACTGTTTCTGCAGCCCGGTGCTGCAGCAGCCGCTGAAGCTCGGCGCGGATGTCGTGATGCACTCGGCCACCAAGTTCCTCGACGGCCAGGGCCGCGTGCTCGGCGGCGCGCTGGTCGGCTCGAAGGAATTCATCATGGGCAAGGTGTTTCCGTTCGTGCGCAGCGCGGGCCCGACGCTGTCGGCGTTCAACGCGTGGGTGCTGCTGAAGGGGATGGAGACGCTGTCGCTGCGCGTCGAGAAGCAATCGGCGAACGCGCTGGAGATCGCGCGCTGGCTCGATTCGCATCCGGCCGTCGCGCGTGTGTTTCATCCGGGCCTCGAATCGCACCCGCAGCACGAACTCGCGAAGCGTCAGCAGAAGGCGGGCGGGGCGATCCTGTCGTTCGAGCTGAAGGGCGACACGCCCGAACAGCAGCGCGCGAACGCGTGGCGCGTGATCGACAACACGAAGCTGATCTCGATCACCGGCAACCTCGGCGATACGCGCACGACGATCACCCATCCGGCGACGACCACGCACGGCCGCATCACGCCGGAAGCGCGCGCGGCAGCGGGGATCAGCGAAGGGTTGATCCGCTTGTCGGTCGGCCTGGAGGATGCGGGCGACCTGCGCCGCGATCTCGCGCGCGGCCTCGAAGGCTGAGCGCGGCACGTCACGCCTGTCGTGACGTGATTTGACGTGATGATGGACGAAGGGCCGTTCGCTTGCGCGAACGGCCCTTCGTTTTGGTGTCGACGCCAATCGCCCGGCTTACCCGGCGGGATGCCCGCCCGCATGCGCGTCGTTGCGCATCGCCTCCACCATCCATCGCAGCGTTTCATCGAGCGGCGTGACAGGCAGCTCGCCCACCGCGCGCCGCAGCTTGTCGCGCGACCCGCTCAGGCTCTTCACCTCGTTGTGCCGCACGAAACGCGGATCGATCGTCACGTCGATCACGTAACCGGCGATGCGCGACAGCATCGCCAGCACTTCCTTCAGCGAATACGCGCGCTCCGAGCAGACGTTGAACGTCTCGCCGGCCGGCGCGGCTTCGACCAGCTTCAGGTACGCGGCCGTCACGTCGCGCACGTCGGAGAAATCGCGGCTCACGTCGAGATTGCCGAGCGAGATCCGCGGTGCGTTGCGCGCGTAGTGCGCGACGAGCTTCGGCAGCAGGTACGCATCGCTCTGGCCGACACCCGTATAGTTGAACGGCCGCGCGATCACGATCGGCAGCCGGTCGGCCCACAGCTTCGCCGCGTATTCCATCGCGAGCTTGCTGACCGCGTAGTCGTTCGCCGGGGCGGGCGCGACGGTTTCGTCGAGCACGCCCGCCGTCGAATTGCCGTAGATGTTCGCGCTGCTGGCGAGCAGCACGGCCGACGGGCGGCGGTCGAGGCCCGCAAGCGCGGCCAGCAGGTTGCGCGTGCCGACGATGTTGACCGCGTAAGTCTGCGACGGCTCGTCCTGCGCGACATGTGCGCGGGCGGCGAGATGCACGACCGCATCGGGCCGGGCGTCGGCGGCGGCCGCGCGCATGGCCTCCGCGTCGAGCAGATCGACCGGCAGCAGCGTGCAGTGCGCGAAGGCCGGATCGTCGGGCCGCGCCATGCCAGGCGCGACCGTGCCCCAGACGTCATAGCCGGCCGCCTGCAGGCGCTCGGCCATGTAGCGGCCCGTGAAGCCCGTCAGGCCCGTGACGAACGCACGGCGCGACGGGCGTCCGGCTTCAGAACGTGTCATGGTGTTGATTCCGCGTCAAATCCGCTTCGACCATCATCTGGCAAAGTTGTTCGAGCGTCGTCTTCGGTTCCCAGCCGAGTTTGCTTTTCGCCTTGTCGGCGCAGCCGATCAGCAGGTCGACCTCGGCAGGGCGGTAGAACTTCGGGTTCACTTCCACGAGCACGTTGCCGTTCGACGCGTCGAGGCCACGCTCCTGCTCGCCCTTGCCGGTCCATTCGATCTGGTAGCCCGCGGCCGCGAACGCCATCCGCACGAAATCGCGCACGGTCTCGGTGCGGTTGGTCGCGAGCACGTAGGTGTCGGGTTCGTTGGCCTGCAGCATGCGCCACATGCCTTCGACGTACTCGAGCGCGAAGCCCCAGTCGCGCTTCGCGTCGAGGTTGCCGAGCTCGAGGCGGGTCGCCTTGCCGAGCTTGATCTTCGCGATGGTGTCGGTGATCTTGCGCGTGACGAACTCGCGGCCGCGCAGCGGCGATTCGTGGTTGAACAGGATGCCGCTGCTGCCGAACAGGCCGTACGACTCGCGGTAGTTCACCGTCATCCAGTGCGCATACAGCTTCGCGACACCGTACGGGCTGCGCGGATAGAACGAGGTCGCTTCCGTCTGCGGAATCGACTGCACCTTGCCGAACATCTCGGAGGTCGACGCTTGGTAGAAGCGCGTCTTCGGGCTCACGACGCGGATCGCCTCGAGCAGGTTCAACGGGCCGATGCCGGTCACTTCGGCAGTCGTCGTCGGCTGGTCGAACGACACGCCGACGAAGCTCTGCGCGGCCAGGTTGTACAGCTCGTCCGGCTGCACGCGTTCGAGCAGGCGCAGGCTCGAGCCGGCGTCGGTCAGGTCGTGCTCGACGAGCGAGAGATTCGGGTGCGTGTCGACGCCGAGCTCGGCGATGCGCCAGAAATTCACCGAGCTGGTGCGGCGGTAGGTGCCGGTGACCTCGTAGCCCTTGTCGAGCAGCAGCTTGGTCAGGTAGGCGCCGTCCTGCCCCGAAATCCCGGTAATGATGGCCTTCTTGCGAGTTTGGCTCATGACGTTGTCCTGGTAGAAACGATGGATGATGAAATTCAGGCGGCCGTGCTGGCGGCGGCCGGCAGCGCGCGGCGCGCGGGGCCGCGCGTCAGGCGCCGTTCGAAGCCGTACCAGCTCGCGGTTGCGTACGCGAGCGTGATCGCAAGCGCCAGCGCGGCCGTGACGAAGCGGTTCAGGTGCAGCGGCCACAGCGCATACAGCACGCTGAGGTGGATCAGGTACACGGTGTAGCTGACGGTGCCCACGTAGACGAGCATCGGGTTCGTCAGCACGCGCTGCACGATGCCGCGGCCGCGCAGGGCGATCACGACGATCGACGTGCACAGCAGCAGCGAGATGCTGTAGAGCGCGGCATTCGACAGCGGCGTGTTCGCGGCGCGAAAGCGCGGGAACGACAGGTGCAGCCAGCCGAGGATCGCGAGCGACACGAGCGCGCCGACGATCGCGAGCGGGTAGAACGGATCCAGCGCGCGCCGGTCGCGGCGCAGCACGATCGCGAGCAGCGCGCCCGCGGCGAGCAGGTCCATCCGGAACGGCGTCAGGTAGTAGATCGGCCAGAACGAGTCAAACCATGGCGTCGCGATCGCGCGCAGCACGGGCGCGGCGACGATCAGCGCGGCGGCGACCCACAGGAGCGCGCGCTCAGAACACCACAGCACGACGAACGGCCAGAAGATATAGAACTGCTCCTCGACCGCGAGCGACCACAGCACGTTCAGGCTGTCATGGCCGATGCTGCCGAGCGACAGCCCGATATTGGTCGAGAAGAACGCGAACCACGGCCAGTGCGGCAGCCAGCTCGCGCCGAACAGGATCGTCGACACCACCAGCAGCAGCACGTACGGCGGCAGGATGCGGCGCACGCGGCGTGCGTAGAAGTGGCTGAAGTACGACTGCCCGCGCGCCTTGCGATCGAGCAGGATGCCGGTGATCAGCAGGCCGCTCAGCACGAAGAACAGGTCGACGCCCATCCAGAGCGGCGCCTTCAGCGCGTGCTGCAGGAACACGGCGCCCACCGCGATCGCGCGCAGCCCGTCGAGCTGCACGATACGGCCGTGTTGCGGCGGGGTGAGGTCTGCGGGTTGCGAGATGCCCGTCATCGCGCCGCTCCTTCGCGACGCGCGGCGTGAGCCGGGGCGTGTCGCACATCCGATGCGTAAACGTGAACGTAATGCATGCCATTAAATGAAATATCGAATCGAAATCGATTCTAGGGAAAAGAAATCGGTAAAAAAACGCGTGTCATTTATCTGATGGAAAACATTCAAATGCCGATTATTCCGGTCGCGGAATGAAAGGTTGCCGCCCGGACAGCCCCGACAGGCGGCGCGAGGCGGCATTTTCTACAGACTGGAAAGCGAAAGGCGGTCGTTATTGCCGCTTTTGAGCGTCTTTTCGACCCTGTTCCGGCTCGATATTTCAGGCGGAAACATCCCCAAATATTTCCAAATTTCTTGTGATTATTTTTGCTTGTAACCTGCATCGCGACGTTTGAAACCCATTTAGCGACAGGACGGTCGGGCGGCCATGCGCCGTGGTCCCGGTCGCTTACGCATCGAGTCTGGAGAAGCGCATTGCGACGTCTGATTCTGGTAGGCATGACGGTAGGTGCGGCGCTGCTGGCGAGTGCCGCATCGGCCGAAACGGTGTTGCCCGCGACGACGTCGTGGATCGGCAACACGTTCGGCTATGGCGACGGCAGCTGGACGCAGATCGACATCCGCGCGATCGCGGTGACGCCTGACGGCAAGGTGTATACGAATGCGCCGTGGGATGAGAGCGGGGCCGAGGCGAGCGTCTACCAGGACGGGAAGATGCTCGGCTTCGCCGGCGGCACGCACGGCTGGGGCAACCTCGGCGGCAGCGCGATCGCCGTGAACAGCAAGTACGTGTACGTCGCGATCGGTGTCGGCAACGAGCGCGGCCACCTGCAGTCGCCCGGCATCTGGCCGGACAAGGGCAAGCAGTGGTTCGGCATCTCGCGCCGCACGATCGGCGACATGAAGCAGCCCGCGCCGTTCCGCGCGGCGCCGCAGGTGGCGCCGGGCGGACGTGCCGATGCCGGCCGCGCGCGGATGGCCGCGAGCTTCATGATGATGAACGAGGTGCCGGCGCCCGCGCGCTCGGAAGTGGGCGAGCAGAAGGCGGAAGTCGGCGGCCTCGCGGCCGACGACAAGACGCTGTTCGCGACGAATCCGTCGCGCGACGCGGTGGACGTGTACGACGCGGAGACGATGCAGCAGAAGGGCACGTGGAGCGTCCATGAGCCGGGCCGCATCGCGCTCGCGGGCGACGGCACGCTATGGCTGCTCACGGACACGATCAACGGGTCCGCGCATCTGGTGCACGTGCGTGCCGACGGCCGCAAGCTCGACGACGCGCCCGCGCTGCCGGAAGGCACCGATGCGGTGGACGTGGCAGTCGACGCGAAAGGGCGCGTGCTGGTCGCGGACAACGGGCCGCGCCAGCAGATCCTGATCTTCTCGAAAGGCGGCAAGGGCTACGCGCAGTCGGGCACGCTCGGCGAGCGCGGCGGTATTTTCGCGGGCCCGGTGCCGGGCCGGCCGGGGCCGCAGCGTTTCAACGGGCTGACGGGCGTCGGCGTCGACCGTGCGGGCAACATCTATGTGTCGATGAACGGCATCGGGCCGCGCCACGCCACGATCGGCGCAGGGCTCGGCGCGGTGCTCGACAGCTACACGCCCGACGGCAAGCAGCGCTGGCAGGTGCAGGGGCTGCTGTTCGTCGATGGCGCATGGCTCGACCCGGCGCGGCCGAACAGTGTGTACACGGGCAACAAGCGCTTCGAGCTCGACCTGTCGAAGCCGCCGGGCCAGGACTGGAAATACGTCGGCTTCCTGTCGAACCGCTTCAAGTATCCGGACGACCCGGTGTTCCATACGGACCAGTGGCCCGGCATGCCGATCGCGCGTCGCCTCGACGGCCGCACGTTCCTGTACCTGACCGACATGTACGCCGATCACCTGAAGATCTACCGCTTCGACGCGAAGCGCGACGGCGAAGTCGCGATTCCGTCCGGGCTGATCGCGGGCCGTGCGCGGCCGGTCGACAACGTGCCGAACAAGCCGCCGGGCGGCGACTGGCTGTGGCGCGATGCGAACGGCAACGGCCGGCTGGATGCCGACGAGTTCACGATCAACACGACCGGCAAGGCGAAGGCGGGCGGCTGGGGCTGGTGGGTCGACACGAAGGGCGACATCTGGCGCACCAGCGACGTGCGCGGGATCCACCGCTTCCAGTACGGTGGCGTCGACAAGGCTGGCAACCCGATCTACTCGTACGACAAGGTCACGACCTACCCGATGCCGCAGCCGTTCACGCAACTGCGCCGCTCGATCTACGACGCGCAGACGGACACGCTGTACGTGACGGGTTACACGGCCGACGCACCGCCGCAGCCGGGTATCAACAAGGAAGTGGGTCGCGTGCTGGTGCGCTTCGACAAGTGGTCGACGGGCTCGCCGGTCGTGCGCTACCAGGTCGCGCTGCCGTGGCAGCTCGACGCGAAGCCGATCTTCGACCTGATCGGGCTCACGGCCGAGGGCCGCTACCTGTTCGGGGTGGAGCCGGTCGGCAAGATCCACGTGTACGACAAGGAAACCGGCAAGGAAGTGGGCGTGATGAGCCCGGGCACGGAGGTCGGCAAGGCATCCGGCTGGGTCGACGTGCCATTCGGCATCAGCGCATTCCGTCGCGAGAACGGCGAGTACCTCGTGTTCGTCGAGGAAGACGCGCGCGGCAAGGTGCTGATGTATCGCTGGAAACCGTGACGAGCGGTGTCACACAAGGCAGAAGCATGGACAAAGGCATACTCAAGAACGTTTCGATCAACTTCATCGGGCTGATCCTGCCGACCTTCGTGTCGCTGGTGACGGTGCCCGCCTATATCCACGCGCTCGGCGTCGAACGCTACGGCGTCGTCAGCCTCGTGTGGACGCTGATCGGCTATTTCGGGATCCTCGATCTCGGGATGAGCATGGCCGCGCAGAACCACATCTCGAAGGCGCTCGCGAGCGGCAACGCCGACGAAAGCGCACGCGTGTTCTGGAGCGCGTTCTGGCTGAACCTCGGCACCGGTATCGTGGGCGGGCTGCTGATCTATTTCGGCGCGTTCATCTATACCGCGTACTTCACGAAGGTGTCGGCGGCGATGCAGCACGAGGTGTATCTCGCGCTGCCGTGGCTTGCGCTCGCGATTCCGCTCGCGAACGTGTCGTGGGTGTTCGCCGGCGCGATCAACGGCGCCGAACGCTTCGGCGTGTTCAACACGAACCAGACGATCGGCACGTTCCTGTTCCAGTTGCTGCCGCTCGGCGCCGCGTGGTGGATCGCGCCGAACCTGCAGACGGTGCTCGCCGCGGCGGTCGTCGCGCGCCTGGTCGCGGCGGTGATGCTCGGTCACGCCAGCATCAAGGTGCTCGGGATCCGGCGCATCGATCCGCCGCAGTGGGGCACCGCGAAAGGGCTGTTCAACTTCGGCGGCTGGATGCTGATCGCGAGCACGACGAGCATGATCGCCGACACGCTCGACCGCGTGATGCTCGGCGCCGGCATGGGTGCGAAGTTCGTCACTTACTACACGGTGCCGCAGAACCTCGTCACGCGCCTGAACATGCTGCCGAACGCGCTCGTGCGCACGCTGTTCCCGCGCCTGTCGGCCGTCGGTCGAGACCACGCGGACACGCTCGCGCGCCAGTCGCTCGAATTCCTGAACGGCGTGTTCACGCCGGTCGGCATCGTCGCGATCTTCGCGCTCGCGCCGTTCCTCACGTTGTGGGTCGGCTCGGATCTCGCCGCCCATTCGGCGCCGGTCGGCCGCGTGCTGGTGATCAGCGTGTGGCTGGTCGGCCAGGCGAGCGTCACGCGAATCCTGATCCAGTCGCAGGTCAACCCGGCCCGCGCGGCGTTCGCCGGGCTCGTCGAGATGCCGTTCTTCGTCGGCGGCCTGTGGTACGGCATCCATCACTTCGGGCTGATCGGCGCGGCGGTGGTCGTCGCGGCGCGCGCGCTCGTCGACTACGGCGTGCTGCTGTATCTGTCGGCGATCCGGATGCGCGCGATCGTGCTCGACATGCTCGCGCACCTCGCGTTCCTGCTGGCGAGCCTGTTTCTGGCGCAAGCGTGGCCGGGGCTCGTCGAGTCGATCGGCATGTGCGCGGTCGTGCTGCTGTTGAATGTTGCGTGGTCGCTCACGATGACACCGGGGTTGCGTGCGCTGGTGCGCGACCTGTTCGTCCGTCTCAATGCGAGGAAAACTGCATGAATCGCGATCTGGCGGAACACGCCGTATTGAATCTTGCCACCGCCGATGCGGCCGTGGCCGAAGCGGGCGATGCCGCCGCGCTGCGCCGGTCCGTGCCGGCCGAACGCGCCAGCGCGCGCCATGCGTCGCGCACGCTGCGCGTGGCGATCGTCCACGACTGGCTCGTCACCTATGCGGGCGCCGAGCGCGTGCTCGAACAGATCGTCGCGTGCTTTCCCGACGCGGACCTGTTCAGCCTCGTCGACTTCCTCGACGATCGCGCGTTCGTGCGCGGCAAGCCGGTGACGACGTCGTTCATCCAGAAGCTGCCGTTCGCGCGCACCAAGTACCGCAGCTACTTGCCGCTGATGCCGCTCGCAATCGAGCAGCTCGACGTATCGGAGTACGACCTGGTGATCTCGAGCAGCCACGCGGTCGCGAAGGGCGTGCTGACGGGGCCGGACCAGGTGCACATCAGCTACGTGCATTCGCCGATCCGCTATGCGTGGGACCTGCAGCACCAGTACCTGGAGCAGTCGAACCTCACGCACGGGCCGAAATCGCTGCTCGCGCGGATGATCCTGCATTACATCCGCAACTGGGACACGCGCACCGCGAACGCGGTGGACGGTTTCGTCGCGAACTCCGCGTTCATCGCGCGGCGCATCAAGAAGGTCTATCACCGCGACGCGGCGGTGATCTTCCCGCCGGTCGACGTCGACGCGTTTTCGCTGAATGCGGAGAAGGAGGACTTCTACCTGACCGCGTCGCGGATGGTGCCGTACAAGAAGATCGACCTGATCGTCGAGGCCTTTTCGCGTACGCCCGAGCGCAAGCTCGTCGTGATCGGTGACGGCCCCGAGATGCAGAAGATCCGCGCGAAGGCCGGCCCGAACGTCGAGATCATGGGCTACCAGCCGTTCGCGGTGCTGCACGACCGGATGCGGCGCGCGAAGGCGTTCGTGTTCGCGGCCGAGGAGGATTTCGGGATCTCGGTCGTCGAGGCGCAGGCGTGCGGCACGCCGGTGATCGCGTACGGGAAGGGTGGCGCGCTCGAAACCGTGCTCGACCCGCAATCGAACCTGAACCCGACCGGGCTCTTTTTCGACGAACAGACGCCGCACGCGATCGTCGCGGCCGTCGACGATTTCGAGCGCGCGCCGCAGCGCTTCACGCCGAACGCATGCCGCACGAATGCGGAGCGATTTTCTGCCGATAAATTCCGCCGGCGCTTTCTTGATTATGTGGAAGCGGCGCTGCCCGGCTCGACCGCGCAGCGCGACACGGCCATCGCGCCGATGCCGGCCGCGCGCGGCCCGGCGACGCTCGTGCTCGACCAGAGCGGTGTGCTTGGTGGCGCCGAGCTGTCGCTGCTCGAGATCATGAAGCACATGCGCGCGAACGCCGACGTGCTGCTGTTCGACGACGGCCCGTTCCGCGCGGCGCTCGACGAGATCGGCGCGCGCGTCGACGTGGTCGACCAGGGCGCGCTCGCGGGCGTGCGCAAGCAGGGCGGCGTGTCGGTCGGCGCGGTGAAACAGCTCGTGCGGCTGGTGCGCGACGTCGCGCGGCGCGCGCGCCGCGCCGAGGTGATCTACGCGAACACGCAGCGTGCGATGGTGGTCGCCGCACTGGCCGGGCGGCTCGCCCGCAAGCCGGTGGTGTGGCACCTGCGCGACATCGTCAGCACCGACCATTTCGGCAGCAAGCAGTTGCTGGCGATCAAGTACTGCGCGCGGCTCGGCGTCACGCGTGTGATCGCGAACTCGGACGCGTCCGCGCAGGCGTTCCGCACGCTGACGGGCTTCACGCCGCAGCACGTCGACGTCGTGTTCAACGGCATTTCGGCCGAACCGTTCGATGCGCTGGAAGGTGTCAGCCAGGCCGCGCTGCGCGCGCGGCTGGGGTTGCCCGAGCACGCGTGGCTCGTCGGCTCGTTCAGCCGTCTCGCGCACTGGAAGGGGCAGCACGTGCTGCTGGAGGCCGCCGCGCGGCATCCCGACATGCACGTGGTGCTGGTGGGTGCACCGCTGTTCGGCGAGGACGAATATGCCGCGCAGTTGCGCGAATACGTCGCGCGGCACGGGATGGGCGGGCGCGTGCATTTCCTCGGGTTCCAGCGCGACGTGGCCGCGTGCATGACGGCGGTCGACGTCGTCGCGCACACGTCGATCACGCCGGAGCCGTTCGGGCGCGTGATCGTCGAGGGGATGCTCGCGCGCCGGCCGGTCGTCGCGGCCCGTGCGGGCGGCGTCGTCGAGATCATCGAAGACGGCGACAACGGGCTGCTCTGCGCGCCGGGCGATGCGACTGCGCTGGCCGATGCGCTGGATACGCTGAAGCGCGACGGCGCGCTGCGCGAGCGGCTCGTCGCGAGCGGGCGCGCGACGGCGGTACGCCGGTTCGGCACCGAAACCTACGTGGAGCGGGTCGAGAAGATCCTCGCGGATACGGCGAAGGCCGCGAAGGCGAAGAAGCAGTAGCCGGCGCGAGCCGGCGGGAAATGGGCCCTCATGCGGCGGTGCGCTGCGTGGGGGCTTTGTTTTTTGGCGCCGGGGGCCTTTGTCGGGCGGGTGGTGGGCAGGTTGCCGCGTGCGGTGTAGGGCGCGTGCTTGACCGGTCGTCGGTTGGAAGGGCGCGGTTGGTGACGCGAGAAGGCGATGCCAAGAGGCGATGCCAGAAGGCGATGCCAGAAGGCGATGCCAGAAGGCGATGCCAGAAGGCGATGCCAGAAGGCCGCGCCCAGGCAGTCCAGGTGGTGAAAGTCGGTCGAGGACGGCTCATGCGGGCCGTAGCGCGGCCCGATGCCGGAAGGCTATCCCATCACGCCAACCCGGCATACCAACGCGTTCAGGCCATGAAAAAGCCCCCGCGCGGCGGGACGCCGCGCGGGGGCTCGGGAAAGCGGACCTGTCGGGTCAGACGGCCCGTTCGGGCGCCGGCGTGACGACGCGAGCGGGTCGGGTCGGCTTGAAGCTGGCCGACCATGTCATCGCGGGCCGTTCGAACATCCGGTAGAACAGGTACGCGACCGGGATCGCGGCGGCCATGAACGCGAACGACGGCCAGATCGACAGCTGCAGCTCGGAATGGAACAGCACCGAGCCGAGGCAGACGAACAGCGGCAGGTGGATCAGGTACAGCGAGTAGCTGAAGTCGCCGAACCAGCTCAGCACGCGCAGCGGCGGCGTCGGACGCGACGGGCGGGCAAGCGCGCGGTACAGGAAGCACGCGAAGCCGGCCGACCAAAGCTGGAACGCGCCGTACTGACCGAAATGGAACGCGCCGCAGCCGGCGGCGAGCAGCACGGCGGCCGCGCCGTACCACGCGCGCGACGGCACGGTGGCCGCGCCGCGCGCCTGCTGCGCACGCACGTCGGCGATCCACGCGCCGATCGTCCAGGACAGCCAGTACGACGTGAAGAACTGCAGGTCATGCCGTTCGAGCAGCCACGCCGACGCGACGTTGACGAGCGCGACCGCGGCCACGACCGCCGGCATGCCGATGCGCCGGCGGATCGCGAACAGCAGCGGATAGATCGCGTAGAACTGCACTTCGAGCGACAGCGTCCACAGCGCGCCGTTCGACCCGTACGTGTAGCCGGCGACGCCCTGCAGCGAGAACAGGTTCACGAGGAACGCGATCAGGCCGACGTCGCGGATCTTGTGGCTGACCGGCTCGATTTGCAGGCTGACCGAGTCGAGCGCGAGCGTAAACAGCAGCGCGGCGAGCAGCACCGGGTAGATGCGCGCGAACCGGCGCACCCAGAAGTTCGGCACGTCGAGCCGGTACGCGGGATTGGCCGAGAGCTTGAGCGCCGCGTTGCGGTGGATGCAGTAGCCGCTGATCACGAAGAAGATCGGCACGCCGGCGGAGCCCCACGCGAACGGGAAGGTCAGGTAGCCGGCGATCGCGCTCGGGGTGAGCGCATGACCGTAAGCGTGATGGAAGCTCTGCATGCCGACCCAGACGACCTGGCGGCAGTGGAAATAGGCGACGAGCAACGCCGCGAAGCCGCGCATCGCGTCGATCACGTGTTCCTTGTGGTCGGCGACGGGCGGCGCGGTCAGAGACGATCCGCTGAAAGCTTGCATGCGATTCGATTCCTTGCGACGGATGGACGGGAAGTTTCATCCAATCGTAATGCGCAAGAATTCGATCAATGAATAAAAAAATCTCGCCGGGAAATATCGGAATTCCACATCATGGTTTTATCGCGTTCCGAAAGCGGTTCCGCGAGGCGGGTCAATTATTTGCCGATTTTTTTCTGATAGTTTGAAGCTCCAGTTGATTGATGCAAGGAGCGGCAAGATGGACATGCATTGGATCGCGAGCGCTGCAGTACTGCTGGTCATGGCCGTGCTGTCGGCGTACCGCGAGGCGCTGAAGAACGAACCGATTCGCCCGGGTCTCGAACGGGGCGGCGTGCCCTATATCGAGGAATTCGAATCGTAAGAATTTGTATCTGGAAAATCGGTAATTTGTTTCTGCTTCGATACTCGGTTCGGCAATATCGACCGGGTTGAAGGGATTATATTTTTTCCGGAATCATTGGGCAATCAGTCCATATCGAAAATGAGCGGAGTCGAATTGGCAGTACCGTCGATTCTCGATATGCCGTTCGGAACACAATCGCGCCGGGTCGCTGGTCGACGCGGCGTAGTCAACGCAATCAGGATGCGAACATGTTGAAAGTCACCAAGGCCGTGTTCCCCGTTGCCGGTCTCGGCACGCGGTTCCTCCCGGCAACGAAGGCGAGCCCGAAGGAAATGTTGCCCGTCGTCGACAAGCCGCTGATTCAGTACGCGGTCGAGGAAGCGATCAACGCCGGTATCACCGAGATGATCTTCGTCACCGGGCGCAGCAAGCGCGCGATCGAGGATCACTTCGACAAGTCGTACGAGATCGAGGCCGAGCTCGAGGCGCGCGGCAAGGAAAAGCTGCTGGAGCTCGTGCGCGGCATCAAGCCGAGCAACGTCAACTGCTTCTACGTGCGCCAGCCGGAAGCGCTCGGCCTCGGCCACGCGGTGCTGTGCGCGGAGAAGCTGGTGCACGGCGAGCCGTTCGCGGTGATCCTCGCCGACGACCTGCTGCACGGCGAGCAGCCGGTGCTGAAGCAGCTCGTCGACGTGTTCGACCACTATCACAGCTCGGTGATCGGGGTCGAGACGATCGCGCGCGAGGACAGCCGTTCGTACGGCGTCGTCGAGGGCCGCGAATGGGAAGAGGACGTCATCAAGCTGTCGGGCATCATCGAGAAGCCCGCGCCCGAGGATGCACCGTCGAATCTCGGCGTGGTCGGCCGCTACGTGTTCATGCCGACGATCTTCGATCACCTGCGCAAGCTCAAGCCGGGCGCCGGCGGCGAGCTGCAGCTGACCGATGCGGTGCAGTCGCTGCTCGCGAACGAGCAGGTGCTCGCGTATCGCTACTTCGGCACGCGCTTCGACTGCGGCAGCAAGATCGGCTATCTCAAGGCCACAGTCGAGCTCGCGCTCCAGCATCCGGAAGTGAGCCGCGAATTCGAGGCCTACCTGCGTACCTGCTTGCCCGCGCTGGCTGCTGTCGCCTAAGCAGCTGCGCGCTCCGTTGTTTCAGGTGGTGGTTGTTCCGTTGGCCCCGGCCGCTCGCGCGCCGGGGCTTTTTTGCGTGTGCGGGTGCCGGGTGCGTGAGCGTGGTGCGCGCCGTCGGCGGGTTTGCGGTGGCGGGTTTGCTTCGAGAGCGGTGCCGCGTGTGGCGCAGGGCGCTCTGACAAAAACGCGCGTCACGCCTGAAACCGGTGCCGCGGCGGGCGAGACCGGGCGACCGGATCGGCGGTTCTTCAATTGCGAATTGCGCGATGCACATCGACGCTCGTGACCGCACCGGTTCTGCCGACGCCGGTCGCCGACGCGACACCTCGCTCGCTGCGCATCAGCGTCAGCGTCCGGACGTGGCCGGTATCGCGGTTTTCCCGCTCGATCGTTACCGCGTCGGCGTGGCGTTCAACGCGCCGACGTGCTCGGCCGCGCGACGAAATGCCGGGCCAGCCTCGCGGCGACCGGCTTCTTGAAGTCGAGCAGCCGCTTTTCAAGATAGCGCCAGGACAGGTGCGCGAGCAGCACGGCGAGCGCGAATTGCAGCATCTCGGATAGCGCTTCGCGGGCGATTTCCGGTATGGCCACGTGCGCGACGTGCGCGGGCAGCAGGCCGAAGCGCGCCGGAATCAGGTTGTGGAACAGGTAGAAGCCGTAGCTGATCGTGCCGAGATAGACGAGCGGCGCCCAGTCGAGCAGCGCCACGACGGGGTGCTCGGGTTCGCTGACGATCCACAGCAGCAGTGCGCCGAGCGATGCGGACAGGCCGAGATCCGCGAGCCCCGCGATCGCGTCGGGCAATGCCGTGCAAGCGGGCAGCACGAGGAAGAACACGACGCCTGCCGCGCCGAGCCAGCCGGGCGGAATCCGCCGCAGGGCGGCCGCGCCGCGATCGGCGAGCGCCATCGCGCCGACGCCGCCGAGCGCGATCAGCGCGAAATTCCACGGCGAAAACGCATAGATCAGCACCGGCGACGCGTCGGACAGGTAGAGCGCGAGATGCGCGACCGCACACAGCGCGATGGCCGCGATGCCGAGCGCGACGTGTCGCGCGGCGGGCACCGCGAGCAGCGCGAGCGGTGCGATCAGATAGAACTGCTGTTCAACCGCGAGGCTCCAGAAGTGTGACGTGGAGCCCGGCCAGCCGTCCTTGACGACGCCGATCCAGTAATTCGACAGGAACACCGCGTGCCACGCGAGCCCGAGGTTGACGCCGCGCTGGTAGAACAGCGCGTGCGCGATCGCGAGCGCGGCGAGCAGCAGGTAATACACGGGAAAGATCCGCAGCGCGCGCTTCGCGAGGAACAGCGCGAGCGCATGGCGGCGCGTCATGGTGCCGCACTCGACCGCCTGACGATTGCGATGCAACTCGCCGACGATCAGGAATCCGCTGATGAGGAAAAACGTCCACACGCCAAGCTTGCCGACGTCGACGGCAAGGACATGGCCCTTGTGGGACAGGAAAACGAGGATGACGGCGAGGGCTCGCAGGCCGTCGAGTCCTTTGACGTATCTGGCTTCGCGCATGGCGGCATCCGAGCATTGAGCGAGCCCAGTATAGGTGCGCAAATATCGAACGTAATTCGCATTTGGGTGCCTACGTGAAGGCGTTTTCTGATGCTGGAGCGTCGATGAAATCGGTCGCATGCAAAAAAACCTGCGGGAAACCCCGCGAAAACGCACAAAAGTACTCCACGAAGCGTCAAGGCGCTTGTAGAATCCGGCGTTGAAGCGCGCGCGTTGCACGCTTCGTGTATCCAACGACCACACCTGGTAGGAGAAACATGGCGACTTCCGCAAAAAAGGTGGCCAAGAAGGCTGCCGCACCGGCCACCAAGAAAGTGGCTGCCAAAAAGGCTGCGCCCGCGAAGAAAGTAGTGGCCAAGAAGGTTGTCGCGAAGGCGGCACCGGCTGCTCCGACGCCGCTGAAGGACAAGTTCACGAAGGCATCGCTCGCAACGCACATCGCTGAGCGCGCAGCTGTCGAAGTGAAGGCGGTCAAGGCAGTGCTCGTCGCACTCGAGAACGTCGTGCTGGGCTCGGTCCACAAGAAGGGCGCGGGCGAGTTCACGCTGCCGGGTCTGCTGAAGATCACGGCACAAGTCGTGCCGGCGAAGAAGAAGCGCTTCGGCAAGGATCCGTTCACGGGCGAAGAGCGTTGGTTCCCGGCGAAGCCGGCCAGCGTGCGCGTGAAGGCACGTGCGCTGAAGAAGCTGAAGGACGCGGCAGCGTAATGCTGCGCAACGGCGCCGAATGCATGTCGGCAGCCGTTGCGATGTCCGACGATCCCCGTACGCGAAAGCGTGCGGGGATTTTTATTGCGCTGCGCCAATCGCGCGGCAGCAACCGTGACGCAGCGCAAGAGCGCATGCCCGTCGACGCGTGACGCACGCGGGATGACGTGCCGCGCATGCGCGATGACGAACGGCAATCCTCGTCCGTGCTCGCGGTCGATCCGTCGCGGCCCGTCACGCTCGCTGCACGTGTTGCGCGGACATCGCGAGACACACGCATCGTGACTGACTCCATTCCCGACGAAATCGCGGTGCAGGTTGCCGCCGCATGCGACACGATCGAGCGGCATCTCGGCACGACGCTGAAGGCGATCCACCTGTTCGGATCGGCGCTCGATGGTGGACTGAAGCCGCGCAGCGACATCGACCTGCTGGTGACGGTGTCGGCCCGGCCCGACGACTCGACGCGGCGTGCGCTGATGCTCGACCTGCTCGCGGTATCGGCGCCGCCCGGTCGCGCCGACGGCCTGCGCGCACTGGAAGTGACCGTCGTCGCGCACGATGAAGTCGTGCCGTGGCGTCATCCGGCGCGGCGCGAACTGCAGTTCGGCGAGTGGCTGCGTCGCGATCTCGAAGCCGGCATCGTCGAACCGGCGCTCGTCGATCACGATCTGGCGATCCTGTTGACGAAGGTGCGACAGCACAGTGTCGTGCTGGCCGGCCCGTCGGCCGCCACGCTGCTCGAGCCGGTGCCCGCACACGATTTTGTCGCCGCGCTGCTGGCGACCGTTGCGCAGTGGAATGTTGAACCCGACTGGCGCGGCGACGAGTGCAACGTGGTGCTCGCGCTCGCGCGCATCTGGTACAGCGCCGCGACCGGCAGGATCGCGCCCAAGGACGTCGCCGCGGCATGGGTGCTGGCGCGCCTGCCGGACACGTACCGGCCGGTCGTAGCGGCGGCGCGCGCCGCCTATCTCGGCGGCGAGGAAGACGCGGCGATCCTGTCGGGCGAACCGCTCGCCGCATTCATCGGCCATGCGCGGCGGACCGTCGAATCGATGCTGTCGACGTCGCGACAGATGCCGCGAACGTGATCGGCTAGCGGGCGACACCGATGAGGATCATGAGCCCTTACCCGGCGGCCGCACACGCACACGCATGCCGTCGAGCCGGACGTTTGTCGGCGGCCCGGTGCGTCATCGCGCGCGCTGTTGCCGTGCGGCGTGCTTCGTCAGCCCGCCGTACCGGCATAGGCGGCTTTCAGCGCGGCGTCGTCGAGCTTGATCATCTGCATCATCGCGGCGGCCACGCGCGCAGCCTTGACCGTGTCCCGGTCGGACACCATCGGGATCAGCGCTTCCGGAACGATCTGCCACGAGACGCCATAGCGGTCTCTCAGCCAGCCGCAGGCGTCGGCCGTGCCGCCGTTGTCGAGCAGGGCGCTCCAGTAGCGGTCGAGTTCCGCCTGGTCGGCGCAACTGACCAGCAGCGAGATCGTGTGGTTGAACGTCTCGGTGCGCGGGTGGCTCATCGCGAAGAACGGCTGCCCGAACAGCTCGAACTCGACCATCCGCGTGCCGTCGGTGCCGGGCACCGCCGTGACGCGCACGATGCGCGAATCCGGAAAGATGCCCGCATAGAAGGCGGCCGCTTCTTCGGCTTCCGCCGCGTACCAGAGGAAAGGCGTGATCTTCTGAATCGTCATGGCGTATCTCCTGTCTGTATGGGCCGGGGCGCACATCGCGTGCCGACCTCGATACGACGGATGAAGGCCGTCGAAATCGACACGCCGGGGCGAACGGCCGTCGCACCGGATTCGTGGCACCGACAGTGCGGATGGTAGTCGTCCGGCGCGCACACAGCGAGGGAAGCCGGCATCGGGAAAGCGCGTTTCCGGCGCATGGCAGCCGTCAGGCGCCGCTGCCGGCCGATGGACATGCCATCGTGTTCGGCGATCGACCGTCGGCCGCTGCAGGCCGTGCCGGCCCGCGGGCGACGGACGAAAAAAAAGCCAGCCACGGCCGAAACCGATGACTGGCTTTCCAGTTCGGCGACAAGGCGTCGGAGACGCCTTGCACGCCGGGTACGTCGTTTTTAGAACTTGTGGCGCAGGCCGAGTGCGACCAGCTCTTGCGAGCTCTTGCCGGCGATACCGTACGAGCCGATCGACGCTTGCGCATCGCTGCCGTCTGCGTTCTTGCCGCTTGCGTGCTGGTACGCGCCAACCAGGTAGACGTCCGTGCGCTTCGACAGCGAGTAGTCCGCGCCAAGCGAAACCTGGTGGTACTTGCCGTTGTTGTCGCCGTTACCCTTCGTGTAGATGTAGCCGAGGCCCAGCAGCAGCGGTGCCGATGCCTGATACGTCACGAATGCGCGACCGGTGTTGTACTTCTGGTTCGTGCCGAACACCGAATTGGCATCCGACTTGTACTGCGCGTTGCTGTAGCCGAGGCCGAACGTCACCGGGCCGAATGCGTACTGGCCGGCCACTTGTGCGATGCCGATCGACGACGACGACGTGAATGCATTGTTGATGAACGTCGTGCCCGGATCGCCGTCGAAGATTGCGTCGGACGAACCGGTCCAGCCGGTACGCTTGCCGGCGGTGATCGGAGCCGAGTTGTTCGCGTGGAAGTAGCCAGCAGCCAGGCCGAGCGGGCCGTTGTTGTAGGCTGCTGCCGCTGCCCACGTCTGGCCGCTGCCGGTTGCGCCGGCAACACCGCCGAATGCGTACATTGCTTCGACTTGCAGGCCTGCCCAGACCGGCGACGTGTACTTCACTGCGTTGCTGACGCGCAGGCTGTTGTCGTTGTTGTCGACGTCGCCCGGCGTGGCGAACACGCTGCCGAAGTAGTTGTCAGCCGTGACTGCCTGAACCATGTCGACGAGCGGGTCATATTGACGACCCAGCGTGACCGTACCGTACTGGTTGCTTTGCAGGCCGACGAATGCCTGGCGACCGAACATGCGACCACCCTGGCCCAGTGCGCCCGATGCCGAGTTGAAGCCGTTTTCCAACTGGAAGATCGCCTTCAGGCCGCCACCGAGGTCCTCGGAACCCTTCAGGCCGAAACGGCTGCCTTGCAGGTTGCCGCTACCCATCGACCACGAATTGTTGCCTTGACCTGCGTTACCGTGAACATAGGTGATCGACGTGTCGATCACGCCGTACAGCGTCACGCTCGACTGGGCCTGAGCAGCGCCGGCGGCGCCCAGCAGGGCGAGCGAGAGGGTCGAGAGAGCAAGTTTCTTCATCGTTGAGTTTCTCCACGCAAGTGATTCATCGTTATTTGTTGCGGATTGGAGAATAGCTCAGTGCCATAGACGCAAGAAAGCTTAAAAAATAAAGTGTCTCGAAAAGGTAACAGCGTGAAAAAGTCCATATATATCAAGCACATCAACGACTGTTCCTGTTTTTGAAATAGTTGACAATTGCTGCGACGCGATTGTTTCAATAGGTGATACGCATGGCAGCATCTCGCCTGTTTCGGCCCGTTGGCGCACGAAAACAATGGCGTGCAAACGTTTGCGTTTGCAGCGGCGAATGCGCGGTCATGCAAAGAGCGCATCAACGCCACGCGAATGCGTGGCGGGCAGCGTGGTTGCAACGACGCGGGCAGGTGTGCGGGGGTGTGCGGCGGTGCGGCGAAGGGGCGAGTCAGTCGTCGCGCAGGCGATCGGTGGGGCGATCGGCTTGCGCGGAAGCGGCCGGTGCGGTGGTGCCGGCGAGCCGATGTGCGTTGCCGCGCGCCGCCGCGAATTCCGCTCCGAGCAGCAGCACGATCGCGGAGAAGTACAGCCACATCAGCAGGACCGCGAACGATCCGGCCGCGCCGAATGCGCTGGCCGTGCCCGCATGTGCGAGGTACAGCGCGAACAGCTTCTTGCCGCCGGAGAACAGGATCGCGGACACGATGCCGCCGATCGCAGCGTCGCGCCACGCGACGCGCGCATCGGGCAGGAACTTCATCAACGACGCGAACGCAGCCGCGAGCACCGCGATGCCGACGAAGAACTGCACGAGGTTCGTGACGATCACGTACGGCGAATTGCCCAGCAGCCAGGTGCCGACGAACGTGATCGCGGTGTCGAGCACGAGCGACACGATCAGCAGGAACGCGACCCCGAGCACGAGCCCGAACGAGATCAGCCGCACGCGCACGAGCCCGAGCATGCTCGACCAGCGATTTTCGGTGGCCGGCCAGATCACGCTGAGCGCGGCGCTGAGCGACGCGAAGGTGGCCGACGCGCCGATCGCGAGCGCCGCGAACGAGATCAACGTGGCGAGGCCGCCGCGCTCGCCCGCGCGGTGCGCGTTCTGCACGATCGTCTGGATGCTGGCCGCCGCGTCGTCGCCGATCAGCTGGTGCGCCTGTTCGAACACCTGGCCGCGCGCGGCATCGTCGCCGTAGAACCAGCCCGCCACCGCGATGACCATCACGAGCATCGGCGCGAGCGAGAACGCGGAGAAAAATGCGATGCCCGCGGCCATCGCGGAGCAGCGGTCGGACGAGAAGCGCTTGAACGCGGTGAGGGCCCAGTTGGCCTGTTGTTGCGCGAGACGGGTGGCTTCGGAGGTGATCTGTCGTTTCATGACGGTTCGGTTGTGCGCGGAACGCGGATCATCGTTGGTAATCAGACAATTCAGTATTGATCCGAGGATTCGAACATAGTTGCGCGAACTGTCTATAATTCCTTTCAGTTTCCCCACCCCCACAATAAGCCGAGACCAGCCATGCTACAAATGTCCCGGCGCCAGTTCCTGAAGGTGACGGCTACGTCGCTTGCCGGATCGAGTCTAGCCCTGATGGGCTTCTCTCCATCCGAAGCGCTCGCCGAAGTCCGACAGTACAAGCTGGCGCGCACAGTCGAAACGCGCAACACCTGTCCTTACTGCTCAGTGGGTTGCGGCATCCTGATGTACAGCCTCGGAGACGGCGCGAAGAATGCGCAGCCGAGCATCATCCACATCGAAGGCGATCCCGACCATCCCGTCAATCGCGGCACGCTGTGCCCGAAGGGCGCGAGCCTGATCGACTTCATCCACAGCCCGAGCCGCCTGACGCACCCCGAGTATCGTGCGCCCGGCTCGGACAAGTGGGAACCGATTTCGTGGAATGACGCGCTCGACCGCATCGCGAAGCTGATGAAGGCCGACCGCGACGCGAACTTCGTCGAGACGGCGGAAGACGGTGCGAAGGTCAACCGCTGGCTCACCACCGGCATGCTGGCCGCGTCGGCGGGCAGCAACGAGGTCGGCTACCTGACGCACAAGACTGTCCGCAGTCTCGGGATGCTCGCATTCGACAATCAGGCGCGTGTCTGACATGGCCCGACGGTGGCAGGTCTTGCCCCGACGTTTGGCCGTGGAGCGATGACGAACCATTGGGTCGACATCAAGAACGCGGACGTGATTCTCGTGATGGGCGGCAATGCAGCCGAGGCCCATCCGTGCGGTTTCAAGTGGGTGACGGAAGCGAAGGCGCACCGCAAGGCGCGGCTGATCGTCGTCGACCCGCGCTTTACGCGTACGGCCTCGGTGGCCGATTACTACGCGCCGATCCGCACGGGCACCGACATCGTCTTCCTGGGCGGCGTCATCAACTATCTGCTGACGAACGACAAGATCCAGCATGAGTACGTGAAGAACTACACGGACTTCTCGTTCATCGTGCGCGAGGATTTCGCGTTCAACGACGGCATCTATTCCGGCTACGACGCGGAGAAGCACGCGTACCCGGACAAATCGAGCTGGGATTACGAGCGCGGCGACGACGGCTTCGTGAAGGTCGACCCGACGCTGCAGCATCCGCGCTGCGTGTACAACCTGCTGAAGCAGCACTACGCGCGCTATACGCCGGACATGGTTCAGCAGACGTGCGGCACGCCGAAGGAGAAATTCCTGAAGGTGTGCGAGATGCTCGCGACCACCGCCGTTCCCGGCCGCGCCGGCACGGTGCTGTATGCGCTCGGCTGGACGCACCACTCGATCGGCGCGCAGATCATCCGCACCGGCGCGATGGTGCAATTGCTGCTCGGCAACATCGGCATCGCCGGCGGCGGGATGAACGCGCTGCGCGGCCACTCGAACATCCAGGGGTTGACCGACCTCGGGCTGATGTCGAACCTGCTGCCGGGCTACATGACGCTGCCGATGCAATCCGAGCAGGATTTCGACGGCTACATCAAGAAGCGCGTGCAGCTGCCGCTGCGGCCGAACCAGTTGAGCTACTGGAAGAACTACAAGGCCTTCCACGTGAGCTTCATGAAGTCCTGGTGGGGCGACGCGGCGACCGCCGAGAACAACTGGGGCTACGACTACCTGCCGAAGCTGGACAAGCAGTACGACCTGCTGCAGGTGATCGAGCTGATGAATGCCGGCAAGATGAACGGCTACATCTGCCAGGGCTTCAACCCGCTTGCCGCGTCGCCGTCGAAGGTGAAGACGGCAGCCGGCCTCGCGAAGCTGAAGTGGCTCGTGATCATGGATCCGCTCGCGACCGAAACTTCCGAGTTCTGGAAGCATCACGGCGACTACAACGACGTCGATGCGTCGAAGATCCAGACCGAGGTGTTCCGTCTGCCCACCACGTGCTTTGCGGAGGAAAACGGTTCGCTCGTGAGTTCGAGCCGCGTGCTGCAATGGCACTGGAAGGGCGCGGAGCCGCCGGGCGAGGCGCGTAGCGACCTCGAGATCATGTCGGGGCTGTTCCTGCGCATGCGCAAGATGTACCAGAAGGACGGCGGCAAGTATCCGGATCCGATCGTCAACCTGACGTGGCCGTATGCGAACCCGGAAAGCCCGACACCCGAAGAGCTCGCGATGGAGTTCAACGGGAAGGCGCTCGCCGATCTGCCCGATCCGAAGGATCCGGCCAAGACGCTCGTGAAGAAGGGCGAGCAGCTGGCCGCGTTCGCGCAGTTGAAGGACGACGGCACGACCGCGAGCGGCTGCTGGATCTTCTGCGGTGCATGGACGCAGGCCGGCAACCAGATGGGGCGGCGCGACAACTCCGACCCGACCGGCATCGGCCAGACGCTGAACTGGGCGTGGGCGTGGCCGGCGAACCGGCGCATCCTGTACAACCGCGCGTCGTGCGACGTCGCCGGCAAGCCGTTCGACCCGACCCGCAAGCTGATCGGCTGGAACGGCAGCGCGTGGAAGGGGGCCGACATCCCCGACTTCAAGGTGGACGAATCGCCTGAAAACGGGATGGGGCCGTTCATCATGAACCCGGAGGGCGTTGCGCGCTTCTTCGCCCGCGCAGGGATGAACGAAGGTCCGTTCCCCGAGCACTACGAGCCGTTCGAGACGCCGCTCGACGCGAACCCGCTGCACCCGAACAACCCGCAGGCGCTGAACAACCCGGCTGCCCGCGTGTTCCCGGACGACCGCGCGTCGTTCGGCAAGGTGGCGGAGTTCCCGCACGTGGCGACGACGTACCGGCTGACCGAGCATTTCCACTACTGGACCAAGCATGCGCGGCTGAACTCGATCATCCAGCCCGAGCAATTCGTCGAGATCGGCGAAGACCTCGCGAAGGAAGTCGGCGTCGCGCATGGCGAGCGCGTGAAGGTGTCGTCCAAGCGCGGCTACATCATCGCGGTCGCCCTCGTCACGAAGCGGATCAAGCCGCTGACGGTCGACGGCAAGAAGGTCCAGACGGTCGGCGTCCCGTTGCACTGGGGCTTCAAGGGTCTGACGAAGCCCGGCTATCTCGCCAATACCCTGACTCCGTCCGTGGGCGACGGCAACTCCTATACACCGGAATTCAAGTCGTTCCTGGTGAAGGTCGAAAAGGCGTAAGGGGGAAGAGATGGCATTGCAATCGCTGGATATCAAACGCGTCTCGGCCACCACGACGCCACCGCCCACGGTGCGCGAACCGGTGACCGGGAGCGTCGCGAAGCTGATCGACGTATCGAAGTGCATCGGCTGCAAGGCATGCCAGACGGCATGCATGGAGTGGAACGACCTGCGTGACGAGGTCGGCACCAACGTCGGCGTGTACGACAACCCGGCCGACCTGACCGAGCATTCGTGGACGGTCATGCGGTTCTCCGAATACGAGAACCCGGCGGGCGACCTCGAGTGGCTGATCCGCAAGGACGGCTGCATGCATTGCGAGGATCCGGGCTGCCTGAAGGCGTGTCCGTCGCCGGGCGCGATCGTGCAGTACAACAACGGGATCGTCGATTTCCACGAGGAGAACTGCATCGGTTGCGGCTATTGCGTGACCGGTTGCCCGTTCAACGTTCCGCGGATCTCGAAGAAGGATCATCGCGCGTACAAGTGCACGCTCTGTTCCGACCGCGTCGCGGTCGGCCAGGAACCGGCCTGCGTGAAGACCTGCCCGACGGGCGCGATCGTGTTCGGCACCAAGGAGGACATGAAGCAGCACGCGGCCGAGCGGATCGAGGACCTCAAGGAGCGCGGCTTCGAGCATGCGGGGCTGTACGACCCGCAGGGCGTCGGCGGCACGCACGTGATGTACGTGCTGCACCACGCGGACAAGCCGTCGCTGTACCACGGGCTGCCCGACAACCCGTCGATCAGCCCGATGGTGAAGCTGTGGAAGGGCATCGCGAAGCCGCTCGCGGTCGCCGGTATCGCGCTGACGGCGCTCGCCGGGTTCTTCCACTACGTCCGGGTCGGCCCGAACGAGGTGAGCGACGAAGAGGAATCGGCCGCGCGCGACGAGGCGCGACGCATCAAGGAGGACGCGAAATGAAACACGACGACCCCAACCTGATCGTCCGCTACTCGGCGAACGAGCGCACGAACCACTGGATCACCGCGATCACGTTCGTGCTGCTCGCGCTGTCCGGGCTCGCGCTGTTTCATCCGTCGATGTTCTGGCTGACCGCGCTGTTCGGCGGCGGCCAGTGGACGCGGATCCTGCATCCGTTCGTCGGCCTCGTGATGTTCGTGTCGTTCGCGATCCTGGTGGTGCGTTTCTGGCATCACAACGCGCTCGACGCGGACGACCGGCAGTGGCTCAAGCAGATCGGCGACGTGCTGACCAACCAGGAAGACAAGCTGCCGCCTGTCGGGCGCTATAACGCCGGGCAGAAGCTGCTATTCTTTACGTTGGTGGCGTGCCTGCTGCTGCTCCTGCTGTCGGGAGTCGTGATCTGGCGGCGCTACTTCTCGTTCTACTTCCCGATCGGGGTGATCCGCGCGGCCGCTGTCGTGCATGCCGTGGCGGCCTTCGTGCTGATCGCGAGCATCATCGTGCACATTTACGCGGCGTTGTGGGTGAAGGGCTCGATCGGCGCGATGGTGCGCGGCACCGTCACGCTGGGCTGGGCTCGCAAGCATCACCCGAAGTGGTTCCGTGAAAGCGTGAAGTAACGCACCGGAGCGGGGCGGCTCGCCGATCACGGCGGGCTGCTCCGATCCTTCGCCGGAACCGCCCGAAAGCGCCGATGCGTCGGCGCTTGTTTTTTTGGAAGACATTTTTGTGACACAACGCATCCTCGAACCGACCGAGATCTCGGCCCTCGATCATTCGGCCATCCCGCGCTTTCGCCTGCCGGAGCGCGCCACCGCGTTCTCGGCGCGCGCCGCGCGGCTGCGCAAGCTGGCCGACCTGAACCCGATCAGCGGCTACCTGCGGCTGATGGCCACCGTCGCCGATGCGCAGCACGCGACGCTGCAAACGCTCGAACTGCCGCTGCCGTCGAAGGAAGCGATCGCGCGGGCGCAGCAGCATTCGATGCCGCTCGTGCCGGCGCTCGACGGCGAGCGCGATCCGCGCTGGCGTGCCGTGCTGTACGAACTGCTCGACCGTGTCGACGGCGCCGGGCTCGTCAACCCGTCGCTCGCGAAGCTGCTCGACCGGCTGCGCCTGATGGCGCCCGCCGAACTCGACGCGCAGGCCGACGCGATCCTCGCGCTGCGCTTCGCGGAAGTCGACCCGGCCACCGCGCCGTTCCTGATGGCCGCGCTGCAGGTCGTTTGGACCGATCTCGCCAGCCGTGTTGCGCCGGCCGACGTCCCGTATCTCGACCAGCCGGGGCTGTGCCCCGTGTGCGGCACGCATCCGGTCGCGAGCGTCGTGCGGGTGGGCGGCCAGTACCAGGGCTACCGTTTCCTGCAATGCGGGCTGTGCACGACCGAGTGGCACATGGTGCGCACGAAGTGCTCGCACTGCGATTCGACGAAGGGCATCGCGTATCACGGGATCGAAGGCGGCAGCGAAGCCGTCAAGGCCGAATCGTGCGACGAGTGCAAGACTTATCGCAAGATCGGCTATCAGGAGAAGGACTACGAGTTCGAACCGCTGGCGGACGATCTCGCGAGTCTCACGCTCGACCTGCTGATGAACGAAGCCGGCTACCAGCGCAGTTCGCCGAACCCGCTGCTGTGGCCGGATGTTTCGCGGGAAGCAGAGTGACGACACGGGGCCGGAGGCGGTGCGTGAGCGCCGGCTTCGGCCGACTGCGAAGCATGAGACTGGAGCCACCACGACGTGACCGAACCGGGTTTGAATGAACTGAATGCCGTGCTGGCACGCGTACCGTCGGTCGAGCGGGTGCTGTCGTCGGTGCCGCTGCAACCGCTGCTCGCCGACTACGGCCGCACGCGCGTGCTGAACGCGGTGCGCGCCGAGCTCGAACGCTGGCGTACCGCCGCGCAGCATGATCCGGCGGCGGCCGAGCCGCTCGACGAGCCGCGCATCGCCGCGGCCGTCGCGCGCACGCTGGCCGCGCAGAGCGCCGGTGCGGTGCGCGTCGTGTTCAACCTGACCGGCACCGTGCTGCACACGAACCTCGGGCGCGCGCTGTTGCCCGACGACGCGGTGCGCGCGGTGGTCGACGCGCTCACGTGCCCCGTCAACCTCGAATTCGACCTCGCCACGGGCCGCCGCGGCGATCGCGACAGCCTGATCGACGATCTGCTGTGCGAACTGACGGGCGCCGAGGCGGCGACCGTCGTCAACAATAACGCGGCGGCCGTGCTGCTGACGCTGTCGGCGCTGGCGACGAAGCAGGAAGTCGTCGTGTCGCGCGGCGAGCTGGTCGAGATCGGCGGCGCATTCCGCATTCCCGACATCATGAGCCGCGCCGGCGCAAAGCTGCGCGAAGTCGGCACGACCAACCGCACCCATCTGCACGACTATGCGGACGCGATCGGCCCGCGCACCGCGATGCTGATGAAGGTGCACTGCAGCAATTACGCGATCAGCGGCTTCACGAAGGAAACGACGCTCGCCGAACTCGCGCCGCTTGCGCGCGAGCATGGGCTGCCGGTTGCCGTCGACCTCGGCAGCGGCATGCTCGCCGATCTGTCGCAATGGGGCCTGCCGCACGAGACGACCGTGCAGGAAACCGTCGCCGCCGGCGCAAACGTTGTCACGTTCAGCGGCGACAAGCTGCTCGGCGGGCCGCAGGCCGGCCTGATCGTCGGCGATCGCGCACTGATCGCGAAGATCAAGAAACATCCGCTCAAGCGCGCGCTGCGCGTCGGCAAGCTGACGCTCGCGGCGCTCGAGCCCGTGCTGCGCCTCTACCAGTCACCCGAGTTCCTGCGCGACCGGCTCACGACGCTGCGCCTGCTGACGCGCCCGCAGCGCGAGATCGCCGAGGCCGCCGAACGCGTGCGTCCGGCGCTGCAGGCCGCGCTCGGCAGCGGTTTCGACGTGACGGTCGAGCTGATGTTCAGCCAGATCGGCAGCGGCGCGCTGCCGGTCGACCAGCTACCGAGCGCCGGCCTCGTCGTACGCACGGCGGACGGCAAACGCGGCGGCCGCGCGCTGGCGCAACTCGAGAAACGGCTGCGCGAATGGCCGCGCCCGGTGATCGGCCGCGTGGCCGACAACGCGCTGCGGCTCGACCTGCGTTGCCTCGAAGCCGCCGACGAGGCGGCGTTCGTCGCGCAATGCGTGCCGCTGGCGGGGGCCGCTGCATGATCGTCGGTACCGCCGGACACATCGACCACGGCAAGACGACGCTGGCGCGCGCGCTGACGGGCGTCGATACCGATCGCCTGAAGGAAGAGAAGGCGCGCGGCATCTCGATCGAACTCGGTTACGCGTATACGCCGCTCGACAACGGCGACGTGCTCGGCCTGATCGACGTGCCGGGCCACGAGAAGCTGATTCATACGATGGCGGCCGGCGCGTGCGGGATCGACTTCGCGCTGCTGGTGATTGCCGCCGATGACGGCGTGATGCCGCAGACGCGCGAGCATCTCGCGATCCTGCAGCTGCTCGGCGTCACGCATGGCGCCGTTGCGCTGACGAAGTGCGATCGCGTCGACGCCGCGCGCGTGGCCGAGGTGCGCGACGAAATCGCCACGTGGCTGAACGATACGACGCTCGCCGGCGTGCCGATCTTCGAGACGCGCGCGACGGCCGCGGACGATCCGGGCGTCGCCGCGTTGAAGCGTTACCTGGCGGACGCGGCGATCGTGTGGCGTGCCCGCCGCGACGACGGGCTGTTCCGGCTGGCAGTTGATCGCGTGTTTACGCTCGCGGGGCAGGGCACCGTCGTGACGGGCACTGCGTTCGCGGGCCGCGTCGCGACCGGCGATACGCTCGCGATCGTGCGTAGCGGCGGCGCGGCGCGCGTGCGCAGCATCCATGCGCAGAACCGGCCCGTCGAGGCCGGCCGCGCGGGCGAGCGTTGCGCACTGAATCTCGCTGGCGTCGACAAGGCCGATGTCGAGCGTGGCGACACCGTCGCCGATGCGCGGCTCGTCGCGACGTCACCGCGTCTCGACGTCGAACTGACGCTGCTCGCGGATGCGGGGCTCACGCTGACGCACTGGGCGCCGCTGCACGTGCATCTCGGCACGCTGCACCGCGTCGCGCATGTCGCGCTGCTCGACGGCGACACGCTCGCGGCCGGCCAGCGGATGCGCGTGCAACTGGTATTCGACGAGCCGGTGTTTGCGCTGCCGGGCGACCGGTTCATCGTCCGCAATCCGCAGGCGACGCGCACGGTCGGCGGCGGCCGCGTGCTCGACCCGTTCGGGCCGGCGCGCAAGCGTCGTACTCCCCAGCGCCGCGCGTGGCTCGACGCGCTGGCCGAATGGCTCGACGAAGGGCGCCTCGATGCGCTGCTCGCGCAGGCGCCGCTCGGCATCCCGCGCGCGATGCTCACGCATCTGACGGGTTTTGCGCCGAACGCACTGGCGTTGCCGGACGACGCGCTGGCGATCGGGCAGCGCGACGCCGCGTCGAACGACGGTGCGGTGATTGCGCATGCGCACTGGCGCGCATTGCAGACCCGGGCGATCGATACGCTGCGCGCGTATCACGAGCGCATGCCCGACGAGCAGGGGCTCGACGCCGCACGGCTGCGGCGGATGGCCGCGCCGCTCGCCGGCGATACGCTGTGGCGCGCGCTCGTTGATGCACTGGTGACCGGTGGCGAAGTCGCGCGAAGCGGGCCGTGGCTGCACCTGCCATCGCATTCGGTGAGCCTCGAACCGCGCGAGGAAGCGCTGGCGCAGCAACTGCTGCCGCGGCTGGATGTGGGGCGCTTCGATCCGCCGTGGGTGCGCGACCTGGCCCGCGACACGGGCGAGGCCGAGGATGCGGTGCGGACCTTGCTGCGCAAGCTCGCGCGGCGCGGTGACGTGCACCAGGTCGTGCGCGACCTGTTCTATCACGCGGACGTCGTGCGGGAGCTTGCGCAACTGGTCGCGCATCTCGCGCCGTCGCGCGGCGGCGGGCTCGATGCCGCGACGTTCCGTGACGCGACGGGGCTCGGCCGCAAGCGCGCGATCCAGATTCTCGAGTTCTTCGATCGGGTTGGGTATACTCGCTTCCACCGCGATCTTCACTTCCTGCGGCCTGACAGCGGTTGGGCGGGTAATCAGGCGTAGGCGCTCGTCGTTTCTTTGGTTCTTTTCCCCACGGAAGGCATTCGTATCCGGTGGTACGGCCGGGCTTCAAACCCGGTTGGGGGTGTCAGACACTCCCGGGTCGGTTCGACTCCGGCTGCCTTCCGCCAGTCAAGGCTTCCCGCGCATTCCGGCGGCTCCCGTAAACGCGCCCTAGATCGCTGATTTCAAAGCGATTTGTGGGTAGCGGCGTGCTTGCGACTTCCGCCACGGCTCCGCACAATCTCCCCATGAAACATGGGTAGCGAGCTGGGTTTTGTGGGTAGGAAAGGAGGACGACATGGCGGGACGACACTTGCATCGGCTCAGCGCACCGCGCGTCGCGAAGGCGGCCGATCCAGGCCATTACGCAGACGGCGGTGGCCTCTACCTTCGGATCGCCGACAGCGGCGCACGCTCATGGGTGTTTCGCTTCACGCTCGATGGGCGCGTGCGCGAAATGGGCCTTGGACCGCTGTCGCGCGTTTCGCTTGGGGAAGCCCGGAAACTGGCTATCGGATATCGCGACATGGCCGGTAACCAGGTCGATCCCATTCTCGCCCGACGCGAAGAGCAGCGTCGGCGACAGCTTGATATCTCGATCGACGCCAATGTGACGTTCCGTGAGGCTGACCTGCCCACGAAATCACGGATAGGTCCGACTCGCGAGAGGCCGGATACATTTACGCAAACTGACATGCGTCGGCTCGACAACGCTCGCCTTGCAAAGCCGGGGCGGACCATACATTTTTTGAAAGCACATCCTGCAACATGGCCTTGTCCAGCGACAGATCAGCAACGAGTCGCTTGAGCTTCGCGTTCTCTTCACCAAGCTGCTTCAGCCGGCGCAGCTCCGCCGGCTTCAAGCCAGCCTCAGCTTCCATCACGATGCCGATGATTTGTTCTTCGGTGAATCGCTTTTTCATTGCCGTTCCGCTCTGGAACGGACTCTACATCGTCACCGTACTAAACGCGGGGAGCCGGTCATATGGCTCGAAGATGCCTACGAAAAGCTGGTCGGTCCGCATTTGACGTGAGTCAAGGCGAGCCGGTGGCGCTCATGAGAATCTCACGTCGATCAAAATTTGAATAACAGGTTCCCTTGAGGCCAACGAAGGCAATGGTGCCGGCGATGTACTTGCTTGCGCCAAAGATTCGCGGGGGCGGCTCGCGTGATAGCGGGAACGGGATGCCTTGTCCGAGAAGATGACAGTGACTTTGAGATCCACCGCAATACTCGCCGTGCTGTGCGGTTTGCTGAGCCAGCCGGCGTTCTCTCGGGAACCGCAGACGGAGCGCGCGCCCGATTCGATGGAGGCACGCGTGCTGGCCTGTGCCGCGTGTCATGGCCGCCAAGGGCAGGGGACGTCGGACGACTACTTCCCGCGCCTGTCGGGCAAGCCGGCCGGTTACTTGTACAACCAGCTCGTCGCGTTTCGCGATGGCCGGCGCAAGTACCCGCCGATGAACTACCTGCTTGCGTACCTGCCCGACGCGTACCTGCATCGGATAGCCGACCACTTCGCGAGCCTGCGCCCGCCATTCCCTGCGATCGCAGCGCCCGCCGTCGCGCCCGCGATGCTGGAGCGAGGGCAGCAACTGGTGAAGTCGGGCGACCCGGCGCGCAAGATTCCCGCATGCGTGTCGTGCCATGGCGCGGCGCTCACGGGGATGGAGCCTGCCGTTCCCGGCCTGCTCGGCCTGCACGCGAGCTATCTGAGCGCGCAGCTCGGCGCGTGGCGCTACGGAACGCGCACATCGATCGCGCCCGACTGCATGCAGGAGGTCGCATCCCGGCTCACCGACACCGACGTGACCGCGGTCTCCGCGTGGCTCGCGTCGCGGCCCGCGCCTGCCAGTCCGTCGCCCGCGCCCGTGGGCTCGCTCGTCATGCCGCTCGCATGCGGTGGCGAGCCCCGCTAATGGAGACCTCCGTGCACAAGCAATTGATCGTGAAACTGCGCCGCGCGCTCGCATTCGCCGGCGTCCTGTGCGCCGTCGCGGGCTCGGCATTCGCGCAGCCGTCGAACGACGCCGCGACCGTCCGGCGGGGCGAGTACCTTGCGCGTGCGGGCGACTGCATCGCGTGCCATACGGTGCCGGGCGAGAAGCTCTTCGCGGGCGGCCGCGAGATGCCGACGCCATTCGGCACGCTGTACTCGCCGAACATCACGCCCGACGACGGAACCGGCATCGGCAAATGGACGGCCGACGAGTTCTTCTCGATGATGCACACCGGCCGGTCGCGCGACGGCTCGCTGCTGTATCCGGCCATGCCGTTCGCCGCGTACACCAAGGTGACGCGCGCGGATTCCGATGCGATCTTCGCGTACCTGCGCTCGGTGCCGCCTGTGAAGCTGGCAAACCGGCCGCACGACCTGCGCTTTCCGTATAACAACCGGCAACTCCTGATCGGCTGGCGCACGCTGTACTTCAAGGAAGGCGAGTATCAGCCGGATACCACGAAGTCGACCGAATGGAACCGCGGCGCGTATCTCGTGCAAGGGCTCGGCCATTGCTCGATGTGCCACACCGCGATCAATGCGCTGGGCGGCAGCTCGGAAGCGAACGCGTTCGAAGGCGGGCTGATACCGATGCAGGCGTGGTATGCGCCGTCGCTCACGTCGAACAAGGAAGCGGGGCTCGGCGAGTGGAACATCGCCGAAATCACCGACCTGCTACAAGCGGGCGCGTCGCATCGCGGCACGGTGTATGGCCCGATGGCGGAAGTCGTCTACAACAGCTTGCAGCACCTGTCCGACGATGACGTGCGTGCGATGGCCGTCTACCTGAAGTCGCTGCCGCAACGCGGGAGCGAAGCCGCGTCCGCGCGGCCGACGAAGGTGCCCGCGTCGGAGCAGGCGCGACTCAACAAGCTCGGCGCGAAGATCTACGGCGCCCAGTGCGCAAGTTGTCATGGCAAGACCGGCCTCGGCAAGCCGCCGGCGTTCCCGCCGCTCGCGGGCAACCAGTCGATCCAGATGACGTCCGCGGTGAACCCGATCCGCATGGTGCTGAATGGCGGATACGCGCCCGGCACCACGAAGAACCCCGAACCCTACGGCATGCCGCCTTTCGCCCAGTCGCTGTCGGACGACGAGGTGGCGGCCGTGACGACCTTCATCCGGACCGCCTGGGGCAACCGCGGCACGCCGGTTTCCGCGAAGGAAGCCAATGCGCTGCGTTCGGCTCCGCTCTATTGAGGACATCATGAGCGACACATTTCAACGGCCCGGCAACGGTCCCGAACCGCACGACGACGCGGTTGACGAGATCGTCCGCGCGGGTCCGCACGGCGCGCTCGCGCTCGCAGGCACCGCAACCGCGATCGTGATCGCACTGTGGTTTGCCTTCTACTTTTTCGTTTTCCTGCCCCGCGGCCTGATCCAGTAACCGGGTTCCCATGTCCAAACAACCTTTGCCAGACCGTCTCGACGGCGCGCAGCTCGCGGCCCGGATCGAGCGCAGATGGGCGATCCTGGCCGTCGGCCTGATGGTCCTCCTCGTCGCCATGATGGTATACACCGGCCTGCATTGGGCCATGATGCCGCCGTCTCGCGTCGAGACGGTCGACCCGACGACGCTGCACGTCTCGGGCGAATTCATCGAGAGCAACCTCGGTACCGCGCGCGAGCCGGACGGCTCTGTCACGGTGCGCGTGATCGGCCAGCAGTACTCGTTCACGCCGCAGTGCATTCTGGTGCCGGCGAACACGCCGGTGACGTTCCGCGCGACGAGTGCGGACGTCGTGCACGGCTTCCTCATCACCGACACCAACATCAATTCGATGCTCGAGCCGGGCTACGTCGCAACGTTCCGGACGACCTTCAACAAGCCGAAGGACCACCTGATGCCGTGCCACGAATATTGCGGAACCGGCCACGAGGGGATGTGGGCGCACGTCAAGGTGATTGATCGTGCGGAATTCGACAAACTGGCGTCCGGCGCGCGGAGACTGAGCTGTGTTAAAGAATAATCGACTGGTACTCGCGCATTTCTGGCTCGCGTTCGCGGTCTTCGGCGTCGCGCTGCTGCTCGGCGCATGGCAGATGCTTGCGCGCAGTCCGCTGCATCCATGGCTCGGCAATCCCGAGCTCTACTATCGCTCGGTGACGGCGCACGGCTCCGTGATGGGCTACGTATTCCCGACGCTGATCGCGATGGGCTTCGGCTATGCGATCAACGAGCTCGCGCTCAAGATGCCGCTGGTCGGCCGCAAATGGGCGTGGGCCGGCCTGGGGCTGATCGCGGTCGGCTCGGTCGTCGCGATGGTGCCCGTGTCGCTCGGCCTGTCGTCCGTCCTCTACACGTTCTATCCGCCGATGATCGGCAGCCCGTTCTACTACCTCGGCGTCGTCCTCGTCGTCGTCGGTTCGTGGATCTGGGTCGCGCTGACGTCGGTGAACCTGTACGTATGGAAGAAGGCGAATCCCGGCGTGCCGATCCCGCTTGCGATGTTCGCGAACGTCGCGGGCGCGTATCTGTGGGGCTGGACCTCGATCGGCGCCGCAATCGAGATCCTGTTCCAGATCCTGCCGGTCGCGGTGGGGCTCAAGACGACGATCGACGCCGGTCTCGCCCGCGTGTTCTTCTCGTGGACGCTGCATGCGATCGTGTACTTCTGGCTGATTCCGGCGTATATCGCGTATTACACGCTCGTGCCGCGCGCTATCGGCGGCAAGCTGTACAGCGACGGCATGGCGCGCATCTCGTTCATCCTGTTCCTCGTCGGCGCGATGCCGATCGGCATTCACCACCTGTTCGCCGATCCTCAGGTGGGCTCCGGCTTCAAGTTCCTGCAGTCGGTGTTCACGGCGATCGTCGCGGTGCCGACGCTCCTCACCGTGTTCACCGTGTGCGCGTCGGTCGAGATCGCCGCGCGGCTGCGCGGCGGCAAGGGGGCGTTCGGTTGGCTGCGCGCGCTGCCGTGGCATGAGCCGATGATGCTTGCCGTCGCGTTCTCGTTCGTGATGCTCGGCTTCGGCGGTGCGGGCGGGCTCATCAACATGAGCTACCAACTCGATTCGACGATTCACAACACGCAGTGGATCACGGGCCACTTTCACCTGATCTTCGGCGGCGCGGTCGTCATCATGTACTTCGCGATCGCGTACGAGCTGTGGCCGTATCTGACGGGCCGTGCGCTCGGCAGCGCGCGTCTCGTCAAGACGCAGCTCTGGCTGTGGTTCGTCGGGATGATCGTCACGACGTTCCCGTGGCATTACGTCGGCATCCTAGGCATGCCGCGCCGGATGGCCTATTACGACTACAGCGATCCCGCGCTTGCGCCGCAGGCGATCTGGGTGATCCTGTCGGTGATCGGCGCGCTGATCCTGGTCGCGTCGGCGGTGCTCTTCTTCGTCGTGCTGATACGCGGCCATCGCGGCGCGAAGATCAAGCCCGCGGAGTTCACGTTCAGCTCGGCCGTGCACGAGCCGAAGAAGCTGCCCATCGCGCTCAACAGCTTCGGGCTGTGGATCGCGCTGATGATCGGCCTCACGGTCGTCAACTACGGCTACCCGATCGCACAGTTGATGGTGCTCAAGCAGCCGTCGGTACCAGCCATCTACCTGGGGACGCAACGATGAGCACGGAACGCCTGTTTTCGCTTCGCAACCGCTGGTTTACCGTGAGCGTCGGGATCACGCTGTTCACGGTGGCCGCGTCGGTGCTGATCGGTTTCGTCTGGCTGCCGTCCGTGCAGAAGGATGCGCAGTTCCAGGGAATCTGGAATGCGATCTGCAGCGCGGCTGGCGTGCCGCGGGCGTGGCTGGCCTCGCAGCCGGAGCCGTCGACGATCAAGACCAGCACGGTGGTCGTCACGCCGCAGATGATGTCGAAGACGGACAGCCTGTCGATCGGCCGCGGCGCGACGCTCGCGATGCGCTGCACGATGTGTCATGGCGCGCGAGGCATGAGCGACGCGGATTCGCCGAACCTCGCGGGCCAGTATGCGGCGGTCGTCTACAAGCAACTGAAGGACTTCCAGGCGGGGGCACGCACGAACGCGGTGATGGAGTCGATGGCAGCGAATCTGTCCGACCAGGACATGCGCGATCTGGCGGCGTACTACGCGTACTTGCCGCGCGCCGTGACGAAGTCTGCGGTGAATCCGCCGAAGATCGTCGCGAGCGGCGCGCCGATGCGCAACATCGCGCCATGCGCGTCGTGCCACGGGGGGATGGACAACAAGGTCGGCGGGCCATGGCTCGAAGGCGAGCCCGAGGCCTACATCAAGACGCAGTTGCAGGCATTTGCGTCGGGTGCGCGGCACAACGACATCAGCGAGCAGATGCGCAATGTGGCGCGGCAGATGACGCCTGATGAAATCGCTGCCGCTGCACGGTATTACGCCGGCCGACAGTGACAGGAGAGGTGAACAGCGGCATTTCCGCTCGTCGGCCGGTGATGCCGTTGTTGGCATGATCGATAGCCGATGGGGCAGCACGTTGGGAAGAATGCGGCGGCAATCGATGCCGAAGTGCTGTTCAGACCCGTACCTGCGTGACCTGAACCTGCTCAACGGCAGGTTCATCCGGGTTTCCTGGAGAAAGCCTGGACATTATCACTTGGTCGAGGTCTGATTTCAGGCATTACTACGATAAGGCACGAAACGCTGTCCGGCACTGTAGAGCCCTAACCCCTTATCGCCCTTGAAGCCTGCGTCGATCAAACTGTCGGCCAATGTGGCTGTGATCAATAGGTCTCCGGACTCCGCGTCCCGGGCGATCAGATCCATGCCCAGGACGTTGTCGAGAAACCAGGTCTTATTGAAGTAGAGCAAATTTCCCTCGTCGTCTCGTTCGGCTTCGGAGCGAGTGTGGTCGATCGCGTTAACGGCCTTTACGGCGTTGACGATATAAAACCGTTGGCTGACTTCCTGATGGTCGGCTACCAGGCGCAGGGGCTGGATCAGCTCGACGTCTGCCGGCGCCTGGGCGCCGAGAAAGCCCGCCAAGCGCGCCGACACCAGGGGAATGCCTCCCAGCAGCCACAGGCAATCGTGCTCCAGCAGCTTCTTCACCTTGCACTGGAAGAACACCGACGGCGCGTCCATTGCCGGCGGATACGGCCGCCCATCCAGTAGGGCCAGGTAGTCGAAATCTGAGCCGGAAGTCACATAAGAGCCGGCCTCAGCGTCATATGAGCCAATCAGTTTCTCGTTGTGGCGAATTGGGGGCTTCCAGCTCAAGATCATCAGCTTCCGACACTCCCCAATAGCTGCATGTTGAACGATTCTTTCTGTTCCCGGTGGTTGGTATAACCAAGGGTCTGCTCGCTCAGGATTCTGGCCAGGACGTCCTCATCCGGCTTCATGCCATTGCTGCGCAAGGCGACAAAGATAAGTGGAACTGGGTAGGAGTAGTACTTTGGCCTGGCGATCACATCGTTCACCAGGCCGGGGCCGAGGTTGAGGAGGTTGGAGACAATCGGCAAGTCAATCTCCCGGAGCCTGCGAAGCAACCCCTGGCAGGTGGTTTCGATGCCTTGCTCCGTGACGGGCAGTAGTGGGCAGGCATCGTCTTCGGTGACGGTCGACATGCTGTAGACGAGTTTTGCGTTTGGCAGGTTTGACGGATAGGGCGGACCTATGCGATCGAGCTCCGCCCGTAGGGTTGGATGCTCGACGAAGATAATGGTTTCGTAGGCCCTGATATTGGCCAAGTATTCGAAGTGCAGGGTCGCCACGGCCCCCGATTCCTTGTGGCTGACCGTGATTTTGTTCTTGGTGACTTTCACGCCGGGATGGCCCGCGAACTCGCCCTTTAAAAAAAACTGGAGTGCCTTTTCAAAGTTACTGCGCAACTCCTTGGTGTCTGCTTTCATTTCTTGATTGCCCGTTCAATAGCGAAGAGACCAGAGCAAGGGGTTCCAGGCCGGAACCGCCGAAAATTCCGTCGGAAATAGAGAGGGCGGCACCGCGTTGAACAGCGATTCGTTGTTAGCGGCCGCGCCGCGCATCGGCGTGCTCGTCATTGATCTCGGGTACCTACGTCGTGCAGGGCCGACCGAGGCATTTCAACGGCCGGTTAGTGCGTAGAGTAGGTGAGTCGCCCCGACTGCCTTTTACTCAAGGTGTTGGGTTCAACCATTCAGTTAATCCTTCTCTCGCATTTAAATCGAGGAACGTCTGCCTTCCACGAAGTCGCTGTATGTAGCCCGCGAGATTTGGCCACGAAGTCGCCGGACGGGGCATATTGCGCGTCCAGCGCATAAGCATGAGTGCCAGGAAGTCAGCGGTACTCAAGCGGTTGTTGATCAGAAACTGGCGGCCATCTCCGAGCAAACTGTTTAGGTGCTCCATGGCCCCTTCTATTTGGCCGCATGCAAACTCTTTCACTGCCGCCGCGTTTTGTGGTTTACCGTCCACCTCCGCATAGAACCAGCTTCGCATCGCCGGCAACAACGTGTTCGCAAGATAGATCATCGTCTCGAACCACTCGGAGCGCTCGGGTGAGTTCGGTTGCGGTGCGAACCCGGAAGAAGGATGTCGTTCAGCAAGGAGCATCAGTAACGCGGTTGATTCTCCTCGTGGTATGCCATCGATCACGAGGGTTGGCACGCGACCGGAGGAATTCAGGCGCAAGTACTCAGGGTTGCGCTGAGCGCCAGTATCAATGTCCACGAGTCTTGTTTCGAAGGGTACACCGAGTTCGAGTAGCATCCAGTGCACTGCCATACTTGCTGCGCCCGGTGTGTAATACAGAATGTAGGACATGGTTTGATCCCGGTCTCGAGTTGAACTGCCGATATTTTGTTGCCAATGTGGGATGCTAGGTGCGTGGCAAGTCTGCCCATTGGATTTTTCAAGTTCCAGGGGGATTTGCTGAGATAGGAGCAATCGTCAAGACTGGTGTATGCGGGTTGGTCGACATGATCAGGCTGCCAACGATTGAGGAGCCGGTGAGCTTTCAATCACCGGGGTTGCGTCTCTGAAGGTAATATCCTTCGGAGACTGATCGACTTCGATTTACAGGAGGAACCACGGCACTTCTTTGGTCTGAGCGTGGTTCTCGGTCGAAACCGCGGGCACGACGAGCAACTCTACCGCCGGTTCAATTTCGTCTTCGTACGAGCGTGAGAATTGTCGCGCAGTTATCTGGTACACCCCCGGAAGTATGGGTAACCGGACGTGATCGGTGCAACCATCGTTAATGGGACGCAAGTCCGGATATTGAGCGGCCATAGTCAACTGCGTGTATATACACTACGAACGCTATCGAGAACATCAACTCGCAGTTGCGCAAGATCATCAAGACCCGAGGACACTTCCCGACCGATGAGGCCGCCACCAAGCTCATCTGGCTGGCACGGCGTAATCTCTGCCGATTGGGACGTGCTGCTTATGACCGGAAGGCGGCTATGAACCAGTTCGCCATCCTGTACGAGGATCGATTCGTTCGACCATCCGTGTGAATCTCAACCCGCCTTGGACACGGAAATCCTGACACCCCCGAGAACGTTTGATACCGCGCGCCGGTGCGGTAACGCATCATCGCGCTTCGAGAGACCCACTCCACCACAGGGCCGAGCGTACAAAACCAAACCTCTTACTTGTAATCCCAGCTGTGAAACCGATCGGCGCCAGACGGCCGCGTTTTCGAATGCTCAGGCTAGTTCTCGATCATCTGCCGGGCGCGTTGAGCTGCAGCCCCGGAGTCAGCCCAGGAGTGACATGGGAGCAATCGATCTGAGTCTGTTACTAACAAGCCGTCTGCATCGCCGGCTGGCGAGTGTGGACTAACCGGCCCCGACAGCCATAACTATGTCAGCCGATCTATGCGATAGCGCCGTGCTCCGCTGCCAACATGGATCGAAACTGCGCGACAATCTCAGGTGGCAACCCTGCGCTTTCAAACACAGCACAGGTGAAGCTGACCGGCGCGGGGCCGGGTGCAGTTATTATGCCGTCCGCAACAACGGCTGCCGTGCTGTGTCGATAAAGTGCGGCGCCCTCATAGCCAGCGCCGTTTTGACTTAAGAAGTTGGCGTTGTTCGAGGTATGGGGAACAGTGTTGAGCAGCCCGGCTCGCGCAAGCGCCAGCGTCCCTCCACAGATACCTGCAACGGTCGAGCCATTTGCCCGGACGGCGAGGAGAAATTCCCGCAAATCAGGGGCTTCCGCGCTTTCCCAAATCATTCCGCCGATGATGACAACAACGTCCGGCTTCCACTCCACGCATTGCTGCAAACTTCCGTCGACCGTCACCATCAATCCGCCTTGTGAACGGAAAGCCCCTGGAACAGGGGCGAAAAAGCGAGCGTCGATCCCATAGAACGGTGACGCCGTTCCTGCGATGAAAGCATATTCCCAGTCCGCAAAACCGGGAGCCAATATCAAGCTCACTCTTGGCATTTCTAATAATTCTCCATGAATGAAAAACAAGGGGGGGCCGCGCCCGGGAAGGCCCCTTGAATCAACAAGGTTTCCGGTTAAGCTGTCGCGGGCAACGCGCATACTACTTCTTCTTCCAGCCCCGACCGGAGCGGATCGTATTCTTGTTGCGACGTATCCGCCAACGCTTCATCGCGAGAGCGACGGAGTGTTGCCATACGGCACCGGTTAGGCAAGCTTGCTCACCGTGTGTGCCCATTTCTTTCTCTCGATCAAACTGTAGAAGTGCTAGCCACCCGCCGTCGGTGTCATGAAAATCTGACCATCGAAATAATCCTGGACGACGAGCGAGATTACGATCAGCCCCATCGCAAAAAGGTGACCGCAGCCCTGACCTCGGTCGCCGAGCGCGTGCCCGGTGCCTCGATCGCCGGAATGCTGTTGGGCAGCAACGTCGATCAGGCCAGCTCAGGTATCGACGACCTGCGCATCGTTCAGCGCGGGAAGGATCGGCTTGAGCTTCGCGAGCGCACGCGGGCTCCGTCGCGCTACCTTATGCTCGGCTTCCTGCGACATATCGGCATGAATCGGATGACTAACAGACCGATTCATCGCCCCCCGCGAGGCCGCGGTCTCGAATGCAGGCAATCCGATCCGTGCCCCGGAAGCGCGACGAAAACGGCGGTCCTTGCCGTATCGAGGCCCCACATCGGTAGATCGCGCAGTATCCGAGCGCTGCCGACATTCGCGTACACAATCGCACGCGGCGTTTCGCAGATCAGTTGATATGTGAAGCGCAATCGTAATGGCATCTATATCAAATTTCAACTGACATTCTTTCGGACATGATCGCGGGGCCATTCGCCCGGCGGCCGCATCCCGCGAAGAGTGTCGGCTGCAGGCCAGCGCGCATTTGTCTACCGCCGGAGAGGGGCTTTTCGTCAGCGGATCGGTGGACTTCGCCACGGCCATCGCGTTGTGCCGGGTTTACTAGTGCAGTGTTCCGTTCTGTTTGGAACTTAAGCGACTGTTGGCGCGAATGACCTTCTGCAAGATGTCGCGCGCGC
>NZ_CABVQC010000058.1 GCF_902499175.1 Burkholderia aenigmatica
GAGGCGTGATTCTAAGCACCCGCCCCCAACTACGCAAGCCCCTTTGTGAAAATATTTTGAAAAAGCCCCCGTGCGCTGCCGCGCACGGGGGCTTGGGGCTCAACAGGCCGCCCATCGCGATGGAAGCCGCCCCCTATAGATATGACGCAAGCCGCTCTGCCTTCCATATAGGAAGCCACGGAACCGGCAAGGAACCGGGTGCTGTCGAGTATCATGCCGCGACCGAACCACGCACTCATATCCACGATGGACAGCACCATTCAACCCGGCGACGCCGACCTTCGCGACGAATATGCAGCGCTGCGCGAGCGCGCTATCATCCTGGAAGAACAGGCTCCGCCACTTCTGCAACGCATCTCGGATGTATTGCCGCGAATCAGCGGCGAATCCGAACTGGCGGACGAACACCGCGAGCGACTCGTCGGCGCGCGCAACGCGGCGATGGTCTCGATCGAAAACTATCAGCAGGCGATTCCTTTCCTGCAGACGGCCGACTCGATCATCGAGCAACTGGACAAGACGCCCGAGCGCGACGAAGACATCGAGTGGCGTGATTCGCTGCTGCAACGGCTCGACGAGCTGATCGACGTCGCAGTCGTGATGATCGACGATGCCGAAGGCTACTTCGAGCAGGCGCAAGCCTGCGATCTGGCCAGCGTGCCGAAAGCCATCCTCGAGGATTGAGCAGCGCCGCTCGGGATCGCGTCGCGCACCGGCGTCACGTCGTGTGCGCCAGCCATCCCGATGCTTGCCGGCTGATAGTCGCCGCCTGACACCTTTGTCGACACACCGGCTGCTTCGCTCCCGCAAAAGCTCACCTTATCTCTACGCCCCGGCCGCAGGACGCAGCTACCGCGCATCGAGAACGATCGTCTCGCTCACGATCGGCACGCGGATATATCCGCCCTCCGCATCGCCATACGCATGCGCATTCCCGTCGATGACGCATTGCGCCGTCAACGCGCAAAGGGTCGCGTCTCGCGCATCGACGGACTTCAGCGTCGACACGTCGATCCCCAGTCGCTCCAGCAATTGCCGGCGCTGGTTGCGTTTCTGCTTTGCCGACGCAACAGACTTGCCCAGCATCGCGCAGGTGATCGCATATGGATAGGTCTCGAAGCTCGCGCGCCCGCCCGCATAACGCGCGCCGGTCAGCAGCGGATAGGCGTCCGCGAGCGCGCGGTAGACGCGCTCTCCCATGAACATCCAGTCGAAGAAGCCGGACGTGCTCGCGACCGCCTGCTCCCGCGACGGCGTCGGAAAGCACGAGATCCGCTCGCGCGCGAGCGCCTGCTCGGCCGCCCGGCGCCCGCTCCCCGCCCACCACAGGCTCGGTGCGTCGACACCGACGACCACGACGTCATGGGCGAGACACAGCGCAGGCACCGCCTCGGGCGCGATCTGCGCCTCGCGGCAAACGACCGTCGTTCCGCGCAGGATCACGAGATCGCATTGCTTCTTTTCCCCGCCCACATCGACACCCGCCACGACCGGCGATTGCGGCGCGGCGGATCCGACGGATCGGGTCGATCGCATGCAGGCGCCTCAGTCCGCCGGCCTGGCGTCGTAGGCGGTGTCGAAGATCGCCTCGAGACCGGGATGCACGCCGCGCATCGGGTCGACGACCGACTTCGCCCAGTCGAAGTACGCCTGCTTGCGCTCGAGCGGCCAGTCCGCAGGCGGATGCCGCGCGATGTCGCGCAGGTTGCAGATCTTGTCGGCCAGCTTCACGAGCTTCGCGCGCCGGCTGATGGTCGCCGCATGCTCGACCTGCAGGCGCTTGCGCTCCTCCTTCGGCAACGACTTGTCGTCGGTGACTTCCATCACGATGTCCGCCACGTCCTTGCCGAACAGCCTCAGCAGCTCCTGCTCGGTCGTCTCGGTATCCTCGACGGTATCGTGCAGCACCGCCGCGACGATCACCCGTTCGTCCTCGACGCCGGCCTCGTTGGCCAGCACGTCGGCAAGCGCGATCGGATGATTGATGTACGGCGACGCTTCTTCGTCCTTGCGCCGCTGATTGCGATGCTTGTCCGCCGCGAACGCGATGGCGGCTACCAGCTTTTTCATATTCCCCCCTCGTGTGGCCTGACCCGCGACCGGCAGAACCGGCCGCGGGCATTTCGGAACCGCACATACTACCTGCTTGCGATGACCCTGCCCGAGCGCCGGCCTCCACGCACGCCGCGCGTCACGCACCCACCGGCGCGCGCTGCAGCTCGACCACGTTGACCCGCGCGCCGAATACATCCCTCACGAGCGGCAGCAGGTGGTCGTGGTGCGTCAGGAACAGCACCTGAGTGCGCGTCGACAGATCGCGCAGCGCGTCGAGCCCGGCCTTCGCGCGCGCATCGTCGAAGTTGATGAACAGGTCGTCGGCGACGAACGGCAGCGCGGTCCGGCTGCCGAGCTGCAGCTCCAGCGCCGCGATCCGCAGCGCAAGGAACAACTGGTCACGCGTTCCTTCGCTCAACCCCGCGACCTCGACCGATGCGCCCTTCGTCCGTCGTGCATAGAGTGCGGGCGGCGTCCGTTCGGTATCGACGGTCAGCCGCGCGAATTCGCCCAGCGTGAGCCCCGCGAAAATTTCGCCCGCGCGCCTGAGCATCGGCCCCTGCTTCTGGTCGCGATAGCGATCCGTCGCCCACTTCAGCAGCCGGCTCGCGGTGGCCGCCTCCAGGTACTGCTCGGCTGCATCGCCCATCGCCGCCAGCGCTTCCTGCCGTTTCGACTCGGCAACGGCGGCATTCGCCTGCCCATCGATTGCACCGAACGCCTGATCGGCCACGACCTGCTGCTGGGAAAGCTCGTTGAGCCGCTTGCCGACATCGCCGAGCGACTGCTTCACCGCTTCAAGGTGCGCCGGTACGTCGACGATGTCCTGCTCCGCGACTTCGGCTTCGACGGCGGACCGGGACAGGCCGTCGCCATCGCGCACCAGTGCCTCGTGCGCGGCATCGACCGCCTGCCGAAGCTGGCGCTGGCGATCCGAGCGTTCGGCCAGCGGCAGCGCCGCGTCGATCGACGCTACGCCGGCCAGTTGCAGCAGCGGCTGGATGCGCGCATCGGCACCGGCCACCGCGGCGGCGGCATCCGCGACCTTGCCGTCGGCCTGCCGCACGGCCTCGTCGGCACGACCGATCGCACGTGCAATTTCCCGGGCGGCCGCGAGGCGCATCGTCAGCCGGCGCGCGACGTCCGGCCAGTCACCGCTCGTCAGCCATTCCGGGGCGAGCGCCGCGGCCAGTCGCCGTGCCCCCGCCTCGAGCGCGGCCAGTTCCGCGCGGATGGCAGCGATCCGGTTGCGCGGCGCATCGGCATCGGCCAGTTCGGCCGTCACAGCGTTGGCGAGCCCGAGCGCCCCTTCCGCCGCAGCCAGCGTCGCCGCGCTCGCGGACAGCTTTGCGTCGGCCAGCGCGGCGCGCCATTGCGCTTGCCACGCATCGTAGGCCGTCTGCGCGTGGCCGGCGCGCGACTGCGCCGTCGCACACCCGCGTTCGGCTTCCCGCGCGCGATCCTCGAGGCTGTCCTGTTGCGCGAGCGCTTTTTCGGCCGACTGGACGAAGGTCTCGGCGCTCGCGACGAGCGCCGCCAGGCCGTCCGACTCGCCGCCTCGCGACACGGTGCGCAGCGCCGCGCGCAACGCGGCTTCGGCACCGGCCCGTGCGGCGCGAATCGTGTCGAATTCGCGGCGCTGCCGATCAAGGTCGGCCTGCGCGGCGAACACCGTGTCGCGCTTCGCAAGCCAGTCGCCCATCGCCGCCAGCGGCATGCCGGGCACCGCGGCCGTCGTCGCGAGTGCGGCCCATGCGTCGCGATGCGCGGCGAACTCACGCTCGCGCTCGTCCAGCGCGGCCTGCCTGCGCGTCACGCCGGCGCGCGCGGATTCGACCTGCTGACGCAGCGACTGCAACGTCGCCGCCGCCTGCGTCGCGCCGAGCTGCGCATCGACGAGTTCGTCCGCCAGGCGAATCGCGTCGTCGACCGCAGGTGCGCCCGTGACGAGATCGACCGCGCCGCTGCGGATATCGCCCCATGCGCCGTCGCGCCGCGCACGCGCCGCCAGCACGTCGGCGGTCGTGACGACCTTGTGGTTCTCCGCGAAATGCTTCTCCTGCAGTTCGAGCCGCTCGAGCTCTTCGAGCGCGCCGTCCCGCGCGTCGCGTGCCGCGGCGGCGGCGCTCGCGCGTTCGCTGTCTTCCTTCAGCAGCGCGCCGAGCCGCGCCGCCGACGGCACGTCGAGCGCCCGCAGCGTGTCGACCGGCATGCGCCATTGGCCGAGCGCATCGAGCGCACCCGCCAGCGCGCTGTCGGCAGCAGCGATTTCATGTTCGAACGCCTGCTCGCGCTGGCCGCTGTTGCGAAAGCCCTGCGCATCGGCCAGCGCCGCACGCAGCGCTTCCGGCACATCGACGGTCGACAGGCGCGCCTGTTGTTCCCGCACCTGCGCAAGCTCGCGCGTGCGTTCGTCGAGCGATTCACGCGCGCCGGCAAGCGCCTGGTGCAGCGCGCCGTGCTCGCGCAACAGGTTGGCGACGGTCTTCAGCGACAGCGCCGTCGGCAGCGACGCACGCAGCGACACCTCGTCCGTCGGCCAGTCGAGCTGGGCGGCCGCGGCAAACGCGGCGGACAGGTGCCGCTCGACGTCTGCGCCAAGCAGCAGCAGATCCTGTGCGTGATTCATGCACGCGCCGCGCAGCCGATCGAGCGCTTCAATGTCGGCTTCGAGCGCCAGCGTGTCGGCATCGGCGTCGATCGCATCGCGCGCCTGCCGTTTCGCGAGCAGGTCGGCACGACGCTCCTCGAGCACCTTCTGTTCGGCCGCGAGATCGCCCTGCGCCTTCAGCAGATCCGCATACGCGGTGGGCGGCAACTCGACAACCGCGCCCAGTTCCGCCAGCGCCGCGTCCTTGACCGTCAGCTCCTTCAGGTACGGCGCCAGCCGCCGCACGCGTTCGAGCTTCGAGCGCAGCGCTTCGAGCCGGCGCTGTTCGGCGCGCGCCTGCTCGATCTGCTGTTCAACCGCTTCGCGCGCGTCCTTGCGTTCGACCCAGTCGCGCGTGCGCACCTGGACCGTCTTCAGTTCGGTCACGGCTTCGTTGAACGACGATTCGGCGAGCGCGAACGCACTGCCGCTGCGACGCGGTGCCCAGAGCTCGACCGAACGCGCATCGAGCTCCTCACGCACCGGCCCGAGGCTGCCGACACCGGCGGCCGATTCGAACAGCACCTGGCCGAGCTTGTCGGATGCGTCGAGAATGCTCCGGCCGCCGTCGACCAGACGCCTATGATCGAGCCCGAACATCTGCTCGAAGAATTCGCGCGTGGCGCCGTCGAGGATGGCGGCCAGATAGTCGTCGGGCAGCTTGTCGTCGGCGGGCGTGCGCAGCGGACTGCGCCCGCGCGCGCGGTGAAACGCAAGTTCGCCCGTGCCGCTCTCCAGCACGCCGCCGATCCGCAGCTCGGGCGTGCTGTGCAGGAAATCGAGCGGCGTCTGCAGCTTCATCCCGAACAGCAGTTCCGACACGGCCGTGCGGATCGTCGATTTGCCGGCCTCGTTCGGCCCCACGATCACATGGAAATCCTCGCCAGCCGACGGGAAACGCAGCGTCTCGTCGGTGAACTTGCCGTACTTGATCAGATCGAGCTGATTGATGCGCATCGCTTACTCCCCCCTCGCCAGCCGCGCGAGCAGAGCAGGCCCGACCTGTTCAACGAGCGCCGTGAGCTCGCCCGCACGTGCCATCGCCAGCAACGGCACCTCTTCCTTCACGTCGCTGCGCACCTTGCCGACGAACGGCTTCAGGTCGCGTTCGAGCAGTTCGAGGAAATCCGGATCGCGCGCGGCGTCGGCCAGGATCTGCTTCAGGTCCTCCAGCGCTTCAAGCTGCTCGCTTTCTCCCGGCTGATGATCGGCCGCGGACGTCGCGAGCCGGACCTTCTCCAGCCACAGCCGCTCGTTGCCGATGATGCCGATCTGGTTCAGCACCTCCGCACGCAACTGCGGCGCGCGGCCGAAGAAGAGACCGTGCGCGGGCGTGCGCCCCGTGACCGTCACGCGCACCGCGCGCGGCACGTGGCCGTCGACGGTCAGCAGCGCTTCCAGCGACTGGCCGATCTTTCTCGACAGGTCGGCAACCGTCAGGCAATCGGACGCGTCGACCGACACGGCTTCCCAGCGCAGCACGTCGAGATACAGACGCTCGACCTGCGTGCGGCCTTGTTCGACCGTCACGAGCACCGCACCGCGGCGGCCCGTCTCGCGGATATGACGCCCCTGCAGGTTGCCGGGAAACACCACCGTTGACGCCCCCGTCCATTGCTGAAATTCGTGCACATGGCCGAGCGCCCAGTAGTCGTAGCCTTTCGCGTGCAGTTCGGCCAGCGTGCACGGCGCATAGTTCGCGTGCGCCGCATAGCCTTCGAGCGCCGTATGCAGCACGCCGATGTTGTAGTAACCGGGCACCGGGTCCGGATAGCCGATCGCGAGATTGTCGACGACCGCCTTGTCCTTGAAGCTCTGCCCGTGCAGCGCGACGTCGAATTCCGGCAGCGTGTGGGTTTCCGCCTTGCGGTGGCCGAACACGGTGACGTTGTCGGGCAGCGTCAGCTTCTTCGTCATCTCGCTTTCGGCGTCGTGGTTGCCGCCGAGGACGAACGCGCGGATGCCGGCCTTGCGCAAGCGCCCCATCTGCTGGCCGAAGAAGATGCCCGTGTTGTGATCCTTCCAGTCGCCGTCGTACAGGTCGCCGGCGATCACGAGGAAGGCGACTTCCTCTTCGATCGCACGATCCACGAGCTGCCGCAACGCCTCGCGCGACGCGTTGCGCAACTGCGCGGCCGGCGCATCGGGATACGCGCTCAGGCCGTGCAACGGGCTGTCAAGGTGTATGTCTGCCGCGTGGATGAACTTCACGAAGATTCCTCTGTTTCATGACGATGGGGGCCTGCGATCGCCGTGCGATGCCGCCAGCCAGACCATCAGTCGCAATCCTGGTAGCCGCCGAGTTCGCCGCAATGGAGGCAGCGAAACATATACGCTGTCGGCGAGCCGTCCTTGTCGAGTGCGGCAAAGAAACGCACCCACTCGCCGCCCTCGTCGAGTCCGGTCGATTCCCGAATCGACGCAATAGCCTGCGAGCCGAGCGCGGTCAGTTCGTCGGCGCCTGCACGGCCGATGAACTGCGCGCCATCGCCGCAATGCGTCCACCACCGTTCCTGCTGCCAGCCCTGAAAGCCCGGCGTGCGACAGGCGATTTCGTCGACGACTGCGTCGGGTACTGCGTCCCATTCGCCGCCGCCGATGCCGTACGTGTCGGTAAAGGCTGCGTCGAGCCGCGCATGCGCCGAACCGTCGGCGATGCACCACGGGCAGATGCATTGCTCATACTCGTCGACCGCATACACAGGGCCGGCGTACACGTAACCGCGCGCAGCGCCGCAACACACGCAGCGCGCATCCGAACGGATCACGCTGCCCGTTGCCAGCGGGTCGGGATGGTACCTGAAAGCGGGTAACGACATGAGGCTCTCCGTCGATCCGGAAGGTGGGGAATCACGCGATGCGAACTCGACCGGCCATCGTGCCACAGCGCGACCGTGTTACTGAGGAACCTCGGCCTCGACAAACGAGCCGTTCACGAAACGAAAAAAGCGATGCGTTGGACCGCCATGTGCGAGATATTCCCACCGGATGTCGATACCGGCCGGGTCGTCGCGCCACGCGATCGCCAGGTAGGGCGATTGCGCTCCATCATTGGTTTCGAGCGAAACGGAGTCGATGCAGCTTTGAACCGGCAGCGAGAAACGCGGTACCGCACGGGCGCCGTGCAGCTCCAGCACGTGCAGCGCCCCTTCTTCGCCCGCGCCGCAATATCCGGTCGGGCGGACGTTCGACGAGCGGTTGACGACGACCAGCAGATAGTCTTTGCCGTCGATCCGCTTCACCCGGTCCGACGGGAACGCGACGCTCGAAGCATCGGCCAATACGCGGCGGAGCTCGACCGGCACGCTCAGTGCCGATTTCTTGTGGCGGGCGACATCGACCTCGAACAACCCCGGGCGCACCCATTCGATCTCGTGACCGTTGGCGAGCCGCACCGATTCGGGCGCCGGCGTTTCGGCGGAGGCAACGGCGGTACTCGAGGCCAGCAACGCCAGCGCCGCGAGCTTCAACACCATCGATTTCGTCGGGCTGATCCGTGTCCGCATGAGTCGCGCAGGATTGTCGTGAAGTTCATCGTATGTGCCGGCATGTCGTTCGGGCAGCGCCGATTCAGGGTCGCCCCGCGTGCGTCGTTCGTCACGACGCACGCGGCCGATCCACGACGTGCCGTCACTCGCCGCGCGGTACCGGCGGCGGTGCATAGCCGTTGTCATTGCCGGGGAACGGATTCGCGTTGCGGCGCAGCGCCTCCTCGTCGTTCTCCTTTTGCGCGAACAGCGCGACGCCGATCACGCCGACGTTCGAGGCATCGCCGTACTTCGCGTTCGCGACATAGCTGTCGGGTACCGCCGCGAAGCGGAACGCGGCGACTTCGTCGCGGCTCTTGCGGAAACCCTCGATCGTCAGCGTGCGGCCCGGATACAGCACGTAACCGCCGTTCGTATAGCGGCCCGGCCGCCCCGACAGCACGTCGAGCCCGTCGACGGTCGACACAACCTCGAACGTGCGGCGCCCCTGGTTGCGCAGCACGATCATGTAGCGCGAACCTTCGACGCCCGCCATGTGCCAGCGGCCGTCGCTGCGCGCGAGATGCAGCGGCGCGCCCTTTTCGTCCGTGAACGACAGCGCGATGTCGCCGTTGGCGAGCGCGACGCGCGTCGGCAACCGGCGCACCTGGGACGCGTGCGGGTGTCCGGGCAACGCATCGTTGTAGTAGACCGACGCGAGATCCGTTGGCTTCGCCGGATCCGCGCGCTCGAAATCGACCTGGCGGGTTTCGGATCGTACCGACTCGCCCCATGCAGTGCCGAGCCCGCGGCGTTCGCTGGCGTCCGGTGCGGCGGCGGACGCATTGGTGCTGGCGGACGGCGGGGGCGGCGCTGCGCAGGCAGCCAGCCAGAGCGCGCAGGCGAGCGCGAGAAGACGAAACAGAAGGGTCATGACGTGAGGCCTCGGAATGTTATCGGGCCGCGCCGGGCTGGCCGGAACGGCGTTTTGGTGTCGTCTGTCGTCACGATGTCGATCGGACATGCATGCCCGTATCGGCCGGCGCCGCGATCGCGGCGGCCCGGCAACCCACCGGGAGCCCCGCTATTTAAGCATGGTGGGCAGGCAATGGGCAGAGGATGCGCACGCCGCCCGTTGCGGGCCCTTGCCGGCGGGCATCGGCCAAGGTGCCCGTACGCGTCGCGTCGCCGGATCGATGGCGAACGCCGACGCATCCCTGTATCGAGGATGGGATGAACGGCGCGCCGTGCGCGCCAACAAAAAAAAGCCCGGCCCGCATCGAAGCGGGCCGGGCTCTGTCGGGAAGCGTGACGCTTACTGCGCGCCGCCTTGTGCCGACGCCGAACCCTTCACGCCGACCGATGCGCCGCCCTGCACCGAATTCGTCGCGCCTTCGAGCGCCTCACCGGCCTTCGCCTTTGCGCCGCCGGCGACGTCGCCCGCCGTCGACATCGCGCCTTGCGCGTGGCTCTTTGCCGTGCCTGCGACGTGCTTCACGTGCGATTTCGTCGAGTGGACGGCCGATGCGGCGGCATCCTTCGCCGTGCCCGCTGCCGAACCGACCGCATGCGTCGCGCCGTCAACCGTATTGCCGGCTGCCGAGCCGACGCCGCCGACCGTCTTGCCGACGCCGTTCAGCGCGCCGCCCACGACGTTGCCCGCACCCGAACCCGAGCCTGCCGCATTCGCGCCGGCGCCAGCCTGCAGGCCCACGCCACCGCCGAGCAGCGGCGTCTGAACCTGCGCGCCGACGCCTGCGGAACCCTGGGCGCCGGTCTGGGCCGTCTGTGCGAACGCAGCCGAAGTCGCCATCGCGGTCAGTGCAACACCCACCAGAATCGTACGAATCTTGTTCATGGTCATTCTCCCCAAAGACGTTGTTGCTGCGGGCCGCCTTCGTGCGGCTTGTCGCATGCCTCGCCGCGACGTGCGGCAGGTGGAGCTAATGTAGCGGCGCGGACGCGCAAAACGATTGATTTGCGGGGACTGTTACTTCCGTTGCAAATGCTGACGATTGACTCACACTGTTTGACAATCGGGGGCTTGCGGCGGGATTGGACGGTAGACGGGGGGACTCTGGAGGCGCGCCGCACGGTGCATTCCGCAACGGCGACGCGGCTGGTCGCCATGGATAGGGAAACCAGACAGGTGAAACGGCTAGCAGGGAAACCGGCCGCTTCTATAAGCATTCCAAAGGATGCGTGTCGGCCAGCCATCGGTGCGGCCCGACAACCGGCTCCTCGCGATGAGTTCGATGTCGTCGGATACGCACGCCGCCACGCCGGCATGCCCCGATGCGCCGAACGCGAGCTTGAACGCCTTTTCCCTCAGTGCATCCAGGGCCGGCCGGTCGACCGCTGCGCCCGGATCGCCGTCGATTTCGTCGAACGACGCCATCCACTGCGCATCGAACGGCTCGGCATCGCGACTGTCCAGCGCGCGGTCGCAATCCAGGTCGCCGAGGAAATCGAAAAAGCCCGGCACCGACAGGATGGCGTCCATTTCACGCAGATGCGCATTCGTCATTGCGACTCCTTCACGATGCACGGCCCCGACCGCCCGTTGGTGAATACCGGCAGATCGGGGCCGCGCGTTCCGCCCGATTACGGCCGGAACGTATCGCCGAGCACGACGCCTTCACGTCGCGGATCGGTGCCGCCCTGCAACGCGGGCGACTGGCCGACCGTCACGCGCATCACCGTGTTGACGCCGCTCGCCTGCGCGGACGTCGACACCTTGTGCCCGAGCGCGAGCAGCCCCGTGATCAGCGGATCGTTCGCTCCGTTGTTCGCGGTGTTGACGTTCGGATGCTCGCCGCCGATCGCGGTCGTCGGACTGTTGCTCGCGCCGAAGTCGACGAGCCCGGCGGACTGCTGCGCGTCGAGGCCCCAGTCCAGTGCGCCGACGAGCGTCTTGACCACGTATTGCGGAATCGTGCCGCCGCCCGGCGAACCGGTCGCCATCACGAAATCGCCGCGCGAGCCGTCCGCGGCCTGACCGAACACGATCGTCGGCGCCATCGAGCTGCGCGGCCGCTTGCCCGGCTGCAGGCGGTTGGCCACCGGATTACCCGCGCTGTCGACCGGGTTCGCCGAAAAATCGGTCAGCTGGTTGTTCAGCAGGAAGCCGTTGGTCATGTGGAACGAGCCCATGCTCGATTCGACCGTCGTCGTCGCGCTCAGCACGTTGCCGTCGCCGTCGACGATCGTGAACTGGTTCGTGCCGTGCTCGATCAGCGTCGTGTCGACGCCGAGCGGCACCGCGCCGAGATTGCCGGGCTGTGCGGTGCCCATGCTCTTGGCCGGGTCGATCAGCGCTGCGCGCGATTTCAGGTACGGCTTGTTCAGCAGCGTGTTCCACGTGCCGCCCGGCAGCGGCACGAAATCCGTATCGGCTACGTATTTGTCGCGGTCGGCATACGCAAGCCGTTCGGCCTCGGTAACGAGATGCACGCCCGCGACGGTCGGCTTGCCGCCTTCGAGATCGATCGCCGTCGGCTTCAGCGACTTCAGGTCGTAATTCTCGAGAATGCCGAGCGCCGACGCGACCGCGATGCCACCCGACGACGGCGGCGGCATCCCGCACACCCAGTAGCTGCGATAGGTCGTGCACACGGGCTCTCGGCGCTTCGCCTGGTACGCGGCGAGGTCGGCTACGGTCGTCTTGCCCGGCGTGAGCGTCGACCCGTCCGCACCCTTCGTCGTGGCAATCTTCGCGACGATGTCCTGCGCGATCTGCCCCGTGTACAGCGCGTTCGCGCCCGACTGCGCCATCAGCGTCAGCGTGCGCGCATACGCCGGATTCTTCAGCACGGTGCCGAGCGTCTTCGGCGAACCATCGGCGTTCAGGAAATACGCGGCTGCCTCGGGGTCGCGCTTCAGGTTCGCGGCGTTCGACGCGATCGCGTCGGCGAGCCGGCCCCCGATCGGGAAGCCGTTGGTCGCGAGCGTGATCGCATCACCGAACAGGTTCTGCCACGGCAGCCGGCCGTGATCCTGCTGCAGCGCCTCGATCAGCCTCGGCACGCCGATCGTGCCAATCGAGCGGCCGCTCGCCCGTGCGTTCGGCAGCGGCGCGGACTGGTCGGTCGCGTCGTCGACGTAGCGCAGGTAGTTCTCCGTCGCGGCGGCCGGCGCGGTTTCCCGGCCGTCATACGCCTGCAGTGTCTTGCCGCGCGCATCGTAGTAGAGCAGCACGCCGCCCGAGCCGAGGCCCGTCGCTTCGGGCACGGTCAGGCCGAGCACGGCCTGCACGGCGACCGCCGCGTCGGCGGCCGTGCCGCCTTTCTTCAGCACCGCGCAACCGGCCGCGCTCGCGTACGCGTTCGACGTGGCCACCAGATAGGTCTTCGCATAGACCGGCTTCATCCCGGTGCGATAGCCCGACGACGCTTCCGGCAGCGACGGGTCGCCCGGCTGGTTCGAGCCCACCACGACCGTCGCACCGCTGTTGTCGACCGCGAGGCAGCTCGCATCGGTGGAAGGTGTCGGCGTGCGGCCTGCTTCGTTCTCGACGTCGCCGCCGCATGCCGTCAACAAGGCTGCCGCGAGCAACGCGGACGCATACGGAAAAATCGCTGTTCTGTTCATTGTCTGCCGATGTTCTTGTAGGTCGTTGCGATGGACATCACGCTGCCTGCGACCCCCTCGGTGCGCCGGCAACGCATTCGATAGTCCCATGAACAAAAATTTTTTCGCAATAAGGGAATGACGTAATGCGACCGGACGTTGCGCACGCAACGTCACCGCCCGTGCGTGCGGGGGCGTGCTGCACTGCATCGCAGTGCGATGCGCTCGCTCGGCCGATGTCGTGACGTCGTTACCCTGCTGCCCGACGGCGCTTGCCCGCTGCCCGGCCGTCGCGCGCGAAACCGCTTTCCATCGCTTCGACCGCCTCGGAGAAAAACTCGGGGAACATCGTCATCGCGCGGGTCGCGCGGATCGCGTATGCAATTCCAGCCGCCGTGGGCGGAAGCATCGCGCCGGTCGTGTTCGCGATGATCAGCGTGATGGGCATCCAGCTGCTCGCCAGCATCGACCTGCACGCGCGCGCCAACCAGAGCGGCGTGCCGGCCGCGCTCCGTTTCTTCAACCCGCTGCTGCTCTTTTACCTGGTGATGCCTATCGACGGCACGCGTACCGCGCACTGACGCGCCGGTTGCATCGGGCCAGCCAAGCCGCTGGCCATCGGAACGATTGCCGGAGCCTCCATGTTCCGGCTATAAATCGTGCATGGACACGAATCGCTGGATTCACGACCCCGTCGGCGCCTTCCTCGCATGGCAAGAAACCGCCGCGACCGGCGCCGATCGCCGGCCGTTCGCGCCGCGATCGGTCGTGCAGCACGTCGCGATGTTCGAACGGTTCCTGCGCCATCTGATCGCCCAGCGCGTGTCGCTGGCCACGTTCGGTCCTGACCACGTCGCGACCTTCCTGGCGGAACTCGAACATACCTGTGCGCCCGGCACGTCGACCCGCGTGCGCTACGCGAAGCTGATCGACCGGCTGTGCCGGCATCTGGTCGAAACCGGCGTGCGCACGATCCATCCGGCCGGCCGGGCGACACACGCGCTCGCATGGCCGGACGGCGAGCCCGAGCCGTGCTACCTGCCGCCCGATGCCGACGCGGCGCTGCAGCGCCATGTGCAGCCTCGACCGGACGACACGCCGGCCGACTGCCGGAATCGCGCGATCGTCGCGCTGCTGCTCGCGAGTGGCATCACGTCGGCCGAGATACGCGCGACGACGCGCGACGCGCCCGATCTCGACGCAAGACCGCCGGTGCTATCCGTGCCGCGCGATCGCGCACGGCCCGCGCGCCGGATCCCGCTCGCCGCATTCGCGCTGGCGCCGCTCGCCGCCTGGCGCGCGCGCTCGGCAGACGCGCCGGCATCCGCGTTGCTGTTTCCCGCGCCGCGCGGCGGTGGCGCGATGAACGACATGTTCCTGCTGCTCGTGGTGCGCGACGCACTGACCGCGATCGGCTTCCACGCGGCGGACCTGAGCCCGCGCGTGCTGCGCAATACGTATGCGCGCCGCCAGTTGCTCGCCGGCCACACACATGCCGACGTCAGTGCGATGCTCGGTCTCGTCAGTACACGAACGGTCACGCGCATCCGGCAGACGCTGCTGCGCGATGCGGCCGCGGATCGCGCCGCACACGAGCGCTGATCCCGCACTGGCACTGGCACGAGCACGGGCTGCGTGCCGTCCGGTTCCCTATTCGCCCGGCTTCGACTGGATCAGCCGCAGAATCCGGGTGTCGTACGGCGATTGCATGACTTCGGCGATACGGACCTCGGAAGCGGTCGGATGCAGCGGATTCAGCAGGAAGTTGTGCGCGTGCGGCACGACGACGCTCGGGACGCGCAGCAGCGCGCTCGGCTGCGTGTGCAGCCACTCGGTGCCGGCGCTGCGGGTCCAGTCGACGTCGGTTCGCCAGTCGTCCGGCGCGTCGCCCTCCGCGATTTCGGCGATGTCGACCGAATCGGCCACCTCGATGCGAAGCAACTGGTATCCGCTCGGCAATTGCGCGACCGTGGCGATTTCGAAATGAACGAGTGTCTCGAGCAGCGCGAGCGCTGGATGCTCGGCGAGATACACGACGGGCTGCCCGGCGAAATGCCAGCGCCCGCCGGCGCGCAACCCGCCGATGCCTTTCAGGTCGGCGAAATTGCTGATCCGCCACAGCGTCGTCAAGCGAAGTACCCCTCGTCGATCTGCGTGAGGACTTCCTCGACGAGCCGCGCGCCATGCTCGGTGCTCGCCATGTCGAGCGACGTGCGGCCGCCGAAGCGCTGGAGCCCGTTGCGCAGCCACGCCATCGCCTTGTCCTGGTCGCCGAACGTGGCCGTCGCCTGCGCGACGATGCGCGCGAGACGGATCGCCTTGTCGGATTCCTCCGGCGACAGGCGTTCGTGCGCCTGGCGACGATGACTCAGCGTGCGGCGCGGAATGATGAAGGCCAGTTCGTCCGATTTCAGCCCGCGCTCGGACAACCGGTCGATCACCGAGACATCGACGCGTGCGCTCGCCAGCTCGGCAAGATCAGCCCCCGATCGGACGCGGATCGCCAGCAGTTGCTCGAGAATCGTGAATTCGGCCTGACGCGGATGCGCGACGCCCGAAGGATGGAAAGCAATGGTGCTCATGACCTCTCCCGGCAATTTGCCCAATTATTATAGGCGTTTTGCCGAGAGCGTGCGGGAACCGGTTGGAGCGCGCGCCTGTGGCGGTCGTCAGGGCCTCTGCGAAGGCGGGAGCGAACGTGACCCACCTGTCTGGAGGCAGGTTGCTGTGATCGCGAATCGAAGATTCGCCTGGGTGATGGGATGCAATTATTCAGTATATAAAGTCCGGACTCACATCACGCGGTTGTCACGTAACAACTTTTTTACTGGTTTCATTTGCTCGCGTTCCACCGCCCCATCATTCCAGACAAGGTCGAAGGATTCGCCCCGAACAGGGAGATGTTCGCCAAGCGCCGGCCGCGTCATCCGGAAGGAACGCCGCTTCTGGCGATTCACCGTCCGTCCCGACGGAAACGCATCGCCGTGCCCTCGCGCCGGATGCGTTCCCATGTCGCGCGTTTCTCGTCGTCGTTCATGAACACCCAGTGCGAGACCTCGTCGGCCATTCGGCCGCATCCCTTGCAGACATCGTCGAACAGTGTCGAGCACACGCCGACACAGGGGCTGTCGGGTACGTCGTGAAGCGTGGAAGCCATTGGAACACCCGTATCGGTTGAACATCCGGCAGCGCAACGCACAGCACTCCCATAAACGGGTACTTTGCTGCCGGCGATGCGGCCTGTGCCGCGACGCCAACCCACCCCGCTCACTGAGACGCTGCCGCCAGTCACGCCAGTCCCCCCGTACCCGCGATCGTGCGCCCTACCGCGAGCAATCAGCCGGCCCACGCGGACGACCGGATCACGCTGCAGAAATTGCCGGCATGGAAATGCGGATTCTTGTCGGCGAGCACGTCGGCCTTCACGTTGCCGAATGTCGTGTCCGGCTTGTGCTTGATCCCGTCGTAGAACGCCTGAATGATGTCCTCCTTGAAGTGCGGCGTACGCGGATGTGCACGGACGACGGCCTCGCGCTCGACATCGCTGTATTCCGGATACGTCAGCCCCAGCACGTCCATCTCGACGCCCGCGGTAACGAGCGCGATCACCGGATGCATGTGCTGCGGGATACCCGGCGTGGTATGCAGCGCGATCGAAGTCCATACGACGTCGATATCCTGCTGCGAGATGCCCTTGCCCTTCAGGAAATCGCGGGCGGCGTTGGCGCCGTCCACCTCGAAACGCTCGCACGCGCTGCTGTGTTTGTGCGTGAGCCCCATGTCATGAAACATGCAGCCACAGTAGAGCAGCTCGGGATCGTATTTGAGCCCGCGCCGCTGGCCCGCGAGCGCCGCGAAATAGAAGACGCGGCTGGAATGATGGAACAGCAGCGGAGACGCGGTATCGCGGACGAGTTCGGTGATCTCGCGCGTCAGTTGGCTATCGGGAATGGTGATGCCTGCAACGTTCTCAGTCATGATCGACCTCCATTGAAAACACCCTTGATTCTCCGGAGTTCGATAACTGTCTCCAATAGACGTGTTACATCAAATCCTGCCATTTCGCGCGACGGACGGACACGGTGCCCGCACGGCGGAAAGAACGCCGGAAACAGGCGCCCTCACCCGCCCCATGCACCGACGGCGCCCCTATACTGCTACCCGTCACGTTCGACACAACACGCAATCGATCATGCCGAAGGTCGTGGGAATTTTCGCCGTTCCGGGTGTTCAACTGCTCGATGTCTCCGCACCGCTCGACGTCTTCGCCCAAGCGAACGCCGAATGCGGGAAGCCGTTCTATACGTTGCGGATCATTGCGAGCGAGTCTGGCCCGATCCGCAGTTCGTCCGGTGCGCAGTTGCTGCCGGACTGGATCGTCCCCGACATTCCTGAGCGCATCGACACGCTGCTGGTCGCCGGCGCACCGAGCGCCGGCCGGATCGCACTGCGCACCGACGTCCTCGCGTGGCTGCGAGCGACGGCCGTGCAGAGCAAGCGCTACGGCTCGATCTGCACCGGCGCGTTCATCCTCGCGGCCACCGGCCTGCTGAAAGGGCGTCACCTGACCACACACTGGGCTGCCGCCGACGCGCTTGCCGAAGCCTATCCATCGCTCGCCGTCGACGCCGACGCGCTATACGTGCGCGACGGCAAGCTGCGCACCGGTGCCGGCGTCACGGCCGGGCTCGATCTCGCGCTCGCGCTGGTCGAGGAAGATCTCGGCCGCGAGATCGCGCGGCGCGTCGCCGCGCAACTGGTCATGTTCTTCAAGCGCCCGGGCGGGCAACTTCAGTTCAGCCGCAAGGGCGAAGCGCGCCCCGCCGGGCGTTCGGTACTGCAGGAAGTACAGCGCTGGATCGCGGCGAATCCGGAACTCGAGCATTCGGTGGCGGAGATGGCGAAGCATGCGGGCATGAGCCCGCGCCACTTCGCTCGGCTGTTCCGCGCGGAAGTCGGCATGACGCCGGCTGCCTGGGTCGAGGCGACCCGCATCTCGGCAGCCCGCCACTTGCTCGAGAACGGCCACGACACGCCGAAACAGGTCGCCGCGAAATGCGGCTTCGCGAACGTCGATACGCTCAGGCGATCGTTCACCCGGCACGTCGGAATCACGCCGGCCGAATACCGGAAGCGGCAGGCAGTCCTGGCCGAGTGACGTAGCCGTGTGTGCGCGATTCGGCGCGAACGAGGTCAGTCACTCCGCCCAAATACTTCGGCATCCGATCTAACTGATTGTCGTGCGGTCAAGCCACTGGCCGATCGACGACATCGCCCCGCTGGAAGCCTCGTCGGCGGTCCTGATCGACCGCGGGACAGCCCCGCAATTATCAGACGAAACACTCGCCAGCCCAGATCGTTTACCCAGTTGCAATAATTATTCGCTGGAACGCGTATTTCCGACCGGTAACGTGATCGCTACGATGCAATCAACCGCTGAACGCAACAAGCGAAGCGCGAAATCAATGAAACCGGAGGTCATCATGAAGTCGTTCATCTACGCAGTCGTCGCCGCAACCGCCCTGTCCGCCTCGTACGGCGCATTCGCCCAATCGAACCCGTCGGGCCAGCTGACGCGTGCCCAGGTGCGCGCGGAACTCGTGCAGCTCGAACAGGCCGGCTACAAGCCCGAAGTCTCCGATCAGTACTACCCGCGCGCACTGCAGACCGCACAGGCCCGCGTGACGAACGCCGATGAAACCGGCTACGGCGCGCAAGCCGCCGCCGGCGTACGTGCCGGCCGCGCGATCGCGGTCAAGCAGGAAGGCCGCGACTCCGTGTATTTCGGCCAGTAAGCCGGACACACGCGCGCGTATTCCGATACGCGCGCGGCAAACGAAACACCCCGCTCCCGTTCATCGGGGCGGGGTGTTTGCTTTTAGGCTGTCCTCTCCCGGAACGGATCGCGCTCCTCGATCGACGCGAACTTGCGGGGCGCTCGCCGCGCGGCGCCGTTCACGCCGGCAGCCGGTGTTTGCGCATAGAATGGCCGCGTGGTCGGCGCCGGCCGAAACGAACGCGAGCGAAACCACGACGCCCGGCTTGCCCGAACGTCGCCGCGCCCGCAGGCCGGCCCCGATGCGGCACTCATCGCATTTTTCGAAAAGGAGCGGTTTCATGTCTCAAACATCCGGTTCCATGATCACGTTTCGACGCCCGGACGGCCAGGAACTGCAAGGCTACCTCGCTACGCCGGCAAAGACCGAAGGCGCACCCGCGGTCGTCGTCATCCAGGAATGGTGGGGGCTGAACGACCAGATCCGCGGCGTCGCGGATCGCCTCGCGCGCTGCGGCTACTTCGCCCTCGTGCCCGACCTGTATCGCGGCAAATCGACGGTCGAGGAAGAGGAAGCGCACCACCTGATGACCGGGCTCGATTTCGGCGACGCAGCCTCGCAGGACATTCCGGGCGCCGTGACCTATCTGAAGACGCTTGCGTCGCGTGTCGCGGTGACGGGTTACTGCATGGGCGGCGCACTCACGCTGCTGTCACTGCAGTTCGCCGATGCGGACGCGGGCGTCACGTGGTACGGCCTGCCGCCGCTCGACTACATCGATCCGGCGAAGCTCAAGGTGCCGCTGATGGGCCACTGGGGCACGCAGGACGCTTTCTTTGCGATCGACCAGGTCGATGCGCTCGAGAAGAAGCTGACCGATGCGAAGGTCGGTTTCGAATTCCATCGCTATCTCGCGCATCATGCGTTCGCCAATGAAACGGCCGTCGGCCCCGGCCGCATCGCCGGCACGCAGTACGATCCGGTGTGGTCGCAAATGGCGTGGGATCGCACGCTGACGTTCTTCGGCCGCACGCTTTGGGAAAAGCAGGGGTAACGTCACGCCGCTTCCAACGCGGGCAGCTGCGTAAAAAGAAAACGCCACGGATTTTCATCCGTGGCGTTTTCGTTTCCGCATACCGCCGGTTCGAAGGACAAGCGCGGTAAACCGCGCCTGCCCTTTCCTTGCACTTGCTTACCCGTTCGTCACCGCCGCCGACGCAGGCGCCGGAGCGGCCGCCTTGTCGTAGTCGACCGGTGCATCCGGCGCGCGCGGCGTCTCGCCGGCTCGCTCGATCCACCCGCCGCCCAGCGAACGGTACAGGTTGACCAGGTTGGTCCAGCGGGCCAGACGTGCGTTGATCAACGATTGCTGAGCGGTGTACAGGTCCGTCTGCGCGGTCAGCACCGACAGGTAGCTGTCGACACCGTTCTTGTAACGCAGGTCCGACAGGTCGAAACGTCGCTGCTGCGCGTGCTCGTTGCGCTCCAGTGCCGCGATCTGCTGGTCGTACGTGCCGCGTGCGGCCAGCCCGTCCGCCACGTCGCGGAACGCCGACTGGATCGCCTTCTCGTAGTTCGCGATCTCGATGCGCTTCTGCACGTGTGCAAGATCGAGGTTCGCGATGTTCGCGCCGCCCTCGAAGATCGGCAGCGCGATGTTCGGCGCGAACGACCACGCCGCCGTGCCGGCCTTGAACAGACCGCCCAGCGTCGGGCTCGCCGTGCCGAACGCGGCAGTCAGCGAGATCTTCGGGAAGAACGCCGCACGTGCCGCACCGATGTTCGCGTTCGCGGCCAGCAGCGACTGCTCGGCCTGCATCACGTCAGGACGACGCGTCAGCAGGTCGGACGGCAGGCCAGCCGGCACGTCCGTCAGCAGGTTCTGCGCGTCGAGCGGCATGCCCGCCGGCAGATCGTCCGGCAGCGGCTCGCCGATCAGCAGCACCAGATAGTTCAGCGCCTGCGCACGCGCACGCGCCTGCGCCTGCTGGTTGGCGAGTGCCTGCTCGACCACCGTCTGCGCCTGACGCAGCTCGAGCTCGGAGCCCGTGCCGTTGTCGAACTGCAGCTTCGTCAGGTCGTACGACGCCTGCGCCGTCTTCAGCGTGTCTTCCGTGACCTTCAGCAGATCGTCGGTCGACAGCAGCGTCAGGTATTGATCGGCCACCTGCGACACCAGCGAGATCTCCGACGCCTGCCGCGCATACGCGGTCGCCAGATACTGCGCGAGCGCCTGATCCTTCAGGCTCTGCACGCGGCCGAACAGGTCGAGTTCCCACGACGCCGACAGGCCGACGTTGTAGGTCGTCGTGATGTTCCGGCCCGGCGCCACGGACAGCGCATTCGGCAGGCGCTGACGGCTACCGGTACCTGTTGCATCGATCGTCGGGAACAGGCCCGCGCGCGTGATCTGGTACTGCGCGCGCGCCGCCTCGATGTTCAGCACCGACACGCGCAGGTCGCGGTTGTTCTTCAGCGCGATCTCGATCAGCCGCTGCAGGCGCGGATCGACGAAGAACTCGCGCCAGCCGATGGCGGTCGCCGCCTGGCCGTTCGCGCTGCGCGCGCCGGCCGCACCCGGCTGCGTCGCATAGACGCCGCCGGCCGGGTACGCCTGCGCGACGGGTGCATCGGGCCGCTTGTAATGCGGCGCCATCGTGCAGCCCGTGGCGAAGAGCGCGGCAGCCAGTGCGGCCGCGATTGCAGTCAAAGCGTGTTTTTGCATCGTTACTGCCCCTTCGAATCGTGTGCGTCGTCGTGACCGCGCTGCAGGTCGCCCTGCACGAGACGCCATGCGTCGTCGACGTTTTCCGTTTCGCCGCCGAAGATCGCGCGAACCCGCACGAAGAACATCGGGATCATGAAAATCGCGAGGAACGTCGCCGTGATCATCCCGCCGATCACGCCCGTGCCAATCGCATGCTGGCTCGCCGAACCCGCGCCGTTGCTGATCGCAAGCGGCAGCACGCCGAGCATGAACGCGAGCGACGTCATCAGGATCGGACGCAGCCGCAGGCGCGCCGCCTCGATCGCCGCGCGCACCGGCCCCATGTTCCCTTGCGCCTGCAACTCGCGTGCGAACTCGACGATCAGGATCGCGTTCTTCGCAGACAGGCCGACGGTAGTCAGCAGGCCGACCTGGAAGAACACGTCGTTCTCGAGGCCGCGCAGCATCGTCGCAAGCAACGCGCCGACCACGCCGAGCGGCACGACCATGATCACCGAGAACGGGATCGACCAGCTTTCATACAGCGCCGCGAGACACAGGAACACGACGAGGATCGAGATCGCGTACAGGATCGGCGCCTGCGAACCGGACTGGATTTCCTGGAACGACAGGCCCGTCCACGAATAGCCAATACCTTCCGGCAGCTTGCTCGCGAGCGCTTCCATCGCCGCCATCGCCTGGCCGGTCGACCTGCCCTCCGCGGCCTGCCCCTGGATCTCGATCGACGATACGCCGTTGTAGCGTTCGAGCTTCGGCGAACCGTAGCTCCAGTGGCCGGTCGAGAACGCGCTGAACGGCACCATGCCACCCGCGCTGTTGCGCACGTACCAGATGTTCATGTCTTCCGGCGTCATCCGGAACGACGCGTCCGACTGCACGTACACCTTCTTGATCCGGCCGTCGGTATCCAGGAAGTTGTTCACGTACTGCGACGCCCACGCGATCGAGAACGTCTGGTCGATCGCAGCGGCCGTGACGCCGAGCGCATTCGCCTTCTCGCGATCGATGTCGACCTTGTACTGCGGCGTGTCGTTCAGGCCATTCGGGCGCACAAGCGCCAGTGCGGGATCCTTCGCGGCCATCCCGAGCAACTGGCCCCGCGCGGCCATCAGCGCTTCGTGGCCGAGACCCGCGTTGTCCGTCAGCTCGAAGTCGAAGCCGGCGGCCGTCCCGAGTTCGGGAATCGACGGCGGGTTGAACGGGATCACCATCGCGTCCTTGTACTGCGCGTAGTGCGCGAAGGTCCGCCCGATCAGTGCCTGCACCTTCTGGTCCGAACGCTGACGATGCTCGTAAGGTTTCAGCTTCACGAACACGAGACCGGCGTTCTGGCCGCGGCCGGCGAAGCTGAAGCCGTTGACCGTGAACACCGAGTCGACCACATCCTTCTCGGTGGTGGTCAGGTACGTGTTGATGTTGTCGAGCGTCTTGCCGGTCGTTTCCTGCGTGGAGCCGGACGGCGTCTGCACGATCATGAACATGTAGCCCTGGTCTTCATCCGGCAGGAACGACTTCGGCAGGCGCACGAACATCACGCCGACCGCGATGAACACGGCCAGGTAGATCACGAGCCAGCGGCCCGAGCGCCGGATCACATGGTTCACACCGCTCGTATAGCGATCGCGGCTGCGATCGAAGGTCCGGTTGAACCAGCCGAAGAAGCCCTTCTTCTCTTCGTGATGCCCTTGCGGGATCGGCTTGAGGATCGTCGCGCACAACGCCGGCGTCAGAATCAACGCGACGAGCACCGACAGCACCATCGCCGACACGATCGTCAGCGAGAACTGACGATAGATCGCGCCGACCGACCCGCCGGAGAACGCCACCGGCACGAACACCGCCGACAGCACGAGCGCCACGCCGACGAGTGCGCCGGTGATCTGGCCCATCGCCTTGCGGGTCGCCTCCTTCGGTGACAGGCCCTCTTCCGCCATCACCCGCTCGACGTTCTCCACCACCACGATCGCATCGTCCACCAGCAGGCCGATGGCGAGCACAAGACCGAACATCGACAGCGTGTTGATCGAGAAGCCGGCGAGCCCCATGATCGCGAACGTACCGAGCAGCACGACCGGCACCGCGATCGTCGGGATGATCGTTGCCCGCAGGTTCTGCAGGAACAGGTACATCACGAGGAACACGAGCACGATACCTTCGAGCAGCGTCTTGACCACTTCCTCGATCGACAGGCGCACGAACGGCGTCGTGTCGTACGGATAGTGGACGACGAGACCGTGCGGGAAGTACTTCGACAGCTCCTGGATCTTGGCCCGCAGCGCGGTCGCGGTTGCCAGCGCGTTCGCGCCGGTCGCGAGCTGGATGCCGAGGCCGGCCGTCGGCTGCCCCATGTACTTCGTGTCGAACGTGTAGTTCTCGGAGCCGAGCGCCGCGCGGCCGACGTCCTTCAGGCGAACCTGCGAACCGTCCTGGTTGACCTTCAGCAGGATGTTGCCGAACTGCTCGGGCGTGCGCAGCAGCGTCGATTCGGTGATCGTCGCCTGCAGCATGGTGCCCGGCTTCGCCGGCGTGCCGCCGATCTGGCCGCCCGCGATCTGCACGTTCTGCTGCGTGATCGCGGCCGTCACGTCGGTCGGCGTGAGGCTGTAGTTGGTCAGCTTGACGGGGTCGAGCCAGATCCGCATCGAGAACTGCGAACCAAGCAGCAGCGTCTGGCCGACGCCGTTCACGCGGCTGAGCGGATCGAGCACGTGCGACGCCACGTAGTTCGTCAGGTCCTCCTTCGACATGCTGCCGTCCTCGGAGTTGAACGCGAACCACATCAGCCAGTTGCTGCTCGACTTCGTGACCTGCATGCCGAGCTGCTGCACGACCTGCGGCAGGTTCGGCGTCGCGAGCGACAGCTTGTTCTGCACCTGCACCTGCGCGACGTCCGGATTGGTGCCCGGCGCGAAGGTCAGCGTGATCGTCGCGTTGCCCGAATCGTCGCTCGTCGACGACATGTACAGGAAGTTGTCGAGACCGCTCATCTGCTGCTCGATCACCTGTGTCACCGTGTCTTCCACCGTCTTCGCGGAAGCGCCCGGATAGTTCGCCTGGATCTGGATCGTCGGCGGTGCGATCGTCGGATACTGCGCGATCGGCATCTTGAAGATCGATGCGACGCCGGCCAGCATCAGCACGATCGCGATCACCCACGCAAAGATCGGGCGATCGATAAAGAACTTGGCCATGAAACGGACTCCTTGTTATTGCGCGGCCGACGCAGCGGTCGAACGCGCGGCAGCATGGGCGGCAGTGCTCGCCGGCGCGGCGCCGGACGCATTGGTCGCGCTTGCCGGTATGCCGGACGCAGCGTCCGGTGCCGGCGCGAGCTGCGCCGCGACAGTCTTGACGGTCGCACCCGGGCGCACCTTGTCGACGCCCTGCACGATCACGTGATCGCCCGCTTCCAGACCGCCTTCGACGATCCAGTCCTGGCCATAGGTGCCGGTCGTCGTCAACGGATGCGTCTCGACCTTGTTGGCCGCGTTCACCACCAGTGCGACCGCCTGCCCCTTCTGGTCATGCGTGACGCCGATCTGCGGCACCAGGAACGCGTTCTCGTTCACGCCTTCCTCGATCCGTGCGCGCACGAACATCCCCGGCAGCAGCACGCGGCCCGGGTTCGGGAAGATCGCGCGAATCGTCACCGAGCCGGTGGTCTGGTCGACCGTCACGTCCGAGAATTGCAGCTTGCCCGGCTCCGAATAGGTCTTGCCGTCCTCCAGGATCAGCGACACCTTCGCCGCGCCCGGGCCGCTCGTCTTCAGGCGGCCGCTCTGCACGTCCTGGCGCAGCTTCAGCCCGTCGAGGCTCGACTGCGTGAGGTCCACATACACCGGATCGAGCTGCTGGACCGTCGACATCAGCGTCGCCTGGCTCGCCTGCACATACGCGCCCGGCGTCACCTGCGAAATACCGACGCGACCGGAAACAGGCGACACGACATCGGTGTAGCCGAGGTTGATCTGTGCGGTGTCGACTGCCGCCTTGCCGGCCGCGACGTCCGCCGCGGCCTGCCCTTGCGTGGCCACCGCGTTGTCGTAGTCCTGCTTGCTGACCGCGTTCGCGGCCACCAGCACCTTGTAGCGCGCGACCAGCGCGTTCTGCGTGACGAGGTTCGCCTGTGCCCTTGCGAGCGTCGCCTTCGCGCTGTTCAGCGCGGCGACGTACGGCGCCGGGTCGATCTTGTAGAGGCGCTGACCGGCCTTGACGTCGGTGCCTTCGGTGAACTCACGACGCAGCACGATGCCGTCGACTCGTGCACGCACCTGTGCAACGAGGAACGCGCTGGTGCGGCCCGGCAGTTCGGTTATCGCGGGCACGGCCTGCGGCTGGACGGTGACGACGCCGACTTCCGGTGTTTGCGGCGGCGGTGCCGATTCTTTTTTCCCGCACGCGGCCAGGAAAACGGTGGCCGTTGCAGCAGTGATTAAGCGGTATGGAACCCGTTCGACGCGCATGGAGCGACCTCTCACAAATAGACGACCTTCAATGGGAATCACCAGATCTCCTCGTGACCTGCACGCGCGGCCGGAATGCTGTCGCTTCCTGTTTGCCGCGCATGCGGTCGCGTATGTCGGGCGTACGATGCGCCCTGCGGAGCGTTCGTTCATCGAACTGCTTCCGTTGAAAAAACCATGAGCCTGCGGCCCCGGCCGGTGCGCGTTGCCGCGACGGCCAACCGGGCCGCTAGTTCGCCGGCCGGAACGCGGCGCCCGCGAATTCGATGAAGGCGCGTGCAGCGGCCGGCAAATGCGCGGTGCGCGCATGCGCGAGCTTCAGCGTGACGGGCGCGAGCGGGCGAACCGGTGCAACGCGCACCAGCGTGCCGGCCGCCAGATCGGCGTCGACGAGATACGCAGGCAGCACCGCGGCGCCCATGCCGGCGACGGCCAGCCGCCGTACCATCTCGAGATGGCCGACGCCCGGACTGCCGCCGGGCGTCGCATCGGGTCGAAGCGCAGCCGCATCGTCGTCGCCGGCCGCCGGCAGATCGAGCCGAACGGCCGCGATGTCCGGCCAGTCGCCCGACGCGGCCGCGCCGCCGTGCGCGGCGACATAAGCCGGCGCCGCGACGCGCAGGGATTCGTACGCGGCCAGCGTGTTCAGCGCATGTGCACCGGACACCGGCATGGCGTCGGTCAGGAATGCGACATCGATGGCTTCGGACGTCAGATCGACATGGGTATCGGTCAGCGTCACGGTCGGCCGCACGTCCGGAAACCGGTGCACGAAACGATCGAGCAACGCGCTCAACTGGCTGAGCCCGAACGCGACCGGCGCGGCAATGCGCAGCGCACCTTCCGGCTTGCTGCCCATCGCGACGAAGCGACCGTCGATGTCGTCGATCGCACCGAGAATCCGCTCGACACGCGCGAGATACAGTTCGCCGATTTCCGTCAGCGACTGGTGGCAGGTGCTGCGTTGAAGCAGGCGTACGCCAAGACGCGTCTCGAGCGCATCGACCAGCCGGCTCGCCATCGCCGTCGACACGCGCAGCCGTGTTGCCGCCCGGCGAAACCCGCCTTCCCTTGCCACCGTCACGAATGCCCGAATCGATTGAAGTTGGTCCATTTGTCCGGATTCCCCTGCGCGGTCGACTGCCTTGAAGTCCCCACCCGTCGCCGCGTCGCGGCCGACATGCAACGACCCGGCCAATGCGGCGGCTCCGACGCCGGCTACGCCGGGTCGGTCGCCACGCTCGCGCCAGACGCGCGGCGGCATGCAACGGACGCAAGCCGGCCTCGGCTGGGCCGATGCACGAACAGACGAATAGCAGTCCTGAGTCTTTTCCAGCGATTCGCAACGGCAATGCCGGCGGATGCAGCCGGCCATGCGACGGTCATAACCGCATCGCCCGTGCGCACTGGAACACGTTTCTTTCAGCAGGTGCAATGGTATGAAAACCGCCGGAAAATCGCTTGCCCGATCCTACGATTGTTTTGCCTTAATTTCCGAATTTGTGCGCCGCACACCGCGCAACGACGGGCAATGCGGTCGCCGGCGCTGCAGATCCGGATGATCGGGCTAAATTCCGACAGGTTTAGGCAATCACGTGCACGCGACTCGCCGTACGATGTGACCGCCGTGCCGGCACGCCCACCGGGAATCGCCGCCGCGTACCTTGCACGGACCACTCCGCCATCCGCTCACCCAACATGGAAATCGACGCCCGAACGCCGCCGCTACAGCGCATCACGCCTACTCAGGCTCCCCGGTCGCCCACGGGCCGGCTCGCTGCGCTGATCGCCGCCTACGCGCCGCACGACGGCACGTTCGAACTCCCGGTACGCGGCATGCGCATCGCGCGCGCAGCCGCATCGCCGCCGCACTGGAACCATGGCGTGCACCACGCGTGCCTGAGCATCGTCGGGCAAGGCGCGAAATCGATACGGGTCGGCGACGACTCCTACGTGATCGACGCATCGCGAATGCTGGTGGCAACGGCCGACGTGCCCGTCACCGGCCGCGTGACGTGCGCGAGCCCGGCCGAGCCGTTCCTCTATGCACAACTCGAACTCGACCCGGCCCGCATCGCGGCACTCACACCGCGCGTCTTTCCGCGCGGGCTGCCGAAGGCCGTCGACTGCGGCGCACTCGACACGCACAATGCACCGCCTGAAATCGTCGATGCCGTCGTGCGGCTGATGCAACTGATCGCGCAACCCGACGACCTCGACCTGCTCGCGCCGCTGATCGTCGACGAAATCCTCATTCGGCTGCTGCGCGGCCCGTCGGGTGCGCGTGTCGCGCAGGTCGGCCTGGCCGATTCGACGACACAGCGCATCTCGCGCGCCGTCGCGTGGATTCGCGACCACTACCTCGATCCGATGACGGTCGAATCGCTCGCGCGACAGGTGGACATGAGCCCGTCGACGTTCCATCACCACTTCCGCGCGGTCACGTCGATGAGCCCGTTGCAATGCCAGAAGGTGTTGCGGCTGCAGGAGGCGCGTCGCCTGATGTGCCTGTCGGCGATGGACGCGCGGCAGGCGTGCCGCAGCGTCGGCTATGTGAGCGCGTCGCAGTTCAGCCGCGAATACGCACGCCTGTTCGGCGATGCGCCGGGCCGCGATGTCCTGAAGCTGCGCGACGAAGCGGTGCCGCTATCCCGCGTCGCGCCATAGGCCGGCACCTCACGCGCGCGGCGTGTGCCGCGCTTCATTCCGTGGGCCTTCGCACGCTCGGCCTGCACGGCTTCATCGAGGCAGCGGACGAAGTATTCGGCCGGCGACATGAGCACGGCGCTGTCGCGGAACAGCAGATAGACATCGCGCGCGGGCCGCTGCCCGACGAGATCGAGCGGCGCGGCGGCCGTACGTATATCCGATTCCGGACGACGTCACGCTGCCGTTGACCCGTTGACCCGTTGACCCGTTGACCCGTTGACCGGAAGACTACACCGTCACGCGAGCGCGGGCGGCGCAGCCTGGCTGACGTCGACGCGTTTCGGCAAGACGCCGGCCTGATAGAACACGTCGGCGATACGCTGCTGATACGCGAGCGTGTCGCGCGTGACGGGTTCGACACCGAAGCGCGCGCGGCGAAATGCGAGCGCCACCGCCGGCTCCGGAATCCCCCAAAGCTTCGAGAACTCGGCCGCGCCCTGCGCGCGGTTCGCATCGAGCCATCGCTGAACCGCCGTCAGTTCCGACACCGCTGCGTCCAGCGCGTCGGCGTTGCGCTGCGCATACGTGCGCGACGCAAAGTAGTAGCCGCGATTCTCGACGAGCCCGGTGCCGTCCGCGACGATACGCGCGCCGAACGCCTGCTGGACCACCGCGAGAAACGGATCCCAGATGATCCATGCGTCGACCGAGCGGTTCTCGAACGCGGCCCGCGCATCGGACGGCGACAGCCAGACCGGCGTGATGTCCGCATAGTTGAGCTTCGCGGCCTGCAGCAGCCGGACCAGCAGGAAGTGCGTGTTCGAGCCCTTCACCAGCGCGACGCGCTTGCCGCGCAGGTCCGCAAAAGTCTTGACCGGCGAATCTTTCGCGACCACCACCGCCTCGGCCGCGGGGCCGGCCGGCGTCTGCGCGTAATAGACTAGCGGCGCACCAGCCGCGAGCGCGAAGATCGGCGGCGCCTCGCCGACATCGCCGAAGTCGATCGATCCCGCGTTCAGCGCCTCGAGTTGCGGCGGCCCCGACGGAAACTCGGTCCACGTGACGGTCACGCCGAGTGTCGCGAGCTTGCTCTGCAACGTGCCGCGCGCCTTGAGCAGGCTGAGCGGCCCTTTCTGATAGCCGATGCGCAACGTCCGCGCGCCGGCCGTGCTCGCCAGCGCGAAGCCCGGATGCGCGGCGGCACCCGCCGCGATCGCCAGGCCGGCATGCAGGAGCCGGCGGCGGGTTGTGGAGTGTTGGTCTGCCATGTCGTATCGGGTTCGATGAAAAGGACGCAGCTTTGCGCACGCATGCGATGAAGCTGATCGAACCGATTCTAGAAGGTTGGCGCTACGTATCGAACCAACGATGTTCGATATGGAAAGCAAGCGCTTTCATAAGGGCACGCAGGTTGCCCGGACGTCATTGACCGGGGCGGTCGTGAGGGTGCAGTCGACATCCGCTAAAAATACAGGATTACGTATTATTTAAGCGATTGGGGTGCAGCCTCGGGTCATACGCCGAAGGTTCGACTTCAGGACTTGCAGGAAGCAGTCAGCGCTGCCTCATCGGCAGCCAGCAACTCGGGTACGCATTCACGCAGGAAATCGACGAACGTGCGGATCTTCGCGTCGAGATACTGACGCGACGCGTACAGCGTATAGACCGTCAGCTTCTGCAGCCGGTAGTCGGGCAGCACGCGCACCAGCGCGCCGCTCGCGAGCGCGGGCAGCGCGGCCGACATCGGCAGCGAACCGATCCCGAGTCCGGCACGCAGTGCGGCGCCGAGCGCATCGGCGATGTTCACCTGGAAATCAGGCAATGGCAGTTCGAACGTCTCGCGTCCGTTGGGGCCGTCGAGATGCCAACGGTCGCGCGGAAAGAGCGGCGTGACGATCTGCAGGCACGCATGCCCATCGAGGTCGCTCACCGTGCGCGGCGTGCCGCGCGCCTTCAGGTACGCGGGTGACGCGCACAGCACGCTGCCCACGTCGCCGAGCCGCTGCGACACGAGCCCGGAATCGGGCAACTCGGTCGTGCTCAACTGTAGCGATACGTCGTAGCCTTCGTCGATGATGTCGGGCACGTGCTGCGACAGCGTCAGTTCGACCGCCACCGACGGATAGCGCTCACGGTAGCGCACGACCGCGGGCACCACGTAGGACTGGCCGAAACTCGTCGTCGCGTGAACGTGCAGCCGTCCCGACGGCTTCGCCTGTGCGTCGGCCGCCTCGGCTTCCGCTTCGTCGATATAGCCGAGGATACGCTGGCAGCGGTCGAGATAGCGCTGCCCGGCGTCGGTCAGTGCGATGCGGCGCGTGCTGCGGTTGAGCAGACGCGTGCGCAGATGCGTTTCGAGCTGCGCGACCGATCGCGATGCGTAGGCCGTCGTGATATCCAGGCGCTGGGCCGCGCTCGTGAAGCTGCCCTCCTCCGCCACCCGGACGAAAATGCGCATCATCTGTAACGTGTCCATCGACCTGTCCCCGGGATTGAGATCACGTCGCGCCACCGTGCGGCCATGGTGCCGGCGGCTCCGGCGCAGGCCGGTCTGGCGCGAATTGTGCGGAACAGTACAGCAGCAGTGCGGGCGTGTCCAGTTCGCCGTACGCGACGTGATCCGGATGCCGAACCGTGTCGCCGCGCCGCCGTGCGCGACGCGTACGGTTCGTGCGCCGACGCGACCGGACGCCCCCGCGCGCGAACGGCATCGGATCGGCAATAGCGACCCGGCGACCACGGTGCCGCGTCGCGATTCACGTCACCTATCGCGCATTACGCCGCGGCTGCCGCATCGAACGGATTGCGCAGCACGATCGTGTCGTCGCGCTCAGCGCCGGTCGTGATCATCGAAACCGGTGCGCCCGCGACCGCTTCGATGCGCGCAATGAAATCCTGCGCGGCGCGCGGCAGCGCCGCACGTTCGCGGATCCCCTTCACGGTGCCGCGCCAGCCGTCGAACCGCTCGTACACGGGCTTCGCGCGCGACTGCGCATCGAGGCTCGCCGGCAGATGATCGACCCGCACGCCATCGAGTTCGTAGCCGACGCACAGGTCGATCGACTCGAAACCGTCGAGCACGTCGAGCTTGGTGAGCGCCAGCGAATCGATGCCCGAGATCCTGACGGCCTGACGCAACTGCGCCGCATCGAGCCATCCGCAGCGGCGCGGCCGGCCGGTATTCACGCCGAATTCCTGCCCGCGTGCGCGCAGCGTTTCGCCGGTGGCGTCGGACAGCTCGGTGAGGAACGGACCGCCGCCGACCCGCGTCGCATACGCCTTGGTGACGCCCAGCACGTGGCCGAGCTTCGACGCGCCGAGCCCCGTACCGGCCGCCGCCGCCGATGCAACGGTGCCGGACGACGTCACGAACGGGTAGGTGCCCCAGTCGATGTCCAGCATCACGGCTTGAGACCCTTCGAACAGGATGCGCTCGCCGCGGTCGGTCGCGTCGTTGAGATCAGCCCACACGGGGCGCACGAAAGGCAGGATCCGCGGCGCGAGGTCGACCAGCGTCGCCAGCATCGCGTCGCGGGAATACTCATCGAGCCCTAGGCCGCGGAACCACGCGTTGTGATGGTCGACCAGCACATCCAGTTTGGCGGCGAGCTGGCCCGGTTCCGCGAGATCGCCGACGCGCAGCCCGCGACGCCCGACCTTGTCCTCGTAGGCCGGCCCGATCCCGCGCAGCGTGGTGCCAATGGGCTCGCGGCGCAGACGCTCCTGGGCCTCGTCGATCGCGCGGTGGATCGGCAGCACCAGCGTCGCGTTCTCGGCGATCGACAGGTTGTCCGGCGTCACCGACAGCCCAAGCTCGGCCATCCGCCCGATTTCCGCGAGCAATGCCTCCGGATCGAGCGCCACGCCGTTACCGATCACGCCGCGCTTGCCGCGCACGACACCGCTCGGCAGCAGCGCGAGCTTGTACGTCTTGCCGCCGACGACCAGCGTATGACCCGCGTTGTGGCCGCCGTTGTAGCGTGCAACGAGATCGGCCTGTGCCGCCAGCCAGTCCACGACGCGCCCCTTACCTTCGTCGCCCCATTGGGCACCCACGACCACCACGTTCGGCATGCTCCGCACTCCATGTGAGAAATTCAGACAATCGTTCGGCCGAGCCGGCCGTTTGTGTGCCATATTGGCGGAGCTTGAACGCCCGATCAAACGATTAAACCTGAACTATCGTGTGAGTAAATTTCACGCGAAATGATGCAATGGCCCGACGACTCCCTCCGTTGAACTCGCTGCGTGCGTTCGAAGCCGCCGCGCGCCTCGGCAGCTTCACGCTGGCCGCCGACGAACTGTGCGTGACCCACGGTGCGATCAGCCGGCATGTGCAGCAACTGGAAGCGTGGCTTGGGCGGCCGCTGTTCGAACGCCATAACCGGCGGGTCGAACTGACCGACACCGGCCGCGCGTATCTCGCCGAGGTCGGTGCGTCGTTCGACCGGATCGCGCTCGCCACCGCACAGCATTTCGGCCATGCGCAGCAGCGCGTGCTGCGCGTGAGCGCACCTGCGACGTTTTCGTTGCGCTGGCTGGTACCGAAGCTGTCGTCATTCCAGGTTGCCCATCCAGCCATCGAGGTGCGGCTGTCGACGTCGAACGAGCCGATCGAAAAGCTGCGCGACAAGGTCGACCTGATCGTTCGCGGCGGCCCCCAGGCCATCGACGGTTACGTTGCCGAGGAATTCCTGTCCGAAGTCCGGCTGCCGGTGTGTGCGCCGAAGCTGCTGGAGGGGCGGCCGTTGCATACGCCCGCCGATCTCGCCGGCTTCACGCTGCTGCATGCGGCGACCTATCCCGGCATGTGGCCCGAATGGCTCGCGGCAGCCGGACATCCGAATCTCGTGCCCCGACACTCGCTCACGCTCGAGCATTTCTACCTGACGCTGCAAGGCGCGCTCGACGGGCTCGGCGTCGCGATGGGGCCGATCGCCCTCGTCGCAGACGACATCGCCGAAGGTCGGCTCGTGCAGCCGTTCAGCGAACCGGCGCTGCCGCCGTGGCGCTACTTCACGTACGTGGCCTCCGCACGCGCGAACGACGAAGCGGTGCGGGCGTTCAAGGACTGGTTGAAGGTGACGGGCAACGCGTCTGCGCTAGGCGGGCGGCACTGACTGCGGCGATGTGCGGGTCGTGCGCGTCGAGACGTACAGGAATGCGAATCAAATAACGCAAGCGTGTGGAACGCGTTTGCGCTTGTCGAGACCAGGAAGGTTGGTTTCGATGTGCGCCGCGGGGACGCGACGCATACGGCAAGCCGCGGATCGAACCGCGGCTTGCCCCGGACGACGCTTACTGACCAGCGCCGGCGGCTTTCTTCTCCGCGTTCTGCAGGTTCTGCGGATAGTTCGGATCATTGGCCGCCGGCTTGTAACCGGCATCTTCGAGTTTCTTCAGCTCGGCGCTGTTCTTTGCACGTGCAGCCTTGCGCTCTGCCTTGTGTTGCGCCCTGGCCGCCTTGCGTGCCTGGCTCTTCGCCGCCTTGGCGTCCTGTGCGGTAGGCGCGCTGGCGTCGGTCTGTGCAAACGCGGGAACTGCCGAGCCGAACAGGAACGCGGCTGCGGTAGCAGCCAGCGTGAGTTTTCTGATCTGGATTCGCATCGCTGAACTCTCTTTTCTGGTTTATCACGGATTGAAAGACCATCGAGATACCGCCCCTGCCCCGATTGGTCGTCATGCCGTAATCGGGACCTGTGCATCATAACCGCGTCGCGAAAAATGTGGCGTCGTCGTGGCAGCGGAATTGGGATACACGTATGGGAAAAGATGTGAACGCCGCTCGACCGTCACCGGGGGGACTGCAGGAACTGCGTATCGCGCTGTTGCAGTAACTGAAAACGTTCGATGTAGCCGCGCTTCTGCGACGCGGATCGGTCATTTACGCACAGCGCGGTGCGATGCGAGGGTCCAATGACTGTTTCATCGGCGGTGTTGCCGGCGGGCTTGCACTTGACTGTCCGTCATCCGACCAATCGCGATCACAGCAGCAGCAGTCGACCTGTGCATCACGTTGCCGGTCGCCGCGGTTCAAGCGGCGGTTCCTCCCATAAACGACCACGAATCGGTTTTACGGCGATCAAGGCACACGCAATGCGCATTGCCACAGCGCGCGGCGCTCGACCCGGCAACCAATCGATGAACTGTGATGCGCAGGGTTACCTGAGCCGGTAAACGCATCGCCGTGTGGTGTGGTCCTGTGGTCTGTCTGACAAAAGGCGTGGACGCGTCGCGTGCGGTGAAGACATCCGCCGGAATCATTTCACGACTCCGCAGACGGTACCGCACCGATGTTGGGATACCCGTCGAGCGAGGGTGGCACGTAGCGTCGAGGTTGCGGGAACGTCTGTGATCCGTCCGATTCTGCTCAGCAACGCCTCGCACAACACGCCCGAACCACAGGTTTTTGATTCCGCGGCTTTGACCGGCCGGCATCCCGACGGGTGCGTTGCCCGCACAGCGGGCCGATTCCTGTGGTCTCGTCTGGTCGGTGAGCTTTTACGGGATTCGGAAGGGTTCGACGGTGAGCATGTTCGGGATCGTCGCTCGAATTCGAGTGCGGTGAGCTTCGTGGTCACCCGTATCTTCACTTTGGTTCACGTTGTGCATCAGATCGCTTCAGGAGCCGGCCGCATGCATTGGAGGCGCCGACAACCCAGTTCATCGGCGGAAGCCGTTCCTGGATCTCTCCTTGCGCCCCGGGGGCACAGCATTGATCTTCGGTTGGCGACTTCAAAGGTAGAAAGTTGGAAGACTTTGGGGCGGTGAAGCGACGCGCGTCGATTTCCTCTGTGCACAGCTCACAGGCTAAATTTGACGAGAGACCCAGGCAGGCAATCGAAAAAACTTGTCTGCCGACAGCGACGCACGAGTGCAAAAAAACCCTTCGCCCGCCATCCCGGATGATTTCAAGCTGCTGTGAACGAGACCGAAGAGATCAGCGTTTCCGGTCGCTGATTGGCTTGGCTGGCCGACAAGGGGAGCTCGAAAGGTCGCGGCGCCGGCTTTTTTTGATCCCATAAATGGGAACCTGTGTCTGTAAACAGAGGTTTTTCTCCCATAGGTTTCTACGTTTCCGTTGATGTGAGTGTGTACTCACCTCTTCTGGGAGCCTTGTCGGGCCTGAAACCACTGTGGATCCAGGAGCCCGGCCAGGGTTTCCCAGGGCTGAATCGAAGCATCGCGGTGCTTTCTACACCATAGACGGCTACCCATTGGTAGCGGTTTATGGGGCTCGTCTTTTTGTGGAGGCGCACGTGTGTTTACATCTTTTGTAAACCACGTTTACTTCTTTAACTACTTTTAGACGGCTCACAGCCTTATCTGACAAGGGTTTGAAGGGTGTTCGGTACCCATTTATGGGAGCACAGGTGGAAGGGTCTGGGGTTTAAGGTCTGTGGATTTGGGGTTTGGGGTACCGCGTTGTGGGGAATCGGGGTTGTGGATATGGGGTAAGCGTACCCGGTTATGGGAAATTGGCCTGGAAACGTGTTGGGTAGTCGTCTATGGGAATCCCTGCAGGTAGCCTTTTATGGGGTCCTTTTTTCGATCCGTGAATGGGCAGGTGCACAGCGTTTTTCTTGTGGTAGTCGGCTATGGGGAACCTCTAAGGTACCCGGTTATGGGGGGTATTTGTGGCTGCTCGATTGCATTTCACCAAGATTCCCGGCGGCGGGTTTCCCATGGACAGGATCGATGGCACGGACAGGTAGCCATTTATGGGGAAAACAACTGGTTGCCGTTTATGGGAGCGATGTCTGCCTTCAGGGCCAAAATCCGCGCTGCCAACGCAGCTGACGCGGATCGATAGGTACCCACCTGTGGGAATCGATGAAGGTAGCAAGTTGTGGGAAGAAAACACGACCGTGCTGCAGGGCACCACGATTTCGCCCAACGATCTCGATTCCGCGCATTTGCTTCCCATGGATGGTTACCTTCCCGAGGGCAAATCTCGTGCCGGGTTTCCGTGTCCGGGTATCTAAGGTAGTGGCTTGTGGGAGGCATTTTTGTCGAAAGGTAGATGGATATGGGGCTCCGCACAGATTGTCCGATTGTGAATTTTCCTTTCGAATCTGGAGGTTAGCCACGATAGTACAAGTAAAGCAGGAACAGGGGCGTTGCTCCTCGACGCGAAAAGGTATAAAGTCCGCTATCAACAAGGTCACCTTATCCGGACATTACGATGCCGCGCAAGCCCGCAAGCAAAGGCTCAGACAAACAGGTTTCGCTGTTTCAGACACCCGAGCCTCCCGACTTGCTGCGCAAGGCGGTCCAGGCGATTCATATCGCACCCAAGTCCGGAAAGATCGGTCTGCAGCAACGCAAGATGTTCAGCTCGCTGATCAAGAACGCGCTTCGGCAGGAGGCGTTCGAGCCGGGCCGGACGAGCTTCTCGATCTCGATCGCGTCGCTTTCGCACGAGAGCGGGTTGAACAGCAACAACACGAAGTACGTGAAGGACACGGTCAACTCGCTGATCAGTACCGTCGTCAACTGGGACTACCTGGCCGCGGATCGCTCGACGGTCTGGAAAGCGTCGGGCCTGCTTGCCGGCGCGGAGCTCGAGCAATCGGTGCTGAAGTACAGCTTCTCCGACCAGATTCGCAGCGAGTTGCTCAACCCCGAGATCTACGCACTGATCGATATGCGGATCGCCCGCGAGTTCCGGCGGTCGCACTCGCTCGCGTTGTGGGAAAACACCGTGCGCTACGAGGGGATCGGCATCACCGCGAAGATCCCGCTGCCGAAATTTCGCGACCTCATTCTGGGTCAGGACAAGGCGTCGCAGTCGTACAAGGAATACAAGCTGTTCAAGAGCAAGGTCCTGGTGCCGTGCATTCAGGAGGTGAACGAAGTATCGGATCACACGCTCGAGTTGATCGAACACAAGTCGGGCCGGAGCGTGGAAGCCGTCCAGTTCAAGGTGACGCGCAAGCAGAGCGCCGATACGGTGGAGGACGGCGACGTCAAGAACGAAGCGCTGGTCGAGGAGGTCGCCAAGTTCGGCATTCCGCGTTCGGAAGCGCGGCGGCTGATTACGCAGTACGGCGTGCAGCGCATCAGGGCGGCGATTGCCTATACGCTCAATCGGACTACGAAGAAGAATGCGGCGCCGGTCGACAATGTCGCCGCGTATTTCCGCAAGGCGCTGACGCACGGCTACACGCTGGCCGACGGACAGGGAACGGAGGCGGCCGCACCGGCGAAAGAGTCCGCGCAGAGCAAGCAGGAGCAGATTCGCGACAAATATCTGGCGGCGAAGGTCGAGGAAGCCGGCGCGTATTTCCGCGAACTGGAGATCGACGACCAGACCAAGCTGATCGATCGTTACAACGAGACGGTGGCGGGCTCGAAGGACCTGACGCTGTCGCCGAAGAAGAAGGCGAGCAAGCTCGCGCAGACCAGCTTTTTCCGATGGCTGGCGCTGGATACGTGGGGCGAACCGACCTCGGACGACTTGCTGGAATTCCTGCTGAAAAGCAGTCTCGCAGGCAACTGAACGAGGCCTCGCAGCCGGGTGCGTATCGCGCGCCGGACGTCGTCGTCCGGCTTCGCGATGCAACGCGGATGCGAGGCCTTCTGCTTTTGGCGCGTTACTGTTGCGTGGCCGCTGCCAGTTCGGCAACGTACGCATCGATGACGGTCTTGAGCTTGTCGGCGAGCGCCTCCTGGTGCGATGCGTCGACGCCCTTGAGCTGCAGATCCAGACGCCCGTCCGGGTAGGTCTTCAACTGGCCGATCGCGCGCGATTCGAGCGCGAAGTCGTGACGAACGCTGTAACGCGTGCGTCCCGCTTTCTTGCTGCCGTCGCTCTGTGCACGCAGGAAATTCTCGAGATCACGAACCGATTTCTTCCGGTCGATCACGGCCGTCAGCAGCCGGTCGGCCGTCGGCTCACCCAGGCGTTCAAAGATCAGCTTCAGGAAGTACGCCGCCTGCAGGCCGACCACGTCGTTCGCGCTGGCCATCCGTTCCAGGAGCGTGTTCGGGAGCGCGTTGAGCGACAGCGTCTTGCTGATCGACGCCTTGTCCTTGCCGATCTTTTCCGCCAGCGTGTTCTGGTCGGAAAAGACCTTCTCGTCGAGGAGACGCTTCCACGCGACCGCATCGTCGAAGATTGTCTGGCGTTCGTGGTCGTGGTTCGCGCGATACGCGATCGTATAGAGTTGCTCGGGCGTGTGGTCGGTGCGGAACGTGGCGTTGATGGTTTCATCGCCGTTGATGCTCGTCGCGCGGAGCCGGCGTTGCCCGTCGATCACCACGAGCTTGCCGGGAAACTCCGGGAGCCGCGTCACCTTGATCGGCTCGATCTGCCCTTCCCGTTTCAGCGTCAGGGCGAGCTCGTGCAGGCTCGACTCCGAGTAGAACACGCGCGGGTTGAACGGGTTCGGGATGCAATCCTTGACCAGCACCTTCTGCGGCGCGCCAAGATCCGACGTGCCGGCGGGCGTGGCCGCAGCCGGGGCGTTGGCGGGTGCCGTGTCGACGACGGTATTCGGTGTGGCCGCCGGTTCGGGCAGCCGCGTTTCGAGCGCCGCATTTTCCTGCGCGAGTCCGCGCAGCAGGCCGGCTGCGAGATGCAGGTTGCCGGTCGGCTTCTTGTCTTTCGAGGTGTCCTTAGCCATGGGCGGCTCCGGTAGCGCGCGTCGACGCGATGTATTGGGCCATTTCCGTGACCAGCTTTTCGATTTCCGCTCGAGCTTCTTTCAGGCCCTTCAGGTACCGATTGTGATGATGGATCGTGGTGCCGAGCGCAAACGTCTGACGGTAGACCTCGCGTTGCGCGATCTGGCTGTCGAGCAGATGTTCCCCTATTTCTTCTGCCCTTAGAATCTTTAAAATTTCTTCACGCATTTTAGTTTTTCCATTAACACTATTCAGCATTAATGCAGAAGAAAGATTTGGGTTACGAACGGAGCGCATCGACTCGATCATGCGGATCATCGCGACGGTGCTGTAGAGATCGGCCGGCGACGGCGACAGCGGCACGAGGCAGAAATCGGCGACTTCGAGCACGGATGCAATTCGCGGATCTTCGAGGTTGCCGGGACAGTCGACGACGATCACGTCGAAGTTCGCGTCCTGCTTCTTGATCTCGCCGCCGATGCCGCGACCGGCAGGGGCCAGCGAAAGGACCGTCATCGGCAGCGTGTTCTCGCCGCTCGTCACCCACCGGACGGACGTGCCTTGAGGGTCGGCATCGATCAGGGCGACCTTGTTGCCGCCGGCCTCGAACGCAGCCGCGATATTGACGGAAATGGTTGTCTTCCCAGTCCCACCTTTTTGATTACTGACGGCGATCTTGAAAGCCATTAAATTCCTCCACGGAGTTTTGCGTAATATATGCAGTTATTATCAAAATGTCCAGAAAAGCCTTCGATGCGATGCATGTCTTTGTGATCGATGTGGTTGTCACGTGACAAGTGGGCCGAATGGCTAACGAGGCAGTCGTAGTTGGTAGTCGAGTAAAAATAAAATTGACGATCACACTCGAAAAGGATGGGCAAAGATCGAGAGAAAACTCGGCGGACTTCAACGTCGATGCCAGAGTAAGCGCGTAGAGATTAGTCGCTCGATCTTCTTTTGCTTCCGACGGAGCTCGCTGTGATTCCAGTAACTTGGTTGCACGGATGCCGTCGGTAGAGCTGGTTGTCACGTGACAAGTCTCGGGGATTTGATTCTTCTCGGCGCCATCCGGCACCAGCAAGTCGTTGATTCGATCGCGCTTGCGGATATGGCGAGAGCATTTCAATGCCCAATATCCGCATTGGGCTTGGCGCGACTACTTCCAGTGAGGCGAGTTGTCACGTGACAATCGACTTGGAACGGGAGGCGGTGTCAGCACTGAGCCACCTCTCAGAAGGAGTTTTTAGTCGAACTCCATTGGGTGCGAACAGGTAGATCGTTAAAGGAGCGGTTTGCCACCATTGGATCGTCGCGCGGTGCAGTTTACCGGGCGGGTTGGGTGGTGAGTTGTCACGTGACAACTGGGAAGTTGTATTGGTGAACTTGGGTGTCGAAATGGTACGTGCGCTGCATGTCGGTTGGGATACACCTTCGTCTCAGAGTCTGGTTCATCAAGTGGTTTAGGTCCCCTGCGTTCATCGCTGGCTAGCCACATTCCAGTCCCAGCGGAGACGTGCCGGTCGGCTTGCTGAACGACACCTCACGATGTGTGTCGCAGATGTTTTGATGTGTCCCCATTTATGACGGGGCTCCAACCCAACTTCGTCGCATCCGGTGGCCGGCAGGGGAGGGTATGGCTTTGTCACGAGTACCCAGCCTGACGGCCAACGCAGTCAGGCGCTTCTACACAACCGTCGTGTATCCGAGGCCCCGATTGACGACAAATTCCAGCACTAAGGGCCATCAGACAACTCAAACGAGCCGGATCGTGGAACATTTTCTAGAAATGCGGTGTTCGTGGAAATCCTTGTCCAGCAATGGGTTGTGCCATATTCTTCATGTTGTTTCACGCAAAATTGATGAGATCATCCCTGTAAATAGGGGCGTATGATCATTTCGCGTTCCGCGCTCGGACGTTTGCGCGAAGACATCAAGAATCGTCTCGTTTGATATGTATTTTGTGGTATTTGAAACAATTTTCTGCTGGCCGGACATCGGAGGCAATTCGAACTGCCGCAAATCACATACATGACGGCCGGTTTCGAGTTGCTGGTTAGATGTGCCGCGCCAGTGATCATCGCGAGTTGTCACGTGACAACGCATGCTCCAGTTGCACCGTTCGTTGGATTGAAGCGTGCCGCAGGAATCTCGGCACCAAAGAATTTGTGGTCGAGCGTCCGGAGGAAAGTAAGACGACTCGATCGTTGCAGGGGCGAAACCCTCATCAGCGCATGAGGTCGCTATGAGCCGGCTTGCATGTGGCCGATTGATGCTCGGAGTTCGGGTACACGTTCGACGTCGCGAGACACCCACCCATCGCTCGATACTCAATTAGCGATTCCCAGCCGGGCTCCGACCAATCAATCCTGAGTTGGCAAGAAGCGCTCATCCCGCTGCGCTCGACTGACTCACCCGGATCGATCCCTCACGCGTGAAGCCGATCCACCCAATGTGCGGGTATCACCACGATCGGCTTTTCATCTCTCCGGTACCGTCCCGCGATCGTTAAGTCGCTGCCACCGACAGAACGACGTCCGCCCCGCTCCGCAGGCTATCGATATCTCTCCGCGGCGAATTGCCGAACAACCGGCTGTATTCGCGATTGAACTGGGTCGGGCTCGCATATCCGACCCGGAACGATGCCGACGCTGCGTCGAGCCGCTCGGACAACATCAGCCGACGTGCTTCGTTGAGCCGCATCCATTTCTGGTATTGCAGTGGACTCATGCCGGTGAGCTGACGGAAGTGGTGGTGGAAGGTCGAACTGCTCATCTGAACCTGCGCCGCCAGATCGTCGACTCGCAGCGACTCGTCGTAATGGGTTCGCAACCACTGGATCGCCCGTGACACCCGGTTGCCCTGACTGCCGGCGGACGCGATTTGACGGAGACGGCCACCCTGGTCGCTCGTCAGCAGCCGATAGTAGATTTCCCGCTCGACATACGGTGCGAGAACGGTAATGGCGTTCGGGTCATCCAGCAACGTCAGCAACCGGTTCACCGCGTCGTAGAGCGGTTCGTTCATCTCGCCGACGACGAGGCCGCGCCCTGCGGGAGCTTCCTCTTGATCCGCTGCGACCTGTGCCATCAGTTCGGCCATGACGCGAAAATCAAGCTTGAGCCCGATGCCGAGAAACGGTCTTTCACGGCTGGCCTCGATGACCTGCGTCGATCCGGGCAAGTCGAGCGACGTGATCAAAAAGCGGTTGGCGTCGCAGAGATACACGTCCCCACTTTGAATGATCCGCTTCGTGCCTTGAACGACGAGACCGAAGCTCGGCTCGACCATGCAGTCCATCGGTTGCGTTGTCGCTTCCCTTCGATGGAGGCTCAGGTTCGGAATGGCCGTGGTGAGGTGGTCGACGCCTTCTGTCCACCTGGCGACGCGCTCTGCGAGCGTTTGCCGCAGATCGTTCTCCCGGCTATGGCTGGTTGAACGGGGGGCTGCAAGGTCGAGCGCAGCGATAGCGGCGTCTGATTGGCCGGGTGCCGGATGCATGACTTCTCTACTCAGGTGATCGGGTCTATAGGCGGGCCGCCGGCGTGCGGGTACGCCGGCAACGCGCCTCCCGGACTCGCGGCATGACTGCGCGCCCGGGAAAAATGCGCAACGACCGGTGGGACTACTTCGTCGCTTGCGACGCGCAAAGCGACCAGCGGCGCGATTTCGTGGCAACGGACGTCACGCGCTCGTCCACCGTGCGCCACCACCGCTCGCCCCGGTGCGGCGCGTCGAGCGCGAGGCGCTCGCCCATCCTGGGCGTCGACAGCTCGACGCCCCGCACGATTGCCAGCGCCGTGACGCGTTCGAACGGTTCCTGCCAGCGGTGCATCGCGAGATCGAACGTACCGTTGTGGATCGGAACCAGCCGGCGTCCGCGCAGATCGATGTGCGCCTGCACGGTCTCTTCCGGCTGCATGTGCACGTAAGGCCATTGCGCATCGTATGCGCCTGTTTCGATCAGCGTGATGTCGAACGGCCCAAGGCGCTCGCCGATCGCCCGGAAACCGTCGAAGTAGCCCGTGTCGCCGCTGAAGAACACGCGCAAGTCGTCGTCGACGATGACCCAGGACGCCCACAGCGTGCTGTTGCCATCGAACAGGCTGCGCCCGGAAAAGTGCTGGGCAGGTGTCGCGGTCAGTGTCAGGCCGGCCACGTCGACACTCTGCCACCAGTCGAGCTGACGGACTTTCTTCGCGTCGATGCCCCATTCGATCAGGCGGTCGCCGACGCCCAGCGTGGTCACGAACACACCGGTGGTTGCCGCGAGCGCGAGCACCGTGTCGCGGTCAAGGTGATCGTAGTGGTCGTGCGACAGGATCACGCCGCGCAGCGGCGGAAGATCTTCAAGTGCGATCGGCGGCGCATGGAAACGCTTGGGGCCGACGCGCTGAAACGGCGACGCGCGCTCGGCAAACACCGGATCGGTCAGCCAGAATTCGCCGCGCAGCTTGAGCAGCAGCGTCGAATGGCCAAGCCGGTACAGGCTGCGATCGGGGGCCGCATCGAGTTCCGCGCGGGTCAATGAATCGATGGGCAGCACGCCCACGGGGACGGTATTGCGTGGCTTGTTGAACAGCATGTTCCAGACGATCCCGAGCGTCTTGCCCAATCCCTCGACCGGCCGCGGCGCGACATTGCTGAAGCGCTCGCCATTGTGCTGCGGCGAGCCGCCAGACAGCGCGCGGCCGCGTCGGGCGGCCGCAAAACCCAGAATGCGATGAATCAAAACGAGAGGCGATGCCATGTCGGTTCGTCCGGAGAATAAAGTACACTGGACAGTGTAGTTTATTTTTGGGATAAGTAAACTGCCCGGTGTAAAATTTCTGAATGGATACCAGCACGCCCCCTCAGCGCTTGACCGATCGAAAGCGCGCGGCCATCGTCGACGCGGCCATCGAGGAATTTCTCGCATCGGGTTACGACGCGACCAGCATGGACCGCATTGCCGCGCGTGCGGACGTGTCGAAGCGCACGGTCTACAACCATTTCCCGGGCAAGGAAACGTTGTTCGCCGCGATCCTGCAACAATTGTGGGAGGCGACCCGAACCGGCAGTTCGCCGACCTATCGTGCCGACGTGCCGCTGCGCGAGCAATTGCTTGCGTTGCTGGATCGCAAGATGCGCCTGCTCAGCGACGAAGCATTTCTCGCGCTCGCACGCGTCGCGATCGGTGCGGCCATCCATTCGCCGGAACGTGCGCGCGACATGGTCGAGCGTCTCGGCGAGCGCGAGGAAGACATGACGGCCTGGGTGCGAACGGCCGCGGCGGCCGGACGCCTGGCCGTCACCGATCCGGTGTTTGCCGCGCATCAGCTGCACGGTGTCGTGAAGGTATTCGCGTTCTGGCCGCAGATAACGATGGGCCAGCCGCCGCTTGAGGCGGCCGAGCAACGAAAAGTCGCGGAATCCGCTGCCGACATGTTTCTCGCGTACTACGCGCGACCGGAAGACCGCGACGCATCACGCGGTGAAACGAGCTGATCGTGCATCCGGTCGAACAGGCGCGGATCGAAACCGGCGCGATGCGCATGATCGATGCGCGCCAGGCACCGACGAGCCGGCAAACCGGCAGATCCGCGAAAGCGAACGCGGAACCGCCGCATATGCAGGCGGACCATCCAGCGGAAACCGGCGATGCCGCCGGCGCACCTGAAACCGAACGCGAGTGACGACGCATGAAGACGCTGTTGATCGTCTATCACACGATGACCGGAGGCACGCAGCAGATGGCCGAAGCGGCTGCCGGCGCGGCGCGCGAGCAACCTGGCGTCGACGTCAGGCTGCAGCGTGCTGACGCGACGAGCGCCGCCGACGTGCTTGCCGCCGACGCCTACCTGTTCGCAACGCCGGAGAATCTCGCGGCCATGTCCGGGTTGATGAAGGATTTCTTCGACCGCTGCTACTACGCGGCGCTCGATCGCGTGAACGGCCGCCCATATGCGGTGATGATCTGCGCGGGAAGTGACGGACAGAACGCGTTGCGCCAGATCGACCGGATCGCGACCGGATGGCGGTTGAAGAACGTGGCGCCGGGCCTGATCGTCTGTACGCACGCGCAGACGCCGGAGCGCATCCTCGCGGCGAAGACGATCGACGGCGATGACCTCGCGCGCTGCGCCGAACTGGGCGCCGGTCTTGCAGCAGGACTCGCGCTGGGCGTTTTCTGATCACCCGCGCCGTGACCGCGACGGCCGGCGGAGCGAGGCCGGGGCGAAGCAGCACGTTGGTGCACACCACCCGTGCATGCTCGTGCGGCACCGATCCTGCCGGCACCGGATTGGCCGAATGCCGGGCCCTTAGCTGCCTTTTGTCGCCGCCGAAGGCCGATGGTATTCGGGCCAAAGTCGTTTCACGAGATCGCGCGATGCGCCATAGGCATGGCAGCTGTCGATCTTGAGCGGCTTTCCCTCGCTGTCGCGCGCCTCGAGCGATGACTTCCGCATGCCGACCATCGTCTGGTAGGCCGTGGTGGCGATCGGGCCGAGCAATTCCTTCAGGTGCGTGCACGTGTCGCAGGACGGCAGGCGCTTGCGAACCTCGCTGTTCCAGCCGGCACCGATGCTCAGTCCGACGAGTGCCTGCAGCGAGTCGCCGCCGCCCGGGCACTGCTCATACGGATGCGACCGGAGGAACGTCGATACGGCGCGGACGACCATGTCGGCGTCGAAGACCAGCGTCACGCCGAGGTCGTGGATCGGCGACAGCGCAGCGACCGTCCGCGTGCCGCCTGGTGGCGTGAAATCGAAGGTCTTGCGATCCGCGAGGCAGGCCGTTACTTCGAACTGGCCGTCGCTGCGCCGATAGCCGCGCATGTCGATCTGCCGATGGTGAATTTCCTCACGCGTGATGCCGTCGTGCGGAATGTCGGGTGGGGGAACCATGTATCTGCTCCGTTTCGTACAACCGGTTCTTTTCGCAGGCAGGGATGTCGACGGCTGGCCTGGCCAGGTGCGCAGCGAAACGGCCGGAGCAGGTTGCCGACGACATCGATCCGGCCATACTACGCACTTTTCGGCATCCTCGTACGCCACGGGATCGATGCGCGCGCAACGAGTCGTGTACGGGCACCGATGTCATCGAAGGGGGACCCGCACGTCGCGATACTTGCGCGGGTCCATCGTCGTGCGTCTCGCGTTGCCGTGATCGTTGCGTCGCACGCGGCCGACGGTGTTTTCCGGGATGCCGAGTCGTGCGAGGCTCGCGACGCCCCAAGGCGGCACGATCGCGTTCGACGTCCCGCGGCGGAACAGCGCGCGCGTGGTGTCGACCGGTGCGGCCGGGTCGATCGCCATGCGCAAGATGGCCCCGATTTCCGCCGAAGCGGATGAACGGCGTGACTTCCGGAAACGTATCCATATAATGCGCAACACGACCGCACGGACGCATTTCCGGTGCCCCGAATCGGGCCAATGCAGACCAGCGAGTCAACCGGCCGTCGCGCGTACCGGTATACTTCCACTCCTGCCTTGTCCGGCATCGTGGCCGGGTGCCTGAAAACAGAGTGGCGTGCGCGATGCGGCCCCGTTGTGTTCCGCATCGGCGGCAGACGGGTCGCCCGCATGGCGGCGAAGCTTTTGCGCCGCGCGGCATGGCCGCACGAACCACACCTTATATTCCTGGTGGATTGAATTTATGGGTTTTGAACAACTTGCCGAATTGCGGGCGCAGCTCGCAGCGAAGGCCAAGCAGGAGCGCAACGCGAAGCGGCCGACAGCGCCGGCGGACACCGGCGCGAAGCCGAAGTCCGGTGACCAGCCGCAGCGTGGCGCCAAGCCGGCTGCGGCCGGCGGCAAAGCACCGCATCGCGCGAAGCCCGCTTCGGCGAAGCCGTCGGCGCCGGTGGATCCGGTCATCGTTGCGATTGGCAAACTGCAGCGTAAGTTTCCACGTGCGTTCCCGAAGAATCCGGCCCCTAAAGTGCCGCTCAAGGTCGGTATCTGGGACGACCTCGCACGTGAAGCACAGGCCGTCGGGCTCAACGAAGCCGAACTGCGCGAAGCGATGTCGACGTGGTGCCGTGGTAACCGTTACTGGTCGTGCCTCGTCGAAGACGCGGTGCGGGTCGATCTGCAGGGCAACGAAGCAGGGCGCGTCACGCATGACGACGCTGCGCGGGCGCGCCGGCTGAAGGCTCGCCGCCCCGGCAAGGGCGCGGCGCAATCGGCCAAGGGCGCGCCGCAGCAGCCGAAGGCCGAGCAGCAAGCCGAGGCCGCCGCAGCCGATCCGCAACCGGCGAACGTGGAGGCGCAAGCCGACGCAGCGCCGCAGGTCGAGCAGCAAACGGCCGGAAACGAGTAACCGGCACCGCGCCGCTGCATCCCGCACGGCGCTGCCTCGCATGCATTTCGTGTGCGGCGAATGACACGGCAGGCTGACCTGCCTCGGCAGAGGCAGGTCAGGACCGCACCCACCGGCGCTCGACGTGCCGGGCCCTTATCCATCCCGCCTTGAACCGACCACGCGCCGGACGAAGAAAGTTCGTCGATCGGCGCTGCATGCGCGATGTGTCGACGTTGTCGTATGCGCATGGACGGTACGCCCATCCTCAACGCGGCCACGCTTCATTCAATTAATTCGGTTTCCTAAAATAAAGTCGTGCCGGAGCCGTCGATTGGCGTGTGGATGTTCGCACCCGGTCATCGTGACATGATGACGCGCGATAATCCCGACCGGGTCGTGGGGTCGCGCAGCAAGCTGGCCGGTGCGATGCAGCTTGCATTTCGAAAGGTACTGAAAGCCGACTGCGACACGACTCGACGCCACGGCCGGCGCCTTTCAACGTCAATTCAAACCGGATCATGCACTCGAGACATTCCGCGATTCTCGTCGCGCTCACCGCTGCCGCGCTGTTCGGCGCCGCGACACCGCTCGCCAAGGCGCTGATCGGCGCGATGTCGCCGTTCATGGTCGCCGGCCTGTTCTATCTCGGCAGCGGCGTCGGGCTCGGTATCGGGATCCTGCTTCGTCGTCTGCACAACCGTCATGCACCGACCGCAGACGCCGCGCCGCTGCAGCGCGCCGACTTGCCGTGGCTGGCCGGCGCGATCGTGGCGGGCGGCGTGGCCGGCCCGGCTTTGCTGATGCTCGGGCTGTCGAGCACACCCGCAGCAACGAGCGCATTGCTGCTCAATCTCGAAGGCGTGCTGACGGCCGTCATCGCGTGGGTCGTGTTTCGCGAGAACGTGGATACGCAGGTGTTTCTCGGGATGGTCGCGATCGTCGCCGGCGGCACGCTGCTGTCGTGGACGCCGGGCCGGGCCGGCATACCGGTCGGCGCGTTGCTGATCGTCGGCGCATGCCTGTGCTGGGCGATCGACAACAACCTGACCCGCAAGGTCGCCGCGAACGACGCGATGGTCATCGCGTGCGTGAAGGGGCTGATCGCCGGACCCGTGAACATCGGCATCGCGTTGGCGACCGGTGCGACGCTGCCGGCTGTCCCGGTCACGGCCGCCGCGATGCTGACAGGGCTTGGCGGCTACGGGATCAGCCTCGTGCTGTTCGTCGTCGCGTTGCGTCATCTCGGCAGCGCGCGCACCGGTGCGTATTTCTCGATCGCGCCGCTGTTCGGCGTCGTGCTGTCGCTGCTGATCTGGCCCGCACTGCCGCCCGCGACGTTCTGGATCGCCGCCGCGCTGATGGCGCTCGGCATCTGGCTGCACGTTCGCGAACGGCATGAACACACGCATGCGCACGAGCGGCTCGAGCACACGCACCGCCATCGGCACGACGAACATCACCAGCATGCGCACGATTTTGCGTACGACGGCAACGAACCGCACACGCATCCGCACGTGCATCTGCCGATCACGCACAGCCATGCGCATTTTCCGGACATTCATCATCGGCACCGGCATTGACCGTGGCATGAACGGCGGACGATACGGATCGCAAGGTAACCGTTTATGGGGCATGCGCCGCATCGCGCGCGCCTCTGGTTGCGGCACCGCCCGATCGCGGCAGCCACAGCGTATGTGAGCCTGATCTTCGGTCTCGATCAACCGGATCGGCGAACTGTCCGGATCGATCAGTGCGCCGACCGTGTCGTCCCAGGCTTCGTGCGTCGGCCGGTGTGCACGTGGCCAGCCGGTCGCCTGCTCCGGAATGCCGGCTGCGGGCGCGTCGTCGAAGAACGCGCCGACGTCCGCAAGCCGGAAGCAGCAACTGAACCCGCTCGTCGCCGGATCGCGTTCGGGGTGCGAAAAGCATGCCGGCGACAGGTCACCGTGCTTGAGGATCATCCCGCCGTCGTCGCGTCAGGTTTCAGCGAATTCCGGTTCTTCGTAGAAGCGGGTGGTGACTTCGAAATCGCGCGTCGGCCGTCGGTCAACGCGGTTGCTCCGGATGGCGATGCGGCGAATCGAATGGGCGGCACCGGCCGTCGTGGTGACTATCGCGCCTGAGGAAAGCAGAAGCCGAAATCCTCGCAGCCCGGGCACCCGGGGGCAGGGCCCGGCGGCACATCGAGCGCTGCGGCCACCTCCTGTGCGAGGAATTTCTTCCAGCGCAGGTGAGCGACGTTGCGCGCGGCAAGCGCGGGGAAATAGCGATCGAGCATCGCGGATACCGCATCACGCCCGTCGAGCCCGAGATCGCGCCACAGATGATCGGGGCGCAGGCACGCGTGCGCGATGATCGACGCGAGGCAACCGGCGTCGTCGCGGTCGGCAGCGGGATTCGCGTCGTCCATCAGCCGCGCGTGCAGCGTCGCGACGAACGCCGTGTGGATGGAGGGCAGCAGCGCCACTGAGGCCGGCGTCATGAGTGCCGCGGTATCGGCCGCAGGCAGGCGCGGAAACTGTCGCGCCAGCAGGCCGGCCAGCTGTGCGTGAGACAGGCCGAGCAGCCCGAGTTCGTTGCGGCGCGCGCGTGCCGCAACGAGCGCGCCGAACAGGCGCGCATCGGGCGTGTCGGCGCTGGCCGCCGCGGACAGCAGCGACGCCAGCGCCCGCTGTTGAGCGTGATCGAACGCGGCGGTCATCGTGTGCACCGGCCCGACAGCCGCATGATGCGATTCGTGTGAATGAGCAGTGCCAAACGGATCGCCATCGCGATCGTCACCCGCTTACTCGACGCCGACGATCACGCTCGATGCCTTGAAGATCGCGGATGCGGCCGAGCCGCTCGCGAGGCCGAGGCGATCGACGCTGTCGTTGGTGACGATCGCGACGATCTCGGCGCCGCCCGCGGCCTTGATCACGACTTCCGAATTGACCGCGCCTTTCACGACCGACGATACGGTGCCTGCGACGCAGTTGCGGGCCGACACCTTGCTGCTGTCGACGTCGACCATCACGATGACCGACGACGCCTTCACGAGTGCGAATGCCTTCGAGCCGGCCGCGAGGCCCAGCGAAGCCGCGCTGCCGTGGGTGATCACGGCGACGATGTCGAGGCCGTCCTGCGTGCGGAGCGTGATTTCGTCGTTGACGGCACCGGTCTTGACGGCGCTGACCTGGCCGGCGAAGTGGTTGCGGGCGCTGGTTCGCATGATGGATCTCCGGAAAATGAGCCGCCCGGCGGGCGGTGGGTAGAAGACGGGAATTGCGGACGAGTTTACCGTCAATAGCCGGCGAAATGCGGCTCGGGTTTGCGATGCCCGACATTCGGGTGGCGAACGCTCGTGTGCTTGCCCAGTGGTCCGCCCGTCGGAAGCTTCTGGTGAGCCCGGAGTGGTCTCGCGCGCATCGCCCGGTGAGTAGAACGGCGGCGTCACGGTCGTTCCGCGGCGCATGCTGCGCGGCGGGACGGCGCGAAGCGTCTGCCCGCTCGCGGCCAGCGCGCCTAACTGCGCCTAGCCGCGCTTCGACGTGGCGCGCGGAGCCGCCGTCTTGCGGGCCGGGGTGACCCGAGCCTCGCCCAGCGCGACGAGCGCATCGGTCAGTTGCGCCATGTGTTTTGTCATCGATCTCGGATCGCCCGACTGCAACGAGACGAAGGCGCCGTCGAAACCCATCATGCCGAAGTACGCGAGATCGTCCGCGGTGGCGGCGGTCATGCCCTTGCCATCCTGGCTGAACGCGTTGCGAATCATCTCGCGCATGTAGTCGCGGCCTTCGGTGCGCACGTCGACGACGGTCTGCATCGCTTCCGGCTCCGCCGCCTCGTTGCTCATGACCATCACGAACAGCAGGCGCAGGAAATTCTCGCGGTGCAGGAAGACCTCGCCGGTCTTCTGTAGATACCAGCCGAGCCGCTCGCGCGGCGTGCCGTCGGGCGGGTTCTCGTGCGCATTGCGCATCGCGTCGAAGAAACCGCGCGCGCCTTGCGCCATTACTTCCGCGAGCAAGCCTGCCTTGGAACCGAAGTGATGGTAGATCGCGCTCTTCGGGATGCCGGTCGCTTCGACCAGCGCCGACATCGATGTGCCGGCATAGCCATAGGCCGACATGACGCGGGCCGCCGCGTCGAGGATTTCCTGGCGCGATTTCTGACCGCGCCGGTTACCGATTTGTTGTGGATTGTCCATTCCAAAAGTATACGCTCCCCAAGCATTGTACCGATTGGTCCAATACGTGTTTTCCCTAGATTTTCAGTTTTGGACCTATCGGTACAATCCGTTCATCGAAGACGTGGACCGTCACACCGCGTGGCGAACGCACTACAGGAGAAGGAGACAACCCATGACTCATGAGTACGACGCCGACGTTGCGATCGTTGGCTATGGTCCGACCGGCGTCATCGCCGCGCTCACGCTGGCCCGGCACGGCATTTCCTGCGTGGCGTTCGAACGGCACCGCGAGATCTATCCGCGGGCGCGGGCGGTGACGGTCAACGACTGGACGATGCGGATCTTCCAGAATCTCGGCGTCGACGAGGCGGTGCTGAAGCACATCGATCCGCAGCGCGCGCTGCGCTGGATGCGCTACGACGGCACCGAGATCATGCGCATCGAACACCCGCCGTCGACGCTCGGCATCAAGCCGCGCTTCTTCAACATCTATCAGCCGACGATGGAAGCGGCATTGCGTGAGTGCGCGGCGAAGTACGAACGCGAGATCGACGTGCGCTACGGCTTCGAGGTGGTCTCGCTGACGCAGGACGAAGCGGGCGTCACCGTCTGCACGAGAAATACGGCCACCGGCGAAACGAACGACACGCGCGTGCGCTACGTGATCGGCTGCGACGGCGGGAGCAGCGCGACGCGCGGCATGCTGGGCATCAAGCTGCTCGGCGATACGCTGGACGTGCAATGGATCGTGATCGACTGCCGCGTGAAGCGCTGGTGGCCGGATCGCAACCTGCTGACCTTCTGGTCCGACAAGGAACGGCCCGTGGTCGATATCGCGCTGTCCGGCGGCAATCATCGCTGGGAACTGCCGCTCAAGCCCGGCGAAAGCGAGGCCGATTTCGCGACCCACGAGCAAGTCTGGCCGCTGCTGAAGGCGCTCGGCGTGAGCGAGGACGACGTCGAGATCCATCAGTACGCGTTCTACCGGCATCACACGCGCATGGCCGATACGTGGCGCGCCGGCCGTGCGTTTCTCGCCGGCGACGCCGCGCACCTGATGCCGCCGTGGGCCGGCGCCGGCATGCAGACCGGCATGCGCGATGCCTTCGATCTTGGCTGGAAACTTTCTGGTGTACTGAACGGTACGTTATCCGAAGATTTTCTCGATACCTACGAGACGGAACGCCGGCCGAACGCGATGTTCTACACGCAGCTCGCCGTTCAGCTCGGCCGCATCATCAAGCAGGAACTGACGGAAGACGAGCAGGCCGCGCTGGCGGTGCCGCCCGGCCCGGATGCGCCCGAGCCGCCGTTGATTGCGCCCCCCGTGCTCGCGGCCGGATGGCTGCGCGGCCCGCTCGGCGGCGAGAGCGTCGTCGGTCGGATGGTGCCGCAGCCGGTGGTGGGCGACAACCGCGGCGCGATGGCGCGGCTCGACGACCTGCTGGGCGACGGCTTCGTGCTCCTCGGCGACGACGTCGATCCGGCCAGCCTGCTCAGCGACGACGAAAAGGCGGCATGGGACCGGCTGGGCGCGCGCTACATCGCCGTGCGCCAGCAACATGAGCATACGCAGGGGCCCGACGAATTCGTCGATCTCGACGGTGTGCTGCAGCCGTGGCTGCGCAAGTTCGGCGCGCGCGCGATCGCGCTGCGCCCGGACCGGTTCGTCGCGGCCGCCGACGTGAGCGGCCTCGCCGTACCCGATCGCACCGTCAGCCGATGCGGGACGAATCAATGAAGGAGATCAGGATGAGTACAGTGACGGAACTCGGATACGTCGGCATCGAGGCAAGCGATCTTGCCGCGTGGGAACGCTTCGCGACCGGCCTGCTCGGCATGCAGGTCGGCAGTCGCACCGACGACATGCTGAGCTTGCGGATGGACGACGCGGCGCATCGCTGGATCATCGTCCGGGGCCGTGCCGAAGATCTCGCGTTCACCGGTTTCGGTTGTGCAACGGACGCGGATCTCGATGTGATCGTCGGGCGGTTGCGCGCAGCCGGCAACGACGTCGTCGAAGGCGATGCGCAGTTGTGCGCGCAACGGTCGGTGCGCCGCCTCGCCGTGACGGCCGATCCGCTGGGCAACCGCGTCGAACTCTATGTCGGGCTGGCCGCCGCCGATACGCCGTTCCAGTCTCCGCAACGCGTGTCGCGCTTCGTCACCGGTGGAATCGGCGCGGGTCATCAGGTGCTGATCGAGAACGGCGCGGACCGCCGCGTGCTTGTCGACTGGTACGGACTGCTCGGCTTCCGCACGACGGACGTCATCGACGAGGAAGTGGCGCCGGGCATCGTCGCCAGCGTGGCGTTCCTGCGCTGCAACCCGCGGCATCACACGGTCGCGTTCGCCAACATGCCATTCGGCAAGCGCATGCATCACTTCATGATCGAGGCCGCCGATCTCGGCGACGTCGGGCTCGCGCATGACCGCTGCCTCGAAGCGAAGCAGCCGCTCGAGATGAGCCTCGGCATGCACCCCAACGACCGGATGTTCAGCTTCTACGTTCGTACGCCGTCGGGCTTCAACGTCGAGTTCGGCTGGGGCGGGCTCGTCATCGACGAATCCAGCTGGGAAGTTCAGCACCTGGACCGGCTCAGTACCTGGGGGCACCGTCCTCCGCACGTCGTCGCGGACCTGCTGCGCGGCTGACGCCCCACGCTCGGGCGCGATCGCAACGTCAGGGCGACACACCTCAATCACTTTCGGGAAGGGAACCATCATGGCGCTTACTCAGGCTCAGACCAGCCGCACCGTCAAGACGCGGGACTGGCAATTCCATTACCACGAGGCCGGCAGCGGTCATCCCGTGATCCTGCTGCACGGCAGCGGCCCGGGCGCGACGGGGTGGAGCAACTTCAGCGGCAATATCGATGCACTCGCGAAGCAGTTCCACGTGTACGCCGTCGACATGCCTGGCTGGGGGCAATCCGATTCGGCGACGGTCGAGCAGCTCGACCATGTCGACGCGGCGATCCAGTTCATGGATGCGCTGGGCATCGAGCGGGCCGCCTTCGTCGGCAATTCGATGGGGGGCCAGACGTCGTTGCGGCTCGCGACCGAGCATCCGGAACGCATCACGCACCTCGTGACGATGGGGCCGCCGGTCGGCCGCATGCCCACACTGTTCGGTGCGGGCGACGGCCCGTCCGAAGGGCTCAAGGTCCTGATCCAGGCGTACCGCGATCCGTCGCCGGAGCACATGCGCCGGCTGGTGGAGATCATGGTGTACGACAAGGCGCGCTTTGCGACGCCGGAACTGTGCCAGGCACGTTCGGATGCCGCGCTGCTGCGCCCCGAGCACCTGAGCAATTACGTGGCGGGCCTGCCTGCCGGCGCGCCGTTGCCGAAGTGGGTGAAGCCCGAACTGCTGCCGGCGATCAAGACGCCCACGCTGCTGATCCACGGTCGCGACGATCGCGTGGTGTCGTTCGAGACGTCGTTGTATCTGCTCGCGAACATTCCGGATTCGCGTCTCGTGCTGCTGAACCGCTGCGGGCATTGGGCAATGATCGAGCATCCGGACGAGTTCAACCGCCTGGTCGCCGATTTCATCGCAAACGCCTGATGGGTACGCGCGATTCCCATCCACCGCCGACCGAGTGCAGGAGAACCTTGAAGATGGCTGATTCCACAGTAGTCGAGACGCTGGCTGCGCGCCTTCGCCACGCGGAGGCGCAATGCCGGGCGACCGCGCCCGTACGCGACGAGATCGCAACGGACGACGGTGCCGCCGCGTATGCGGTGCAGCAAGCCAACGCCGACCTGCGGGTCCGCAACGGCGAGCGCATCGTGGGGCGCAAGATCGGCCTGACGTCACTCGCGGTGCAGCGGCAACTCGGCGTCGACCAGCCCGATTTCGGCACGCTGTTCGCGTCGATGGCGGCCGGCGATGCCGAGCCGATGCGACTGTCGCAACTGATCCAGCCGAAGGTCGAAGCGGAGATCGCACTCGTGCTCGAGCACGACCTCGTGCACGAGAAGCACACGTTCGCCGACCTGCAGCGCGCGTGCGCGTATGCGCTGGCGGCGATCGAGGTCGTCGACAGCCGGATCGCCGACTGGGACATCCGCTTCGTCGACACCGTCGCGGACAACGCGTCGAGCGCACGCTTCGTGCTCGGCAGTCGGCCCGTGCTGCTGAAGGACGTCGATCTCGCCGGCTGCGAGATGACGCTGTCGTCGGACGGCACCGTGCTGTCGCGCGGCAACGGCGCCGCCTGCCTCGGCAATCCGCTGAACGCGGCCGCGTGGCTCGCCGACCGGATGGTGCGGCTCGGCACGCCGCTGCGCGCGGGCGACGTGATCCTGACCGGCGCGCTCGGGCCGATGGTCGCCGTCCGGTCGGCCGGCACGTTCGTCGCGCATGTTGCCGGCCTCGGCGACGTGCGCGCGACTTTCATCGATTGAGGATTTTCATGAGTCATCCGAAACTCAAGGCCGCGATCATCGGTTCAGGCAACATCGGCACCGACCTGATGATCAAGATCATGCGGCATGCACAGCATCTCGACGTTGCCGCGATGGTCGGCATCGACCCCGCGTCCGACGGCCTTGCGCGTGCGGCACGCCTCGGCGTTGCGACGACGCATGAGGGTGTCGAGGGTCTGGCACGGTTGCCGGTGTTCGGCGACATCGACTTCGTGTTCGATGCGACGTCGGCCGGCGCGCATGTGAAGAACGACGCATTTCTGCGCGCGCTGAAACCCGGCATTCGCAGCATCGACCTGACACCCGCGGCGATCGGCCCGTACTGCGTGCCGGTCGTCAATCTCGATGCGCATCTCGACGCGCCGAACGTGAACATGGTGACCTGCGGTGGCCAGGCGACGATTCCGATGGTCGCGGCCGTGTCGCGCGTCGCGAAAGCGCACTACGCAGAGATCGTCGCGTCGATCAGCAGCAAGTCGGCCGGGCCCGGCACGCGCGCGAACATCGACGAATTCACCGAGACGACGTCGAAGGCGATCGAAGTGGTGGGCGGCGCGGCGCACGGCAAGGCCATCATCATCCTGAATCCGGCCGAGCCGCCGGTGATGATGCGCGACACCGTCTACGTGCTGTCGGAACCGGCCGACGAGGCGCGGATCGCCGCGTCGGTGGACGAGATGGCACGCGCGGTACAGGCGTACGTACCGGGCTATCGCCTGAAGCAGGCGGTGCAGTTCGACGTGATCCCGGCCTCCGCGCCGCTCAATATCCCGGGCCTCGGCCGCATGAGCGGGCTGAAGACCTCGATCTTCATCGAGGTCGAAGGCGCGGCGCATTACCTGCCGGCATACGCGGGCAATCTCGACATCATGACGTCCGCCGCGCTCGCAACCGCCGAGCGCATGGCGCAGTCGCTGCAGCGCGCGAGCGCGTAACGAGACCTTCATCATGAGCAAGAAACTCACCATTTCCGACGTCACGCTGCGCGACGGCATGCATGCGATCCGGCATCAGTATTCGCTCGACGACGTGCAGGCGATCGCCCGCGCGCTCGATGCCGCGAAGGTCGACAGCATCGAGGTCGCGCACGGCGACGGCCTGCAAGGATCGAGCTTCAACTACGGGTTCGGCGCGCATGGCGATCCCGAATGGATCGCGGCCGCGGCGGAGGTCGTCACGCACGCGAAGATCGCGACGCTGCTGATCCCGGGCATCGGCACGATCCACGACCTGAAAGCCGCATACGATGCGGGCGCGCGCGTCGTGCGTGTCGCGACCCACTGTACCGAGGCCGATATCTCGAAGCAGCACATCGAGCATGCGCGCGCACTCGGCATGGACACGGTCGGCTTCCTGATGATGAGCCATATGACGACGCCGGACCGGCTGGCCGTCGAGGCGAAGAAAATGGAAAGCTACGGTGCGACCTGCATCTACGTGGTCGATTCCGGCGGCGCGATGAACATGAACGACGTGCGCGACCGTTTCCGCGCGATCAAGGCCGTGCTGAACCCCGATACGCAGACGGGCATGCATGCGCATCACAACCTGAGTCTCGGCGTCGCGAACTCGATCGTCGCCGTCGAGGAAGGCTGTGACCGGGTCGACGCGAGTCTCGCCGGCATGGGGGCAGGTGCCGGCAATGCACCGCTCGAAGTGTTCGTCGCGGCAGCCGAGCGCCTGGGCTGGCATCACGGCACGGATCTCCACTTGCTGATGGATGCGGCCGACGACATCGTGCGCCCGTTGCAGGATCGGCCGGTTCGGGTGGATCGGGAGACGCTCGCGCTCGGCTATGCCGGCGTCTATTCGAGCTTCCTTCGCCATTCGGAAGCAGCGGCACGGAAGTACGGGCTGAAGACGGTCGATATTCTCGTCGAACTCGGCAAGCGCCGGATGGTCGGCGGGCAGGAGGACATGATCGTCGACGTCGCGCTGGATCTTCTCAACACGCGTTCCGCCGCTCGATAGCGGTTCGATCGCGAGGCAGTCGTGCCTGTCCGCGCCGGACAGGCACCGCCGGCACCCGCGGGATGCGTTCACGCATGCCGGCACGCATCGATTCGATGCGGTAGTCCGCAAATAATAATCAATATAACTAAATAAACCGGAAATCAGGTCAATGGAGACGAGCAATGAAAAATGTGGTCTGGCTGGGCATCGCCCTGGGCGCGTCGGCATGCGTGCACGACGCACAGGCGGGAACGGGTAGCAGCGTTACGCTGTATGGTTTTCTGGATGCGGGCATCACCTACGTCAGCAATTCGGGCGGGCACGGCAACCTGAAGTTCGATGACGGCATCATGGCGCCCAATCTGCTGGGTATCCGGGGGGACGAGGATCTCGGCGGCGGCACGCACGCGGTCTTCGATCTCGTCAGCCAGATCGCGGTTGGAACGGGGGCGATCCAGCCGCCCGGCAAAGGCCTCTTCGGGCGCAACGCATGGGTCGGGTTGACCGACAACCGGCTCGGGTCGATCAAGTTCGGCAACCAGTACGACTTCATGATCGACTCGCTGTTCTTCGGCCGTACCGATGCGGCGTTTGCAGTCGGTGGCCTGTACGATTTTCGCGCGGGCCCGTTCCAGAAAATCGCGCTTCCGTACAACCCGCCGTACGCGGCGCAGTTCGACTGGGACCGGATGTCCGGCCAGACGGTCGCGAACTCGGTCAAGTATCAGTCGCCATCCATTTTCGGTTTCCGAATGGGCGCGATGTATGGATTCGGTGGCGTACCTGGATCGATGGGAAGCGGAAACAGCGTCAGCGCCGGCCTGAATTACGATCACGGCGCGTTCGGCGCCGCCGCCGCGTTCACCGAGGTCAAGTATCTGCAGCCGGGCGGGCCGCAGGTCGGCATCCGCAACTGGGGCGTCGGCGCACGCTACGATTTCGGCCGGCTCGCGACGAGCGCGCTCGTCACGACCGTGCGCAACGGGGCGAACGGCGGGGCGATCGCCCAGGGCGAGCTGGGTGCGACGTTCCTCGTCACCCCCGCGCTGGAGCTCGGGGCGAGCTACATGTACATGAAGGGCAACGCGTATCTCGAGAACAATCACGCGCACCAGCTGAGCGCGTCGGTGGACTACTTTCTCTCCAAGCGGACCACCGTGTACGCGGTCGCCGTGTACCAGCGCGCGAACGCCAACGCGCAGGCACTCGTCAGCGGCATCATCGACCCGAACGGCACCGCCAGCGGCCCGAATCAGCTGCTGGCGCGCGTGGGGTTGCAGACGCGTTTCTAGGTCTTCGTCGGCGGGTTACTCGGCTGCGGTGGCAGCGGCCGACGCAGCCGACGCACCGCTCGCCGGCACTTGCTTCGACGCGTCGGGCACCGCCTCGTCATCCCACCCGCCGCCGAGCGCGAGGAAGAGCCGCACCTGGTCGGCGGCGACCTGGCCTTCGGCGGCTGCGACCTGCGCCTGCACGCTAGTGAGCGTGCGCGTCGCGTCGAGATCGGAGATGAACGACTCGCGGCCGGCCAGATAGAGGCGATGCGTTTCGTCCGCGGAATTGCGCGCCGATTCGTAGGCCGTGCGCAGCGCTTCCGTGCGTTGCACGTCGGCCGCGTAGGTCGCGAGGCTCGACTGCGTTTCGCGCAGCGCGTTCAGCACGACACCATCGAAGTGTGCGAGCGCGCCGCCCGTTGCGGCTTCGGCTTCGCGCACCCGCGCACGCTGGCCGTTGACGGGGAACGACCAGCTGATCAGCGGGCCGAACGACCAGCGATTCGTCGTGGACGAGAACAGGTCGGCGGCGACACCGACCGAGCCGGCCGACGCGCCGATGCTGATCGACGGGTACAGCGCGGCGGTCGCCACGCCGATGCGCGCGGTCGCGGCAGCGAGTTGCCGCTCGGCTTCGCGCACGTCGGGGCGGCGGCGCAGCAGCGCGGCGCCGTCGCCGATCGGAATCGGCTGGCGCAGCTTCGGCAGGTGCTCGCATTCGGCAACGGCTTTCGGCAGGTCGGCCGGCGATCGCGCGAGCAGCGCGGCGAGCTGGTACTGCGCGACCTTGCGGCGGCCTTCGAAGCGCGGGATATCGGCGGCGAGGGTGCGCACCTGCGTCACGCCGCGCGTCACGTCGGTCTGGTTGCCGCGGCCGGCATCGCGCAGCCGCTGCGACAGCGCGACGCGCTGCTTCTGCAGCGCGAGCGACTGCTTCGCGACGGCCAGCTCGTCGCCGGCCGAACACGATTCGACGTAGGCGCGCACGACGTCGGCGACGACCGTGATGCGCGCCAGGTCGCCGGCGGCTCGGACGGCCTCGCTGTCCGCGCGCGCGGCTTCGACGCCGCGCCGCAGCTTGCCGAACAGGTCGATCTCGTACGACACGTTGATGCCGACCGTGCCTTCGTTGACGACCGGCAGCTTGTTCTCGAGCAGGTATTGCTCGGCCGATTCCTGCGCGCGCTGCACGGCGGCTTCCGCGCCGCCCGAGAAGCCGCCCTGCTGGTTCGCGACTTCCAGCGCCGCACGCGAGCGCGCGAGGTTGGCTGCGGCAACGCGCAGGTCGGTGTTCGATTTCAGTGCATCGCGCACGAGCCCGTTGAGCACGGGGTCGTCGTAGAGTTGCCACCAGTTCCCGGGTACGGCGTCGCGCGACACGAGCGTGCCGTTCGCATCGTCGAGCGCATGGTTCGCGAGCGGCGCATTCACGTACGCCTGCTGCGGCAGCGTGTAATCGGGGCCGACGGACTTGCACGCGCCGAGTGCGAGCGCAAGCGGCGCGAGCGTCGCGGCGAGGCGCAGACCGTGCCGTTTCATTGCGATGCTCCTGCTGCGCTGGCGGTTGTGCCGGAAGCCGTCGATACCGGCGCGACGGCCGATGCCGTGCTGGCGGCCGCCGCCGACGCGCCGCCTGCCGGCTTCGCGTTGTCGTGGCGGCGCGTGTCGGCTTCGCGCATCGACACGGTCGCGGTGCGGCCCGCGATCATCCGGAAATCGTCGGGCACCTCGTCGAGCACGACGCGCACCGGCACGCGCTGCGCGAGCCGCACCCAGCTGAATGCCGGGTTCACGTTCGGCAGCAGGTTCGCGCCCTGCGTGCGGTCGCGATCCTCGATCGCGGCGACGATGCTCTGCACATGGCCGCGCAGCGTATGCGGCTCGCCCATCACGATGATGTCGACCGGCTGGCCGATGTGGATGCCGCGCAGCTTGGTTTCCTCGAAGTAGCCGTCGACGCGGAACGAATTGCGGTCGACCACCGACAGCACCGCGCGGCCGGCCGGCACGTATTCGCCGACGCGCGGCGCGCGGTCGTTCAGGTAGCCGTCTACGGGACTGACGATCGTCGTGCGCTGCAGGTTCAGCTTGGCGGTATCGAGCGACACCTGCGCGTCGGCGACGGCGGCTTCGCCCTGTTCGACGCGCGTGCGGCTTTCCTCGACCTGCTCGCTCGCGACCAGGTTGCCGAGCTGCAGGTTGCGGGCATATTCGCGCTTCGCCTGGGCGAGTGTCGCGCGGCGCTGCGCGAGCGTGGCTTCGGCGAGCCGTTCCGCGAGCGTGTAGCGGGCCTGGTCGATCACGAACAGCACCTGGCCGCGCTTGACCTCCTGGTTGTCGGCGACCTGCACCGACGTGATGAGGCCTGCGACGTCCGGCGCGACCTGGATCACGTCGGCGCGCACGTGACCGTCGCGGGTCCACGGCGAGAACATGTAGTAGTTGACGATGCGCCACAGCACGACGGCAGCCACGACGACGACGATCAGGGTGAGCAGGATTTGCCCTGCCGAGAGCCAGGTTTTTTTCACGTTAGGTAGCCACGAGATGGTGGGAAACGATCACGACGGCGGCAAGCACGAACACGTAGATGCCGAGGTCGAAGATCGAACGGTGCCAGACGAGGCGGTAGAAGCCGACGCGCTCGAGCACGGCGCGCACGACGATGTTGATCAGGTAGGCGATCAGCATCAGCACGAGCGGAGCCGGCACGAATACGCCGAAGATGTCGATTTCGCCGATCATGGTCGCGGTCGGAAAGACGGATGGAAAAGCGGGATCATGCGCGTGCCCCGTCCGACGCCTGCGGCGGGTGCCCCGCCGCGGCCGGATACAGCGACAGGCGCAGGCCGACCAGCGCGTGCAGCGTGTCGCGCAGCCGGCGATGCGTGGCGGGCGTGGCCGGCGCCGCGGGCGCCGCGCC
>NZ_CABVQC010000059.1 GCF_902499175.1 Burkholderia aenigmatica
ATTCCCGTGTGAAAGTAGGTAATCGTCAGGCTCCCTAAGCCAGAAACCCCCGCCCGAAAGGCGGGGGTTTTTGCATTTGAGCGACGGAAACGCGTGCGGGCTGGGAATGGCCCGATTCAGGAATAATCTTCATCGACGAGTCTTGAGAAGCCGGATTATTTTGGCATTCTCGTTAAGCTCAGCAACGTCGAGCGGCGTCTGATCGAATTCATTTTTCAGATGCGTCTTGGCCCCACATTTCAAGAGAAATTCGACCGAAGCGAATTGATCGATCATGGCGGCTTGATGCAGTGGGGTATTGCCGAGATCTCCGGCGATGTTTACATCGGCACCCGCATCGATGAGGACCTTCATGTCTTCAATCGCACCTGTTCGAGCCGTGAGATGTAAAACGGTGTCACCAACCGCGCCACGCTGATTGGGATCGATCAACGCAAGTCCCAGGAATTCGGGGTGAGTTGCGTATTTTTCGAATATTGCTTTCAGACGCTCCTCGGATGCCAGCTCTGAACCGTCGTTTCTTTTGCTCACCACGACACCTTGATCCTCTTCACAACGACCGGAATGGGACTTCGAGTTGATTCAGAATCGAATCGAAGAGCGTTGATCAAAACATTTCACGCAATAGACGGGCAGTATCGGCCGCCAAGTCAGGATCTTGATACCGCCACTCGATTCGACTCAACTCGTCAAGAAAATCAATGATGCTGTCTCGTTGATCTTTTGAGTATGCCTTCAATATTTCTTCGAGCCAGTCGTTCGCTTCACCCGTTGCCATTCGGTGCAGCTTGTACACGAGAGAGTCTGGGATGTTGTCAGCCTGGTCATACTCGTGGGTCGCTATCTTCATGAACAACGGAAGAAAGAACGCAAATGCCCCCGGCTCCATAAAAGCGAGGCACGCGGATTCATCGCACGCGTAGTCTTCTCGCAATTCCTTGAGCGTTCTGTCGAAGCGCCTCTTTCCTCGAAAGAAGTCATCGACGGCACACGACTCGATTCCCGATCTGTTGGTGATCGGCTCCCCGTTGGGGAAGGGATCGTTCGGAAACAATGAAAAGTCCAAACTCATTCTAGGCCGTTTGCATGCACGGTTGACGTCCTCCTGGAGCCTGCGATGTCAGATATCAGATCGCAATCCGCAAGATCGGAAAGAACCTGCCCGGGACGACGCTCGATTCCTTTTCGCCGATCTTTTCAGCCCCGAGCGCCAGATAGAACGGAACCGCATTGGGATCGGCTTCGATCACAAAGCTTCGGATCCCTCTCGCGGCGCTTTCCCTGCGGACCTCTTCCCACAGTGAACGGGCGACACCGCGGCCCATGTGGTCGGGATGAACGAACAGCCATCCGGGCGTCGGACGATCCGATTCCGATGACGCCCTGACCCAGAACCCGATGATTGCCTCTCCGGATTCCGCGACGTAACCGATCGACCCATCGATCGTCTCCGGCGCAATCGTGAGGTCGCTCTGCCACAAGTCGAGCCAGTCCTTCGGATAGCCCCAGTGAGCCTTCGAAATGCGAGCCAGTCGCGTGAGCTCGTCCGCGTCCGTGGTACGGGCAGCGCGGACGGTAAATGGTTTGTGCATCTCGTCTCCTGTCATGGTCGACACCTTCGGCGAGGTATCGTCCGGCTCGCATCGACTCCGCTCCGGAGGCGCGACTTGCCGACTCGAAGGGGGGCGAGCTCGACGCGGCTACCTGACCTGCGATGCGTGCCCGGCGGCGACGCGCCAGCCAGCATGCGATCGGCGCCACAGCCGAGTATAGGCAAACTCGCCTTCGAACGCCGTGCCACCGAAATGGCCGGCGAGTATTGCCTTCGTCGTGGTCAGGATCATCTCGCCGATCGCGCATGCGTGCGTTTCCTGCACATCGAGTCTGTCGAGACGCAGCAGCTTCGCGCGATGCGCGGCCAGGTCGTCTTCTTTCGAAATGACCTGGCCGGTTGGGACGGTGAACACCAGATCGTCGTCCAGCAGCGCATCGAGCGCTTCGATATCGTTGGCCAGCATCGCGGCACGAAGCGCGGCTTCGCTGGGTTCGATGGCTGTACGGATTGCGTCCATTTCAGGGCCTCGTATCGTCTCTGATGGTTTGTGGTTCCACTCATACCGGCGAGCAACAGCAAGCAACATACCGCACCGACGGAGATCGTCTAGCGCGCGTTCGACAGCGACTGACGCCGGACAAGCATCACCACGCAGATGCCGATCGACGCGAGGACGTTGACGGCCGGATAGAATGCGACCGCGACACTCCACGTGCTCAGCGCCAGCAACGCCAGCGCGTACTTGAGCACGCACAGCGCGAAATACGCGAGGCTCTCGCTCCATGGATCGCGGATCGTCTTGCGGACGGTCGGGCCGAGGCCGGCAAGCTCGATCAGCGTGACCAGGCAAATCGAGATCGTCGGATCGTCGGTCAGCATCCACAGTGGAATGGCTGACAGGGCCGCGCCCAGGAACAGCCAGTCGAGTCGTGTCCAGCCGCGTTCGCCTCGAAAGATGCTGGCCACCAGCGTCAGGAAGCAGGTGACGGCGATCGCCGCCGTGCACCACGCGGACGGCCCCGCACCCGCGACGAACTGGCCGGCAGCCGCGATCGCCGTGACGACCGACCACACGAGCCATGTGAACAGATGCGGACGAACCCTGCGCCGGTAGATCGCGAGCGCATACGGAATCGCCGCCAGCAAGGACACGGTCGTTCCGATCACGCCAACGATCGAAGCGGCGCCCTGATCGACATTCACCATCGACGCATCCTTGTTCGCGCAGGCCGACCAGTATGTGGTCGGATGGGCCGGGGCGCAATGTCGTGCTGGCCAGGCGTCGCAGCGGGTGTCACGTCGCACCGCACCGGAAAGCCGATGCGATCGCACACAAACAAACGGCACCGGGATCGTGACGTGGCAGGAAAACCCACTGCACGACACCCGGATGAATAGAAATAACCTCTTCAATGAGAAGAAAAACTGTTCTTTCAAATCTCTTTTTGATGACCGACAGTTGGCCAACCGGACGACTGCGGCGATTCTCGGCGGTCATGGGCCTCGGTCGCGCCCGCTGGCGTCTTTCGTCGGGTCGAATGCAGGCAAAGAACAACGCACAAATGCCTGGTCGTCAAAACGGAGTCTTGAATGAACCCAACTTCAGCAGAAAACCATCAGCACGCAGACTGGAGACGTCTTGCGGCGCAAGTCGCTCCGAGAACGCTCGCGCATATCGGCGGCCGCAGCGTGCCGGCCCGCAGCGGCCGGACGTTTGCCGCGATCAATCCGGCCACCGAGGCCGTCATCGCAGAAGTCGCGTCGTGTGATGCCGCGGACGTCGACGACGCAGTGCGTGCCGCGCGCTACGCGTTCGAATCCGGCGCGTGGTCGCGCTGTGCGCCGGCCGAACGCAAGCGTGTGCTTTGCCGGCTCGGTGAACTCATCGCATCACACGGCGCGGAGCTCGCGCTGCTCGACTCGCTCAACATGGGCAAGCGCGTCGCGGATGCGTTCAGCATCGACGTGCCCGCCGCGGGCGGTCTGTTCAGCTGGTACGGCGAAGCCGTCGACAAGCTGCATGGCGAAGTCGCGTCGACCGACCCCGGCAACCTCGCGGTCGTCACGCGCGAACCGCTGGGTGTCGTCGGCGCCGTGGTGCCGTGGAATTTTCCGCTCGACATGGTCGCGTGGAAGGTGGCGCCGGCGCTGGCGGCAGGCAACAGCGTCGTGCTGAAGCCGGCGGAACAATCGCCGCTGTCCGCCTTGCGTCTCGCGGAGCTGGCGCTCGAGGCCGGCCTGCCGCCGGGTGTGCTGAACGTCGTGCCGGGTTATGGCGAGACCGCGGGGCGCGCGCTCGGGCTGCATCCCGATGTGGACGTGCTCGCATTTACGGGATCGACGGTCGTCGGCAAGAAATTCCTCGAGTACGCCGCGCAGTCGAACATGAAGCAGGTGTGGCTCGAATGTGGCGGCAAGAGCCCGAACCTGGTCTTCGACGATACCGACGATCTCGACCTGGCCGCACGCAAGGCGTGCTTCGGCATTTTCTTCAACCAGGGCGAGGTGTGTTCCGCCAACTCGCGGCTGCTGGTTCAGCGTTCGATTCACGATGCGTTCGTCGACCGGCTGATTGCGCATGCCGCCGCGTTCATGCCGGGCGATCCGCTCGATCCGTCGAGCGGGATGGGCGCCATCGTCGACGAGCAGCAGCATCGGCGCGTGCGTGAATGGATCGCACGCGGTCGCGATAGCGCGACGCTCGCGATCGGCGGAGGCGCGCCGCGTGTCGACGGCAAGGGCTACTTCATCGAGCCGACGATCTTTATCGACGTGAAGCACGACGACGCCATCGCACGCGAGGAGATCTTCGGGCCGGTGCTGTCGGTGATGGCGTTCGATACCGAGGACGAGGCCGTCAGGCTCGCGAACGACTCGATCTATGGCCTTGCAGCGTCGGTCTGGACCGGCAGCCTGTCGCGCGCGCACCGTGTGTCGGGCCGGCTGCGCGCCGGCACCGTGTCCGTCAACACGGTCGATGCGCTGAGCGCGCAGACGCCGTTCGGCGGGTTCCGCCAGTCGGGCTTCGGCCGTGATCTTTCGCTGCACGCGATCGACAAGTACACGGGCCTCAAGACGACCTGGATCAGTTACTGATTCGGTGCGGCGGGCCGTAAGCGGTTGCGCCGCGCAACACGACAACACTTTTTGTTCACAAAACTAACCGGAGACTCGCCTATGAATGCGCCCCACTTTCCGCATCGTACGACGCAGGACTATCAGCGCAGCGACGCCGCACATCACCTGCATGCGTTCGTCGACCAGAAGGCGCTGAACGAGGAAGGCGCACGCGTGATGGTGCGCGGCGAAGGTGTCCATCTATGGGATAACGACGGCAACCGCTACCTGGACGGCATGTCGGGGCTGTGGTGCACCAACGTCGGCTATGGCCGGCCGGAGCTGGTCGAAGCCGCCGCGCGGCAGATGAAGGAACTGTCCTACTACAACATGTTCTTTCATACGACGCACCCGTCGGTGATCGAACTGTCGGAGCGCCTGTTCGCGCTGCTCGGCAATCGTTTCAGTCACGTGGTGTATACCAATTCGGGATCCGAATCGAATGAAGTGCTGATTCGCACCGTGCGGCGCTTCTGGGACGTGATGGGCAAGCCTGAGAAGAAGGTGCTGATCGGTCGCGTGAATGGCTATCACGGGTCGACGGTGGGCAGCGCGTCGCTGGGCGGCATGGCGTTCATGCATGAAATGGGCGACCTGCCGATTCCGAACATCACGCACGTGGACGAACCGTACTGGTACGCGAATGGCGGTGATCTGAGCCCCGAGGCATTCGGCAAGCAGGCGGCGCTGTCGCTCGAGCGCAAGATCCTCGAGATCGGTGCGGAGCGCGTCGCCGCGTTCGTCGCGGAGCCGTTCCAGGGGGCGGGCGGGATGATCTTTCCGCCGGATGGCTACTGGCAGGAGATCGAGCGCATCTGCCGTCAGTACGACGTGCTGCTCTGCGCGGACGAAGTGATCGGCGGTTTCGGCCGTACCGGCGAGTGATTCGCGCACCGTCACTTCGGCTTCGAACCGGACCTGATCTGCATGGCCAAGGGGCTGACCTCGGGCTACGTGCCGATGGGCGGCCTGATCATGAGCCGGCGCGTCGGCGATGCGCTGGTCGACAAGGGCGGCGTCTATGCGCACGGGCTGACCTATTCGGGGCACCCGGTCGCAGCCGCCGTCGCGCTGGCCAACCTTGACGTGCTCGAGCGCGAAGGCCTCGTCGAGCGGACGAAGACGGATACCGGGCCGTACCTGCAGAAGGCGCTGCGTGATGCGTTCGACGGTCACCCGCTCGTCGGCGAGATCCAGGGCGTGGGCGCGGTCGGCGCGATCCAGTTCGCGAAGAACAAGGCGACGCGCGAGCGCTTTGCAAACGAGGCCGACCTGACCTGGCACAGCCGGACGGTCGGGTTCGAACTCGGCGCGATCGTGCGTTCGACCAATGGCCGCCTGATCGTTGCGCCGCCGCTGGTGATCGATCACGCGCAAATCGACGAACTGGTCGGCACGATGCGCAAGGCCGTGGATGCCACCGCGCGCGAAGTGCTCGGGATCGACTGCTGACCGGTTGAGCGACGCGCTTCCGTCCGGCGACAGACAGACGGGCGGAAGCGCACCGAACCACGGGTTTCGCTGCGGCGACGGGCCGGCTGCGTTCAGCCACCGGAGCGGCAATCCGACAGGTTGAAGATTGGTCGTGGTGGGCGGTAGTCCGGTAAAGCGATGTGCTGCCGACTGCCTATTGATCAGGAATGCAAACAATAAGACTGGTTGATTGCAGGACGCACGCTTCGCGCAGACCAGGCATTCCGCTTCACCCGTCAGCCCCCCGAACCCGCGAACATCACAACAGAAACAAGGAGACGAAATGAGTCAGGGCGAGTCCGTTGCTCATCTCGAGGAAAGTACCATCCAGCCGATTCCGCTGACCGAGCGGCACGGCAGCGCGAAGGACCTGTTCACGATCTGGTTCGGGTCGAACATCATGATGCTGACGATCGTCACCGGATCGCTCGCGACCACGGTATTCAGGCAGCCGTTCTGGTGGGCGGCGCTCGCCACGCTCGTCGGCAGCCTGATCGGCGCGGTCTTCATGGCGCTGCATTCCGCACAGGGGCCGCAGCTTGGCGTGCCGCAGATGATCCAGACCCGCGGGCAGTTCGGGTCGTTCGGCGCGCTGCTCGTGGTCGCGCTGGTCGTCGTGATGTATGTCGGCTTCTTCGCGTCGAACTGCGTGTTCGGCGGGCAGGCGCTGCACAGCCTGAGCGCCGAGATTCCGCTCGATGCGGGCGTCGTGGTGATCGGCCTGATCAGCCTGCTCGGATCGATCTACGGCTACAAGCTGATCCACGCGTATGCGCGACTGCTGAGCTGGTGCTCGGGCAGCGTACTCGTGCTGGCGTTCGTGTGGATCATTTTCGTGCACGGACTGCCCGCCGATACGTTCTCGAAGCATTCGCTGAACCTGTCCGGCTTTCTGGGCGCGATGTCGGTCGCCGCGCTGTGGCAGATCGCCTATGCGCCTTACGTGTCGGACTATTCGCGCTACCTGCCGCCCGATACCGGGCCGCGCACCGCGTTCTGGTCGAGCTACTGGGGCTGCGTGCTCGGCTCGTTCTTCCCGATGCTGCTCGGCTGCCTGGTGGGTCTCGCGACACCGGACGGCAATGTCGTGAGCGGCCTCACGGGCCTCACGCAAGGGATCAGCGTGCTTGTGATCGTCGTGCTGTCGTTCGGCATTGCGGCCAGCAACGCGATGGAGCTGTATTGCGGTGCGCTGTCGGCCATTACCGTGCTGCAAACGCTCTTTCCGTCGTGGTCGGGCAAGGCGCGTGCGCGGGCGATCACCGCGATCGTCCTGTGCGGCATCGCGCTCGCGATCGCGCTGTTCGGGCAGAACAACTTCCTCGCCGGCTACACGAACTTCATCCTGCTGCTGCTGTATGTGCTGGTGCCGTGGACCGCGATCAACCTCGTCGACTACTACCTCGTCTGTCACGGCGAGTACGACGTCGATTCGTTCTTCCGTCAGGACGGCGGCATCTACGGACGCTTCAATACGATTGCCGTCGGCTCGTACTTCATCGGCATCGTCGCGCAGGCGCCGTTCATGGCGACCGATCTCTATACGGGAGAACTCGCGAGCCGGCTCGGCGGCGCGGACGTGTCGTGGATCGTCGGTCTCTCGCTGACGTCGCTCGTCTACTACGTGGGTTGCAAGCTGTTCTCGCGGCCGATGCAGGGTGTCGCCGCGAGCGTCGACGGAGTGTCCCGCTGAGTCCGTGTCACGTTACAGCACGAATGTCCGCAGGCGTTCAACGTGGGCTTCGAGTCCGTCGAGGCCGAGATAGTGGCTGAGCTTGCCGGAACGGACCCGGGCGATGTCGGTCGTGAGCTTGAGCAGCAATGCCTCGCTCGCCGCGCGACAGGCGGCGGCTGCATCGATGCCGCGTGCCGACAGTGCCGCACCGATCAGGCGCGCGCTGTCGGCACCGCCGCCGGCGATACAGCGCGCCATCGCGTCGGCATCCGGCTGCACGCCAGCATCGAGCAGCGCACGCGTCAGCGCGGGCGGTATGTCGCCGGATACGGACACCAGCGAATCGGGCTCGACCGGTGCGCCTGATTCGAGCAACGCGGCCGCCGCTGCAAATTTCTGACGTCGCAGCGCGTAGTCGGCCGGAATCGAGCTGCCGGCGAGCGCGGTGCGGAGATCCGCGAAGATCGTCGCGAGTTGCGCGGTGAGTGCCGCGTCGTCGCGGTCGATCGCATGTTGCAGTGCGTGACGCGCGAGCACGGGCTGCGCGGCGAGCGTGCCGTCGGCGAGCGGCGTGCGCCAGTCGATCACGGCTTCGCGATAGAACGCGATCAGCTTGTCCGCCAGCGGTGCCGACAGGCCATGATCGGTGCGGCGTTCATCGACATATTCGAGCAACATGCTGCCGGTACCGCCTTCGCTACCGGGTTCCAGCGGATCGGCGTTGAGTTGCAGCGCACCAAAGGCCGCATGCAGATCGGGCGCGACCGTCGCGAGGCCGTCTTCATGCATCGCGCCGCGCCATGCGGGCGGCAGCCCCTGTTTCCACGCGAGCACGTGGCCGTGGTCCTTGGCATCGGGTTCCGTCACGATGTAGATCCGGTCGCAATACTCGCATCCGCCGAACGGCAGCACATCGATTTTGCCGCTCCACGGCCGCGCGTTCGCTTCGGCGGATTCCTCGGCCAGTTCGAGTTCGTGGTCGATCCAGCCCCGCAGGTCGCGGTAACCGTCGCTGTCGTTGTAGAACAGCTCGCTCCAGCCGATCGCTTCGACATGACCGTTCATCTCGAGCGTCAGGTCGTAGTCGAGACTGCCACCGGCCGTCATGCGCCACAGCTCGAGCAGCGCAGGCGGAATGTCGCCGTGACAGCAGACCTGGACGGCCGAGATCTGGTCGGCTGGCATCGGCGGCTGCGCGTCGTAGATCACGCGGCTGGCAAACAGCACGATGCCGTGCGCGCGCAGGTCGGTCAGTTCAGCATCGGAAAAGACGGTTGCTTGCATCGGAGCGGGAGCGTTGGTGATGGATTGGGTGTCTGCCGTCGTTCATGAATGACGAACGGCAGCGGTAGGTCGCATCGTATCAGCGTCGCGTGAGCGTTTCCGTGTCGGCGGTGCGCGCCTGTTGGCGACCGCCTGCCGCATCATCCACTTGCCAGCCCGGGCTCCCCCTCCGCCGCATGCACGTCCCGCCGGAACGCACCGGGGCTCGCGCCCGTCCATTTCCGGAACGCGCGATGAAACGCGCTCGGCTCGGTGAAGCCGAGCTCGGTTGCGATCTCCGCAACGCTGAGCGCGTGCCCGCGCAGCAGCGACTGCGCCAGCGCGCCGCGCAACTCGTCCTTGATGGCCGCGAAACTTTGACCTTCGCTGCGCAGACGCCGCCGCAGCGTCGCGGGCGTCGTGCCGAGGCGCACGGCCAGCGTATCGAAGTCGGGCCACTCGGCGGCCGGTAGCGTTTTCAGCTGCGCGCGCGTCTTCGCGACCCAGCCCGTATCGTGCCGGTAGCGGACGAGCAGGTTGCCGGGCGCGCCGCGCAGGAAGGTCTTCAGCGCCTGCTCGGAGCGGATCGTCGGCAGCGCGAGGTACGCGGCATTGAACGCGAGCCGGCTGTCGGGCCGGTCGAAATGCACGGGTACGCCGAAGAACTGGTGATAGTCGCTGCGCTGGTCGGGGCTCGGGCACGCGAAGTCGATGCGTTGCAGCGGGATGCGCCGGCCGATCAGCCAGCATGCGACACCGAGCAGGATCAACCAGAACGTCCGGTACGCGAACGCCGGGTAGGGGGCGCCCGTCTGCGTCAGCACGATCTGCGCCTGCCCGTCGGCCACGACGAGCTCGCCGTGCGGCTCGTCCAGCACCACGCGCAGGAATTTCAGCGCCCGCCGCAGCGCCTTGTCGAGCGTGCCCGCGTGCAGCACCGCGTGGCACAGCAGCGTGAAGCTGCCGCGCCGCATCGGGCGTGCGGCGAGGCCAAAGAACTCGTCGTCGAGCGCACCGGCGATCGCGAGCCACAGCCGGCCGTACTGCTGCGGTGTGACGGGCTCGCGCACGGCGGCCGGCAGGCCGGCGGCGCGCAGCACGGGCTCCGTCGGAAGGCCTTGCCGGCGCAGGCACGCGAGCGCGTCGTCGACGAAATCCGGCGAAATCATCTGCGGCCCCATTTTCCTGCATCCTCCCGACATGGCAAAAGCGATCACGATTCTAGATTCTGTTTGTCATTGATTGCAATGTACGGGCTGTCTACTATCGAACTATCCCCGGCGCGCTCCTGGCTCGCCGGCGGCCATAACGCACAGGAGACACGCATGCCTGATGGAGCTACCGCCCGGGCGGTGCCGGCCTACGCCGACGCCGTGGCCCGGTTCAGTATCGAGACCGCCGCGAAGCAACTGCACGGCGACCTGGAGCGCGGCCTGAACGCGTGCGTGGAATGCTGCGACCGGCACGCATCCGCGGACGCGATCGCGCTCGACTGGATCGACGCGGGTGGGCAGCATCACCGCTACACGTTTGCGCAGATGAAGGCGCTGTCGGCACGCGTCGCGAACCTGCTGGTCGCGCAGGGCGTGAAGCCGGGCGACGTGGTGGCGGGCCTGTTGCCGCGCACGCCCGAGCTCGTCGCGACGATCCTCGGCACGTGGCGCGCGGGCGCCGTCTACCAGCCGCTGTTCACCGCGTTCGGCCCGAAAGCGATCGAGCACCGGCTGCGCATGAGCGACGCGCGCCTGGTCGTGACCAACGTCGCGAATCGCGCGAAGCTCGACGAGATCGCCGATTGCCCGCCCGTCGCGACGGTGCGCGAGCCCGGCGAGACGCTGCCGGCGCGCGACATCGATTACCGTGCGGTGCTCGAGGTGCAGTCCGACGCGTTCGAACCGGTGCTGCGCAAGGGGACGGACCTGTTCATGATGATGTCGACGTCGGGCACGACAGGTTTGCCGAAGGGCGTGCCGGTGCCGCTGCGCGCGCTGCTCGCGTTCGGCGCGTACATGCGCGAAGCGGTCGACCTGCGTGCCGGCGACCGGTTCTGGAACATCGCCGATCCGGGCTGGGCGTACGGCCTCTATTATGCGATCACGGGCCCGCTGCTGCTGGGCCACGCGACCACGCTCTACGAGGGCAGTTTCACGGTCGACAGCACGTACGACGTGATCGAACGGCTCGGGATCACGAGCCTCGCCGGCTCGCCGACTGCCTACCGGATGCTGATGGCGGCCGGGACGGAAGCGGCGGCGCGGCTGAAGGGCAAGCTGCGCGTGGTCAGCAGCGCGGGCGAACCGCTGAATCCGGAAGTCGTGCGCTGGTTCGACGCGGCGCTTGGCGCGCCGATCTACGATCACTACGGCCAGACCGAACTCGGGATGGTCGTGAACAACCACCACGGCCTCGCGCATGCCGTCCACGCCGGTTCGGCCGGCTTCGCGATGCCGGGCTACCGTGTCGCGGTGCTCGATGAAGCGAGCCGCGAGCTCGGCCCCGGCGAGCCCGGCAACCTCGCGATCGACATCGCGCGCTCGCCGCTGCTGTGGTTCCACGGCTACTGGCAACAGGACACGCCGGCGATCGCGGGCGGCTATTACCGGACCGGCGACAACGTCGAGCTGGAGCCGGACGGCACCGTGAGCTTCATCGGCCGCGCGGACGACGTGATCACGTCGTCCGGCTACCGGATCGGCCCGTTCGATGTGGAAAGCGCGCTGATCGAGCATCCTGCGGTGAGCGAGGCCGCCGTCATCGGCGTGCCCGATGCGGAGCGCACGGAGATCGTCAAGGCGTTCGTCGTGCTGTCGAAAGACTTCGACGGCACGCCGGCGCTGGCCGAGGAACTGAGCCTGCACGTGAAGCGACGGCTGTCCGCTCACGCCTATCCGCGCGCGATCGACTTCGTCGACGCGCTGCCGAAAACCCCGAGCGGCAAGATCCAGCGCTTCGTGTTGCGCAAGATGGAAGCCGAGAAGGCCGCTCAACCCTGAACATAACCTGTACGGACTGCGAATGGATATCAAGGATCACGTTTTTCTGATCACGGGCGCCGGTTCGGGCCTCGGCGCCGCGGTGGCGCGCATGGTCGTCGCGGATGGCGGCAAGGCCGTGCTGCTGGACGTCAACGAAGAGGCCGGCGCGGGCCTCGCGCATGAACTCGGCGCGGCCGCGCGCTTCGTGAAGACCGATGTGACGAGCGAAGCCGACGGCCAGGCGGCTGTCGCCGCCGCGCGTGACGCGTTCGGCCGCATCGACGCGCTTGTCAACTGCGCAGGCGTCGCGCCGGGCGAGAAGGTGGTCGGCCGCGATGGCCCGCACTCGCTCGACCGCTTTGCGCGGGCGGTGTCGATCAATCTGGTCGGCACGTTCAACATGATCCGGCTGGCCGCCGAAGCGATGTCGAAGCAGGACGCCAATGCGGAAGGCGAGCGCGGCGTGATCGTCAACACCGCGTCGGTTGCGGCGTTCGACGGTCAGATCGGGCAGGCTGCGTATGCGGCGTCGAAGAGCGGCGTGGTGGGCATGACGCTGCCGATCGCGCGCGAACTCGCGCGGTTCGGCATTCGCGTGGTGACGGTCGCGCCGGGCATCTTCGCGACGCCGATGATGGCCGGCATGCCGCAGGACGTGCAGGACGCGCTCGGCAAGAGCGTGCCGTTCCCGCCGCGGCTTGGCCGCCCGGAAGAATTTGCGGCGCTGGTGCGCCACATCGCCGAGAACACGATGCTGAACGGCGAAGTCATCCGTCTCGATGGCGCGTTGCGCATGGCACCGCGCTGACACTGGAGGAAGCGAATCATGACGACTCAGGATCCGATCGTAATCGTTGGTACGGCGCGTACGCCGATGGGTGGTTTTCAGGGCGACCTCGCGGCAGCCAGCGCGAGCGACCTTGGCGCGGTAGCGATTCGCGCGGCGCTGGAGCGCGCGAACGTGCCGGCCGAGCGTATCGATGAAATCGTGTTCGGCTGCGTGCTGCCGGCGGGCCAGGGCCAGGCGCCGGCGCGGCAGGCTGCGCTGAAGGCCGGGCTGCCGCTCGCGGCGGGCGCGACCACGGTCAACAAGATGTGCGGCTCGGGGATGAAGGCTGCGATGTTCGTGCATGACCTGCTGCTGGCGGGTTCGGCGGATGTGGCCGTCGCGGGCGGGATGGAGAGCATGACGAATGCGCCGTACTTGCTGCCGAAGGCGCGCGCGGGGATGCGCATGGGTCACGGGCAGGTGCTCGACCACATGTTCCTCGACGGGCTGGAAGACGCGTACGACAAGGGCCGGTTGATGGGCACGTTCGCGGAGGATTGCGCGCAGTCCTATCAGTTCACGCGTGAAGCGCAAGATGCGTTCGCGATCGAATCGCTGATGCGCGCGCAACGTGCGATCGCGGAAGGGCGCTTCGTGTCGGAGATCGCGCCGGTGACCGTGAAGGCCGGCAAGGCCGAAGCGGTCGTGTCGATCGACGAGCAGCCGGGCAAGGCGAAGCTCGACAAGATTCCGACGCTCAAGCCGGCGTTCCGCGAAGGCGGCACGGTGACGGCCGCCAACTCGTCGTCGATCTCCGACGGCGCGGCGGCGCTGGTGATGATGCGTCGCTCGGAAGCCGAGCGGCTCGGCCTCGCACCGAAGGCCGTGATCGTCGGGCATTCGACGTATGCGAACAAGCCGGGCCTGTTCGCGACGGCGCCGATCGGCGCGATTCGCAAGCTGTCGGAGAAGACCGGCTGGAATCTGCGCGATGTCGATCTGTTCGAGATCAACGAGGCATTCGCGGTGGTCGCGATGGCCGCGATGCGCGATCTCGACTTGCCGCACGACAAGGTCAACGTGCACGGCGGCGCGTGCGCGCTCGGCCATCCGATCGGCGCATCGGGCGCGCGCGTGATGGTGACGCTGCTGGCCGCGCTGGAAAACTACGGCCTCAAGCGCGGGGTGGCGTCGCTGTGTATCGGCGGCGGCGAGGCGACGGCGATTGCGATCGAGCGCGTCGCCTGACGCACGACGCATAGTACGCACGCTGCAACGCGGGCGACGGGTATCGCGCGGGAATCTTCCGCGCGATACCCGTTTTTCTTTTGGCAGATCGCGTTGTCGCGCTATGCCTTCGCGCGCGGCGACACCGCCCCGCATGCGCGAATCACAAGCTGCACGACCTTTTCGGTCTTCTCGTCGAACGCTTTCTGCGTGAACGTCCGCTTGCCGCTCAGCGCGCGGATCTGCGCATCGAAATCCGCATAGTGCTGCGTGGTGGCCCAGATCAGGTACATCAGCGCATGCGCGTCGATCGGCGCGAGCAGCCCGCGCGCGATCCAGCCATCGATGACCTTCACGCGCGTATCGAACCACGGCTTCACGCGTTCCGACAGGATGTCCTGCATGTGCTCCGCACCGTGGATGATCTCGTTGGCCCAGACCTTCGAGCCGAGCGGTCGCCGCCGTGACAGCGCCATCTTCGCACGCACGTAGGCGCCGATCGCTTCGACGGGATCGTCGTCGGCCTCGAATGTGCCGGCCGCGCGATGCCAGTCCTCGAACAGGTCGTCGAGCACGCGGCGGTACAACGCGAGCTTCGTCGGGAAGTAGTAATGCAGGTTCGCTTTCGGCAGGCCGGCGCGCTCCGCGATCATCGCGGTGCTCGCGCCGTCGAGCCCGCGTTCGGCGAACACTGCCTCCGCACAGGCGAGCAGATGCGCTTCGTTGGACTCGCGGATGTGCGCCTTGCGTCGCCGCAAAGGCGCGGGCGTTTCGTCGCTGTCGGTGGCTTCGGTTGCCGCCTCGTCATGTCTCATCGTTGCCCTCGCGCGGCGGGCGTGCCGCGTTGGGCTTCATTCTAGCTGCTGATCCGCATCGAGCGCACGTGTGCGGACATCGCGCATTCATCGCCATGCTGCGTTGCGATGGCACGGTTCTCGCTCCATTCATTCACGCAAGAAAGTCATTGATTTGGTCATTTTGATCGTCTAAAACCTGTCCAATCGGACAGGATTCGATGAACGGCGGAAACCTTTCGGTCCGATTCGTCGGACGATCTTTGCAAGCGACGCAGGCATGCGCCACGCAAGCGCAGGTGTGCGCCGAAACAGGCATGACATGCACCGGCACAGACCGGGCTGACGACATCACCGACCCCACAGGAGCGATACGAATGAACGCGGTATCGGAAACAGTGAAGCGGGCAGCTTTCGACACGTCGATCAAGGTCGACGGCAAGCGGTTGTGGGACAGCCTGATGGAAGTCGCGAAGATCGGCGCCACGCCGAAGGGCGGCGTGTGCCGCCTCGCGCTGACCGATCTCGACAAGGCCGGCCGCGACCTGATCGTCGGCTGGGCGAAGGCCGCCGGCTGCACGGTGACGGTCGATACGATGGGCAACGTGTTCATGCGCCGCGCGGGCCGCGTAGCCGATGCGGCGCCGGTCGTCACGGGCTCGCACGCGGATTCGCAGCCGACGGGCGGCCGTTTCGACGGCATCTACGGCGTGCTCGGCGGCCTCGAGGTGATCCGCAGTCTCAACGATCACGGCATCGAGACCGAGCATCCGGTCGAGGTCGTGATCTGGACCAATGAAGAAGGCTCGCGCTTCGCGCCCGCGATGGTCGCATCCGGCGTATTCGCGGGCGTGTTTTCGCTCGAATACGGACTGTCGCGCAAGGATGTGGACGGCAAGACGATCGGCGAGGAGCTGGCGCGGATCGGCTACGCGGGTGACGTGCCGTGCGGCGGGCGCAAGCTGCATGCGGCATTTGAACTGCATATCGAGCAGGGGCCGATTCTCGAAGCGGAGTGCAAGACGATCGGTGTCGTGACCGATGCGCAGGGGCAGCGCTGGTACGAGATTACGTTCACCGGCCAGGAAGCGCACGCGGGGCCGACGCCGATGCCGCGCCGCCGCGACGCGCTGCTCGGCGCGTCGCGCGTGGTCGATCTCGTCAACCGGATCGGCCTCGATCATGCGCCGTTCGGCTGCGCGACGGTCGGCATGATGCAGGTACACCCGAACTCGCGCAACGTAATTCCGGGCCGTGTGTTCTTCACCGTCGATTTCCGTCATCCGGACGACGCCGTGCTCGCGAAGATGGATGCTGCGTTGCGCGATGGTGTGGCGCGCATTGCGGGCGAGATCGGGCTCGAGACCGATCTCGAGCAGATTTTCTATTACAAGCCTGTCGCGTTCGATCCTGCCTGTGTGGAAGCGGTGCGCGGCGCGGCCGACCGCTTCGGCTTCTCGCATCGCGACATCGTGTCGGGTGCCGGCCACGATGCGTGCTATCTCGCGCAGGTCGCGCCGACGTCGATGGTGTTCGTGCCGTGTGTCGACGGCATCAGCCATAACGAGATCGAGGACGCGACGCCCGCATGGATCGAGGCCGGCGCGAACGTGCTGCTGCACGCGATGCTGTCGCGCGCGTGCGAGCCGGCTTCATGACGCAGAGACCGTAGCAGCCGGCAGGCTGCTCAATGCCTGACAGCCTGACCGTAGCATTCCTAAGAACGACCGCCCCGACTGTGCATATACAGCCGGCGGGGACGGCTTTGTCTCCACCCAGTCGAAGGAACGCGTATGAGCACCCAGCCAACCGGCGATATCGCCGCGCATCGCCTGTCGTCCACGCAACTCTCGTGCGAATTCACCGATATCGCGCCGCTGCTCGATCCGACTGCCGCAGCGGCCGCCGCCAGCCGCTGCCACTACTGCTACGACGCGCCGTGCGTGCAGGCCTGCCCGACGCAGATCGACATCCCGAGCTTCATCCGCAAGATCGGCAACGGCAACCTGAAGGGCGCCGCCACCGACATCCTGTCGGCGAATCCGCTCGGCGGGATGTGCGCTCGCGTGTGTCCGACCGAGATCCTGTGCGAAGGCGCATGCGTGCGCAACCATCAGGATGCGCAGCCCGTTGCGATCGGCGCGCTGCAGCGGCATGCGACCGACTGGGCGATGGAGACCGGCGCGGTGCGCTTCATGCGCGCGCCCGACACGGGCCGCCATGTCGCAGTGGTCGGCGCGGGCCCGGCCGGGCTCGCGTGCGCGCACCGGCTCGCGCTCGCCGGGCACCGCGTCACGCTGTTCGACGCGCGCCCGAAGGCCGGTGGCCTCAACGAATACGGGATCGCCGCGTACAAGACGGTCGACGATTTCGCGCAGCGTGAGGTCGAGTGGCTGCTGTCGGTGGGCGGCATCACGCTGAAAACCGGCGTCGCGCTTGGCCGCGACATGACGCTCGACGCGCTGCGCGAGCAGCACGATGCGGTGTTTCTCGCGATGGGCCTCGGCGGCGTGCGTGCGCTTTCGATCGACGGCGAGCAACTGGCCGGTGTGATGAACGCGGTCGACTTCATCGAGCAAGTGCGGCAGGCCGATGCGCTGGAGAACGTGCCGGTCGGGCGGCGCGTGGTCGTGATCGGCGGCGGCAATACGGCCATCGATGCGGCGGTGCAGAGCCGCAAGCTCGGCGCCGAGCGCGTGACGATGGTGTACCGGCGCGGCGTGGATGCGATGAGCGCGACGTGGGCCGAGCGCGAGTTTGCGCAGAAAAGCGGCGTCACACTCGTCACGCACGCGAAACCGGTGCGCATGGCGGGTGCGGACGGGCAGGTGACGGGTGTCGAGTTCGAAGCGGTATCGGGCGAGCGTTTCACCGTGGACGCGGACATGGTGCTGAAGGCGATCGGCCAGACGTTGACGCCCGACGGTGTCGACGCCGCGTTGCTGACGGCGGACGGCGCGCGCATCGCGGTGGACGCGGACGGGCGCACCGCCTGGCCCGATGTGTGGGCCGGCGGCGACTGCGCGGCGACGGGCGGTGTCGACCTCACGGTGCAGGCCGTGCAGGACGGCAAGCGCGCGGCTGCGTCGATCGACGCGGCGCTCGCGGAACGCGACGCGAAGGCTGCGTGACCGCATCACGCGCGTCAGACACCACGAGCACAACGAACACGACCCCACTCTCACGGAGCCGAACATGGCCGACCTTCGCTGCACCATCGCGGGCATCACTTCGCCGAATCCCTTCTGGCTTGCCTCCGCGCCGCCGACCGACAAGGCCTACAACGTGAACCGCGCGTTCGAGGCGGGCTGGGGCGGCGTCGTCTGGAAGACGCTCGGGCTCGATCCGCACGTCGTCAACGTCAGTTCGCGCTACGGTGCGGTGCAGTGGAACGGTCAGCGTATCGCGGGGCTGAACAACATCGAGCTGATCACCGACCGTCCGCTCGACGTGAACCTGAGAGAGATCGCGCAGGTGAAGCGCGACTGGCCGGACCGCGCGCTGATCGTGTCGCTGATGGTGCCGTGCAACGAACGCGACTGGAAATGGATCCTGCCGCTCGTCGAGGATACGGGTGCCGACGCGGTCGAACTGAACTTCGGCTGCCCGCACGGGATGAGCGAGCGTGGAATGGGGGCGGCGGTCGGACAGGTACCCGAATATGTGGAGATGGTCACGCGCTGGGTGAAGGAGGGCACGAAGCTGCCTTGCCTCGTGAAGCTCACGCCGAACATCAGCGACATCCGGATGGGGTCGCGCGCCGCGTACAAGGGCGGCGCGGACGGCGTGTCGCTGATCAACACGATCAACTCGATCGTCGCGGTCGATCTCGACCACATGGCGCCGATGCCGACCGTGGACGGCAAGGGCACGCACGGCGGCTATTGCGGCCCGGCGGTCAAGCCGATCGCGTTGAACATGGTCGCGGAGATCGCGCGCGATCCGGAAACGCCGAACCTGCCGATCTCGGGCATCGGCGGCATCTCGAACTGGCGCGACGCGGCCGAGTTCATGGTGCTCGGCGCAGGCAGCGTGCAGGTGTGCACCGCGGCGATGCATTACGGCTTCCGGATCGTGTCGGATCTGGCCGACGGGCTATCGAACTGGATGGACGAGAAGGGCTACGCGACGCTCGACGACATCCGCGGCCGCGCGGTGCCGAACGTGACCGACTGGAAATACCTGAACCTGAAGTACGACATCAAGGCGCGCATCGATCAGGACCGCTGCATCCAGTGCGGGCTGTGCCATATCGCATGCGAGGACACGTCGCACCAGGCGATCACGGCGACGAAGGACGGCGTGCGCCACTTCGAAGTGGTCGATTCGGAATGCGTCGGGTGCAATCTTTGCATGCATGTGTGTCCGGTCGAGCAATGCATCACGATGGAGCGCGTCGATTCGGGCGACTATGCGAACTGGACCACGCATCCGAACAATCCGGCGAGCGCGGAGGCGGGTGCGAGTGCAGGCGCGGCGGCGGCACCCGAGAAGCACGCGAAGAAGGCTGCCTGACCGGCGTCCGGTGGCGCGGGACATCCTGCGCCGCCGTTTTTCGTTCCACCGGGGCCGGCATCGGATGATGCCGGCGCTGACGTTTCTCGTGGAGTGCGCTAGATGAATCACGCAGCGAATCCCGCCGATCCCGACAGCGCCGCGGCGCCGGGCGGCAGCCTGTACAACGACGACCTCGCGCCGACGACGCCGGCGCAACGCACGTGGAAGTGGTATCACTTCGCGGCGCTATGGGTCGGGATGGTGATGAACATCGCGTCGTACATGCTCGCGGCCGGGCTGATCCAGGAAGGCATGTCGCCGTGGCAGGCGGTGATGACCGTGTTGCTCGGCAACCTGATCGTGCTCGTGCCGATGCTGCTGATCGGCCATGCAGGCGCGAAGCACGGAATTCCGTACGCGGTGCTTGTGCGCGCGTCGTTCGGCACGCAGGGCGCGAAGCTGCCGGCGCTGTTGCGCGCGATCGTTGCGTGCGGCTGGTACGGGATCCAGACCTGGCTGGGCGGCAGTGCGATCTATACGCTGCTGAACATCCTGACCGGCAACGCGCTGCACGGCGCGGCGTTGCCGATCGTCGGCATCGGGGTCGGGCAGCTCGCGTGCTTCCTGGTGTTCTGGGCGCTGCAGCTCTACTTCATCTGGCACGGCACCGATTCGATCCGCTGGCTCGAAAGCTGGTCCGCGCCGATCAAGGTGGTGATGTGCGTGGCGCTGGTGTGGTGGGCAACGTCGAAGGCGGGCGGCTTCGGCACGATGCTTGCTGCGCCGTCGCAGTTCGCGGCGGGCGGCAAGAAGGCCGGGCTGTTCTGGGCGACCTTCTGGCCGGGCCTGACCGCGATGGTCGGCTTCTGGGCGACGCTCGCGCTGAACATTCCCGACTTCACGCGCTTCGCGCATTCGCAGCGCGACCAGGTGATCGGGCAGTCGATCGGGCTGCCGTTGCCGATGGCGTTGCTGTCGGTGGTATCGGTCGTCGTGACGTCGGCGACCGTCGTGATCTACGGCAACGCGATCTGGGACCCGATCGACCTGACGAGCCGGATGACGGGCATCGGCGTGGGCATCGCGCTCGTGATCCTCACGCTCGATACGATGTGCTGCAACCTCGCCGCGAATCTCGTCGGCCCAGCCTATGACTTCTCGAGCCTGTGGCCGAAGGCGATCTCGTATCGCACGGGCGGGATGATCACCGCGACGATCGCGATCGTGATGATGCCGTGGAAGATCCTCGCGACGACGGACGGCTACATCTTCACCTGGCTCGTCGGCTATTCGGCGCTGCTCGGGCCCGTGGCAGGGATCCTGATGGTCGACTACTTCCTGATTCGCGGCACGCGGCTCGACACGCGCGCGCTGTTCGACGAGCGCGGCGGCTTCAGCTACGCGCGCGGCTGGAATCCGGCTGCGCTGGCCGCGCTCGCGATCGGCGTGCTGCCGAACCTGCCAGGCTTCCTGCACACGGCCTTTCCGGCGTCGTTTCCGAACGTGCCGGCGTTCTTCAACACGCTTTACACGTACGCGTGGTTCGTCGGCCTCGTGCTGGCGTCATGCGTGTACGGTACCTGGATGAAGTGGCGCGCCGGACAGCACGCGCAGATCGCGCGCGCATGACGCGCGCGATGCATGTGACGTGTGTGATGCGGCACCCGACAGTCAACGAGGAGGCAACCCAATGGCAATCCTGATTCGCGGCGGCACCGTGGTCGATGCGGACCGCTCCTATCGCGCGGACGTGCTCTGCGCAGCCCCGGAGGACGGCGGCACGATCCTGCAGATCGCCGAGCAGATCGACGCGCCGGCCGGCGCAACCGTCGTCGATGCGCACGACCAGTACGTGATGCCGGGCGGCATCGATCCGCATACGCACATGGAACTGCCGTTCATGGGCACGACCGCGAGCGACGATTTCTACTCGGGGACGGCCGCCGGGCTCGCGGGCGGCACGACGAGCATCATCGACTTCGTGATCCCGAGCCCGAAGCAGCCGCTGATGGACGCGTTCCACGCATGGCGCGGCTGGGCCGAGAAGGCGGCGGCCGACTACGGCTTCCACGTGGCCGTGACGTGGTGGGACGACAGCGTGCACCGCGACATGGGCACGCTCGTGCGCGAGCATGGCGTGTCGAGCTTCAAGCACTTCATGGCGTACAAGAACGCGATCATGGCCGACGACGAGGTGCTCGTGAACAGCTTCTCGCGTTCGCTCGAGCTCGGCGCGCTGCCGACCGTGCACGCGGAAAACGGCGAGCTCGTATTCCAGCTGCAGAAGGCGCTGCTCGCGCGCGGGATGACGGGGCCGGAGGCACATCCACTGTCGCGGCCGCCGGAGGTCGAGGGCGAGGCGGCGAACCGCGCGATCCGCATCGCGCAGGTGCTCGGCGTGCCCGTGTATATCGTTCATGTCTCCGCGAAGGATGCGGTCGATGCGATCGCGCGTGCGCGCAGCGAAGGGCTGCGCGTGTTCGGCGAAGTGCTGCCGGGCCATCTGGTGATCGACGAGGCCGTCTATCGCGATCCGGACTGGACGCGCGCGGCCGCGCACGTGATGAGCCCGCCGTTCCGCTCGGCCGAGCATCGCGAGGCGCTGTGGCGGGGGCTGCAGGCGGGGCAATTGCATACGACGGCGACCGACCACTGCGTGTTCTGCGCATCGCAGAAGGCGATGGGGCGCGACGATTTCACGAAGATCCCGAACGGCTGCGGCGGGGTCGAGGATCGCATGTCGGTGCTGTGGCATCACGGCGTGAATCACGGCCGCATCACGCCGAACGAGTTCGTGCGGATCACGTCGACGAACGCCGCGCAGATCTTCAACCTGTATCCGCGCAAGGGCGCCGTGCAGGTGGGCGCCGATGCCGACCTCGTCGTGTGGGATCCGGCCGCGACGAAGACGATCTCGGTGAAGACCCATCACCAGCAGGTCGACTTCAATGTGTTCGAGGGCATGACGGTGCGGGGCGTCGCGACCCACACGCTCACGCGCGGCGCGCTCGCGTGGGCCGACGGCGATTTGCGCGCCGTGCGCGGCGCGGGCCGCTATCTGAAGCGCCCGCCCGCGGCCAGTTACTACGAGGCCGCGCGGATCGCGAACCGGCTGCGCGAACCGCATCCGGTCGAGCGCGCCGGCTGAACGGTGCATCTCGCGCGGGGCGTGTCGGTGCGAACGGCACGCCCTGCATTTGAATTTGAACCTGCTTTTCCATTCGGGCCGGCACCGCTCCGGCCCGAACCTGCTTCCTCTCCGCATCCCGTCAATTCTCTCAATATCTGGGACGAATCGAGCGTGATCTCGTCTTGCCGATCTCCCGGTACATAGAAGAACTGAGCAAGTCGACACAACACGCGACGCCGCGCAAACGCGGCCATTTTGTTTGCGTTGTCGGCATGCATGCCGGCGAGTAATATCCACCGACGGCGTTGCGCAGGCGTGCCGGGCCGGGCCGCCCGCCGAACAGTCCAACAACATCGAGAGCAAGGAGTACGAGGTGGATATTCTGCGCAGTCTCCTGGGTATGCTGTTCCTGCTGCTGGTCGCCTATCTGCTGTCGAACAACCGGCGCGCGGTGAGCGGCCGGACCATGATCGCCGCGCTGTGCACCCAGCTTGCGATCGGCGCGCTGGTGCTGTTCGTGCCGTCGGGCCGCGCGGTGCTGGCGGCGGCCGCAAGCGGCGTCAATCGCGTGCTCGACATGGGCAATCACGGCATCGCGTTCGTGTTCGGCGGGCTGGTCGACAGCCGGATGTTCCAGCTGTTCGGCGACGGCGGGTTTGTTTTCGGCCTGCGCGTGCTGCCGATGATCATCTTCGTGACTGCGCTGATCGCGGTGTTGTACTACATCGGCGTAATGAAGTGGATCGTTGCGATTCTTGGTGCGGCGCTGTCGAAATTGCTCGGCGTGAGCCGCATCGAGGCGTGCTCGGCGGTGGCGACGATCTTTCTCGGGCAAAGCGAGATGCCCGCGCTCGTGAAGCCGTTCGTGCGGAACATGACGAGTGCCGAGATCTTCACGGTGATGGCAAGCGGCATGGCGTCGGTCGCAGGCTCGGTGCTGGTCGGCTACGCCGGCCTCGGCGTGAGGATGGAATACCTGCTCGCCGCGTCGTTCATGGCGGTACCCGGTGGGCTGCTGTTCGGCAAGCTGCTGTATCCGACGGTCGAGCCGAGCCGCGTCGTGGTCGACGGGCTCGACTTCGACGACAAGCGGGCCGCCAACGTGATCGAGGCGGCGGCGTCCGGTGCGTCGGTCGGGCTGCGGATCGCGATCAACGTCGGCGCGATGCTGATCGCGTTCGTGGGGCTCATCGCGCTGATGAACCTCATTGTCGGCGGCGTGGCCGCGTTCGCGGGCTTTCCGCAGATCACGCTGGTCGGTATCATCGGCCACCTGTTCGCGCCGCTCGCGTGGATCATCGGCGTGCCGTGGCACGACGCGACGCTGGCCGGCAACTTCATCGGCGAGAAACTGATCTTCAACGAGTTCGTCGCGTATGGCGACCTGTCGCCGTACCTGAAGGGCGGCGCGCACGTCGCGGCGGCCGGCCTGCAGGTGCTCGACCCGAAGACGCTCGCGATCGTGTCGTTCGCGCTGTGCGGCTTCGCGAATTTCTCGTCGATCGCGATTCTCGCGGGCGGCTTCAGCGCGGTCGCGCCCGAGCGCCGCTCGGAAGTCGCGCGGCACGGCCTGCGCGCGCTGACGGCCGCGACGCTGTCGAACTTGATGAGCGCCGCGATCGCTGGCCTGTTCTTCTCGCTGCATTGAACCGCGCAGCAGACTCCGACCGACCGAGGAGAGGCAACGATGTTTTTACCGCAGGAATTCATTCGCCGGAAGCGCGACGGGCAGCCGCTCGATCGTGACGGGATTGCCGCGTTCGTCCGCGGCGTGACCGACGGCAGCGTGACCGAGGGCCAGGTGGCCGCGTTTGCGATGGCCGTGTTCTTCAACGACCTGAGCACCGACGAGCGCGTCGCGCTGACGCTCGCGCAGCGCGACTCGGGCGACGTGCTCGACTGGCGCGCGCTCGATCTCGACGGGCCGGTGATCGACAAGCATTCGACCGGCGGCGTCGGCGATGTCGTGTCGCTGATGCTCGGGCCGATGGTGGCCGCGTGCGGCGGCTACGTGCCGATGATCTCGGGGCGGGGGCTCGGCCATACCGGCGGCACGCTCGACAAGCTGAGCGCGATTCCCGGCTACGACGTGACGCCCGATACGGACGCGTTTCGCCGCACGGTGCGCGACGTCGGCGTCGCGATCATCGGGCAGACCGCGCGGCTGGCGCCGGCCGACATGCGCATCTATGCGATTCGCGACGTGACGGCGACCGTCGAGTCGGTCGCGATGATCACCGCGTCGATCTTGTCGAAGAAGCTTGCGGCCGGACTCGACGGGCTCGTGATGGACGTCAAGGTCGGCTCCGGCGCATTCATGCCGACTGCAGAGCAGTCGGCGGAACTGGCCCGCAGCATCGTCGACGTCGGCAACGGCGCCGGCATGAAGACGACCGCGATCCTCACCGACATGAACCAGTCGCTCGCACCGTGCGCCGGCAACGCGCTCGAAGTGGCGTGCGCGATCGACTACCTGACGGGCAAGTCGCGACCGGCGCGCCTGCATGATGTCACGATGGCGCTTTCCGCAGAGTTGCTCGTCACCGGCGGGCTGGCACGCGATGTCGCGGAAGCGCGCGCGAAGTTGCAGCACGCGCTCGATTCGGGCGCGGCGGCGGAACGCTTCGCGCGCATGGTCGCGGCGCTCGGCGGCCCCGCGGACCTGCTCGATGCGCCCGCGCGTCATCTTGCGCGGGCGGACGTGATCGTACCGGTTCCGTCGCGCGCGAGCGGCGTGGTGCAGCGGGTCGATTGCCGCGCGCTCGGGCTGGCGGTCGTCGCGCTCGGCGGTGGCCGCACGCGCGCGGCGGATGCGATCGACTACCGCGTCGGCCTGACGGCGCTCGCGGAGATCGGGCAACGTGTCGAAGCCGGCCAGCCGCTCGGTTACGTGCATGCCCGCGACGCCGCCGCCGCGGCGCACGCGGTGGACGCGATCCAGCGCAGCTACGTGCTGGGCGAGACGGGTGACGCGCCGCCAACCCTCTATCAGCGGATCGGCTGACCGAGCGCCGGGGCAGACACAGGGATCGCTTCGCGTCACGGGCGTATCGTGACGGCCGGGATGCGGCTGCGCCGAACCATCCCGGCACACAATCGGAGGCATGACGAGATGGAACGACACGAACTGATCGAAGCGGCGAAGGCGGCGCGCGAACGCGCGTATGCGCCGTATTCGCGCTTCAAGGTCGGCGCGGCGCTGCAGGCGCGCGACGGGACGATTTTTCATGGCTGCAATGTCGAGAACGCGTCCTACGGGCTCTGCAACTGCGCGGAGCGCACGGCGATGTTTTCGGCCATCGCCGCCGGTTATCGCCCGGGGGATTTCACGCGGCTCGCGGTCGTCGGCGACACGGATGGCCCGATCGCGCCGTGTGGCGCGTGCCGTCAGGTGATGATCGAGATCGGCACGCCCGACATCGAAGTGATCCTGGCCAACCTGAAAGGGGCCGTCGAGGTCACGACGGCCCACGCATTGCTGCCGGGCGCGTTCCGGTTGTAACGGCGCGCGTGCCTCACGTCACGCGCCGCACGCATCACGCGCCGTCGCGCGCGTCGCGGATCGGGATTACCGTGCGTGCGCCGCACTGGCGCAGCAGGTCGCGCAACTCGTTGATGACCGGAAACACCTCGTGGTTCCAGTCGGCACCCTGGCGATCGTGCGCTTCCTGCTCGCGCTCGACGATCCAGCGATCCTCGCGGAAGATGCGCTCGGTGAACCAGACGAGCAGCGGCCACGCGAGATCGAGTGCGAACGGGATGCCGGGCTTGTGGATCGACAGCACGCCGAACGTGCGGTTGGTACGCTGTTCCGCGTCGAGCGGCACGTAGACGATCCACAGGTCCATGACGAGCGTGCCTTCGGTCGAGCGGATCTGCAGCGTCTGGTACGGATAGCCGGTGCGCACCGTCATCACGCTCTTGTCGGACTGCTCGGCCGTCTTCTTGCTGGCGCCGAACACGAGCGCCTCGCCGACCGGCTGCTTGCCTTCCAGCCGTGCGAATGTGTAGTCGACCTCGACCCAGTCGTCGCCGCGCCGGCGGCCGAGCGCGCGCGCGCGCATCTGCCCCATCTGCTTGCGGTGCAGGAACTGATGGTTCATGTCCATCAGGTTCTCGTGCATGAACGAGTAGTGGCACTTGACCTCGCGGCCGAAGCGGCGTGTCTTGTATGCGCGGTTGTCCGCCGAATCGAGCGCGGGGAACGGCTGCGAGTCGGCGAGCATCGCGTCGCCCGGGAACACGAAGATCAGCCCGTGCGCTTCGCGGCACGGATAGGCGCGCACGCCGTTGGGCAGGCGCTCGCGGCCGAGGTACGGCACGTCGACGCAGCGGCCGCTGTCGCACGCGTAGGTCCAGCCGTGATAGCAGCAGCGCAGCGTCTCGCCGCTCACGACGCCCGCGTGCAGCGGCACCTGGCGGTGCGCGCAACGATCCTCGAGCGCGTACACGGCGCCGGATTCGGTGCGCACGAGCACGATCGGATCGCCGGCGAAGCGCACGCCGAGCGTCTTGCCGCGTTTCAGCTCGCGCGACCACGCGAGCGGGTACCAGTGATCGGGATGAATCGGCACGCGGCGCAGGTCGCGCACGGCCGCGCCGGAAGAGGGTTCTCCAAGGGTGCCGCTGTCGGGGAAGGGCACTGCGCGCATGCGTGACGTCTCCAGGCTGGACTGGGATTCCGGGCGCCGCATGACGCGGCGGGGATCTGGAGAAGTCTACGCGAAGTTGCCTGTCGCGGCGGACGCGATGCGGGTTTGCCCCGGCACGGCAGCCGCGGGTTCGTTGATGCAGCGCAACCCGGGCCGAAGGCGGCGCTGGGTGGCCGTGCGTGGCCGTACGGGCCTCGGCCGCGCGGCGGGCGTCCCCCCGTCACGCGGCCGCGTGACGGTCACGAGCGCGCATCGCGCCACAGTACCGCGTCGGTGCGGTACAGCGCCGGGAAGAACTGCTTCAGCCCGGCGATCTTCGGCATGTCGTTGTACGCGATGTACGGCGCGTCGGGATGCAGTTCGAGGTAGTTCTGGTGATAGGCCTCGGCCGGGTAGAACCCTTTGTAGTCCTCGACGCGCGTGACGACGGGCGCCGGAAACACGTGCGCGGTGCCGAGCTGCGCGATGTAGGCGGTCGCGACCGCGCGCTGCTGCGCGGTGGTCGGGAAGATCGCCGACCGGTATTGCGACCCTTCGTCGGGGCCCTGCCGGTTGAGCTCGGTCGGATCGTGCGCGACCGAGAAGAACACCTGCAGCAGACGGCCGTACGTGATCCGGGTCGGGTCGTAGACGATGCGAACCGATTCCGCGTGCCCGGTCAGCCCCGAGCCGACGAGCGCGTAGTGCGCGGTTTCGGACGCGCCGCCCGCATAGCCGGCCGTGACCTGCTTCACACCCTTCACGTGCTCGAACACGCCTTGCACGCCCCAGAAGCAGCCGCCGGCGAGCACGGCCGTCTCGTCGTGCGATGCGCCGGGCGTTTCGTCGAGCGTCGGCGCGGGCACGGTGCGCATCGGCTCGGCTGAATTGACGATGCGCTGGTAGCCGAACACGGCGGCGGCCGCGACGGCGATGGCGCCGATGCGGCGCAGCATCGCCGTGCGCCGTTGCGGCGCGGAACCGCGTGGGGAGATCGGGATCATCTTTTGCTCCTGTTGAATGGGGCGGGGAACACGGCGGCCGGGTGGCGGCGCACGCGATCAACCGAAAGTGAATGCATATGCATCGACACCGGGATCGAGAAACTCGATCGCGAACGTGCGATCGGCGATCGCGCCGGGTTGCCGGACCAACTGGTACAGGCGCTGCCCGGTGACGGTGCCGTAGCCCTGCGCGTCGACGTCGGCGCCGTGCGCGGCACCGGGCGCCGCGCCGTCGAGCGTCACGCGAAACCGCACGGGCTGGCCGTTCGCGCCCGGGCCGAGCACGAGGTGCAGGTCGCGGGCGTGGAAGCGGTAGACGATCCGTCCGGACGGCGCGGCGAGCGACGCGCGTTCGGCGCCGACCTGCCACGTGCCGACGAGGCCCCAGTCGTTGAGGTCGGGGTGCGCCGGCGCGTCGTAGCGGTGCGCCGCATCGCGCACGACGCCGCCCGGCGACGTGAAATCCTCAGCGCGTGCGTAGCCGACGTAGGTCTCGGGCGAGCGCACGTCCGCGCTGTCGGCTGCCGCGAGCGCGCCCTTCGCGGGCGCCCCGGCCAGCCCGAGCGGCACGTTCAGCGCTTCCGGATGACCGGCTTCCGCGAGCAGCGACTGGATCGCGCGTTCCGACTGCGCGTATTCGCCTTCGCCGAAGTGGTGATGGCGAACCCGCCCTTGCGCGTCGATGAAGTAGTGCGCCGGCCAGTATTCGTTGTTGAAGGCGCGCCAGATCGAGTAACCGTTGTCGATCGCGACCGGGTAGTCGATGCCGAGGTCGTGCACGGCCTTCTTCACGTTGCCGATGTCGCGCTCGAACGCGAACTCCGGTGCGTGCACGCCGATCACGACGAGCCCGTACGGCGCGTACTTGCGTGCCCACGCGTTCGTGTATGGCAGCGTGCGCAGGCAGTTGATGCACGAGTAGGTCCAGAAATCGACCAGCACGACCTTGCCACGCAGGCCGGCCGCCGTCAGCGGCGGCGAGTTCAGCCACTGCACCGCACCGTCGAGCGACGGCAGCTTGCCTTCGACGGGCAGCGCGGCCGGCGCATGCGTCGCGTCCGCCGCGCGCATCATCGCGCCGCCGGCCTGCGCGGCATCGGCTGTCGCGGCCATCATCGCGCCACCTGAACCGTTCGCGGCGCCATTCGCCGAGTTGTTCGCCGGGTTGCCCGTCGCGGCCATCGCCGCCGGTGCGCCGTTCGACCGCCCGCCGAGCCGGTCGACGAGTTTCGTCTCGAGCCCGCCCGTCGTGACGGTGGACAGTTGGGCGAGCGCGCCCGTATCGAGGCCGAGCGCGATCGCGCCGACGCCGGCCAGCAGCGCTACGCCGATCCCGCGCTTGATCCATTCGCCGGCGCCGAGCGAGCGCTTCATCGCGGCGAACACCTTGCCGCCGATCACGAGCGCGACGCCGAGCGACGTCGCCGCGCCGGCCGCATACGCGACCAGCAGCAGCGTCGTGCCGACGCTGGCACCGCGCAATGCGGCGCCGGTCAGCACGAGCCCGAGAATCGGGCCCGCGCACGGTGCCCACAGCAGGCCGGTCGCCACGCCGAGCAGCAGCGACGACGCGGGGCCGGCGGGGCGGCCGTCGCGTTGCGCGAAGCCGGTGAGCCGGTTGCCGGCGGCGACGAGCGGGCGCGTCAGGTGTTCGGCGAGGCGCGGCATCAGCAGAGTCAGGCCGAATACCGCGAGCAGCACGATGGCGACCCAGCGGCCGGCCTGGTTGGCCTGCGCGACCCAACCGCCACCGACGGCGGCGAGCGTCGCGACGACGGCGAACGTGAGCGCCATGCCGGCGAGCAGCGGCAGGCCGGTGCGTACGAATGGCTGGTCGGCGCGCGCGAACACGAACGGCAGCACCGGCAGGATGCACGGGCTCAGGATCGTGAGCACGCCGCCAAGGTAGGCAAGGACGATGAGCAGCATGGTGCGGTCTCCAGTCGGTCGGGAGTGGGGCCGGATCAGGCGGCCGCCGGGTGGAAGGCGAGTGCGAGGCCGTTCATGCAGTAGCGCAGGCCGGTCGGCTGCGGGCCGTCGTCGAACACGTGGCCGAGATGGCCGCCGCAGCGGCGGCAGTGCACTTCGGTGCGGATCATCCCGAACGACGCATCGGTGGTGGTGGCGACCGCGTGGTCGAGCGGCTTCCAGAAGCTCGGCCAGCCCGTATGGCTGTCGAACTTGGTGGCCGACGAGAACAGCGCGAGGTTGCAGCCGGCGCACGCGAACGTGCCTTGCCGGTGCTCGTCGTTCAGCGGGCTGGTGTAGGGCCGCTCGGTGCCGGCTTCGCGCAGGATCGTGTACTGGGCGGGCGTGAGCCGACGATGCCATTCGGCGTCGCTGAGGGTGACCTCAAACGGGGCGGCCGTCTGCGGGGTGGCCGGCGGCGCGGCGAACGCGCGGCCGACCAGCGCGCGGCGGCCGACGGACGACAGAGTCGCGAGCACGGCGAGGCCGGTGGCGCCGGCGAACAGCAGATGTCTGCGGGTGGGCATGATGGGCTCCTGGCGGCAGGTACCGAAAACATGCGCCCATCGTAGTCAGCGGCCGGTGTCGAAGTCCTCACGGAAAGTTAAATGAATTGTGATTTGTTTTTTGGGGAATCCGGCCAGGTCCGTCGAAATCCGTCAAAGCCCCGTCTGACAAGGGTTTGCGGGGAGGTTTTGGTCCGCCAAGTTCTGCGGAAATCCTCCACGAGCCGCAACTTTTTAGTGTTTTTTTAGTGTTCGCGATGTGGGGTAGGCTCTGCTTAGAGATGCACGGGCCGACCTGGTTGCGATATCAAAGGAGGGCGATCATGGGTGCTCTGACGGTTAAGCAAATCGAGGCCGCAAAGGCGATCGGGAAGCTGTATTTCCTCTCTGATGGGCGCGGGCTGTTCCTGCGCATCGGCCCGGATGGCTCGAAAACCTGGCTTGTTCGCGTCAGCATCAATGGCAAGCAACGGGACAAGCCGCTCGGCAAGGCGTGGGGGCGCACCATGACTGAAGGGCAGTTGTCGCTGGAGGATGCACGCGCAGCCGCGGCGACGATTCGTTCACAAGCGCGCGACGGTGTGGACTATCTCGATGCGAAGAAGCGTGAACGCCAGGCGAAGGTTGAAAAGGCGGCGACAGCGGAACTCACGTTCGGCGATTTGTTCGATACGTGGTTCGCGACCGTCAACAAGAAGCGCGGCAAGAAAGGACGCAAGGATGGCGGTAGGATGCTTCGAGGTGCGATGGAAAAACATGTGCTGCCGGCCCTCCGTACACACAGGATTACAGGCGTGTTTGCCTCGAACGTTCTGCCGCTGCTTACCACGATTTCCGACGCGGGATACAACCGGCGCGCAGTCGAGGTGTTGGGGGCCGTCCAGCAAATGATTCGATGGGGCGAGCGCAATCAGCCGTGGAAACGCTTGCTGATCGATTGTGATGTGCTCGCGCTCGCAAAAGAGGATGTCGTTGCAGGTGATTACGACCCGGTACGTGACAACGAACGCCATCGCACGCTGTCGGACGACGAAATTCGCGCGCTGGGTGAACTTATGCCGGCTGCACGGCTTCCGCGTTCCATTGAGTCAGCGGTATGGGTGATGCTTGCTTGCGGAACGCGTGTCGGTGAAACCCTTGTGACTCGATGGGCTGATCTTGATTTCAAGGCGCGGACGTGGACGATTCCAAAGGAACGCACGAAGTCAAGCACGGCGATTACGATTCATCTCTCCGATTTCGTCCTTGCGCAGTTTGCCGCACAGCAGATTGTGCGCGCTGTATTGTCTGAGGGCGATGTGCGTCGCGAATACGTATTTCCGTCGCAACAGGGCAAGATTCCGCACGTCACTATCCATACAACGTGCAAGGCAATCCGTGACCGGCAACGCGGGAAGGGTGCATCGACCGAAGGTCGCACGACAGCAACGGATACGCTTATTGTCTCGGATGGTCAATGGAAATGCCATGACCTGCGTCGTACCTGCGGAACGATGATGCAGTCGCTTGGTATTGCTGAGAGCATCGTGCATCGATGTCTGAACCACGCGCGTAACGATCCGCTTGATCGCATCTATCTGAGATTCGATTACGACGCCCAGATGCGAGACGCGTGGCTGAGGTGGGGCGACCGACTTTCGGTATTGCTTGGCATGGGTACGGGAAACGTACGTCTTCTGTTCGCGCCGTAAACGGTGGGGGCTTCTCCTCAGTTTAAGTAATTAATTTGTAAGAATGATAATAAGAATCATCAGGGTTACATTGCACGCGTTCTTCATTCCGATTTCCGCAGGTTGCTGGGGGTGATGACCCACCCCAACTCGTCGGCGCCCATCGGAATGGGCGCCGCCAACTCGTTGATGCGGGAACCGTCAAGAGTGCATGCAATCCGGCAGTCTTAAGAGGTTCCGGGAAGCCAAGTCAGACCTGATTCCAGCCGCCATCGACGCAAAGCTCACTACCTGTTATGTAGGACGAATCATCCGAGGCGAGAAACAGGACAGCCTTTGCAATTTCATCAACGGTGCCGCTACGATGCATCGGAATTTGGGCGTGCGCCTGAATCTTCGTTTGCTCGATCATCTCTTCGCTTACTCCCGATTTGCGAGCTTGATCCGTATCGATGTAGCCAGGTGCCATGGCGTTGACTCGTATGCCTTTATGGGTGAGTTCCGCAGCAAGTGATCGCGCTAGGGAGCGAATGGCAGCTTTCCCCGCCGAATAGACGCTGACATATGGCATGCCCTTTGTCGTCAGGGTCGTGGTGTTGAGAACAATCGAGCCGCCGGAGGTCATGAGCGGCAGGAGCTTTTGCACCGTAAAGTACGTCCCTTTAAACGTGTTCAAGATGGTGAAATCGAATTCTTCTTCCGACATGTATTCAAACATGTTGGGGCGCGCTGCGCCGGCATTCGCGAAGATGACATCGACGCGACCATGTTGTTCTGCGACGTGGGCGCGAAGCGCCTCGATGTCCGACATCTTGGAAATATCGCTGCGTACCGCGGTAGTGCCATTTCCGATGCTTTGTACTGCAGCATCGAGTGTCGCTTGGTCGCGACCGGTAATAACAACCTTTGCGCCTTCGCGAGCAAACAACTTAGCCGTCGCAAGTCCCATCCCTGAGTTGCCACCAGTGATCACAGCGACCTTACCGTCCAATTTGCCCATAATCCTTCTCCGATTCTATGAGTAGCGCCCGAGGTGGGGCGATGAGTTGTGGCCGATGGTCCGCTCGGACAATCGGCAGGAATGGATCCAAGTCAGCTAGAATGTAACCGGAACGACGATCCGGTTACCGACTATACGGAACATTGTTCCGTTTATCAAGGGGAAGGTTGAATTGAATCTCAGGACGAGCAAATCCGCTACCGAGCATCCGCCGCGCGCAGTGCGGGCCGATGCTCAACGAAACATAGAGGCGCTTCTCCGGGCGGCGCTAGAGGTTTTCGACTCGTCCGGAGTTGATGCCCCGGTACGCGAAATCGCGCAAAAGGCCGGCGTGGGAATTGGCACTATTTATCGCCACTTTCCAAAACGTTCGGACCTTGTAGTGGCTGCGTTGTGCAGCGAAGTGGATGCCTGTGCGGACGCGGGAAGCGATTTGGCCGCTACGTACCGAGCGGGCGAGGCGTTAGTGGGATGGATCGAGCGCTATGTCGAATTCGTAACGAAGAGGCGCGGGCTTGCTGCCGCCCTTAATTCTGGGGACCCGGCCTTTAAGGCTTTGCCGCTGTATTTCCTGGAACGACTCCGTCCAGTCGTCCAGAGGCTTCTTGATGCAGCGACAAGCGCGGGCGAGATTCGCGAGGGAATTCAACCAGACGAGCTCCTATGCGCCGTGGGTGCGCTCTGCGCCCCACTTGAATGCCCAGAGCCACCCGATGCACGCAGGTTGGTCTCTCTGTTTGTCGATGGATTGCGATATGGTGCGAATCTACCCGCTTTCGAGTCTGTGTCGAAAGAGGCGTCAAGTTAGGAGGCGCGGTAACTTCGGGTCAAAATCCAGTGACCTCATTGCGGCGACGGCCATGGCGAGACGGGGGCCAGCATCAACTCCGCGGTCAAGCGTGTTCCACGACTCCGCATTCTTGAGGTGATGAGCGTGCGCCGCGTCCATGCACGGCATGCTTCGGTAATCTATGAAGGTGATGGCGCCAGTCAAACCGTGTCATGTCCATTCCGCGTTGTGCGGATGGAGGTCGGCTTCTGTCTGATCTTGTAGAAAAGACGGGCTAGTGACGAGGCCGCATGTGCGGCGGTGGAGGGCCTAGCCCGCATCTGACGAGTCCGCGTAGTGTCGACCGCGACACGAAGGTTTGGGCGATGCGGGGTGAAGGGGCCATTCGTGGCAGATCTCATCTCGCAGCCTAACGTGCAGACTATGATGACCCCCAGACACTCACGAATTGCTGACCGCTTGCGGTGAAAGCTCACTTTCGTTGGAGTACCCGGAAACGAAGGGTTTGAGCACACTCGTGTCAGGATCGAAGACGTAACGCGAAATCCGTCCGATGTTACCTCCGTAGATGTGGACGCTGATCGAGACGCGGTCCTCATACATGTTAGAGACTCGGTGAATATCGCCCGTGAGCGGTGAAATGCTTTCGACGACGCCTGGCTCGAGATAGTCGACCCCGAGTGATCGCATGGGCTGGTTCGGCAGACCCAGTTCGAATGACTCGGCTCGCTCTCCGCCTCGCAGCATGCCGATCAGTGCCCAGACCGTATGATTGTGGATCGGGGTTTTCTGACCGGGTCCCCAAACGAAACTGACCACCGAGAAGCGGTTGGCTGGGTCCGCATGGAGCAGGTACTGCTGATAGTACTGAGGATGCGGCTGCGCGTATTCGTCAGGAAGCCAGTCATCGTGGCGGACGATGTCAGCAAGGAGCGCTCGCCCCGCGCCCAAGATTTGATGCTCGTTGCCCGAAAAGTTGTCAACGAGCTGCGTGAAGTCGCGGACGAATCGATTGAAACGGGGAGATGAAACTTGCATCGGGTGTCTCCGGCTGTTGGACGTTGTCGCGGCGCCCACCGAGCTCTTTGGTACGCATTGTATTGGCATCATGACAGGCATTCCGCGTTGAGAGATTCTTCTCTAATCAATCGTCATGAGCAATTGAATCTAATTTCAAGCATCAGGTGACCGGTGTGCCAATCTTGTCATCTTGTCACGTGATCAGCGAGTCGTTGGCTTGAGGCTCGCTTGATGTCGACGAGTCTCTTGCCAAAACGCACGGGCGACCGGTGAAAGGCGGTTCTCGTTCAGGCATACCAAACCGATACGTCGCGAAGTACTTGGCGAAATAGGGCGGAAGACCGTGCCGTTGTACTGGTCTGGAAGGGCGAGCTTCGCGAGAACAGAAACGCCTTTTCCGCTCGCGACCAGTTCGAGTATCGACATCAACTGAAGAAGTTCATAGGCCACCCGAGGATGTAGGTTGTTCCTGGCGAACAGCTTCGTGACCAGCGCTTGTGAACCGGCGCGAGTCAGGATGAAAGGATCCACTGTCAGTTCCTTGAGTGGTACGACCTCCAGCTTTGCCAGCCGGTGGTCGGAAGGCAAGACTGCTACGAGTTCATCAACGGCGAGCGTTTGCGAATCGAAGTCGGACTTCGGAAGCGTGACTGCCGCGAGTTCGAGCCGCCTCTCGATCAAATCTCGTGACGTTTGTTCATCTGGCTTCTCAGTAACCATGACGTCGACGCCGGGATATCGGGCCTTGAAGCGTTCTATCAGCGCGGGAAGAACCCTGATCGTGGAACTCGCACCAAACGAGCCCAAGCGAAGCAAGCCGGTCTTCAGTTCTGCACCGGCCAGCGCTGTCGCCTGAACCAACTGCAGGGACGCAAAGACATCTCGCACGTGAGGGAGAACGTGTTCTCCGGTATAGGTCAACGCGACGCCAGAGGCATTCCGGTCGATCAATTCCGTGCCAAGTGCCGTCTCCAGCGCGCGCAATGCGTGACTGGTAGCTGACGGCGACATGCCGAGCTTCGCTCCGGCGCCGGCGATTCCGTCAGAGGAAGTCAGGGCCAGCAGAAGCTCGAGTTGCCTGAGGGTGGGGGCGGTTATGCCAGATCGACGAACCATTGAATCTGCCTTCAAGTCATTTTCGAATACATGAATCCTATTTGTGTATCCGCGTGCTTGCAAGTTGGACCGCGATGCTTGCATTTGCCAGCGCGAATGACAAGCCTATGTTCTGGGGCCAAATGAGATGAGCCGTCGCGCGGCAGCTCGGTTGGCGTGGACAAAACAGCGACCAGCGGAGCTGAGGTGCAGCAGCGACGCACAATCTCTGAGTTTATGTTCTATTGTCTGACTTGATCTAAATTTCAATTGTTAATGAACTTGATGAAATATACGATAACTGCAGGATCCGGAAACAGCCAATCGCAGCCGCGTCGTCAATGGCCGTTGGGTTGCTGCCGGAGTCTCAATTCAAAAAATGGAGGCAGACAGATGTCTACATGCGCAATACAGGACTTGTACTCCCCGGAATTTGCTCACTGCTACGGTTGTGGACCTCAAAACCAGCACGGTCATCACCTGAAGAGTCACCTCGTTGGCGACGAGACGGTCGCCAGGTTCACTCCCGAATCCCAATACAGCGGGGGCGTACCGGATCACGTTTACGGCGGGATGATTGCGTCGCTACTCGATTGTCATGGCGCTGCGTCGGCCGCAGCTTTCGCATATCGAAGTGAGGGACGTGAGATTGGCGAGGGGCAGCAGCCAATTCGCTTCGTGACGGCATCGCTGAAGGTCGACTTCAAGCAGCCCACTCCTCTCGGAGTCGAACTCGTCGTGACCGGCAGGCTTCGTTCGCTGGAAGGGCGCAAGGCATGGATCGACATGGCATTGACGGCGAATGGCGTCACATGCGCCGTCGGCGAAATGCTGGCAATTCGGCTGTCGGAACGAAGCGGTGCTTGACCAAATTTGATCGCGGGCGTCTAAAGCCTGCTTCATAAAAATAATAAGAAATACTGAGAGTGTCGGTGCTAAACATTGGTTTATAAATGCATTGTCACGCTCATAAATAAAGGAGACAACATTGAGCGATTTGGCTGATTTTGGATTGTCCGTTGAATCCGCTGGAAAGATTCCGTTTACCCGATATGACATGGGGTGGGTCATCCTGTGCATCGGCATGGCGATCGGAGCAGGCATAGTATTTTTGCCGGTTCAAGTCGGAATCACCGGCGTGTGGGTGTTTGCTGCATCGGTGGCGATCGCATACCCGGCGTTGTACATGATGCAGAAGCTCTACTTGCAGACCCTGTCTGAGAGTGCAGAATGCGAGAACTATGCAGGAATCATCTCGCAGTACTTCGGAAAAAATTGGGGCATCGTTCTCGCAATCGTGTATTTCCTCATGCTTGTCAAAGGCATGCTCACGTACTCGCTGGCAGTCACCTTTGACACGGCCAAGTACCTGCAAAGCTTTGGCATAACGAAGGGATTACTTTCCGACAGACCGCTGTTCTCGCTGGCGATTCTGTGCGGTTTGGTGCTAATAGCGGCACAGGGCGAGAAACTGATCTTCAAGGTGTCTGGGCCGCTGGTGATCTTCAAGCTGGGTGTGATTGTCCTTCTTGGCGTGGTGATGATTCCGCATTGGGATATCCGTGCGAATTTGCCGCCACTGCCCGAGCTCAAGCGCTTCGTTGTGGACACCATATTGACTGTCCCGTTCACGTTGTTTTCTATTCTGTTCGTGCAGATCCTCAGTCCGATGAACGTTGCGTTTCGAAGGGTAGAGAAAGATCCACGGGTTGCAACGTACCGTGCAATTCGAGCTAGCCGCATCGCCTACGCGGTACTCGTTGTCGCGGTTCTCTTCTTTGCTACGTCGTTTTCACTCTCCATTTCACACGAACAGGCTCTCTCGGCCAAGGCGCAGAACATTTCGGCCCTGGCGTTGGCAGGTAGCGTAATGCCAGGGAACGGTGTGCTGTACATGACGACGGCGCTCAACGTGTTCGCGATTCTCACCGCTTTTCTCGGGATCTACCTGGGGTTCGAGGAATCGATCAAAGGCGTGGTGATGAACATCATCACGCGCTTCGTTCCGCAAGAGCGTATCGATTCCCGCGTGGTATCCGTTTGCGTGTGTGTGTTCATCGTTCTCGGCTTGTGGATTTGGGTACAAACGCGTTTCTCGATTTTGCTGTTGCAACAGCTTGCATCTCCTATCTACGGCATCGCGTCATTCATCATTCCCTGCGTGCTTGTGTGCAAGGTGCCCGTGCTTAGAAAGTACCGCTCTTACCGCGTGGTTTTCGTGTTTTTGTTTGGTGTTGTTGTGAGCCTGTCACCCGTACTCAAGGCGATGGGCTACTGACTCCGTCGCGGGTTTCCAGGTTAGGAAAGACCGAATGAGGTTGAAAGTTATGACTCAAGTTACGAATATTTCCCCTTCCGACACGACTCGATTTGACTTCGACATCGTTGTGGACCGCAGTCGAAGCAATTCTATGAAGTGGGGCGACCCGGCCGGTTTCATGAGCGCTGAGCAGGCACGAGTTAAGCCGTTGCCGATGTGGGTTGCCGACATGGATTTCAAGTCGCCACCTGCAGTGAACGAGGCACTGTACGAAGCGGTGTCGCACGGTGTCTATGGCTATGCTGCCGGGCCGACGAAGGGTTACCTCGATGCCGTGACCGGATGGCAGCAAAAGCGCTTCCGGTGGGACGTCCGTCCGGAGTGGGTGGTGCCTGTCGTCAGCGTCGTTGCCGCGATCAAGATCGTCGTACAGGCGTTCTCGCAGCCCGGCGACTCAGTGTTGATTCAGCCGCCTGTATACGTCCACTTTCACAATGACGTCGCGATCAATGGTCGCCACGTCGCCGCAGCGCCGCTGCAGTTCGATGGGATCCGATACCGTTTTGACGCAAAGGTGTTCGAGGACGCGATTCGCGAGAACACCAAGATTTTCATCCTCTCGAATCCGCACAACCCCACGGGCAATGTGTGGACGGAGGATGAACTGCGCACCATGGGCGAAATTTGTTTAAAGCATGGCGTGCTTGTGCTGGCCGATGAGATTCATTGCGATTTTGTGCTTGCGGCAGGCAGGAAGCATACGCCGTTTGCGTCGCTCGACGCTCGGTTCGCTCATAACACCATCACATGCACGTCCGCGAGCAAGACTTTCAATCTGGCGGGACTGCAATGCGGAAATATGTTCATTGCCGACAAGGCCAAGCGTGATGAAGTTGTGCGAACAATCGACAGGAACCACAACACGCGCATCAATCTGCTGGGAATGGTCGCGACGGAAGCCGCTTTCGCGCACGGAGCGGAGTGGGTGGACGCACTCGTCCCCTACGTTTCTCAGAACCAGAAGCACTTTGCCCATCGGATCAATGCACTTGATGCGGGCGTGCGAGTGATTGAAATGGAGTCGCTATACCTCGCGTGGATGGACTGCCGTGGTTTGGGGATGACGCCCGAAGAGCTGGAGAACTTCATGCTCGTCAAGGCGCAAGTGTGGCTCGACAAGGGGCCCAAGTTTGGTGTGGAGGGGCGCGGCTTCATGCGGGCAAATCTCGGCTGTTCGCGGCAAACGGTGGACTTGGCGATCGACCGCATCGCGAGAGCACTTGCAGAACGCTAAATTGCATCAGCTTGTGGGCGGCGTGGCCAGTTTCCTCAACTACGTTGCTCGAGGGCCAGCTTGCGAAGTGAAGTTGAAATTGGATTCAATTGTTTGTGAGAAACGTGAGTTATACGATATCAACTAAGTCACTGGAGTGAGGAGGAAGACGATGGATCGGGTTGTCTTTTCACGTGGTTCCAAGTGGTCAGCTGGCTGTACTGTTCCGCTTGCCGAGCAACGCTCAATTGGTGGTGCTGCATGACGGCGGATCGGAATATGGCGTTGGCAGGAATCAAGGTCCTGGATCTGTCCCGGATCCTGGCAGGGCCGAGCGCGGCTCAACTTCTCGGAGATCTGGGCGCAGATGTCGTCAAGGTCGAAAAGCCCAATGAGGGGGACGACACGCGCAAATGGGGGCCGCCGTATGTTCGGGGGACGTCTGGTGAGGAAACCGATGAAAGTGCTTATTACCTCTCGGCCAATCGCAACAAGCGGTCGATCGCAATCGACATCGGGTCCGATTCGGGTCGGGAACTTGTGCATCGGCTGATTGCACAGGCAGATGTGCTGGTGGAGAACTACAAGGTCGGTGGACTTGCCAAGTACGGCTTGGCATACGAGCAAATCAAGGATCGCTATCCTCGCTTGATCTATTGCTCTGTGACCGGCTTCGGGCAAACGGGCCCGTACGCCCCCCGACCCGGATACGACTTTCTGATCCAGGGGATGGGCGGGATCATGAGTCTTACCGGCGTACCGGATGGGGAGCCGATGAAGGTGGGCGTGGGGATTGCCGATGTCATGACCGGTATGTATGCGACTGTCGGAATCCTCGCTGCCTTGCACCATCGTCAGCAAACCGGACAAGGTCAACATATCGACATTGCGCTTCTCGATACGCAGATCTCGTGGCTCGTCAATGCCGGAACAAATTATTTGACTGACAGGCAGGTACCGCAGCGTCTGGGGAACGGTCATCCGAACATCGTCCCGTACCAGGTTTTCTCGACAGCAGATGCGCCGATGATCCTCGCTGTTGGAAACGACGCTCAGTTCCGCCGGTTTTGCGAGGTCGCCGGAATTGACGCGCTCGCGTCCGATGAACGCTTTGCGACAAACCCGATGCGGATCCGACATCGAGTTGAATTGTGTGAGCTCGTGGACAACGCGCTGCGAAGTAAGCATCGCGCGACGTGGCTGCAAGAGCTCGAGGCTGTCGGGGTGCCGTGCGGGCCGGTGAACAATCTGGAAGATGTGTTCGCCGACCCCCATGTCAAAGCCCGAGGCGCTGAGGTGCACATGCCGTGCGAATGGGCAATGGACGGGGAGATTCACCTCTTGGCAAACCCGTTGAAGATGTCTGCAACACCGCCGAGCTATAGGCGTCCACCGCCGCGGCTCGACGAGCATGCCGAAGAAGTACTGATGGATTGGCTTGAAAACAATCAAACGTTTTAGGAGACACCATGTACGACCTCACTCCCGAACAACTGAATCTCCAGGCGCAAGCACGCGAGCTGGCGCAATCCGTATTCGCTCCGACTGCCGCGAATACTGACCTCACCGAACAGTATCCGTGGGACAACGTCGCAGCACTGCGTGATGCCGGATTCATGGGTATGACGCTGCCCAAGAGTCTGGGCGGACGCGGTCTTTCGTACCTGGATACCGTGGTCGTCATTGAAGAGATGGCCAAGGCGTGCGCGACCATGGGCCGAATCACCGTCGAGGCAAACATGGGCGCGATCGGTGCCATTGCCAAGTACGGTACCGAAGCCCAACTGAAGGTTGCGGCCGATCTCGTCCTGGCGGGGGACAAGCCGGCGATCTGCATCTCGGAGCCTAATGCCGGCAGCGCCGCCAGCGAGATGACGACGCGTGCCGACAAGAAAGGGGATGACTACATCCTGAATGGGGAGAAGTACTGGATTACCGGGGGCGGAGTTTCGAAGCTGCACCTCATCTTCGCGCGGGTATTCGATGACGGTGTCGAACAGGGGATCGGTGCATTCATCTGCGTGCGAGACGGCAACTCACCCGCCGAACTCGTCGTTGGCCGCAGGCTTTACGCCATGGGCGTGCGTGGCATTCCGGAAACTCATCTCGAGTTCCGTGACCTCAAGGTACACAAGTCGATGCTTGTGATGCCTCCCGGTGGTCTCAAGCGTGGTTTCGCGTCATTGATGACAGCCTACAACGCCCAGCGTGTCGGCGCGGGAACGGTTGCCCTGGGTATCGCTCAAGGCGCCTTCGAGGAAGGCATGACTTACCTCAAATCCAGGCATCAGTTTGGCCGACCGATCGCCGAATTCCAGGGGTTGCAGTGGATGCTTGCCGATATGTCGACTCAGCTGGAGGCGGCACGGCTGCTGTTGCGTTCTGCCGCCGCCAGTGGTGTGGACTTTCCGGATATCGACAAGGCAGCGCGGGCGAAGATCTTTGCGGCAGAAACGGCCAACAAGGTCACCAATGACTCGCTGCAGTTCTACGGGTCGTCCGGGTATGGTCGTCACAATCCGATGGAGCGGCACGTACGGGATGCGCGCATGTTTACCATCGCAGGTGGCACCGCGCAGATTCTGCGCACGCAGGTCGCTGCCACGTTGCTGGGCATGAAGCTGCCGCAGACGCGTGAAGGTTTTCTGAAAGCGGCTCAAAGCAGTAACGCTTAAACCGACACACGTTACGTTATCAACGACGCGAACCGAAGCCTGGTGTGCTCAAGATCTTGCCTCCGAGCTTCGGCGTTCGTGAATGTGCGGGCGGACTATCGACCTCGGTGTCGAGTCCGCCCGGGACGCAAACTGAATGTGCATCACAAGTTGTCGAAATTCGAGGAGGTAACCTCACTGAAGTGACGGTGGAGAGCCGGCGAACGGCTTGCAATGCAAAGCAGTATTCCGATGGCATATGTCATCACCCACGACCGTTAACGCGCGGGCTTGTCCATGCGCAATGGGTCATGCAATTCAAAATTTTTACGATTATCGTGTCTCGTTTTCAGTTTAGCCATCGTGCATATCGCTCTGTACAACCAGGATGTACCGCTACAGGGAGGTGGGCGTGAATCGTCAGTTCCTTCTGTGCCTCAGTCGTGTCGGCACGTGCATGGGTACGATGGCATTTGCCGGAGCATTGCCAATACTTCGCTCGGCGTGGCACATGGACGCAGCAACTGCAGGGTCGATCCAGACCGCGTTCAATCTCTCCAACGCACTTGCACTCCTCGTTACCGCGTGGCTTTCGGATAGTCTGGGCGCTAAACGTGTGTACTTGGCCAGTACGTGGGCGGGCGCTGCTGCGTTGATTATCTTTGCGATTTTCGCCCGTTCACCTCATACCGCGTTGCCCCTGATCGTGCTTGTTGGTCTGACACAAGGGGGGGCTTACGCCCCGGTGCTGCTCCTGGTTGCGGAACTGAGTCCGGCGGCGGAGCGCGGTCGCGGGATGGGACAGATTCTGGCTGCAGCATCGATGGGTTATCTGCTTTCGGTGTTTCTTTCGATGTGGGCCGCGACTACTTACGGTGCGGCGGCAGGGTTCACCATTTGCGCGATAGGTGCATTGGCTGGTGCCGTATTTGGCCAGATCGCTCTCAAAGGCGTGGAGAATCGACGACACAGTATCGAGGTGTCGGCATCTTCGGAGCCCATCAAGTGGCGGAGCGTGTTTGGCACGACCTCCTTGTGCCTTCTGGTCGGTTATGTCGCCCACTGCTGGGAACTGCTGGGAAGTTGGGCCTGGACCCCAACCCTGCTGGCGACCGCACTTCGTGCGTGCAACTTGGGAGCGATGACGACGAGCCTGATTGTAGCCGGCACAATACACCTGTCTGGCATGGTCGCCACGGGAGTAGTCGGTACGCTGTCCGATCGATGGGGGCGAGCACGCGTACTCATTTGCGTTGGCGCAATGGGGGCGTTGTGTTCCATGCTTATGGGTTGGTCAGAACAATGGGGACCTGGCTGGGTGATCGCTTTGGTCGCAACCGGCAGTTTCTTCATTCTTGCCGACTCGGGCGTACTTTCGGCCGCCATGACTGACGAGGTGCCCGCTGCGTATCTGGGACGGGTGATGGGCGTCAGATCGATTCTCGGGTTTGGCGTTGGGGCGTTCGCGCCCATGACATTCGGGGCAACACTCGATTGGACCCATCATTGGGGATGGGCGTATATGCCGCTCGCTGCGGGCGGGATCATTGCATCTCTTGCTGCCTTAGCATTACGAAATAGTAGCCAGTCAAGCGAGGCCGAGTCGCATCAATCGCAATCGTCCATCGTTCACAAGCGCGACTTCGAACGTACGTAGGATTCGAGCTTGAACAAGCGCAGGCCCTCTGTGCGTCGTAGCAACATGTCTGCTGCGGCTCGTAATGCCTGCCGGCATACTTCAGCACAGCAGATGAAAATGAACGAGGAATACACGGTGACACGCCGTTTCCATAGAGCAGGGGCCGCAATCAGCATTTTTGCCGCCATAACGCTTTTAGCCCTTGCGGCTTGTGGAAGTCCGGCCAGCAACATCACAACGCCGACGACAATGCAGGTACGGAGTGTTGCTGACGCATGCTCGTCAATGGCCAGTAGCGACGTCCCTGCTAGCGCTATCGCATTGCCTACGCAGGGCGCCATAGTCACGTCGGCGTCGTTGATTGCAGCCGACAGAGCCACTGGATTGCCGAGCTTTTGCAAGGTTCTTGGGAAAGTGCTTGCCCCCAATCGGGCTGATCCTGCGATTACTTTCGAAGTCAATCTTCCCACTACCTGGAACTTCAAGGCGTTGCAGTTGGGCGGATCCGGGTTTGACGGCCTCTTGGTATCTGGCCTGGGCGGACTAATCGGCGGTGTGCCGAATTGGCCATCGGACGAACAGCAGCCGATATCCATGAACTACGTCACATTCGGCAGTGACGCCGGTACAACCGTCGATGGCGCGTTTGGCCTGAATGCGCAGGCTCTGGCGAATTACGGTGGGGAGAGCGTTAAGCGCACTCACGATGCGGCGCTTTACCTCATCAAAACCTTCTACAACACCGCACCACATCGGATGTACCACATCGGCGGGTCAAAGGGCGGCCACGAGAGCTTGGTGGCCGCTCAGCGCTATGGCAACGATTACGACGGAATTGTCGCCTACTATCCCGCGAACCAGAATCAGGCGATGGTGCTGTCATGGCTCCGCATGTGGAATGCCGCGTACTCGAGCAGGGAAGGCGCTCTTAATCCCGCAAAACAGGCTTTGGTCAAAACCAGGGTTCTCGAGGCATGCGATGGGTTGGACGGTGTGAAGGACGGAATCGTGAGCAACAACGCAGCATGCGAGGCGAAATTCTCGATCGCCAATCTGCGCTGCTCAGGCGGAGGGGACACCGGAGATACGTGCCTTTCCGACGCCCAGATCAAGACGTTGATGACGGCCGCAACACCCATGAAGTTTGCGTTACCGTTGACCAACGGAGTCACGAGCATTGGTCCATACCCGGTCTTTCAAGGAGCTGATGTCGCTGGAACCCTTTTCGATCCAGTTGGAACTGAAGGTGCCCGCACCGCCTATTTCAATTCGTTCAATCCAGTCGTCAAGTACTTCATCGAGCAAAACCCGAACGGCACGAGCGTCGGCTTCGACTACCGAACGTGGCAGCCGCGGGTGATGCAACTATCCAGACTCCTGGACGCGACCGACCCGAACCTTGATACGTTCCAAAAGAGAGGCGGGAAGCTGCTTCTGGTGCAGGGAACAACCGATATGCTGGTGCCGCCCGCCCAGACCACGATGTACTACAAGCAGGTTGCTGCGCGTTATGGCGAATCGGTCAAAAGTTTTGTCCGTTACTACGTTCAACCGGGTTTTGGTCATGCGAACGGTACCTTTGCGTTGCAATGGGACTCCTTGACGGCACTGGACGTCTGGGTCGAATCGGGACAGGCGCCGATCAATCCGGTTGTGAAGGATGGCAATGCTGCCACGAAAGGACGTACCCGGCCGTTGTGCGAGTACCCACAATTTCCGAAGTACACGGGAATCGACGATGCAGATAGTGCATCGAGTTTCGTCTGCGTCGATGACTGAGAGAATCAACGTCGCCCGATATCCGATGAAATCAACTACCAATCCTCGTCCGTCGCGGCAGCATACCAACCATGACCTGCCGGCCGGGGAGCGCTTCGGGCGTGTCGCCATTCTCCTTCATTGAACTGTGGCCGCGGCCATGCTCTGCAACGTTGCTTTGGCATTAAGCGTCGATGTGTTGCCAGATGGAGCATTCTGGAAAGGACCAGACTGACCAAGTGACATCACGCGCAACACGTGCATTCCGTGACAGCGATCCCCAGTCCATATGAATCACGGAATCGAGACTACGTTAGTTCAATCCGCCAAAGGAGTTATGATGTCCTCGACACAACAAGTGGAGGACTACATGGCGACTTACAAAGAGCTGAAAGCTCAAGTGGAAGCTTTGGCCGAGAAGGCCGAAGCAGCGCGTGCTGCCGAATTTCAAGCCGTCGTTGAGGATATCCGTGCAAAGGTTGCGGAATATGGCATTACCGAAAAGGACATCTTCGGAGGGCGGCGAGGCAGAGTGGCGGCGAAGAAGGTAGCGGCGCCAGTGGAAGCCAAGTACCGGGACCCCAAGACGGGCGCGACGTGGTCCGGCCGTGGCCGCGCACCGGCATGGATCAAGGATGCCAAGAATCGCAATCGATTCCTGATTCAGGAGTAAGACTCGGTGCCAACGAGTGCCCGGCTGCGTAGCGACATCGCTCAGCAGACGGCCAATTTCTCGCGGCCTCCACGGCTTAACGCATTTCGAATGCTGACGACCGGCTAGCAAGCCCCTGACGACCGATGCCCGTTAGAGTCTGCAGGCGAGCATGATCTGCTGTTAGAGCGTCCTGGAAGCGAACTTTGAGAAAATCCAGCCACTTGCGAGTTCGCTTGTCCATGTATCGGTGCGACGGAAAGACCGCGAATATCTCTTTGCTCTGAAGTACGTGGTCCGGCAAGATACGAACGAGCGAGCCATCCTGTAGGCCGTCGAGAACGGAATGTGCCGGAAGCATGCCAATTCCCAGCCCCTCACGGACCGCGACGGTCATCGATTCCGCGATGTTCACTTTCACTGCACCACGAACTTCTTTCGTGACTCTGCCAGCCGGACCCTCGAGCAGCCACTGGTTTTCCGCGAAAGTCGGAATGCTGAGCAGAAGGCAATCGTAGTTCGTCAGCTCATCCGGGGTTTTCGGCTCACCGTGGCGCTCCACATAGGATCGCGATGCACAGAGGACGCTGAATGTCGTGCCTAGCTTCGTCGCGAAGTTCTCTGAATCGGGCAGCGCGTGTACAGCCACCACTGCCATATCCGTCTTACCGTCGTAAAAGTCCGGCATCGACTGGGCCAGGCTCAGTTCGAAATTGACCTTCGGATGAGATTCTCTGTAGCTTGCGATCGCCGGAAGAATATAGTGCTGCGCGATGCTCGCAAAGCTCTGAATGTGCAGTGTGCCATTGATGTCGACGTGATCCGTTATCAAGTCTTGCTTTGCCGAATAAATTTCGGCGAGGATCTTCTGCGCACGGGGGAGAAACCGCTCGCCGGCCTCAGTCAACGAGAGTTTGCGGGTGCTCCGGATCATCAGTTGCACACCAAGATGAGCCTCCAATTCAGTGACCGAACGGGAAACGGCCCCAGTAGCCAGCTCCAGCGTCTGCGCAGCCCTCGTAAACGTGCCGGTTTCAATTACCCGCACGAAGGCGCGCATGCTATGTATGAGGTCCATTGGGGCATTTCCTTGGCTAGACGAGTTCTCTACGGCTCGTCGCTATCTGCGAACTCGCTGACCCGCAACGAATGCATTGGAATTTAACGCGTGTAACCGAGATGCAGGAACGAAGCGGTGAAGCGGCGGCTTGCAGATGTAGAACACGATGGCCAAGAATTATAGTGGCGAGATTCGCTTGCCAACGAATACCCATGACACCTGCGTCCTCATTCGCTCTCATCGGATGTAAAGCGCTGGTCGCGACCTCGAGGCTCAGGTCGGTCGTGTTCGGGAGCCACGTCGCCCTCCCTCTCGGGCAAAACATGCTTTGTACGCCAGCGGAGGGCGGATGCGTCGCCCAGGTATTGCTTTCGGCCAGCGTACGGATGCCGGGCGGCCTCAACTCCTTGACGCTCCTGCGTTGCCACTACTGCACGTTCGTCGATTCCGGCGCTCATTGATTCGTCGCTTCCGACGATGGGCGCCCCGCGCATGGCCTTCTAGACTTCACTGCATTCTGGTCGGTGCCAGTAGGAGTCATCGTGTTTCAAGGGCAAAGCTTGCGTGTTTCGCCGCTGGGCGATAACGGCATTTTCGAGTTGTGCTTCGATCGTCAGGGCGAATCCATCAACAAGTTCGACCGCCGGACCATCGATGAATTGCGGCAGGCCAACCAGTACCTGCTGAATCAGGCGAGCCTGCGCGGGGTCCTGGTAACCAGTGCGAAGGACGTTTTCATCGTAGGTGCGGATATCACCGAATTCGGGGCCAAGTTCGCTCAGCCTGCGGCGGCTATTGCCGCCGATGTGGCGGGAAGCAACGAAGCATTCGTCCAGTTCGAAGACCTGCCGGTGCCTTCCGTGGTGGCAATTAATGGCTTCGCATTGGGCGGTGGCCTCGAGTTTGCGCTGACCGGCGCAATGCGAGTCATGTCGAGTGAGGCTCAGATCGGTGTGCCGGAGGTGAATTTAGGCCTGTTCCCCGGATTCGGAGGCACGGTCCGGTTGGTGCGCATTGCAGGGGCTGCGGTGGCATGCGACTGGGTTGCCAGCGGCAAACCTGCCAAGCCGGCTGCGGCCTTTGCCGCCGGCGTTGTGGACGAGATTGCAGCGCCGGATGAACTGCGGTCTCGCGCGATCTATTTGCTTGAGCGGGCGATCGCCAACGAAGTCGACTGGCAGGCGCTACAGGATCGCAAGCGCAAGCCGTTGTCGATGGAGGCAGGACAGGCCGCGGCTGCCTTTGAGCAAGCTCGCGCGATTGCAGGCGAACGTGGCGCGCCACACCAACCCGCTGCACTGGCTGCAATCGACATGATGGCTGGGGGGGCAGCCCTTGACCGTGCCGGCGCCCTGGCTTTGGAAGCGCAGGTGTTCGGTGAAATCGCTCGTACTCAAGCTGCGTCGTCAATGGTTCAGACGTTTCTGAGCGAACAGGCTGTCAAGAAGATCGCGCGAAACTACGCCAAAGGGGCGGAAAAAGTGTCTCGTGCGCTGGTGCTGGGCGCGGGGATCATGGGCGGTGGAATAGCGATTACCAATGCCCTGCGGAAGATCCCGGTCCGTATGTACGATCTGCAACAGCGAGCACTCGATCAAGGCATGGCCGAGGCGCAAAAGCAAGTCGGTCGTCAGGTCAAGACCGGGCGCCTGAGCGAGTCCGCAAGCCTCGAGATTCTGTCGGCTGTCCAGCCTCAGCTGGATCTTGCCGGAATCGGCGAGGCGGATGCCGTGGTCGAGGCGATTGTCGAGAATCTGGACATCAAGCGCAAGGTTCTGGCGGATCTGGAGCCGGCGCTCAAAGAAGGGGCGATCCTGGCGTCCAACACGTCAAGTCTCCGCATCGACGAGATTGCGGCTCCGCTCAAGCGTCCTGACCGGTTTGTCGGCATGCATTTCTTCAATCCAGTGCCGATGATGTCGCTCGTGGAAATCGTGCGCGGCACGCGTACCTCCGATCAGGCCGTGGCGACCGCAGTGGCCTACGCAACTGCCCTGGGCAAAACTGCCATTGTCGTACGCGATTGCCCCGGGTTTCTCGTCAATCGGGTGCTGACCGCATACATGCGGGGCTTCCTGAAGCTGGTTGCGGACGGCGCGGACTTCGAGCAGGTCGACACGGTTATGGAGTCCTTCGGCTGGCCGATGGGGCCGGCCTATCTGGAAGATGTGGTTGGTATGGACACGGGTAGCCATGTCAACAATCTCATTTCAGCCGGCTATGCGGACCGCATGCCCGAGTTCGCTGACGACGCGCTGCGAGTGATGGTGCGTAATGGTCGGTTTGGTCAAAAGAACGGGCTGGGTTTTTACCACTACGAGGCGAGTGCGGCCGGCGGCAAGCCGCGACGTACATCTTCAACGGACGCACACGCGTTGCTTGCGCAGCTGCAATCCGAGGGGCGCCGGGAATTTACTCGCGAACAGATCGTCGACCGCATGATGCTCCCGATGGTGCTCGAGGCAGCGCGAACGTTGCACGAAGGTGTGGTCGGAACCGCGGCGGAAGTAGACCTGGCGATGCGGCTTGGTCTCGGTTTCCCTGCCTATGCCGGTGGCCCGCTCAAGTATGCCGACTGGCTGGGCCTTGCCGAAGTGGTGCGCCGTTGTGACGAGCTGAGCGCACTGGGGCCGGCCTACGAGCCCAGCCAGCAACTCCGCGCGATGGCGTCGGCAAACGAGCGCTTCTATTCGATTACTCAATGAGGGCTTGACGTGCACTTCCAGCTTCCCGAAGACGTTCAGCAAATGCAGCAAACGCTGCGCCGGTTCATGGATGAGCGGATACTCCCTCTCGACAACGAGTATCAGCGCATTGCGGACTCCGGCTGTTTTCCGACGGAGATCGTCGAACCGCTCAAGCAGCAGGCGCGCGACGCAGGTCTCTGGAATTTGTTTCTTCCGGGTCTGCTCGACAACGAGCCAGGTACTCGCTTGACCAACATGCAATACGCGCCGCTTGCCGAGATCATGGGTCGTGTTCCGTGGGCATCCGAGGTGTTCAACTGTAACGCCCCGGACACCGGCAACATGGAGCTGCTGCACCTCTTCGCGAATCCAACGCAGCGGGATCGATGGCTGGTTCCGCTTCTCGAGGGGACCATCCGCTCCTGCTTCGCCATGACTGAACCGGATGTAGCTTCGTCAGATGCGACGAACATCCAGACCTCGATCAGGCGAGAGGGCGACGAGTACGTCATCAACGGACGGAAATGGTTCACCACGGGCGCGATGCACCCCAATTGCAAGTTGGCTATCGTGATGGGGGTGACCGACTTCGATCCGGACGCGGCCAAGCATCGCCGACATTCGATGGTGCTTGTTCCGATGGACACCCCGGGTTTGCGCATCGTCCGCAACGTGCCGATCATGAGCCACCATCTGCCAGAGGGGCACTGCGAAATCGCGTTCGAGAACGTGCGCGTGCCGGTGTCCAACTTGCTTGGCGAAGAGCATAGCGGGTTCGCATTGGCGCAAGCCCGCTTGGGACCGGGGCGAGTCCACCATTGCATGCGAACGATTGGTCAGTGTGAAGTCGCGCTGGACTTGATGTGCGAGCGAGCGCTCTCTCGTCGCGCGTTTGGCAAGACCTTGTCGGACTTCGCCAACATTCAGGACTGGATTGCATATTCGCGCGTCGAAATCGATCAAGCCCGCCTGTTCGTTCTGCAGGCGGCCTGGAAGATGGATACCTACGGCAACAAGTCCGCACACCTGGATGTTTCGGCCATCAAGCTCGTGGCGGCACAGCTTCAGACACGCGTCGTTGATCGAGCGATTCAGGTATTTGGTGCGATGGGTATCACACCCGATACGCCGCTGGCTTACCTCTGGTCCTGGGGGCGGGCAATGCGCTTCTTTGATGGCCCCGACGAAGTTCACCTTCGCGCCATCGCTCGCGCCGAGTTGGCGAAGGCCAAGGAACAGCTCGGGTCAACGGCGCCGTACTACCGCCACCATTGAAGGCTCGCCGTGTGTCGCGTCCATGCCATCCCGGGCAACGGTCTGGCTGTGATGGAGCGAGAAAACATCATTCCTCGGGACTAGCCCGGGCCGGCTGTACCGATGTGTTCGTCGGTACGGCCAACACTGTCGCTTAGGTACGCGGCATTGCCGCTGATTTTGAGGGGGTTCGAATGCCTTCCTCATCAAACGTAACACCAGCTTTCAAGGAAGTTGAACGATGAAGACTCGTATCACTGAGATGTTCGACATCCGCTACCCGATCATTCAGGGCGGAATGCAATGGGTTGGCACCGCCGAAATGGCTTCCGCGGTGTCAAATGCAGGCGGGTTGGGCATTCTCACGGCACTCACTCAGCCGACACCGGACGCATTGGGCGCCGAGATTGACCGCTGCAGGACGATGACCGCCCGCCCGTTCGGCGTTAACCTGACCATTCTGCCCACGGTCAAGCCGCCTCCGTATGACGAGTACCTCGACGTGGTGATCGCGAAGGGCATTCCGGTGGTCGAGACAGCTGGCAGCAGCCCTAAGGAGTTCACCGCGCGCTTGAAGGCCGCGGGCGTTCGGGTGATCCACAAGTGCACGAGTATTCGCCACGCACTCTCGGCTGAACGCAATGGTGTCGACGTTGTCAGCATCGACGGCTTCGAATGTGCTGGTCACCCGGGAGAAGATGATGTCGGTGGATTGGTGCTCATTCCGCTTGCGGCACAGGCGCTGAGTATCCCGGTGATTGCCTCCGGTGGCATCGCTGATGGCCGTGGGCTAGCTGCAGCATTGGCCTTGGGGGCGGAGGGTGTAAACATGGGAACGCGCTTCTGCGCGACCGTCGAAGCACCGATCCACGAAGACATCAAATGTGCACTGGTGTGCGCGAATGAGCGAGAGACTAACTTGATCTTCCGTACCCTGCACAATACCGGTCGGGTTCTGCGCAACCAGGTGTCCGACGAGGTGGTCTCGATCGAACGCCGTCCGGGCGGATGCGAGTTCAAGGACATCCAGCCTCTGGTCTCTGGTCAGCGGGGGCGCGCCGCGTTGCAAAGTGGCCAGGTCGACGCCGGCCTCGTATGGGCAGGACAGACTGTCGGGTTGGTCAAGGATATTCCGACCTGTGGTGAATTACTGGAGCGGATGGTGGCCGATTGCCGGGCCGCACTCGCGAGCGCATCCGGCCGGGCAAGTGGAGCTGCATCATGCTAGCGCTGCGCGTACACGGATTTGACGGTCTTCATCAGTGGGTGCTCGAGCAGGCACCGGAAGTTTCGCCCGGTGTCGGTGAAGTCCAGGTCAGCGTTCTGGCAAACGCGATTTCGTATGTGGATTTGCTCTTTGCGCGAGGAGGCTACCAGGTAAAGCCGCCGCTGCCGCTGGTGCCCGGCACCGAGTTCACCGGTGTCGTTGCGGCCCTTGGTCCCGGCGTCGAGGGCGGGTTGCAAGTCGGGCAGCACGTCGTGGGAATGACTGTTGGCGGAGCGTGGGCTGAGCGCACCAATGTCCCTGCGAGTGCCCTGGAGGTCTTGCCCCCACATGTGGACATGCACGCGGCATCGGCATTGCCCGTTACGTATGCGACGGCACTGTATGCGTTGAAGCACCGCGGAGCCCTTCAAGTCGGGGAGACCGTTTTCGTATTGGGTGCGGCAGGAGGTGTCGGCCTGGCTTGCGTGCAAGTCGCGAAGGCGCTTGGTGCGACTGTCGTCGCCGGTGTGACCGGCGACGAAAAAATGAACATTGCCCGGCAAGAAGGGGCGGATCACGTCGTCGACGTTGGCCAGGCCGAATGGCGCACTGCAGTGCAGGCAGCCGTGCCCGAAGGGGTCGACGTCGTGGTCGACACGATTGGCGATTCGTACACGGAGACGGCATTTCGCACCCTTCGATGGGGTGGCCGTCATCTGGTCATTGGTTTTGCCGGTGGCAATATTCCCGCAATCCGCTCCAACTTGCCGCTGCTCAAGGGGGCCTCGCTTGTCGGGGTGGACATTCGCCAGTTCCGGGAGCGCGAGCCTGAGCGTGCGCGAGCCAATCTGGCCGAAGCGGTTGCGATGCTGGCGGCCGGTCAGCTTCGACCGCGCGTGGCGCAGGTTTATCCCGCTCTCGATTGGGCAAAAGCGATCAGGCAAGCACAGGATGTTTCGACAGTGGGCCGAGTCGTTCTGGATTGGGGCGCGAATCTGCAGAAGGCTCAAGACTGACCGCAGCGAGGACCGCGGCGAATTGGCTGGCTAGCTGGCGTTCTACTAGGAAAATCACATCTATGACGATTCAATTCAACCGCTCGTGGAGTGATCCCGATCTCGAGCAGTATCGCGACACCGTCGTACGGTTCATCGAAGAGGAAATGCTTCCGCACGACGAGGCGGCTCGCCATCGCGGACACGTCGGGCATGACTTGTGGCGGAAAGCTGGAGCACTTGGGATCCTGTGCGCCGATCTCCCGGAGGAGTGGGGCGGTGCAGGGGGCGACTTCCGTCACGAAGCCGTATTCCATGAAGAGATGGCTCGACGAGCACTCTCGGGCATGAATGCCTCCGTGCACGCGATCGTGGCTCACTATCTCTTGAACCATGGCACCGAAGCGCAGAAACGTCGCTACCTGCCGCGTCTGATATCGGGCGAACTGGTCGGCGCGATTGCAATGACTGAACCGGGCGCCGGATCGGATCTGAAGGGTATTCGTACTCGGGCCCAGCGCGGGCAGGACGGATGGTGCATCAATGGCGCCAAGACGTTCATTTCGAACGGCCTTCTCGCTGGCCTTGTCCTGGTGGTGGCGAAGACGGAGTCGGGTGAGGGTGCTCGCGGCATTTCGATCTTCCTCCTGGAGACAGCCGATTGCGCCGGCTTCCGGGTCGGACGGTTGCTGGACAAGATCGGCATGAAGGCGCAAGACACCGCCGAGCTGTTTTTCGACGACGTGCTTGTCGGTGAGGACCAGATCCTCGGCGGACTGCCTGGACAGGGGTTTTACCAACTGATGGCGGATCTTCCCTACGAACGGTTGCTCATCGGCGTGATGGCCCTGGCAGCGATGGAGGGTGCGTATGAGGAAACACTGGCCTATGTGCGTGATCGGCAGGCATTCGGACAGGCAATTTCCGCTTTCCAGAACACCAGATTCAAGCTTGCCGAGATTGCCACGGAGATCCAGGTCGGGCGCGCCTTCATTGATCGCTGCGTGCAGGACTTGCTGGTTGGTCGTTTGGATACCGCAACAGCTTCGATGGCGAAGCTCTGGGGATCGGAGACTCAGGGTAGAGTGGTTGATGCGTGCTTGCAGTTGTTCGGCGGCTACGGCTATATGAACGAGTACACGATAGCGAGGATGTACACGGATGCCCGCGTTCAACGCATCTACGGTGGCACGAGCGAAATCATGAAGGAAGTGATCGCACGCGCATTGTGATCGTGCATGTTGCGCCGAGCATCGTGCACGGCGTACGAACTGCAAGCGAGGCCCTGGGAACTGGTCAAGTTCGTAGGGCCTTTTGTGTTTCCGACTCGAGCTCGCGATGACGGCTCGGCTGAGTATGATCCTCCACGAACCCGTCAGCCAACCGAGTCGCGCGAACGTGGCCGGCCCCCAAATGACCATGTCAGTGCCGGATACCATGCGAGCGTGGCGACGCGCGTCGCGCTGCTGCCGAAATGCTCATCGAATGTGTCGTTCAGACGTGCCGCCGATGCGAAGCCGAGCTGGTATGCAAGTGCGTGCAAGTCATCGCATGTCTTCGGGTACTCCAGCAATGCCAGTAGTGCACGCATCAAGCGTTGTTCACGGACGATCGCTGTGAGTGCGTTATTTTCACGGAACAGTTGTCCGGTCAGATCTCGAGGGCTCATCTGCATCCGTTCCGCCGTGAACGGAACCGACCACTCCAAGGCAGGATCACTGAATACCGCACGGGCTACTCGGACTGCGAGGACGGGCGCCGCGGTCGTGTCCCACGAGTCTGCCGCAACGTGCTCGACGTGCCTGTCAATGGTGAGATGTAACTCGTAGCCGATTCTCGGATCAATAGCGGTTGCGCCTTCGTAGTGAAGGGTACGATACGGCCCGAGGACGGCTGACCGCCCCTGTGTCAGTACACCACGGCGCCGCTCACCGGCGAGCAGGTGATGTCCACGCCGAGCGCTCAAATGGATGGGAAACGGCAGACGCAGGTTGTAGAGGCGCAGCAAGCGACCGCCACGCGTGGGCAGTCCTCGGACGGGGGGCGAGTTCGCATCAACCACTGTCGGCGAATGAGCGGTGTGAATCATGTTGGAAGATCGACGAGCGTTGCGTCGTCCGTCACGCCTCTGGTCCGGCGGGGCGGAGCGCTATAAAGATCCTGCAAGGATTCTGCGTGTCCGATTTGCAGAATGCTCGAGGTGGCAACGTACCGATAGTCATATTCTGCTGGCCAAGCCTGACCAGCAGAATTTTCCGGGAGAGCCGATCGAGGTTACTCCTCTGCGAGCGCCCGGCCGATAACCAGGCGCTGGATGTCGTTGGCCCCTTCGTAAATCTGGCAGACTCTGACATCGCGATAGATTCGTTCGACCGGAAAATCCGACACGTAGCCGTAGCCACCATGGATCTGAATCGCATTCGAACAAATGCTTTCGGCCGCCTCGGACGCGAACATCTTGGCCATCGATGCTTCTTTGAGGCATGGCAAACCGCCATCCTTCAGCTTCGCCGCACGCCATACCATCAAGCGGGCTGCGTCGAGTGACGTTGCCATGTCGGCAAGCCGGAATGAAACTGCCTGCTGTTCGATGATGGGCTTGCCGAAGGCCTCTCGCTCTTTTGCGTAGTTCAACGCTGCCTCGAATGCAGCGCGCGCCATCCCGACCGACTGCGCAGCGATGCCGATTCTTCCAGCCTCCAGATTGGACAATGCGATGCGGTAACCGTCACCCGCGTTCCCCATCAAGGCGGATGCGGGAACCCGGCAATCTTCAAACAGAATTTGCGCGGTATCGGAGGCATGCTGCCCCATCTTTTCCTCGATTCGGCCAACGATGTAGCCCTTCGTATGCGTCGGCACCAGAAAGCAGGATATGCCGTGCCTGCCGGCTCCTTTGTCGGTTACAGCAAACACGATCGCTACGTCAGCGTTCTTTCCCGTCGTAATGAACTGCTTCACGCCGTTGATAACCCAGTCGTCGCCGTCGCGTACTGCGGTCGTTCGGATTGCTGCCGCGTCTGATCCCGCGTGTGGTTCTGTCAGGCAGAAGCACCCCAAGGACTTCCCTTGCGCCAACGCGGGCAGCCATTCTTCTTTCTGCTGCGTCGAACCGTACTTGAGCGTGATGCCACATACGAGTGAGTTTTGAACGCTTACGATTGTGGATGTAGCGCCATCGCCTGCTGCGATTTCCTCCAGCGCGACGGCCAGGGAAAGATAGTCCAGACCGGTGCCACCCCATTCTTCGGGGACCACGACGCCCAGTGCACCGAGTTCGCCAAGTTCCTTCAGTGCATTGGACGGAAACGTGTGGTTGCGACTCCACTCTGCCGCATTCGGCGCAAGCCTCTCTTGGGCATAAGCATGCATGGAGTCGCGAATCATCTCCTGCTCATCATTCAGCATCATTCCTGGCTCCGTGTTTTAGTCGAATTTTAATTTGGGCAGACGTTCTACGACCCACGTCTGCGTGGCAGATTTCACATCCGAAAAATCACATCGGATTACTAATGTAATGACCGATGTTTGATTGGCGATTTCGGGTGAACGGGGTAGCGGCGGCGCAAGCTCACGCGCGCTTCATCAAACGCGCATGGCTGGCCGTTTGAGCGAAGGCGGGAATACCCGCCACACCCGATCGGGGTGGCGGAAAAAGTACATCCTCAAGAGTTGCCCCGGACTGGTGAGCTCGACGTACACGCATCGTCGACTGCCGCGCCCGGCCACGCGAACCACTCTGGTTTGCGTGGCTGAGGGCTGTCCCAGCCAATGCTCGACAAGCGCATGCAGGGATTTCGCTCCTGTACTCATTTGATCACCAATCTCTTCCTTGGAATTCGTCCCATTACCACTCGAAAAAAATCGGGAAGAGGTTGCGGGCGTGTCTGGTACATCAGGAGTTTTCGCGAGCAAGATACTGCTTTCGCAATTCGCCCTTCTGCAGTTTTCCGGTTGGGGTCCGCGGCAATGCATCGACGAAGTCAACACTCTTGGGTGCCTTGTACGAGGCAATTCGTGACTTCGCGAAGTCTATGATCTCCTTCTCGAGCTCCGTCGTTCCTGCATAGCCTTCTGCGAGGGTGACGACAGCCTTTACTCGTTCTCCCATCTCCGGATCGGGGATACCGATTACTGCCACATCCAGAATGGCGGGGTGGAGTGCGAGCGCGTTTTCGACTTCCTGCGGATAGATATTGACTCCGCCGGAGATGATCATGAAGCCCTTTCTGTCGGTGAGGTAAAGGAAGCCATCCTCGTCGACATGGCCGATGTCGCCAACCATCGTCCACGTCGAATACATCGGGTGTTGGGTCGCACGTGTTTTCTCGGGGTCCTTGTGATACGAGAATGGCGTCGTTTCACGCTCGAAATAGACGAGCCCATCCGATCCAGCGGGCAGTTCATCACCGCTCTCGTCACAGATGTGAATTTTTCCGAGTATCGAACGCCCAACCGACCCCGGCTTCTTCAACCATTCCGATGGGCCAATGGTCGTAATCCCGTTCAGCTCCGTGCTTGAATAGAACTCGTACAGTACCGGCCCCCACCAATCCATCATCTTGCGCTTCACGTCAACAGGGCACGGTGCTGCCGCGTGTATTGCGACTTTCATGCTGCTGACGTCATACGCGCTTCTGATGTCGTCCGGGAGTTTCAACATCCGGACGAACATTGTCGGAACCCATTGGCTGACGTTCACACGATATTTCTCGATTGCCTCAAGTGCTGTTTCGGCATCGAATTTGTCCATCACGACGACGGTGCCGCCCATGGCCTGAATCGCAGCGCAAGTCCGCAGGGGGGCAGCATGATAGAGCGGAGCCGGGGAGAGGTACACCGTGTCGCTGCCGCACCCGAAATGTCCGCCGAACATGGCGACCATGCTGTCGCCGGCGTCCGACACTTGACGGTCGGGCAGCGGAAGTCGCACCCCCTTCGGGCGTCCGGTTGTTCCCGAAGAATAGAGCATGTCTGCACCACGGGGCTCGTACTCGGGTCGCTCCGAGGACGCCGTTTCCAACACGGAGCTCATTGAAACCGAACCGGGCAAGGCTTGGTCAAAATGCACGACATGCGAAAGAGACGGGAGGTCGGCCCATGCACGTGCGAGATCCTGCCCCACGTCTCCGACAAAGAGACATTTCGCCCCAGAGTTCTGGAGGATGTACTCGATCTCCTCGCTCTTGAGGTGGAAGTTGATTGCCGCGACGTAAAGCCCCGAGCGCTGTGCTGCCCAGTAGACGTCGAATATGCGGTGGTCGTTCTCTGAGAGGATGGCGACGACGTCACCTCTGTTCATCCCTTGCGCGCGAAGCCAATTCGCGATCCTGAGAGATCGGTCTTCGAGCTCGGAAAAGGTGACATGCAGCCCTGATGCAGCCATGATCGCGGCAGGCTTCGAGGGGTGGGTTTGGGCGTGCGTTCCGGGGTACATTGCTTTTAGGAAAGTTGAGTTTCTCTGAAGACGAGATCCAGCTTGGAGGGCATTTCGGATCAACAAGAAGGCGGTGTCGAGGGCGACTTCCGGATCACGAACGAGTTCTCGGTGTTTGCGAGGACGCGTGACACCCGGAGACATGGGGGGCGTCTCGCCGCAGGAGGGGTGCCGCATCGCATTGCGAAGGGCGTGAAGAGTCGACGGTTATCGACTCCATGAGCATGTTGACCTGGCACATCGTCTCTCTCCATCTCACATCGTTCTGCGAACAAGGGCCCATGCGACCACGCTCTTGACAGACTAATGTCAGCGCTCCGTCTGGCCCAAATCCTACTTCGGAGTATATACAATACTTCAACGTAAGAACAATGCCGATTGTGTGTTTGTGTGTCATCGGTAGAGACAGCTACTAAAGCGGGCTATCGACAAATACCGTGGCTCGTCACTTGATTCATTGCATGTCGGTGACATCTTCGTGTACCGCCACCAATTTCTCGTACCAATCCATGGCCAAGCGTTGTGCAAGGCGCGTCGCGGTTCTTTGTAATGTTGTTCATAGGAACTAGATCTCCATGGAACCGGTCCTCCGTCACATGTTGGTCCCTTTGGGTTGGGGTATCTGCTGAGTCGTTAGTTCTGCGCACTGCGATCTCGTCTGTTTCGACGATGGTCTCACCTACGCGAGTGCGCGCCTAATCCGTGTGCCGGCCGCGATGCACATCGCTGGTCGGCACACTTAGACAAGGTGGAGACAACATGACCGACGAATATCAGACAACCTCGAGCTTCTACAGAGGGTTGGCCGCGACGAGCATCGTGGGCGCGGTGGTGGCTTTGGGCCTCACCGCTTGTGGGGGGGGAAGTGACAACGCTGCGGCACCAACGCCGGCGGCTCCGACTTCGATGCAAGTGCAGAATGCTGCGAGCGCATGTTCTGCTCTTGCTGGCGCAACCGTTCCGGCCAGCGCCATTGCACTGCCAACGCAAGGCGCGGCGATCACATCCGCATCACTGGTCGCAGCCGATAGCAAGACGGGCCTTCCGGACTACTGCCAAGTGCTTGGCAAGGTGCTGGCGACCAATTCCGCAGATCCCGCGATCAACTTCGAAGTCAATCTCCCGACGACCTGGAACTTCAAGGCATTGCAGTTGGGAGGCGGGGGCTTCAATGGGCTGCTTGTGACCGGTCTTGGTGGGCAGATAGGCGGCGTGCCCAACTGGCCATCCGACGAACAGCAACCGCTGTCGATGAACTATGTAACCTTCGGCAGTGACGGCGGAACGACCCTAGACGGGTCGTTCGGTCTTAACGCTCAAGCACTCGCCAACTATGGCGGGGAGAGCGTCAAACGCACGCATGACACGGCGCTCTATATCATCAACGCGTTCTACAAGACCGCGCCACATCGCATGTATCACATCGGGCACTCCAAGGGGGGGCATGAGAGCCTCGTGGCGGCGCAACGGTACGCAAGCGACTATGACGGGATCGTCGCTTACTATCCTGCGAACCAGAATCAGGCCATGGTGATGTCGTGGTTCCGGATGTGGAATGCCGCATATTCAACCAGTGGCGGGGCGCTCGATCCGGCCAAACAGGCTCTGGTTCGGGCCAAAGTGCTGGCCACATGCGACGGACTGGACGGTGTCGTGGATGGCATCGTGAGCAACACTGCGGCTTGCCAGGCCACATTCTCGATTAACAGCTTGCGCTGCTCCGGCGGAGCGGACACCGGTGATACTTGCCTGTCCGACGCTCAGATCAATACGTTGATGACTGCGGCGACGCCAATGGAGTTTGCTTTCCCGCTGGCTAACGGAGTCACTAGTGCAGTGTTCCGTTCTGTTTGGAACTTAAGCGACTGTTGGCGCGAATGACCTTCTGCAAGATGTCGCGCGCG
>NZ_CABVQC010000060.1 GCF_902499175.1 Burkholderia aenigmatica
GTCGGGCAGGGCGAGCTCGACGCCGCGCAGGTCGAGCGTGCCGGGCAGCGGCTGCTCGCGCTTCACGCTCGGCAGCGCGCGGCTCGCGTCGGGCCGCGCGGCCACCGGCGGCGCATTGCCGGTCGAGTTGTTCTGCGCGTCGGCCGGCAGCGATTCGACGTAGCGCAGCTCGTCGTCGGTGTCGTTGTAGCGGAGCACGGCGGGCGGAGCGCCGTCGACGACCACGTACGGGCGCGGGATCACGTCGCTGTAGCGCAGCAGCCAGTATTCGGCGACGAACGGCAGTTCGAGGCGCTCGCCCGGCGCAAGCCGCACCGAGCCCGGTTGCGGCGTCAGTTCGTACAGGTCGCCGGTGAGCCGCCGCAGCGCGAAGCCCGGACGGTCGATCCGCAGCAGGCGGCGGATGCTGTGCAGGTAGAGCTTCCAGCCGCCGTCGGCGATCGCCTGGTGGCCACGGTTCTGCAGGATCAGGCGGCCCGTCGCGCAGGCCGCGCCGTCGGCGCCGAGATCGGCGCACGGCACGCCGGCCACGGCCGCGTGATTGCTGTCGACGGCGACGCGCAACGCGAGGCCGTTCGACAGCCGCGCCGCGAGATCGGCCGGCGGCACCGGGGGACGGGCGGTGCCGGCCGCCGCGACCGCCGCGCTCGACGCTGGCAGCGCGCCGAGCGCGACCGGCGACAGTGCCGCGATCAGCAGGCCGGTAAACAGGGTGGGCAAGGTTCGGTTCATGCGGACTCCTGAGAAAAAAGGGGCGTAGCGGCGTCACGGGATGACGTCGCTGCGGGTGGGTCTTTCAACGGAGCTGCGGGGACAACGGGGTGCGCGGGCGATGCAGCTGCCTTGCGCGCAGTCGGCACGCGTGGGCGTGCGGTTACGGAACGGGTGGCGGGCAGGCGTGCCGGTCGGATCGGCGCGGGCGGGTGCGTGTCTTCATCGGTGGCGCGCGGCAGCGCCTGCTGCTGATGCCGTGGCGGCGCGGCCGGTGGCAAAGGCGCGCGTTCGACCTATACGGACGATGATGGCGACGCTCGCCGACGACGCGCAACCGGTCGCCGCACGGCGACAGCGAGACAGCGCGCAAGCGCGCGCCACATACGGGATTCGCATGTCTCCCCCACCCAGATGGATTCGGCCTGTCAGCGGCCGTGTCCAAAGATCTTATGAAACCTTTTATTGGTATTCAAGTGGTATCAATCTGGCGCTAAATTGGCATCGACGCGCAGGGCCTGCCCGGTCGGCCGGGGCGAAAAAAAACCTCGCGCGAGGCGAGGTTCCTTCCGGACGGTGGCCGCGTGACCGGCCGTACGCGTCAGTCGCGGACGCGTGCTTCCTGCGTCTTCTGCCGCGCTTCGAGCCACATCGCATTGACGATGCCGAACGACAGCGCGACGCCGATACCGAGAATCCAGCTGAAATACCACATGATCCGACTCCTTGCGAAACGGTGGGCGAGGGCGCGTGCGCGCCCCGTCCCGGTTCAAAGCATCAATACATCGAATGCTTGTTCTCTTCGAGCACTTCGTGCGTGACCTTGCCGCGCATCACGCGATACACCCAGCTCGTGTAGAGCAGGATGAGCGGCAGGAACACGATCACCGCGAACAGCATCACCTGCAGCGTCATGTGGCTCGACGTCGAATCCCACACGGTCAGGCTGCTGCGCGGGTCGAGCGACGACGGCATGATGAACGGGAACATCGAGAAGCCGGCGGTGAGGATCACGCCAGTGATCATCAGGCCCGTACAGAAGAACGCCGTCTTCTCCTGCTTCGAGCCGGCGAGCAGCAGCGCGAGCAGGCCGCCCGCAATCGCGACGACGGGCGCCGCGATCATCCACGGGAATTCGCCGTAGTTCGCGAGCCACAGGCCCGAGCCCGCGGCGACGTCCTTGAGCAGCGGGTTCGCGACCGTATCGGTCGGCGCGGCATGCGTGATGTGGAAGCCGCCGATGGTGGACGCGATCAGCACGCCGGCCAGCACGAACAGGACGACCGCGAGGAACGACGCGACGCGCAGAGCGACCGATGCGCGGCGTGCGATCACGCCTTCCGTCTTCATCTTGATGAAGGCCGCGCCGTGCGCGACGAGCATCGTGAGGCTGACGAGCCCGCACAGCAGCGCGAACGGGTTCAGCAGCGCCCAGAAGCTGCCGTAGTAGGTCACGCGCAGGTCGCTGTCGAACTTGAACGGCACGCCTTGCAGCAGGTTGCCGAACGCGACGCCGAACACGAGTGCCGGCACGAAGCCGCCGATGAACAGGCCCCAGTCCCAGCCCGCGCGCCAGCGCGGGTCAGGCCGCTTGCTGCGGTAGTCGAAGCCCACCGGCCGGAAGAACAGCGCGAACAGCACGAGCAGCATCGCGAAGTAGAAGCCGGAGAACGACGCCGCGTAGACGAGCGGCCAGGCCGCGAACATCGCCCCGCCGGCCGTGATCAGCCACACCTGGTTGCCTTCCCACGTCGCACCGACGGTGTTGACGATGATGCGGCGCTCCTCGTCGGTCTTGCCGAGGAACGGCAGCAGCGCGGTCGCGCCCATGTCGAAGCCGTCGGTGACGGCGAAGCCGATCAGCAGCACGCCGACGAGCAGCCACCAGATCAGCTTGAGAGTTGCATAGTCCATAGCGATTCCTTGTTCCGTTTCAGGTGCGTGCTCACGCCGGGGCGCGCTCGCTGGCGGCCGCGATTTCGTGGTGATAGCGGCCGGTATGCAGCGACGACGGGCCGAGGCGCGCGTACTTGAACATCAGCTTGATCTCGATGACGAACAGCGCGGTGTAGAACAGGATGAAGCCCGCGAGACTCAGGTACAGGTCGCTCGGCTGCAGGCTCGACGCGGACAGGTGCGTCGGCAGCACGCCGGCGATCGTCCACGGCTGGCGGCCGAGCTCGGCGACGATCCAGCCGAATTCGATCGCGATCCACGGCAGCGGGATCGCCCACACCGCATAGCGGAGGAACCAGCGGCGGTTGTTCTGCAGCAGTTCGCGGCGCGCGCAGAACCAGAATGCGGCGATGAACGTCGCGACGAACAGGAAGCCGAGGGCCACCATGATCCGGAACGAGAAGAACACGGGCGCGACCGGCGGGATCGTCTTCTTCGCGGCGGCCTTGATCTGCTCGGGCGTCGCGTCGACCACGTTCGGCGTGAACTGCTTGAGCATCAGCCCGTAGCCGAGATACTGCTTGTGCTGGTCGAACAGCGCGCGGGTCGCGTCGCTCGTGTCGCCCTGCTTGATCTTCTGCAGCGCGCCGTACGCGATCATCCCGCTCTGGATGTGCTCCTCGCTGTGCTTCGCGAGGTCACGCAGGCCGATCACCGGTTCGTCGATCGAGCGCGTTGCGATCAGGCCGAGCGCATACGGGATCTTGATCGCGTAGTCGGTGCGCTGTTCTTCCTGGTTCGGAATGCCGATCAGCGTGAACGATGCGGGGGCCGGCTGCGTTTCCCATTCGGATTCGATCGCGGCGAGCTTCATCTTCTGCACTTCGCCGGTCGTATAGCCCGATTCGTCGCCGAGCACGATCACGCAGAGCGTCGCCGCGAGGCCGAAGCCGGCCGCGACCGCGAACGAGCGCAGCGCGAAGTCGACGTCGCGCTTCTTCAGCAGGTACCACGACGACACGCCGAGCACGAACATCGCCGCCGACACGTAGCCCGCCGACACCGTGTGCACGAACTTCACCTGGGCGACCGGGTTGAACAGCACGTCGAACAGGCTCGTCATCTCCATGCGCATCGTCTGGTAGTTGAACTCGGCGCCGACCGGGTTGTTCATCCAGCCGTTCGCGACGAGGATCCACAGCGCGGACAGGTTCGAGCCGAGCGCGACGAGGAACGTGACCATCAGGTGCTTGACCTTCGACAGGCGGTTCCAGCCGAAGAAGAACAGGCCGACGAACGTCGATTCGAGGAAGAACGCCATCAGGCCTTCGACCGCGAGCGGCACGCCGAAGATGTCGCCGACATAGTGCGAGTAGTACGACCAGTTCGTACCGAACTGGAATTCGAGCGTGATGCCGGTGGTCACGCCCATCGCGAAGTTGATGCCGAACAGCTTGCCCCAGAACTGGGTCATGTCCTTGTAGACCTGTTTGCCGGTCATCACGTAAACAGCTTCCATGATGACGAGCAGCCAGGACAGGCCGAGCGTCAACGGCACGAACAGGAAGTGGTAGAGCGCCGTGATGCCGAACTGCAGACGTGACAGATCGACAACTTCACTACTTATCATGGTGGTCTCCCTCGGTAGTTGCAGGCGCCGGTACCGAGAGCAGCTTCTCGGCGACGGCGGCAGGCGGCAACGACATGTGCTCGGCCTGCGGATGATTGAAGAATGCGTATTTGAGCGACATCAGGAGGATCAGCTTGACGATCAGCACCAGGGTGATGTCGCGGGCGAGGGTCGGTCCGCGTGCCCACGCGGCGATGCGCGCGCGCCAGCCGATCGTGCCGGCCGGCCGCGGAGGAGGCGGCGCAGGCTCTTTATTGATCGAGATCAAGGCGATTATCCTGAATCGATTTAGGTCGGATTTGGGGCGACTTTACGTCGGATTTATGACGGCTGTGAAGCTGTTTTAGTCCTTCTGCGCCTGACATGCCAATTTTAAAAGGACGGCTTTCCAATGCCGAGTGCTGCACTGCGGCAGACCGTCGCGAAACACGGGCCGAAATTTGAGGCAGATCAAGGTTATGCGGAAGGGGCCCGCAAACGGCCTATTACCTGACGAATCAGGTCAATTAATCGGCAAAGAAACGGGTGGAGAAACGAACGAAGAAACGAATGAAATGCCGGGGAAAGGACAGGCAAAAAAAAACCGCTGCCGGGCGGGCAGCGGTTTTTGACGAAGCGCTCTAAATCGCAGCGATTTACGCGTATTCGGCGAGGGCAGTGCGCATCTTTTTCATCGCGCTCGCTTCGATCTGGCGGATGCGTTCCGCCGACACGCCGAACTCGGCGGCGAGATCGTGCAGCGTCGAGCCGCCCGAACCGTCGTCGTCGACGTGCAGCCAGCGCGCCTCGATGATGCGGCGGCTGCGTGCGTCGAGTGCGCCGAGTGCCTGCGCGATGCCGTCCGTCTGCAGCGTGTCGCGCTGGCGCGCGGCGAGCACGGCGGTCGGTTCGTTGTGCGAGTCGGCCAGGTAGGCGATCGGCGCGTACGACTCCTCGCCGTCTTCGACCTGCCCTTCGAGCGCGATGTCGCCGCCCGACAGGCGCGTTTCCATTTCGGTCACGTCTTCGCGCTTGACGTTGAGTTCCTTCGCGAGGCCGTCGATTTCCTCGGGCGTCATCGCCTGCAGGCCCTTCTTGTGGCTGCGCAGGTTGAAGAACAGCTTGCGCTGCGCCTTCGTCGTCGCGACCTTCACCGTGCGCCAGTTGCGCAGGATGTACTCGTGGATCTCGGCCTTGATCCAGTGGATCGCATACGACACGAGACGCACGTTCTGGGCCGGATCGAAGCGCTTCACGGCCTTCATCAGGCCGATGTTGCCTTCCTGGATCAGGTCGCCGTGCGGCAGGCCGTAGCCGAGATAGTTGCGCGAGATCGACACGACGAGCCGCAGGTGCGACAGCACGAGGCGGCGTGCCGAGTCGAGGTTGTTGCCTTCGCGGAATTCGGTTGCGTACTGGCGTTCCTCTTCGGCGGTCAGCAGCGGAATGCGGTTGACGGCCTGGATATACGCGTCGATGTTGCCAAGCTGGCCCGGCAACATCGATTGGGCTGCGAGCGCCAGCGAGCCTGCCGATGCGGCCTTGGCCGGCGTCGGGCTCAGGGTGTTCGGGAGGGTCAGGGCGTTGCTCACTAAAAAAACTCCTTTGGAATCAGGGACAAACCCCCGGTCTCGAATGAAATTCCGTGGGCCATCTTAGCACTCCCGCAAGACGAGTGCTAATTCCTTAGAGCAAGCGTGGGCATCGGAGTTCCCACTTTTTCTATCGAGCCGCTCGAGCCGATAGTCTAATCTGCGACAGAGGGAGTGAAGCGAAGTTCCGTAAGCCGTTGTTTCTGATGGTAATCAGTAGACGATTTCAATTTTTGTCGTTTTGGAAGGAAGCCATTTCGCTTTGCGATGCCGATTCGAAAAGTCCTTTACCATACCATTCAGTTCGCTAGAGCCGGCCGAAGCGGCAGGCTCCATTCAACCCATAAAGTTGGAGTGTCAGATGAACAATAAGAAGAATCGCCGGCCCCGCAGCCGGCTTGCGCTGCACGCGATGCTGGCGGCGTCCCTTCTGGGTGGATCGGGTGCGGCATGCGCGGATCGATGGGGGATTCAGGCGGGCGGCGGCTTTTCGGATCGCCGCGGGGTCGACAAGGCCGATCTCGGCGTGGTGTGGGATCCGGGCTGGAACTGGTGGGAAATCGGCGGCTGGCACTTCGCGTTCGTCGTGGAAGGGCACGCCGGCTACTGGCATACCGGTGGCAACGTCCACAGCAGCATCGGCGAATTCGGCGTGACGCCGATGTTCCGCTTCATCAAGAGCGCCGGGGCGATCCGCCCGTTCATCGAGGCCGGCGGCGGCGTCCGGCTGCTGACGCACCCGACGATCTCGGACAGTTTCTCGATGGGGACCGCGTTCCAGTTCGCACCGACCGCGGGGGTGGGCGTGCAGTTCGGCCAACGGCAACAGTATCAGGTCGGCTACCGTTTTGAACATGTGTCTAACGCGGGTATCAAAGAGCCGAATCCTGGTATAAATTTCCACCAGTTCTACTTGCAGTACAACTTCTGATCCGCACGCCCGCGCACGGCGTGCGCGTTGCCGAGGAGTCAGGCGATGGCGAAGGTGGTCGATGCGGTCCGCGCGCTCGAGCGCGACCGGTTCCGGGCGATGGTGGACGGGGACGGCGAAGCGCTCGACACGCTTTTGTCGGACAAGGTGTTCTTCGTGCACACCAACGGCAAACGCGAAACCAAGCAGCAGTTCATCGACGCCATCGTCGCCGGCCGCCGCCGCTATCGCCAGATCGAAATCCAGTCGCAGGACGTGCTGCCCGTCGGCGATGCAACCTGCGTCGTCACCGGGCGCGCGTTGATCGAGATGGAAACGAACAACGGCGGCCTGGTCTTCCCGATTGCGTATACCTCCGTCCACACCCACGAGCAGGGCCGCTGGTGCCTGTTCGCGTGGCAGGCGACGCGGTGCGCGACCGAGACATGAGCGCGCGTGGCGCTCCTTTTCATGTCCCGACCGAAGCGGCCTTCTGGGCCGCTTTTTGTTGCCTCGTGCGGCGCGGATCGCGCGGCGCACGGGCGGTCACGCCCCGCTCGCTGACGTTTGAACCCTGAAACGGAACCCGGCCTTCAGGCCGCCGCGCGGCGATCCGCGCAGTGCCAGGCCGAGCGGTTGATCGCGCTGACGACAGCATCGAGCGCGGCGCTCGCCGCGTCGGCGTGCAGGCCGACGCCGTGCCGCAGCGGCGCATCGCCGACCCGGCAGCCGACCGATACCGCGATCCGCCCGTCCGTCGTGCGCGCGTGTTCGCACGACGCGACGTCGATCGCGGCGTCGGCGGCCGCCGCGAAGGCCGCGGCCAACCGTCGCACGGCATCGTCGGGCGTCGTGTCCATCGCCGCAGCAGCAGCGATCTCGCGGTTCCGCCAGCGCGCGCCACTGCCGTGACGCGCAGCCGGCCCGTCGGTGTCGAAGAATTCGCGTGCGAACAGCGCGCAGATCGCGTCGCCCGTCACTTCCTCGCCGGACGCGTCGGCGAGCGTCTGCACCGCATGGCTGAATTCGATCTGCACCCGGCGCGTCGGCGTGAAGCCCATCCCGCGTTCGAGCAGGAACGTCGCGCCGCCCTTGCCGGACTGGCTGTTCACGCGGATCACCGCGTCATAGCTGCGGCCGAGGTCGGCCGGGTCGATCGGCAGGTACGGCACTTCCCAGGCCGCGTCGGGGCGCTGCTGCGCGAAGCCTTTGCGGATCGCGTCCTGGTGCGAGCCCGAGAACGCGGTGAACACGAGGTCGCCCGCGTACGGATGGCGCGGATGCACGGGAATCTGGTTGCAGCGTTCGACGACACGGCGCACCGCGTCGATGTCGGAGAAGTCGAGGCCCGGATCGATGCCCTGCGTGTAGAGATTCAGCGCGAGCGTGACGAGATCGACGTTGCCGGTGCGCTCGCCGTTGCCGAACAGGCAGCCCTCGATGCGGTCGGCGCCTGCGAGCAGCGCGAGTTCGGCCGCCGCGACCGCGGTGCCGCGGTCATTGTGCGGATGCACGGACAGCACGATGCTGTCGCGATACGCGAGGTTGCGGTCCATCCACTCGATCTGGTCGGCGAATACGTTCGGGCTCGCGGCTTCGACGGTGGCCGGCAGGTTGACGATCATCTTGTGATCGCGGGTCGGGCGCCAGGTTTGCGCGACCGCGTCGCAGATCTCGCGCGCGAACGTCAGCTCGGTCATGCTGAAGGTTTCTGGCGAGTACTGGAAGGTCCACTGCGTGTCGGGGCGCGCGGCGGCGTGCTCCTTGATGATGCGCGTGCCGTCGATTGCGAGCGCTTTCACGTCGGCCTTCGACATCCCGAACACGATGCGGCGGAACGACGGGCAGACCGCGTTGTACAGGTGCACGATCGCGCGCGGCACGCCTTCGAGCGCGTCGAACGTGCGGGCGATCAGGTCTTCGCGCGCCTGCACGAGCACTTCGATCGTCACGTCGTCGGGAATCCGCTTGTCGTCGATCAGCTTGCGGACGAAATCGAAGTCGGTTTGCGACGCCGACGGAAAACCGACTTCGATCTCCTTGAACCCGATCGCCACCAGCATCTCGAAGAATTCGAGCTTCTGCTCGATGCTCATCGGCTCGATCAGCGACTGGTTGCCGTCGCGCAGGTCGGTGCTCATCCAGATGGGCGCGCGCTCGATGGTGCGCGACGGCCATTTGCGGCCATTGAGGCGGACGGGCTCGAACGGGCGGTACTTGTCTTGCGGATTGCGCTGCATCTTCTGGACCTCGGGTCTCAAGTCGCGAGCGAAGACGGGCGGCATGGGCGACGGTTGGCGCTGCCTCGCTCCGCGGCACGTAAGCGCGCTGCGGATGCGGATGATCTTCGCGAATCGGCCGACGGATAGACGGACGAAGGCTGACGACTTCGGGTTGTAAAAACTGCGAGAGGGGTACTGCGAGGAACTGCTGGGAGGGACCGTGCGGACAGCACACGGCGCTACGAAAGCCTTAGGCTAGTCGTAGCGATAGCGGCCGCGCTAGGCGGCCGGAGGTAATTCGGAGGGTGTTCGGAAAGGAACGCATGAGGACAACTCTAAGTCAGGATGCGTTCTCGTGTCAAATGCCCTGCAAGCGGGGCCGGTTCGCGAGCGAGCCGTCAGCGCGCGATGCGGGCGATCTGCACGATCGTCGCGACCTGCCGGGCGACCGTGTCGGGCACCGGCACTTCGCCGCGCAATACGGCGTCGGTCCACACGGCCGTCGCGGCCGCATCGCGCGATTCGGGCAGCGCGACGGGGGACGCATCGGTCGACGAGCGTTCGGCTTCGATCAGCGTGTCGCACACGCCGTCGTGCAGCCAGTCGACCTGCACCTGGCGTCGCGTATCGGCCACGGCCTCGCCCTCGGTGCCGCGTGCCAGCAGTGCGCCGCCGAGCGCGGCGTCCGGATGGTCGCGGAACAGCTGCGCGAGGCTGTCGCGGTACGGCGGGTGCGTGTAGTTGACGAGCCGCAGGCCGGCCGGCGCGAACGGCTGCAGGATCTTCACGAGCGTGTGCGTCGAGTTGCGCACGCCGAGCACGCTGCGCATCGACAGCAGATGTGCGATGCGCGGCGCCAGCACCTCGATCGACGCGAACGCGACGCGGCGCTCGGCGAGCGTGTCCTCGATCGCATCGTGCGATGCCGACGGCGCGAGCGACAGTGCCGAAAAGATCTCGGCGCTCGTCACGCGGCCCGGATCCTGCTCGACGCCATGCACGAGCACCGGCACGCCTTCACGCGCGAGCAGCAGCGCGAGCAGCGGCACGAGGTTCGGCTGCTTGCGCGCGCCGTTGTAGCTCGGGATCGACACGGGGCGGAACGCGGCGTCCTGCACGTGCACCGGCGCGAACGACGCCTGCGCGGCGGCGAGCATCGCGGCCAGCTCGTCGGCGGATTCGCCCTTCAGCCGATAGGCGATCAGGATCGCGCCGAGTTCGACGTCCGACACGCGCGCGTCGAGCATCGCACGATAGAGCTCGAACGTGTCCTCGGCGGACAGCGCGCGTGCGCCGTGCGGGCCGCGGCCGATTTCCTTGATGAAGCGGGCGCACGGGAACGGAACGGCAGCGGGATCGTGGGAAGCGGTCATCGGGGCGTGGGGCGGGCGGCCGGTATCGGGCCGCGCTGTGAGCGGTGAGGAATGCCCCGAGTATCGCACGGGTGCGGCTGTCGCCAAGCGAGCCCGCGCGGCGCGGCGCGCTACACTCTGGTTCCCGGCGGTGCGCGCGCCGGCTGCGCCGCGCCCGTGCCGTTGCCGGCCGAATACGACTACGAGAGACATCCCATGAAGCTCTACAGCTATTTCCGCAGTTCCGCGTCGTACCGCGTGCGGATCGCCCTGAACCTGAAGCAGCTACCGTTCGACTACGTGCCAGTGCACATGCTGCGCGACGGCGGCGAGCAACTGAAGGACGCGTACCGCGCGCTGAATCCGGACGCGGTCGTGCCGACGCTGACCGACGGCGACGCGACGCTGCAGCAGTCGCTCGCGATCATCGAATACCTCGAGGAAACCCATCCGGAACCGGCGCTGCTGCCGAAGCAGCCGGTCGATCGCGCGTATGTGCGTGCGGTCGCGCTGCAGATCGCGTGCGAAATCCATCCGCTCAACAACCTGCGCGTGCTGAAGTACCTGAAGCACACGCTGCAGGTGCCCGAGGAGGCGAAGAACGCGTGGTACCGGCACTGGATCGAGGCGGGCTTCGAATCGCTCGAGACGCGTCTCGCGAGCGATCCGCGCACCGGCAAGCTGTGCTTCGGCGACACGCCGACGCTCGCCGACGTGTGCCTCGTGCCGCAGGTGTTCAATGCGAACCGCTTCTCGATCGACACGACGCGTTATCCGACGATCCAGCGGATCGTCGACCATGCGTCGACGCTCGATGCGTTCAAGGCCGCCGAGCCCGGCGTGCAGCCTGACGCCGAGTGAGCGGAGCGCGCTCTTGGTGACGAGCGGGCGCGCATGAAAAAGGGCGCCCGAAGGCGCCCTGTGCGACGGATGCCGGCGGTGTTCAGCCGAGCAGCGCGTCCGCGAATTCGACTGCGCTGAACGGCTGCAGATCCTCGACCTTCTCGCCGACGCCGATGAAGTAGACGGGCACCGGGCGCTGCCGCGCGATCGCGGCGAGAATCCCGCCCTTCGCGGTGCCGTCGAGCTTCGTGACGATCAGGCCGGTGAGGCCGAGCGCGTCGTCGAATGCCTTGACCTGCGTGAGCGCGTTCTGGCCGGTGTTCGCGTCGATCACCAGCAGCACTTCGTGCGGCGCGCCGTCGTGTGCCTTCGAGATCACGCGCTTCACCTTCTTCAGCTCTTCCATCAGGTGGAGCTGCGTCGGCAGGCGGCCGGCCGTGTCGGCCATCATCACGTCGATCTTGCGCGCGCGCGCGGCGCTGACCGCGTCGAAGATCACCGCGGCCGGATCGCCGCTTTCCTGCTGCACGACCGTCACGTTGTTGCGCTCGCCCCAGACCGCCAGCTGTTCGCGCGCGGCCGCGCGGAACGTGTCGCCCGCGGCCAGCAGCACCGACTGGTCGAAGCTCTGCAGGTGCTTCGCGAGCTTGCCGATGCTGGTCGTCTTGCCCGCGCCGTTCACGCCGGTGATCATCATCACGAGCGGCTGCGCGCGGCCGAGCATCAGCGATTTCTCGAGCGGCGTCAGCAGCTCGACGAGCAGGTCGTGCAGCGCGGCCTTCACCTGCTGCGGGTCGGTCAGGCGGCCTGCGCGCACCTTTTCGCGCAGCGCGCCGAGCAGGTACTCGGTCGCGTCGACACCCGCGTCGGACATCAGCAGCGCGGTTTCGAGCTCCTCGTACAGATCCTCGTCGATCTTCGTGTTGACGAACACGCCGGTGATGCTCGAGCCCGTCTTGGCGAGCCCCGTTTTCAGGCGCGCGAGCCACGATTTCTTCGCGGTGGCGTCCTGCAGCGGCGGCGGAACGATTTCGACCGTCTCGACGACTTCGTCGCGGCCGTCGTTGGTCGGCGTGACCGTCATCACGACGGCCGGCGCGGCCGGTTGCGCGGGCGCTTGCGGCACTTCGACCGCAGGCGGAGCCTCGAGCGCGGACGCATCGGACGGTTCGTCCGTTTGCTGCGCGTCGGCCGATTGCGATTCCGCCGGATCGGGCTCCTGCGTTTTCTTGAATCGTTTGAAGAAGCTGAACATGGTCTGACGTCGGGAAGAGGGTGGGCCGCCGCCAGGGGCGGGCACCGGACGGGCCGTTCTGCGTTCGCGCGGGCGCGGCGCACGGCGGCCGAAACCGTGCATTTTATCAGTGCGGCGGGGCGCTCGCGTCAGTGTGCGCCGCCGCTGTGGTAACGTGCGCCTGTTTGGCGGTGCGCCCCCGCGCGCGCCCGGTCCCTCCGTCGTCGATATTCCGTATGTCCCGTTCCTCTTCCGGCCGCCCGGCGGCCCCTTCCAGCCGCGGCAAGCCGCACACGATCCGCATCATCGGCGGTGACTGGAAACGCACGCCGCTCGCGGTGCTCGATCTCGACGGCCTGCGGCCGACGCCCGATCGCGTGCGCGAGACGCTGTTCAACTGGCTCGGCCAGGATCTCGAAGGCCGGCGTTGCCTCGACCTGTTCGCGGGCACCGGCGCGCTCGGTTTCGAGGCCGCGTCGCGTGGCGCGGTGAGCGTCGTGATGGTCGAGCGTCATCCGCGTGCCGCGCAACAGCTGCGCACGATCAAGGACAAGCTCGGCGCGCGTGCGGTCGAGGTCGCGGAAGCGGACGCATTGCGGCTCGCGGCCGGGCTCACGCCGGGCGCGTTCGACGTCGTGTTTCTCGATCCGCCGTTCGGCGATCTGGCCGTGCTCGAGCGCGCGATCGCGCTGGCGGCATCGCTCGTCGCGGCGGGCGGCGCGCTGTACGTCGAGACGGGGGCGGAGCTCGATCCGGCCGCGCACGACGCGCTCGCCGGCTGGCAGGTCGTGAAGCACGGCAAGGCCGGTGCGGTTCACTATCATTTGCTGCGGCGCGAAAATGATGAATAATGCGCGTTCCATACGAGGCGGCGCGCCGCAAAGGCGACGCATGCCCATCTCGGCAGCGGCGTGCGCATCGCACGGCTGCCATCCCGTTTGCGTGATGACAGGAGGAGCGACATGGTAGTCGCCGTGTATCCCGGTACGTTCGATCCGCTGACACGCGGGCACGAAGACCTCGTGCGGCGTGCGTCGAGCATTTTTGATACGCTGGTGGTCGGTGTTGCCGACAGCCGCGCGAAAAAGCCGTTCTTCTCGCTGGAAGAACGTCTGACGATTGCGAACGAGGTGCTCGGCCATTATCCGAACGTGAAGGTGATGAGTTTCACCGGCCTCCTGAAGGATTTCGTCCGCACCAACAATGCGCGCGTGATCGTGCGCGGCCTGCGCGCCGTGTCCGATTTCGAATATGAGTTCCAGATGGCGGGGATGAACCGCTACCTGCTGCCCGACGTCGAGACGATGTTCATGACGCCGTCCGATCAGTACCAGTTCATCTCGGGGACGATCGTGCGGGAAATCGCGCAGTTGGGCGGCGATGTCAGCAAGTTCGTGTTCCCGTCCGTCGAGAAGTGGCTGACCGAGAAAGTCGCTGCGATGGGAGGCCCTGCCGCGTGATGCGGCGACGGCCGGTTTCGTTGCGAAGCCGGCCGCTGGCCTGAAGAAGTGAGATCAGTATGTCTTTGATGATTACCGACGAGTGCATCAATTGCGACGTGTGCGAGCCCGAGTGCCCGAACGGCGCGATTTCGATGGGCCCGGATATCTACGTGATCGACCCGAACAAGTGCACCGAGTGCGTCGGCCATTTCGACGAACCGCAGTGCCAGCAGGTGTGTCCGGTCGAATGCATTCCGCGCGATCCGCAGCATGACGAATCGCACGCGCAATTGATGGAGAAGTATCACGCGTTGACCGCCGGGAAGGGCGACGACGCGTCGTGACCCGGAGGTGACGCGCGCGTTCGTTCGTCGGCACGCACGTCACGCATCCCGATCGGCGCCGCCTGGCGCCGGTTCTTTCGTCTCAGGCCAGCAGCTCGCGCAACGCCGCGACGAGCGCATCGCATTCGGCGTCGGTGCCGACGGTGATGCGCAGGTGCTGGTCGATCCGCGGCAGCCGGAAGTGCCGCACGAAAATTTCCCGTTCCTTCAGTTTTACCGTAATCGCGCCCGCGTCGTGCGCGGGATGGCGCGCGAACACGAAATTCGCGGCCGACGGCACGACGTCGAAACCGAGCGTGTCGAGCGCGTGCGTGAGCCGCGTCCGGCTGTCGATCACGCGCCGGCAGGTTGCGCTGAAATAATCGGTGTCTTCGTACGCGGCCTGCGCGGCAACCTGCGCGAGCCGGTCGAGCGGGTACGAGTTGAAGCTGTCCTTCACGCGGTTCAGCGCGTTGATCAGCGCGGCATCGCCGAACGCGAAACCGACGCGCATGCCCGCAAGCGAGCGCGCCTTCGACGTCGTATGCACGACGAGCAGGTTCGGATGGCGGTCGATCAGCGTAATCGCGGACTGCGCGCCGAAGTCGACATAGGCTTCGTCGATCACGACGACCGACGACGGATTCGCGGCCGCGATCCGCTCGACGTCCGCGAGCGGCAGCGCGCGCCCGGTCGGCGCGTTCGGATTCGGAAACAGCACGCCGCCGGCATCGTCGAGATAGTCGTCGACGCGGATCGAGAAGTCGTCCGCGAGCGGCACGATCGACGTCTGGACGCCGTACAGGCGCGCATAGGTCGGATAGAAGCTGTACGTGATGTCGGGGAAGCGCAGTGGCCGGTCGTGCTTGAGCAGCGCCTGGAACGTGTGCGCGAGCACCTCGTCGGAGCCGTTGCCGACGAACACCTGCTCGGGCTTGATGCGATGATGGGCCGCGACCGTCTCGCGCAGCGCGCGCGCAACCGGGTCGGGATAGCGGCGCAGCGTGTCGCCGGTCTCGCCGAGTTCGCGCGCGATCGCCGCGACGACGCGCGGCGACGGCGGATAGGGATTCTCGTTGGTGTTCAGCTTGACGGGGTGTGCGAGCGCGGGCTGCTCGCCCGGCACGTAAGGCACGAGTTGCTGAACGACGTCGCTCCAGTAACGGCTCACCGCTTGGCTCCTGTCGGGCAAAGCGACCAGATTACCGCATGTGCGCGCAGGGTGGGGCGGGCGGAGCCGCCCGGTGACGCCGGACGGCCCGATGCACCGTCGCGGTGCGACGCGGTCAGTTGCGATGCAGCTGCATCGTCGCGCGGTCGAGTTCGCCCTTGACGACCATCGGCATCACGGCGAGCGCGCGTTCGATCGACGCGTCGATCACGTCCTGTTCCTCGCGACGCGGCGGCTTCAGCACGAAGTTCGCGACGTCGGGCTTCGCGCCGGCGCGAGCACCTTCCGGAATCAGGTCGCGCGGATGGCCGATGCCGATCCGCAGCCGCCAGTACTGCTGCGACGACAGGTGCGCGGTGATGTCCTTCAGGCCGTTGTGGCCGCCGCTGCCGCCACCGAGCTTCAGTTTCACGGTGCCGGGCGGCAGGTCGAGCTCGTCGTGCGCGACGAGGATCTGGTCGGGCAGGATCTTGAAGAATTGCGCGAGCGCGACGACCGACTGGCCGGAGCGGTTCATGTAGGTTTGCGGCTCGAGCAGGTGGACTTCCTCGCCGTGCAGGCGCGCTTTCGCATAGAAGCCGTGGAAGCGGCGTTCGTCGCGCAGCGTCGTGCCTGCTTCGCGGGCGAGCTGGTCGATCAGCCAGAAGCCGGCATTGTGGCGCGTCGCGGTGTATTCCGCCCCGGGATTGCCGAGGCCGACGATCAGTTTGATCATGACGTTTCGAAGGCGGCAACGGCCGCCTGGGCGCAGAAAAAGAAAAACCCGCCGGGCAAGCCGCGGCGGGTTGCGTCGACCGTTTCGAGAAACGGATCGATGGGGCGCGTAAGCAGCCCGCTTAGGCAGCCGGCGTTTCGCCTTCTGCTGCGTCCGACACGGCACCAGCCGGGACCGTCGCCGATGCGACAACCGGGTTTTCCGCGTCGACGTGCGCGACCAGCGCGACGCCCTTCGGCAGCGTGATGTCCTTCGCGTGCAGCGATTGACCCGCTTCGATCTTCGACAGGTCGACTTCGAGGAACTCCGGCAGGTCAGCCGGCAGGCACTCGATTTCGATTTCCGTCGCGACGTGCGAAACGATCGCGCTCGACAGCTTTACAGCCGGGCTGACTTCAGCGTTCAGGAAGTGCAGCGGAGCCTTCGTGTGCAGCTTCTTCTTCGCGTCAACGCGTTGGAAGTCCACGTGCAGCACCAGTTGCTTGAACGGGTGGTATTGCACGTCGCGCAGCAGAACCTGTTGCGACTGGCCGGCCACTTCGAGGTCGAGGATCGACGAGTGGAAAGCTTCCTTCTTCAGGGCGTGCCACAGGGCGTTGTGATCGAGTTCGATCTTTTGCGGGGCTGCTTCGCCACCGTAAACGATACCCGTGGTCTTACCAGCGTTGCGCAGGCGGCGGCTCGCACCCGTACCTTGCTCTTGGCGCTCGAAAGCGACGACTTTCATGTGATTCTCCAATAGCTGCCCGCGACCAGGCAGTAAAACGGGGCCGTCAAACAGCGGCCCCCGATGAAACGGCGGGGTTTCGTCTATCCCGTCCGATTGTGCAAAAAGCGAAGCGTTGCCGCTTCGCTTTCTGCGCATGCTTTGTTCAGTCGATTCGCGATCAGGATTCCGCGAACAGCGACATCACCGAATCGCCGCGGCGGATCCGCGAGAACGTTTCGGCCAGCAGGCTCGCGCTCGTCAGTGCACGGATCTTCGAGCAGCCCAGCGATTCGGCGGACAGCGGGATCGTGTCGGTGACGACCAGTTCGTCGAGTGCCGACGCAGCGATGCGATCGGCTGCGCCACCCGACAGCACCGGGTGCGTCGCGTAGGCGAATACCTGCTTCGCGCCGCGTTCCTTCAGCACTTGCGCGGCCTTGCAGAGCGTGCCTGCCGTATCGACCATGTCGTCCATGATTACGCAGGTGCGGCCTTCGACTTCACCGATGATGTTCATCACTTCGGAGACGTTCGCCTTCGGGCGACGCTTGTCGATGATCGCGAGATCGCAGTTGAGCTGCTTCGCGAGTGCCCGGGCACGCACCACGCCGCCGACGTCCGGCGACACGACGAGCAGATCCGAGTAGTTCTGCTTGCGCAGGTCACCCAGCAGGATCGGCGTTGCGTAGATGTTGTCGACCGGGATGTCGAAGAAGCCCTGAATCTGGTCGGCGTGCAGATCCATCGTGATGATCCGCTCGACGCCGGCGATTTCCAGCATGTTCGCGATGACCTTCGCCGAGATCGCGACGCGCGCCGAACGCGGGCGGCGATCCTGACGGGCATAGCCGAAGTAGGGGATGGCTGCAGTGATCCGGCCGGCGGATGCGCGCTTGAGCGCATCGACCATGATCATCAGTTCCATCAGGTTGTCGTTCGTCGGTGCGCACGTGGATTGCAGGACGAAGACGTCCTTGCCGCGCACGTTTTCCTGGATCTCGACCTGGATCTCGCCGTCGGAGAAACGGCTGACCATTGCTTTGCCGAGGGGAATACCAAGGATATTGACGACTTCCTGGGCGAGCGCGGGATTCGCGTTGCCAGTAAAGACCATCAGGCCATCATGGCTGTGGCTGCTCATCGTGCACCTGCTTCAGGCTTGGGCGGGAAATGCGGGAAAATTTTTGGCAGGGGAGGAAGGACTCGAACCCTCGCATGCCGGAATCAAAATCCGGTGCCTTGACCAACTTGGCGACTCCCCTACACTTAACTGACTGCTTTACCGAACTCGTGTAGGCCGTTCGGCAAAGTAAAACTTCATGACGCGAAAGCGAAGAGCGGATGCTCGTTCAGGCTCTCGGCAACTGCACCATTCCAACCGGTGGGCAGCTTGGCTTGCGCCGCTTCTGCCTCATGTTTGCTGTGAAACGCTGCAAACACGCTTGCTCCGGAGCCGGTCATCCTCGCGGGGGTCACATCATACAACCATTTGACCACCTGCGCAACTTCCGCGTACTTACTTGTTACAACTTGCTGCATATCGTTCCGACCGAAACTATCTGGCCATCCCGCATCGCTGCTTTGCTGTGCAAGAAAGTCCGTAATTGTGACGCGCTTCGAATCTCTTGTCAACAACTCATCTGAAAATATTTCAGCGGTTGGGACGTGAACGCGGGGCGTTACAACCAAGAACCAGCGAGTCGGCAATTGTACCTCAGCTAATTCTTCTCCGATACCCTCTGCGAACGCATTTTTTCCAAAAATAAAAAACGGGACGTCTGCGCCGAGTTTTACCGCGAGCGACTGGAGCTCGGCACGCGGCAGGTCGAGTTGCCACAGGCGGTTCAGCGCGAGCAGCGTCGTCGCCGCGTCGGAACTGCCGCCGCCGAGGCCGGCTCCCATCGGCAGGCACTTGTCGATCTCGATGTCGACACCGTGCGCGGTGCCCGTATGCGCTTTCAGCAGGTTGGCCGCGCGCACGACGAGGTCGCTTTCCTCGGGCACGCCGGGCACGTCGGTGACGCGCGCGACGCGACCGTCGTCGCGCAGCGTGAAGTGCAGCGTGTCGCCCCAGTTCAGCAGCTGGAACACGCTCTGCAGATCGTGATAGCCGTTCGGACGGCGGCCGGTGATGTGCAGGAACAGGTTGAGTTTCGCGGGCGCAAGGCAGTTGCGCAGCGAGCGGGTCGAATCGGTCATGCGTATGTCTGGGCTAGGCGGGTGCTCACTGATCGAGCACGAGCTTGATGTCGAGCGGCGGTGTCGCGCGCACGAGGTTGACGCGTTTGACGCCCGTGGCCGGGGCATCCGCGTAGGCGAGGTAGTCGATCGTCCAGCCGTCCTGGCGGATCTGCTTGACGCGCGTGCCGTCGGCCGGATCGCGCACCGTCTCCGCGTGCGTCGCGGGCGCGGCGGTCGGCAGCAGCCAGTAGCGCAGGCCCGCGAGCGGCAGTTCGAAGCCGAGCGTTTTCTGCATCAGGTCGCCGACGTCCGGCGCATATTGCGTCGGACGGTTCGGCAATTCGAGCGACGCCGCCTGCGGCGTCGACTTCACGACCGCGAGCGTCTGGCCGAGCGGGCTGCGCAGCTCGAGCGACACGTCGTCGCCGTGCTCCTGCCAGTCGAAGTTGCCGTACACGTTCTGCTGCTTGCCGAGACGGTCGTCGTACTGCACCGCGAAGCGGCCATGGTAAGCGTGCGTTGCGGCAGTCTGCAGCGCCGCGCCGGTCGGCGCGTTTGCCGACGGCGGCGTGCTCGCGCAGCCGGCGAGCGCGAGCGCCGCGCCGGCTGCGGCCAGCGTGCGCTGCGCGCGGGAGGACAGGGAAAACATCGGGAACATCTGCATCAGAGACCGTTGATCTGGAGGCGTTTCAGCGTCTGCACGAGCGTGTCGTTGTCCGGCTCGAGCTTCTGCGCGGCACGCCACGCGGTACGCGCGTCGTCCTGCGCGCCGCTCTTCCACAGCACTTCGCCGAGATGCGCGCCGATTTCGGCGTTCGGCTGCAGTTCGTACGCACGCCGTAGCACCTTCGCCGCGCCGGCCGTATCGCCCATCCGGTACTTCACCCAGCCGAGGCTGTCCATGATGTACGCGTCGTTCGGCGCGAGCGTCATCGCCTTGTCGATCAGCTTGCTGGCTTCGGGCAGCCGCTGGTTGCGGTCGGCGAGCGAATAGCCGAGCGCGTTGTACGCCTGCGGATTGTCGGGCTGCGTGCGGATCAGCTCGCGCAGCTGCTTTTCCATCGTCGTGTAGTGGCCGGTCTTTTCGGCCGCCATCGCGTAGTCGTAGCGCAGGTCGGGATCGTCGGGGAAGTCCTGGACCGCCTGCCCGAGCCGGGCCTCGGCTTCCGGGTAGCGCTTCGCGGTGAACAGGATCGACGCGTCGGTGCGTGCGACCACGGCCGCATCGCGCGGATCCGTGATCGGCAGGTCGTCGAGCACCTTGCGTGCCTCGTCGGTCTTGCCCTGTTTCTGCAGCAGTTGCGCGCGCGTGATCTGCGCGGGGAGGTAGTGCTGGCTCGTCTGGTCGACCTTGTCGAGCCATTGCGACGCCTGCGCGTCGTTGTCCTGGTCGATCGCGATCTGCGCGAGGTAGATGTAGCCCTGGCCGACGTCGAGGTTCGGCTGCTTGTCGCCGAGCTGGACGTACTGCTTCAGGTAGACGGTCGCTTCGTCGAGCTTCTTCTGCTGGATCTTGATCAGCGCGAGCGCCATCAGCGGCGTCGGATCCTTCGAGTCGAGCTTGCGCATCGTCTCGAACTGCTTCTGCGCGTCGTCGAGGCGATCGTCGGCGAGATAGAGCTGCGACAGCGCGAGCCGCGCATCGCGCGACTTCGGATTCTGCTGAACATACTTCTCGAACGACGCGATGCCCGCCGCACGTTCCGCGGGCCCCATCTGCGACAGCATCAGGGCGGCCGGCAGGTAGTCGGGGCGGATCTGCAGCGCCTGCTTCAGCGACTGCGCGGCGCCGTCCTTGTCGTCGACGGCAAGCTGCTGGCGCGCGATCGCGAGCTGGGCCTCGGGCCGGTTCAGGTCGTTCTTCAGCATGTCCTTCAGCACCGCGAGGCCGCCGACGCGGTCGGAGCCGCGCACGAGCAGCGCCTGCAGCGCGAGGATCGCCGGGCCGCGCGTCTCGCCGGTCGCCCGTGCCAGCTCGCGCGCGAGCATCGGCTGCGCGTCGGCCGGCTTGCCGGCGAGCACCAGCAACGCGGCGTCGACCTGCGATGCGCGGTTCGAATCCGGGGAGTACTGGCGCCACAGGTTCGCGGCGGACAGCGCGTCGGCCGGGCTCTGCGCGCCGAGCGCGATCTCGGTCGCACGCTGCGCCATGCGCGGATCGCGCGTGTCGCGGGCGAGCGCGAGGTAGGTCTGGTAGGCCGGCGCCGGCTGGTTACGCTGGAGCGCGACCTCGGCGGCGAGCACCTGGTAGACGATCTGGCTCGTCAGCGGCACGCTGGGGAGATTCTTCTGCTCGTCCGGCATCACGTGCTCGAACGCGCCCTGCGGCTCCGCGTCGTCCGATGCCGGATCCTGCGCGTGGGCCGGGAAGGCGGTAAGGGTCCAGGCAGCAAACAACGCGGCGCCGAGTGCACGGCGGACCGGGAAGGCGCGTGCGCCGCGCTCGGCGGCGGGGCGCTTCTGAAGCAGCTTCGAGGGCAGGGTCATGGAAATCCGTTCGATGTTTCAACCGATTGTAACGCGCTCGCTACAATACACGCACGATCGGTAATCCAGTCTCAGACCCGCAAACAATGCCAGAGTTGCCAGAAGTCGAAGTCACGCGCCGGGGCATCGAGCCCTTTGTCGCAGGCCGCCGCGTCGAGCGTGTCGACGTCCGTACCGCGATGCTGCGCTGGCCCGTGCCGGCCGGGCTCGCCGAGCAGTTGCGCGCGCGCGAGGTGCTCGCCGTCGAGCGTCGCGGCAAGTACCTGCTGTTCGAGGTCGATGCGGGCTGGTTCATCGTCCATCTGGGCATGACCGGCACGCTGCGCGTGCTGCCCGCGGACGGCGTGCCGGCTGCCGCGAAGCATGACCACATCGACTGGATCTTCGACGAATTCGTGCTGCGGTTCCGCGATCCGCGCCGCTTCGGCGCGGTGCTGTGGCACCCGCGCGAAGCGGGCGACGTGCATGCGCATCCGCTCCTCGCGAGCCTCGGCGTCGAGCCGTTCTCGCCGGCGTTTACCGGCGCGCTGCTGCATGCGCGCACGCGCGGCCGCACCGTGTCGGTCAAGCAGGCGCTGCTCGCGGGCGACATGGTCGTCGGCGTCGGCAACATCTATGCGTCGGAGAGCCTGTTTCGCGCGGGCATCCGGCCGACGACGGCCGCGGGCAAGGTCTCGCTGCCGCGCTACGAGCGGCTGGCCGATGCGGTGCGCGCGACGCTCGCCGACGCGATCGAGCGCGGCGGCAGCACGTTGCGCGATTTCGTCGGCAGCAACGGCGAAAGCGGCTATTTCCAGCTCGACTGCTTCGTCTACGACCGTGCGGGCCAGCCTTGCCGCGTATGCGGCACGCCGATCCGCCAGATCGTGCAGGGCCAGCGGTCGACCTATTTCTGCCCGACGTGCCAGCGTTGAAACCTTTTTTCACGATTAGATAACTTGAAGCCGCCCCGCATCGCCCCCGCTCCGTTCCCCGTTACGCCGCTGCACCGCACGTTCGCCACGCGCCTGGTCGCGTGGCAGCGCGAGCATGGCCGCCACGACCTGCCGTGGCAGAACACCCGCGATCCGTACCGGATCTGGCTGTCGGAAATCATGCTGCAGCAGACGCAGGTGTCGACCGTCATCCCGTATTACACGCGCTTTCTCGAACGCTACCCCGACGTCGCCGCGCTCGCGGCCGCGCCGACCGACGACGTGATGGCGCTGTGGGCGGGGCTCGGCTACTACTCGCGCGCGCGCAACCTGCACCGCTGCGCACAGGTCGTCGTCGCCGAGCACGGTGGCGCGTTTCCCGCGACCCCCGACGCGCTGGCCGAACTGCCGGGCATCGGCCGTTCGACGGCCGCGGCGATCGCGTCGTTCGCATACGGCGCGCGCGCGACGATCCTCGACGGCAACGTGAAGCGCGTGCTGGCGCGGGTGTTCGGCGTCGAGGGCTTTCCGGGCGAGAAGCGGGTCGAGAACGACATGTGGGCGCTCGCCGAATCGCTGTTGCCCGACGCCGCGAACGCGGCCGACGTGAGCGCCTATACGCAGGGGCTGATGGATCTCGGCGCGACGCTGTGCGTGCGCGGCAAGCCCGATTGCGCGCGCTGCCCGTTCGCGGGCGACTGCGTCGCGCAATCGACGGGCCGCCAGCGCGAACTGCCGGCCGCGCGGCCGAAGAAGGCCGTGCCGACGCGCAAGACCTGGATGCTCGTGCTGCGCGACGGCGACGCCGTGCTGCTCGAGCGGCGGCCCCCGACCGGCATCTGGGGCGGGCTGTGGAGCCTGCCGCAAGCGGACGGCGACGCCGCGCTCGCGGAACTCGCGCGCGGCTTCGGCGGCGGCGGCACGGTGCCGCTCGCGCCGCTCACGCACACGTTTACGCATTTCCGGCTCGAGATCGAGCCGCGGCTGAGCGACATGGCCGACGGTGGCGGGCTGCCTTCGGGCGCGCGGGACGCGGACACCGCCTGGGTGCCGCTGAGCCGGCTCGACGCGTATGGCGTGCCGGCACCGGTGCGCAAGCTGCTCGATGCGCTGAGCGGGCCGCTGCTGTAACGAAGGGGAAGGGGCGCGCTCAAGAAAACGCCGGGCCGTCCCAAGTTTTCTTGACCCCCTCGGGGGGCCTGGCGCGGAGCGGCAGGTCTGGGGGCCTTTATAACCAGCCGTGCCGGCCGAGCACGTGGTGCACGGCGTCGATGCGCGCGCCGACGTCCGGAAACTCCATCAGCTTCTGCCGCGCGCGCAGGTCGAGCGGCAGCAGTTCCGCAAGGCGGTTCGACACCCAGCTCGGATCGTCGAGGCGGAACGGTTCGCCGAACGGCATCTTGCCCGGTTCGGACTTCTTCAGCGCGTCGATGATGCGCTCGAGCACCTCGGCGCACGAGCCGAATTGCGCGAGCGTCTGCTCGCCTTCGAGCGGGATGTCGTCGGGCAGCGGCTCCGCGATGCCGACCAGCAGCCCGTTGCCTTCGACGCGATACGACAGCAGCTCGAAACGCTGCGTGCCGACCGCCTGCAGGTACAGCATGCCGAATTCGCCGGTATCGCACTCGGTGATGCGCGCCATGCAGCCGATGGTCTCGGGCACCGATACAGCACCGTCCTGCGCGACTTCGGGCCCGCTCTTCAGCAGGCACACGCCGAACGGTGCGTCGTCGCGCAGGCACGCGCGGGACATGTCGAGATAGCGCGCCTCGAACACCTTGAGCGGGAGCAGGCCTCCCGGAAACAGCACCGTGTGCAGCGGAAACAGCGGCAGGTCGATCAGGGTGGTCGATAGGGAGGACATGGCGCGCGGGCGTTGGGGCGTGCGTCGCTAGGGTCGGTCGACCTCGGAGACGAGCCGCGACGACGCGTCGACATCCACTGGCGCGTCACGATGCCGCACGATCACGTTCGCCTCGTGCGCAAGGCGCGTGGCGAGCGTTTCCGCGATGAACACCGAACGATGCTGCCCGCCCGTGCAGCCGATGGCGACGGTCAGGTAGCTGCGGTTGTCATCGCGGAAGTGCGGCAGCCATTTCATCAGGAACGCATGGATGTCGTCGATCATCTGGTGGACGATCGGCAGTGCGTCGAGAAAGGCGATGACCGGCTGGTCGAGCCCGGTGAGCGGGCGCAACTCATGGTCGTAGTACGGATTCGGCAGCGCGCGCACGTCGAACATCAGGTCGGCGTCGAGCGGCACGCCGCGCTTGAAGCCGAACGATTCGAACATCACCATCAGGTCGTTGTTCTTCTGCTCGATGAAGCGCTTGACCCACGTACGCAGCGCGTTCGCGCGCAGCGTGCTCGTGTCGATCTGGTGGCCGAATTCGGCGAGCGGCGCGACGAGGTGGCGTTCGCGCTCGATCGCTTCCTCGAGCGACGACAGCAGGCCGACGTTCGCATCGTGCGACACCGAACCGGACAGCGGATGGCGGCGGCGCGTTTCGGAGAAGCGCTGGATCAGCGCCTGGGTGCTTGCGTTGAGGAACAGGACGCGCACGTCGTGTTCGCGCGACAGCTCGCGGATCAGGCCGGGCATTTCGTCGAGCGACGCACTCGAGCGCGCGTCGATCGCGACCGCGAGCCGGCGCTGGCCGTCCTCGGCGAGGTAGCGGGCAAGTTCGGGGAGCACGTGCGGCGGCAGGTTGTCGACACAGTAATAGCCTGCGTCTTCGAGCGCGTTCAGCGCGACGGACTTGCCTGAGCCGGAGATGCCAGTGATAAGGACGATGCGCATGGGAAGCAGAGAATCCTGACGTTTCATCATAGCACCGGCTCGACGCGTCGGCGTTGCGCGGCCGGCGCGTGCGGGTTACACCAGTTTGCCGGGGAACTGACTGTCGGGATCTTGCATCGCGAGTCGTTGCCGATCCATGAAATCGCGCAACGTGTCGATTCCGCGCAACTGCAGGATCGTGTTCCGGACGGCCGCCTCGACGAGCACCGCGAGGTTGCGGCCGGCCGCGACCTGGATCGTGACCTTGCTGATCGGCAAGCCGAGCACGTCGACGGTCTGGCTTTCGAGCGGCAGGCGCTGGAATTCGCCGTCCGGGCGCCGCACGAGCTGGACGATCAGCTTCAGCTTCATTTTCCGCCGCACGGCGGTTTCGCCGAAGATCGTCTTGATGTCGAGCAGGCCGAGGCCGCGCACTTCGAGCAGGTTCTGCAGCAGCGGCGGGCAACGCCCTTCGACGAAATCGGGGCCAAGTCGGACGAAATCGACCGCGTCGTCGGCGACGAGGCCGTGGCCGCGACTGATCAGTTCGAGGCCGAGTTCGCTCTTGCCGAGGCCCGAGTCGCCCGTCAGCAGCACGCCCATCCCGAGGATGTCGATGAACACGCCGTGCAGCGTCGCGCGCGGCGCGAGGATCCGCGACATGTAGAGCCGCAGGCTGTCGATCACCGCGGCGGCCGACATCGGCGTGGTGAACAGCGGGGTCGACGAGCGCGTGCAGCGCAACACGAGTTCGGGGGGCGCGGCGGCGCCGCCGGCGACGACGAGAAACGGCGGTTCGAGCGCGATCAGCTCGGCCATGTGGCGCGAGCGGTCTTCGTCGGTCTGCCGCTGGTAGTAGTCGATTTCGGCTTCGCCGAGCACCTGGATCCGGTTCGGGTGGATCAGGTTCAAGTGGCCGACGAGGTCGGCGCTCGAGGTGGCATTGCCGACGGTGTCGGCCGAAAAGCCGCGTTCCCAGCCTTCATGCCCCGTCAGCCAGCTCAGTTTCAGCGTGGCCGCGTTGTCGTCGAAGATGCTCTGGGCGTTGATGCTGGACGTATCCATGACTTTCGTCACTCCAATGGACCGGTGCGTGCGTGCGGCGACGGACATCGCCATGCCGGGCCGGCGCCGGGCGGCCCTGAACGGCGGCGTGTGCCGCCGCGTACGGGAAAATATTCCGCCCGGATCAACTCAAGGTTGCCACTGAGTGAGCAGGCGATGCAACTCGGCGACATCCGTTTCGTTGTGCAGACGCTCGCGCGCGTCGCGATCGGACAGCAGTTGCGCGATTTCCGACAGGATCTCGAGGTGCTGCTGGGTGGCTTGCTCGGGCACGAGCAGGAAAATCAGGAGGCCGACGGGCTGGCCGTCGGGGGCTTCGAACGGGATCGCATCGGCGAGCCGGACGAACGCGGCGAGCGGGTGCTTGAGACCCTTGATGCGCCCGTGCGGAATCGCGACGCCTTCGCCGAGCCCGGTCGAGCCGAGGCGCTCGCGCGCGAACAGGTTGTCCGTGACGGTGCTGCGGGCGATGCCGTTCTGATTCTCGAACATCAGCCCGGCTTGTTCGAACACGCGTTTCTTGCTGGTGACTGAGAGGTCGATGACGACGTTCTCTATGGGCAGGATTTTGGCTAGGCGATTCATGTTGGCAGGCGATTGGGCGGCCTGGGGTCTCCTTGCGGCGGCAGACTGATTACCCATGTTCGGCGATATCAAGGCGTTCGGCATCGGCAACCTGCAAGGCAGCTACCGCGTCCAGCGCCCCCCGGCGATAACCGGAACATTATAGAGCACAGCCGCGTGCGTGGCGCAGCGCGGACAGACCGGTTGCACCACTGCGCGGAGTCGCAAAAAAAACGCCCGGCGAACCGGGCGACGTGTGTGTTGCGGTGAAGGTTACTGCGGCGGCAGTTCGATCTGGTCGATCGACGGTTGAAGCTTGATCGGGTCGTGCGCGTGCGTTTGCAGGCGCTCCATGTGCTTGACGACCTGGCGATCCAGCTTGTCGATCAGCAGATCGATCGCTGCATACAGATTACCGTTGGCGCTTTCGACGAAGATGTCCTTGCCCTTCAGGTGCAGGTTGATTTCCGCGCGCTGCTGCTTGTCCTTTTCCTTGTGGTTGTCGACCGAGAGGATCACAGTGCCATCGATCACCTGATCGCTATGCCGTAGCACCCGGTCCAGCTTGGTGATCACGTATTCGCGAATTGCAGGCGTGACTTCGAGATGATGTCCACTGATCTTCAGGTTCATAGTGCTTCTCCAAGCGAGTGACCACCCGGCCGCATCGAGGCGGCGCTCCGGTCGACTTGCCCGTGCCGCACGAGGCGGCGTATCGCGGACAGGTCGCCCGGCCTGTTCCCCGTATGCGCGGTGGCCGGAACACGCCTGCCGCCGGGCAGGCAGCAGGCTTAAAGAGACTTGCGCAGATTCACTGCCGGGATCTTGAGGGCTTCGCGGTACTTCGCAACCGTGCGGCGCGCGACCACGAATCCTTGTTCTGCCAGCAGCTCGGCAATGCGGCTGTCCGAAAGTGGCGATTTAGGGTCTTCAGCTCCTATCAGTTGCTTGATGAGGGCTCGGATGGCTGTCGACGAAGCGGCGCCTCCGGTGTCGGTCGAAACGTGAGATCCGAAGAAGTACTTAAATTCAAGCGTCCCGAACGGGGTCAGCATGTACTTCCCGGTTGTCACACGGCTGACAGTCGACTCGTGTAGGCCCAGCGTATCAGCTATTTCCCGCAAAACCAAGGGGCGCATGGCAATTTCACCGTGCGCAAAGAAGTTCTTTTGACGCTCGACAATCGCCTGCGCGACACGCAGGATCGTGTCGAATCGCTGCTGGATGTTTTTGATCAGCCAGCGTGCTTCCTGGAGCTGCTGTTTGAGCGAACCGGCCGACGGATCGCCGCGGCTGTTGCGCAGGATGTTCGCGTAGAGGTTGTTGATCCGCAGGCGCGGCACGACCTCCGGATTGAGTTCCGCGAGCCATCCCTGGCCGGCCTTCTTCACGATGATGTCGGGCACGACGTAGTCGGCCTCGGCCTTGCCGTATGCGGCGCCGGGGAACGGCTCCAGCGAGCGGATCAGCGTGTGCGCGTCGCGCAGCGCGTCGTCGCTCGCCTTCAGGTGCTTGCGCAACCGCGTGAAGTCGCGGGCGGCGAGCAGTTCGAGATGCTGCGACACGATCTCGAGCGCGAGCGTGCGCGTCGGGGACGGATCGAGGCGCAGCAACTGCAGCTTCAGGCATTCGGAGGCGGAGCGGGCACCGACCCCGGCCGGATCGAAGCTGTGCAGCAGCGCGAGCGCCGCGTTCAGTTCGTCGCAGTCGATCTCCAGCTCGGGCGGCAGGTCGGCGAGCACTTCATCGAGCGTCGCGGTCAGGTAGCCGTCGTCGTCGAGCGATTCGATCAGGAACATCACGAGCGCACGATCGCGCGGGCCGGCCTGCGTGACGCGCAACTGCGCGGACAGGTGGTCGCGCAGCGACGTCGCCGCTTCCTGTACCTGCAGCGGGGGGAGGTCGTCGTCGTCGGATGCGCCGCTCGAGCGGCCGAATTCGTCGAGATTCCACTGCGGGCCGTCGTTGCCGTCACCGGACCCGTAACCGTCGTACTCGTCCGCGCCGGCCGGCTCGTCGCGCTCGGCGCGATCGCTCGACGAGCTGCTGCTGTTCGTCGAAGTGGGCTCGGTGTTCTGCGCGGGCGGCGTCTGCGCGATCAACGATCCGTCCGCTGCGACGCGCAGCGGGCTCGCGATCCATTCGTCGTCGTTCTCGAGCAGCGGGTTCTGCGCGACGGCCATCGCGACTTCCTGCTGCAATTCGAGCGTCGACAACTGCAGGAGCCGGATCGACTGCTGTAGCTGGGGCGTCAGCGCCAGATGTTGCGACAGGCGGAGTTGAAGGCTGGCTTTCATGGCAAGGAGGGAGTCATACCGGCAGTTTGCCACGACCCAGGCGCGTTGAGCCATCCGCGATTACGCGCGGCGCGCCGCCCGGCCGCGGGCATGGCCGCGAAGCGGGGCGCGGCCCCGCGCGGCGACGCCGGGCGGGGTGCAGCCAGCCACGAGGGGGGAGTTACATCCGGAAGTGTTCGCCGAGGTACACGCGGCGCACGCTTTCGTTTTCGATGATTTCGCTCGGCGCACCGGCGGCGAGCACCGAGCCGTCGCTGATGATGTAGGCGTGGTCGCAGATGCCGAGCGTTTCGCGGACGTTGTGATCGGTAATCAGCACGCCGATGTTGCGCTGCTTCAGGAACTTGACGATCTTCTGGATCTCGAGCACCGCGATCGGGTCGACGCCGGCGAACGGTTCGTCGAGCAGGATGAAGTTCGGGTTGGTGGCCAGCGCGCGCGCGATTTCGACCCGGCGCCGTTCGCCGCCCGACAGCGACAGCGCGGGGTTCTCGCGCAGGTGGCCGATCTGCAGCTCGTCGAGCAGCGCTTCGGTGCGCGACGAGATCGCGTCCTTCGACAGCCGCTTGCCGTCTTCGCCGTGCTGCAGCTCGAGCACCGCGCGGATGTTTTCCTCGACGGTCAGCTTGCGGAACACCGACGCTTCCTGCGGCAGGTACGACAGGCCGAGCGATGCGCGCTTGTGGATCGGCAGCAGGCTGATCGAGCTGCCGTTCAGCGAGATCTCGCCCGCGTCGAGCGGCACGAGGCCGACGATCATGTAGAACGACGTGGTCTTGCCCGCGCCGTTCGGGCCGAGCAGGCCGACGACTTCGCCGCTCTTCACGTCGAGCGACACGTCCTTGACGACCGTGCGCGAGCCGTAGCGTTTCTTCAGGTTGCGGACGACGAGCGAGCTCGTGGTGCCGGCCGGCTGGCGGTTCGGTAGCGCGTTCATTGGCCCGGCGCCCCCTGGATCGTGGTCGACGGCGACAGCTTCGCCGGCGCGCCGTTCAGCGGCGCAGGACCGCCGTTCTTCGGCGACAGCATCGCGCGCACACGGCCGTTCGGGTTGCCCGGCGCGGCGACGTCCTTGCCGCCCTTCGCGGTGTAGAAGTCGCGCTGGCCGTCGTACGTGATCACGCTGCCGTGCACGGTATCGGCAATCGTCGACGTGCCCTGCAGGCGGCGCACGGTCGCGGCGGTGGTCAGCGTGGTCAGGTCCTGCTTGCCGTCGTAGTCGATGCGCTCGGCGTCGCCGTCGATGTACTCGTCGATGCCTTCGCGCTTCTGGCGGAACGTCGCGTGCTTCTTGCCGCTGCCGAACGACGTGGCGTACTGATAGCCTTCCGGATCCTGGCGCACTTCGACGCGATCGCCCTTGATGACGATCGTGCCCTTCGTGATCACGACGTTGCCGGTGGCGACCGTGACCTGCTTCAGGTCGTCATAGGTCAGGTTGTCGGCCTCGACGTTGATCGGCTTGTTCTGGTCGGCCTTCTCGGCATGGGCGAGCGGCGCCAGCCCGACCAGCGGGAGCGCCACGAGCGCCGCGGCAAGCGCGGCGCGGACGGCGCGCGCAGCGCCGCCGGAAATCTGTCGAGGGAACGGTTCGTTCATGCAGTCACGTGAGGGAAGCGTCACTTGGGTTGACCTTTCGAGCCGCCGGACGTGTCCGCCGCGGCGATCGTGCCGCGCACGTTGCCGTAAAGCTCGATGACCCGGGTGACGTTGTTGTACTTCATGCCGTCGGTCGCATTGACGAGCGACAGGCCGCGCTGAAGTTTAACCGGCTTTTCGGTCTGGATCACATCGTCATTGACGAAGATCCGGAAATGCTGGGAATCGGCCTGCATCTGCGGATCGCCGCCGCCGGCCGCACGCAGGATGCGCGCGTCGTCGTACAAGTCGACGATCGACACGTCGCCGTTGACGGTGCCGCGCTTCGCGGTGGTTGTGACGACCGGCTTGCCGGGCTGGAACGCGCGCACGGCCGGATCGGTCAGGTCGCTGTCTTCAGTGTCTTCGTAATGGATCAGCTTCGCGGCCGTCAGCCGGTACTGGGTCGCGCCGGACTGGTCGAGCTCGGTGACCGAGAAGTTGTCGGCGAAATAGTCGGGCGTATGGCGCTTCGGCTGCACGGCGCCCTCGCCGGGCGGCGGCAGCGTGGCCTGCAGCAGCCACCAGGTGATGCCCGCGAGCGCGGCGACCGCGACGAGCGGCAGCAACTGGGTCCAGCGGAAGTGCTTGTTCATCCGTCAGGCTCCGCAGGCGGCCGCGAGCAGCGCGTCGTAGCGGCGCTGCGCGCGCAGGATCGCGTCGCAGACTTCGCGTACGGCGCCGTGGCCGCCGCGGGCCTCGGCCACCCAGTGCGCGCGGGCGATCACCTCGGGGTGCGCATTCGCGGGGGCGGTCGCGAAGCCGCAGCGCAGCATCACGGGCAGGTCGGGCCAGTCGTCGCCCATGTAGCCGCACTGGTCGGCGGTGAGGCCGAGCGACGCGATCAGGTCGGCGAACACGGTGAGCTTGTTCTCGACGCCCTGGAACAGGTGCGCGATCTTCATTTCCTTCGCGCGCGCCGCGACGATTTCCGAGCGGCGGCCCGTGATGATCGCGGTTGCGATGCCGGCTTCGCCGAGCAGCTTCACGCCATGGCCGTCGAGCGAATTGAACGACTTCATCGCGTCGCCGGCCGCGGTAAACAGCAGGCCGCCGTCGGTCAGCACGCCGTCGACGTCGAAAATCATCAGCTTCACGCGGTTGGCGCGTTCGGCCGCAGTCAGCGCTGCGCTCATCAGATCACCTTCTTCGAAAACAGGTCGTGCATGTTCAGCGCGCCGATCAGCGCGCCGTTGGCATCGACCACCAGCATCTGGTTGATCCGGTGACGCTCCATCAGTTCCACGGCCTCGACCGCCAGGTGATCCGGCGCGATCGTGCGCGGGTCGCGCGTCATCACGTCGGTGATCGGCAGCGCGCGGAAATCGCCGTCGCGCGCGAGCACGCGGCGCAGGTCGCCATCCGTGAAGATGCCGGCGACCTTGCCGTCGGCGTCGACCACGGCGGTCATGCCGAGGCGTTTCGCGGTGATCTGGAACAGCGCGTCCGACAGCGTCGCGTCGAGCCCGACGTACGGGACGTCGTCGCCCGAGCGCATCACGTCGCGCACGTAGGTGAGCAGGCGCCGGCCGAGTGCGCCGCCCGGGTGCGAGCGCGCGAAATCTTCCGACCCGAAGCCGCGCGCGTCGAGCACGGCGACGGCGAGCGCGTCGCCGAGCGCGAGCGCGGCGGTCGTGCTCGCGGTGGGCGCGAGGTTCAGCGGGCAGGCCTCCTTCGAGACCGCGGCGTTCAGGTTCACGTCGGCGAGCGTGCCGAGGCTCGATTCCGCGCGGCCCGTGATCGCGATCAGCTTCGCGCCGATCCGCTTCACGAGCGGCAGGATCGCGACGAGTTCTTCGGATTCGCCGGAATAGGAGATGCCGATGAAGACGTCGTCGGAGGTGACCATCCCGAGGTCGCCGTGGCTGGCCTCGGCAGGGTGGACGAAGAAGGCCGGCGTGCCGGTGCTGGCCAGCGTGGCCGCGATCTTGCGGGCGATATGCCCCGATTTGCCGATACCGGACACCACCACGCGGCCGCGGCAGCCGAGCAGCAGCGCGACGGCCTGGACGAAGCCGCCGTCGAGCTGGTCGCGCAGCGCGCGCACGGCGTCCGCCTCGATGTCGAGCACGTCGCGGGCGAGCGCGAGCGCCCGATCATCATTGATTTTCGCTATCATGCGCGGAGTATAGCAAAGGCGTTTGTTCGCCGCGCCGGGCCTTCGGACTCGTCCGAGGTCGCCCGACCACCGCCACCACCCGCGCCCGCATTGCCGTGGCCCCGACGAACGAGGACGCTTCGCCTGTGATTTCCCCGCTCGAAATGACCCTGCTGCTGCTGCTGGCCTCAGTGGTGGGCGTCGTCGTATTCCGCTCGTTGAACCTGCCGCCGATGCTCGGCTACCTGACCGTCGGCATTCTGGTCGGTCCGCATGCGTTCGGCATCGCGGCAGATCTGGAACGAGCCGAGCATCTCGCGGAGTTCGGCGTGGTGTTCCTGATGTTTTCGATCGGCCTCGAATTCTCGCTGGCGAAGCTGAGGGCGATGCAGCGGCTCGTGTTCGGGCTCGGGTTGCTGCAGGTCGTCGCGACGCTCGTGCTCGCGCTCGTGCTCGGCATGCTGTTCGAGCACTGGGTACACATCACGTGGCAGGGCAGTATCGCGCTCGGCGGCGCGCTCGCGATGTCGTCGACGGCGATCGTGTCGAAGATGCTCGCCGAGCGGCTCGAGATCGAGACCGAGCATGGCCGCAACATCTTCGGCGTGCTGCTGTTCCAGGATCTCGCGGTGGTGCCGCTGCTGATCGTGATCGCCGCGTTCGGCGCCGAATCGTCGAAGGACCTCGCGATCACGCTCGGCTTCGCGGCCGTCAAGATCGTGATCGCGCTCACGCTGCTGCTGGTCATCGGCCAGCGCTTCATGACGCGCTGGCTCAACGTCGTCGCGCGGCGACGCTCGCAGGAGCTGTTCGTGCTGAACCTGCTGCTCGTCACGCTCGGCGCCGCGTTCATCACCGACAAGTTCGGCCTGTCGCTCGCGCTCGGCGCGTTCATCGCGGGGATGCTGATCTCCGAGACGCCGTTCCGCCACCAGGTGGAGGAGGACATCAAGCCGTTCCGCGACGTGCTGCTCGGCCTGTTCTTCGTGACCACGGGGATGCTGCTCGACCCGCGCGTGATCTGGGAGCACCCGTTCCTCGTGCTCGCGTTCTTCGTCGGGCAGATCCTGTTCAAGGGAACGATGATCGCCGGGCTCGCGCGGCTGTTCGGCGCGACGCCGGGCGTCGCGATGCGCACCGGCATCGGCCTCGCGCAGGCCGGCGAATTCGGCTTCGTGCTGTTGAACCTGATCCTCGACCGCCATCTCGTCGATGCGACGCTGCTGCAGGCGATCCTCGCGTCGATGCTGCTGTCGATGCTCGCCGCGCCGTTCCTGATCCAGAACGCCGACCGGATCGTGATGCGGCTGTCGTCGACCGAATGGATGCAGCAGTCGCTGCAGATGACGCGGATCGCGACGCAGAGCCTCAAGCAGCGCGGCCACGTGATCATCTGCGGCTACGGCCGCGCGGGCCAGAACCTGGCGCGGATGCTCGAACAGGAAGGCATTTCGTACGTCGCGCTCGACCTCGACCCCGATCGCGTCAGCGCGGCCGGCGCGGCCGGCGAATCGGTCGTGTTTGGCGACGCGGCGCGCCGCGAGTCGCTGCTCGCGGCCGGTATCCACCGCGCGGCGGCGGTCGCGATCACCTATGCGAACACGCCGTCCGCGCTGCGCGTGCTGCATCACGTGCACGAACTCGAGCCGACGCTGCCCGCGATCGTGCGTACCGTCGACGATGCCGATCTCGAGAAGCTGCTCGCGGCCGGCGCGACCGAGGTGATTCCGGAGATCGTCGAGGGCAGCCTGATGCTCGCGTCGCACACGCTGGTGCTGGTCGGCGTGCCGATGCGCAAGGTCGTGCGGCGCGTCGAGGAGATGCGCGACGAACGCTACAGCCTGTTGCGCGGCTATTTCCGCGGGGCGGACGATGCGGACGACGACGACCACGAGCAGGTGCGGCTACAATCGGTGCCGGTCGATGCGCGCGCGGACGCGGTCGGGCGTTCGCTGGAAGAACTGGGGCTGTATGCGCTCGGGTTGGAAGTCACGGCGATCCGCCGGCACGGCATCCGCGGCGTCGAACCCGATCCGCAGACCAAGCTGCGCGCGAGCGACATCGTCGTGCTGCGCGGGCTGCCCGAGGCGCTCGCGCTCGCGGAGGAGCGGCTGTCGCGCCATCGGCGCGATCCGCCGGCCGCAGCCGCCTGAGCCCGTGCTCGGATTGATAACCTGACCCGTATTTACTCGAAACGGTGCCCGATCTTCGCGCACCGTTTTTTTTGGAGAGTTTCATGCCGCATTCGTCGTCGGGCGCACCGCTCGATCCGGTCGCCTTCATCCACAGCCAGATCCGCACGGTGCCGGACTGGCCGCAGCCGGGCGTGATGTTCCGCGACATTACGACGCTGCTGCAGAGCCCGAAGGCGCTGCGCATCCTCGTCGACCTGTTCGTCGAACGCTATGTCGATGCGAAGCTCGACTATGTCGCGGGCCTCGACGCGCGCGGCTTCATCATCGCGCCGATCGTCGCATACGAACTGAGCGTCGGCTTCGTGCCGATCCGCAAGGTCGGCAAGCTGCCGTACAAGACGCGCTCGGAATCGTACAACCTCGAATACGGCAGCGCGACGGTCGAGATTCATGAAGATGCGTGCCGCCCCGGCGACCGCGTGATCATCATGGACGACCTGATCGCGACCGGCGGCACGATGATGGCGGGGCGCAACCTGCTGCAGCGGCTCGGCGCGGAAGTGGTCGAAGGCGCGGCGATCATCGGCCTGCCCGATCTCGGCGGCTCGGCGCTGCTGCGCAACGCGGGACTGCCGGTTTATACCGTCACCGAATTCGCCGGCCACTGAACGCCGGCCAGCCTGAATCCACCTGAGTTCACGTTAGCAGCGAGGTCACGATGCCCAACTTCATGCTGTTTCTCGCCACGTCGATCGCGATTACGTTCGCGCCGGGTCCCGACAACCTGCAGGTGCTCGCTCGCGGCATCTCGCAGGGCCGCGCGGCCGGCTTCGTCGCCGCGCTCGGCTTCACCGCCGGGATCCTGTTTCACACGACGCTCGCGGCGCTCGGCGTCGCGGCCGTGCTGCGTTCGTCGCCGGTCGCGTTCGAGATCCTGAAGCTCGCGGGCGCCGCGTACCTCGTGTGGATCGGCATCAAGGCGCTGCGCAGCCAGGGCCTCGCGAACGCGCACGAGCGTCCGCCGCAGCCGCTCGGCACGATCTTCCGGCAGAGCGTGATCGGCAACCTGATGAACCCGAAGGTCACGCTGTTCTTCGTCGTGTTCCTGCCGCAGTTCGTCGATCCGCACGGCGGGCAGAGCGTGACGCTGCAGATGTTCGAGCTCGGCGCGCTGTTCATGCTGCAGACGGCCGCGATCTTTTCGCTGTTCGGCGTCGGCGCGGGCATGATCGGCGCGTGGTTGAAGCGCCGCCCGAAGGCCGGCGTGTGGCTCGACCGGATCGCCGGCGCGACGTTCATCGCGATCGGCATCCGCGTGGCGTTGAAGGACTGATAGACGATGACGTTTCCGTGCATTGCGGCCGCGCGCCGCTTCGATCCGGCCGCGCACCTGCGTTTCGAGATCGCCGGCCAGGCGGTCGGCTGGGTGCGTCGCCAGGACGTCGCGATGCTTGCCCGCTGGCCCGACGTGTTCGAGCTGACCGACGAGCGCGTCGTGCTGTCGGCGCGCTACGACTCGGTCGATGCGCGCAGCATGGCGCTGGCGAGCGCGATCGGCGCGCTCGCGGCCGAAGGCGCGATTCCCGGCTGGCGCGACGAGATCTACGCGATCCGCAACCGCTTCGACGATCCGCCGCTCGCGTACATCGAGCGCGCCGCGTCGCGCTTCTTCGGCACACAGACTTACGCGGTGCATCTGAACGGCATCGTAGAATATGCGGTTGCACCGGGCGAGCTGTCTGCGGCGGCTGTCCCGCAGATGTGGCTCGGCCGCCGCAGCGAGACCAAGGCGACCGACCCCGGCATGCTCGACAACGTCGTTGCCGGTGGCATCGGCTGGGGCCTGGGCGTTCACGAGACGCTCGCGAAGGAATGCTGGGAAGAAGCCGGCATTCCGGCCGAACTGGCGGCGCGCGCGATCGCGGGCCGCGCGGTGCAGGTGCTGTGCTCGCTGCCGGAAGGCACGCAGTCCGAACTGATCTTCGTGTACGACCTGCCGTTGCCGCGCGACTTCGCGCCGCGCAACCAGGACGGCGAAGTGGCCGAGCACCTGCTGGCCGGTGTGCCCGAGGTGATCGGCTGGCTGCGCGACGGCCGCGCGACGATGGATGCGAGCCTCGCGACGCTCGACACGCTGCTGCGCCATCGCTGGATCCCGGCGGCCGACGCGGCGGGTATCGACGCACTGTTCGCACCGGCCGCGTGACGCGTGCCGCGCACGCAGCCTGGCGGCGCGAACGGGCAATTTGACGAATACGGAAACGAAGGGAGTAGCGGTCATGCCGACCGATCACAGCTTTATCTTGAAACTGTCGTGCCCCGACCGGCACGGCATCGTCCATGCGGTCTCGGGCTTCCTGTTCGAGCGCAGCAACAACATCCTCGATTCGGCGCAGTTCGGCGACAGCCGCACCAGCGAATTCTTCATGCGCGTGCACTTCGAGCAGGACGGCGGCGGCGTGGATGCCGCCACGGCGCTCGACACGCTGCGCCGGGAGTTCGCGCCGCTCGCGGAGCAGTTCTCGATGCGCTGGGAAATGCACGACGCGGCCGTGAAGCCGCGCGTCGTGATCATGGTGTCGAAGATCGGCCATTGCCTGAACGACCTGCTGTTCCGCTATCGCACCGGCCAGCTGCCGATCGAGATCCCGGCGATCGTGTCGAACCACAAGGAGTTCTACCAGCTCGCCGCGAGCTACAACATCCCGTTCCATCACTTCCCGCTGATCGGCGGCTCGTCCGACGCCGCGAAGGCCGCGCAGGAAGCACGCGTGCTGGAAGTGATCGACGAGCATCGGGCCGATCTCGTCGTGCTCGCGCGCTACATGCAGATCCTGTCGCCGAATATGTGCCAGCAGCTCGCCGGCCGCGCGATCAACATCCACCATTCGTTCCTGCCGAGCTTCAAGGGCGCGAAGCCGTACTACCAGGCGTTCGATCGTGGCGTGAAGCTGATCGGTGCGACTGCGCACTACGTGACGACCGATCTCGACGAAGGCCCGATCATCGAGCAGGAAGTCGAGCGCGTCGATCACAGCATGACGCCCGACCAGTTGACCGCGATCGGCCGCGACGTCGAATGCGTGACGCTTGCGCGCGCGGTGAAGTGGCACGTCGAGCACCGGATCGTGCTGAACGGGACGAAGACGGTCGTGTTCCGCTGATTCGTCGGGCGCTGGACAGCCGGCTGCGGGATGGCCGGCCCCCGGATGGCCGGCCCCCGGATCGCCGGCCGCCACAAACAAAAACGCCGCGCCCTTCACGGGGCGCGGCGTTTTTTTATCGCTTCTGACGCGCGGGCTGTTTCAGATCAGCCGCAGCAGGTACAGCTCGCGCTTCAGGTACGCATAGAAGATCGGCGCGGCGATCACGCCCGGCAGCCCGAACGCGGCTTCCATGATCAGCATCGCGAGCAGCAGCTCCCACGCGCGCGACTCGATCTGGCCGCCGATGATCTTCGCGTTCAGGAAGTATTCGAGCTTGTGGATGATGATGAGGAACGCCAGCGATGCGATCGCGGTGCCCATGCTGACCGACAGCGACACGGCGACGATCAGCGTGTTCGAGATCAGGTTGCCGATCACGGGCAGCAGGCCGACGATGAACGTGACGAGCACGAGCGTTTTCGACAGCGGCAGCCGCTGGTGGAAGATCGGCAGGGCGACGAGCAGGTAGATGCCGGTGAACATCGCGTTGATCGCCGAGATCTTGATCTGCGCGAACACGATCCGGCGGAAGGCGTCGGCGAAGCGCGACACGCGCGTGACAAGTGCAGTGGACAGCGGCCGGCGCACCTTGCCGTGCTCGACGCCGATCGCGATCATCGCGCCGATGATCATGCCGAACAGCACGTGGCCGAAGCCGCGCGCGACGCTCTTGCCGCTTTGCTGGAGCTGGTCCATGTGCGAATGCATCAGCACGGCCGCCTTGGTCTTCATCTGCTCGACGTCGACGGGCAGCAGGTTCGCGATCCAGGCCGGCGTGCGGGCGCGGGTCTGCTCGACGATCTGCATCAGCTGGTCGAGCAGGCTTTGCAGGTTCGGCACTGTGCGTTCGAAGTGTTCGATGATGCCGATCGTCAGGCCCGTCAGCCCGCCGACGATCGCGATCGCCAGCAGCACGACGGCGACCCAGCGCGCGCGCATGCTCGTGGTGTGGCGTTCGATCACGGGGGCGATCGTGTGGATCAGCTGGTAGACGAGCAGGCCGGCCAGCAGCCCGCCGAGCAGCTTGAGCTCGATCACGAGCCACATCGCGACGATCGCAAACACATAGCTGCCGATCTCGAGTGCCGACAGCTTCGGCAGGCTGAAATCGCTCGTCAGCCGCACGCTGCGCAGGTGCGGTTCGCGATTCTGCGCATCGCGAGACGAGTCGGGTTGCTTCTCCATCGTGGATTCCTGTCGTTCGTGTGTCATGCCGCGGAATGCGCGGCAGAGCCGTGTTCGCCCGGCGCCGCACCGGATTGGTGCGCACGGCGAACCTTACGACCGTAAAGTATAGCCGCCATTATGGTCCGCAACGGGGCCGTTTGGCGCATGGTGTAAACGCAGAAGGGAAAACGAGAAGAGGCCGGTTGTACGGTGCGCAGCGGCGCGCGCGGCCGGGCGGCCGCGCGCGGGAGGGGCGGGCGGGACGCGTCAGCCCGCGGCGACCTTGCGGGTCGGGCGCTTGAGCAGCGGCGCGAGGTACTTGCCGGTAAAGCTGGCCTTGGTCTTCGCGACCTGCTCGGGCGTGCCCTGCGCGATGATCTGGCCGCCGCCGGCACCGCCTTCGGGGCCGAGGTCGATCACCCAGTCGGCCGTCTTGATCACGTCGAGGTTGTGCTCGATGATCACGACCGTGTTGCCCTGGTCGCGCAGCCGGTGGATCACCTCGAGCAGCAGCGCGATGTCGTGGAAGTGCAGGCCGGTGGTCGGCTCGTCGAGGATGTACAGCGTGCGGCCGGTGTCGCGCTTGGAGAGTTCGAGCGACAGCTTCACGCGCTGCGCCTCGCCGCCCGACAGCGTCGTGGCCGACTGGCCGAGGCGGATGTAGCCGAGGCCGACGTCGAGCAGCGTCTTCAGCTTGCGCGCGATGACCGGCACCGCGCTGAAGAACTCGTACGCTTGCTCGACGGTCATGTCGAGCACTTCGCTGATGTTCTTGCCCTTGTACTGCACTTCGAGCGTTTCGCGGTTGTAGCGCTTGCCGTGGCACACGTCGCACGGCACGTAGACGTCCGGCAGGAAGTGCATTTCCACCTTCAGCACGCCATCGCCCTGGCACGACTCGCAGCGGCCGCCCTTCACGTTGAACGAGAACCGGCCCGGATCGTAGCCGCGCTCCTTCGAGGTCGGCACGCCCGAGAACAGTTCACGGATCGGCGTGAACAGGCCCGTGTAGGTGGCCGGGTTCGAACGCGGGGTGCGGCCGATCGGCGACTGGTCGACGTTGATCACCTTATCGAAGTGTTCGAGACCCTCGATCGCCTCGTGCGCCGCCGGCTCGGCCGACGACCCGTACAGGTGGCGCGCGACCGCGTGGTACAGCGTGTCGTTGATCAGCGTCGACTTGCCGGAGCCCGACACGCCGGTGATGCAGGTCAGCAGGCCGACCGGCAGCTCGAGATCGACGTGCTTCAGGTTGTTGCCGTGCGCGTCGACGATGCGCAGCATCCGCTCGGGATCGGGGGCCATCCGCTCGTCCGGATACTCGATCGTGCGCTTGCCGACCAGGTACTGGCCGGTGAGCGACTGCGGGTTCGACTGCACCTGCTTCGGCGTGCCTTCGGCGACCACCACGCCGCCGTGCTCGCCGGCGCCGGGGCCCATGTCGACGACGTAGTCGGCCGTGCGGATCATGTCCTCGTCGTGCTCGACGACGATCACCGAGTTGCCGAGGTCGCGCAGGTGCTTGAGCGTCGAGATCAGGCGGTCGTTGTCGCGCTGGTGCAGGCCGATCGACGGCTCGTCGAGCACGTACATCACGCCCGTGAGGCCCGAGCCGATCTGCGACGCGAGCCGGATGCGCTGCGCCTCGCCACCCGACAGGGTTTCGGCGCTGCGCTCGAGCGACAGGTAGTCGAGGCCGACGTTGTTCAGGAAGGTGAGGCGCGCGACGATTTCCTTGATCACCTTGTCGGCGATCTCGCGCTTCGCGCCGTCGAGCGTCAGGCCGTCGAAATAGCCGAGCGCGTCGCGCAGCGGCCAGCCGCTGATTTCAAAGATGCCGCGCGCGTAGTCGCCCGTGCCGATCCGCACGTGGCGCGCTTCGCGGCGCAGGCGCGTGCCGTCGCACGACGGGCACGGCTGGTTGTTCTGGTACTTCGACAGTTCTTCGCGCACCGCGACCGAATCGGTCTCGCGGTAGCGGCGCTCGAGGTTCGGGATGATCCCTTCGAACACGTGCTCGCGGATCGTCGTGCGGCCGCGCTCGTTGATGTACGAGAACGGGATCGTCTGCTTGCCCGAGCCGAACAGCAGCACCTTCCGGATCTTTTCCGGGAGATCCTCGAACGCGGCGTCGATGTCGAATTCGTAGAACGCCGCGAGACTCTGCAGCATCTGGAAGTAGAACTGGTTGCGGCGGTCCCAGCCTTTCACGGCGCCGGCGGCGAGCGACAGCGACGGGTGCGCGACGACCCGCTTCGGGTCGAAGAACGTGATCTGGCCGAGGCCGTCGCATTCCGGGCACGCGCCCATCGGGTTGTTGAACGAGAACAGGCGCGGCTCGAGCTCCTGCAGCGAGTACGAGCAGATCGGGCACGCGAACTTCGAGCTGAACAGGTGCTCGTGGTCGGTGTCCATCTCGAGCGCGATCGCGCGGCCGTCGGCGAGGCGCAGCGCCGTCTCGAACGATTCGGCGAGGCGCTGCTTCATGTCCGGGCGCACCTTGAGACGATCGACGACGACGTCGATCGTGTGCTTGTCGTTCTTCTTGAGCTTCGGCAGCGACTCGACTTCGTAGATCTTCGCGATGCCTTCGTTCGCGGCGCCGCCGCCCGAGCGCACGCGAAAACGCACGAAACCCTGCGCCTGCATGTCCTCGAACAGCTCGGCGTGCTCGCCCTTGCGGTTCGCGACGACGGGCGCGAGGATCATCAGCTTGGTTTCCTCGGGCAGCGCCAGCGCGGCGTCGACCATCTGCGACACGCTCTGGGCTTCAAGCGGGATGTCGTGGTCGGGGCAGTACGGCGTGCCGACACGTGCGTACAAAAGTCGCAGGTAGTCGTGGATTTCCGTGACCGTGCCGACGGTCGAACGCGGGTTGTGGGACGTCGCCTTCTGCTCGATCGAGATCGCGGGCGACAGGCCTTCGATCAGGTCGACGTCGGGTTTCTCCATCAGTTGCAGGAACTGGCGGGCATACGCAGACAGGCTTTCGACGTAGCGGCGCTGGCCTTCGGCATAAAGGGTGTCGAACGCGAGCGACGACTTGCCCGACCCGGACAACCCGGTAATCACGACCAGCTTGTGGCGCGGCAGGTCGAGATTGACGTTTTTCAGGTTGTGGGTTCGTGCCCCACGGATACGGATCTGTTCCATGAACCTGGCGAAAATGGAGGGAACCAAACCTGCTACTATAACGGCTTTTCGAGGCCGTCGTTTGGGGCCCCCAGCCTTAGCAGCAGGTGGCAGCAAGGTGGCACCTGCGCCGGGAAAGCGGCCGCGCCGCGTGGTTCCGGGTGGCCTGCGGGCTGCCTGAATCCTGCCCCGACGTGTCGCCCGCCAAGCCCCCGGGCCGCTGGTCCTGATCTTCCGCCGCCCGGTGTCGGGCGGACATTCCGATCATTCGAAATTCATTCCCGATGTCCAATCCGTCTGCCACGTCTTCCCGCATGACCGCGCCCGAATTGCGCGCGACCACGTCGCTCGCGGCGATCTTCGCGCTGCGCATGCTCGGCCTGTTCATGATCATGCCGGTGTTCTCGGTCTACGCGAAAACCATCCCGGGCGGCGACAACGTGCTGCTCGTCGGTATCGCGCTCGGGGCCTACGGCGTCACGCAGTCGCTGTTCTATATCTTCTACGGCTGGGCGTCCGACAAGTTCGGCCGCAAGCCGGTGATCGCTACCGGCCTCGTGATCTTCGCGATCGGCAGCTTCGTCGCCGCGTCCGCGCACGACATCACGTGGATCATCGTCGGCCGGGTGATCCAGGGGATGGGCGCGGTGTCGTCCGCGGTGCTCGCGTTCATCGCCGACCTGACCTCCGAGCAGAACCGCACGAAGGCGATGGCGATGGTCGGCGGGTCGATCGGCGTGTCGTTCGCGGTCGCGATCGTCGGCGCGCCGATCGTGTTCCACTGGGTCGGGATGAGCGGGTTGTTCGCGATCGTCGGCGTGCTGTCGATCCTCGCGATCGGCGTCGTGCTGTGGATCGTGCCCGACGCGGCGAAGCCCGTGCACGTGCCGGCACCGTTCGCCGAGGTGCTGCACAACGTCGAACTGCTGCGCCTGAACTTCGGCGTGCTGGTGCTGCATGCGACGCAGACGGCGCTGTTCCTCGTCGTGCCGCGCCTGCTGGTCGATGGCGGCCTGCCGGTCGCCTCGCACTGGAAGGTCTACCTGCCGGTGATGGGGCTCGCATTCGTGATGATGGTCCCGGCGATCATCGTCGCGGAAAAACGGGGCAAGATGAAGCCGGTGCTGCTCGGCGGCATCCTGGCTATCCTGATCGGCCAATTGTTGTTGGGCAGCGCGCCGCATACCATCCTGATGGTGGCGGCGATTCTTTTCGTGTACTTCCTGGGTTTCAACATCCTGGAAGCGTCGCAGCCGTCGCTCGTATCGAAGCTCGCGCCCGGCTCGCGCAAGGGCGCGGCCACGGGCGTCTACAACACCACGCAGTCGATCGGGCTCGCGCTCGGCGGCATCGTGGGCGGCTGGCTGTTGAAGCACGGTGGCGCCAATACGGTGTTCTTCACCTGCTCAGGGCTCGTTGCCGCGTGGCTTATAATCGCGGCCAGCATGAAAGCGCCGCCGCGCAAGGCCTGAACTTACTTCGGGCAGGCACCGGCGGCGTTCGCCGGCTTGCCCGGCGGGCCGCACCGACAGCATGCGCGGGCGGCCCGGCATCGAATTTACTGGAGAAACACATGGCATCCGTCAACAAGGTCATCCTCGTCGGCAATCTCGGCGCCGATCCTGAAGTCCGTTACCTGCCGAGCGGCGACGCGGTTGCGAACATCCGTCTCGCGACGACCGACCGTTACAAGGACAAGGCGAGCGGCGATTTCAAGGAAATGACCGAGTGGCATCGCGTCGCGTTCTTCGGTCGTCTGGCGGAAATCGTCAGCGAATACCTGAAGAAGGGCTCGTCGGTCTATATCGAGGGCCGCATCCGCACGCGCAAGTGGCAGGGCCAGGACGGCCAGGATCGTTACTCGACCGAAATCGTCGCGGATCAGATGCAGATGCTCGGCGGCCGCGGCGGTGCGGGCGGCGGCGGCGGTGGTGACGAAGGCGGTTACGGCGGCGGCTACGGTGGTGGCGGCGGCGGCCGTGGCGAGCAGATGGAGCGCGGCGGTGGCGGCGGCGGTCGTGCCGGCGGCGCACCGCGTGGCGGTGCAGGCGGCGGCGCGCAGAGCCGTCCGAGCGCACCGGCAGGCGGCGGCTTCGACGAGATGGACGACGATATCCCGTTCTGATCGGCAAGCCGGCATCCAGCATCACGATGGGCCCGAATGTCCGAGTCAAGCCAGTTGCTTGGCCCGGGTCTTCGGGCCTTGTTTCGTTTACGTCGATGTTTCTTGCGCGCCAGGCAAACCGTGGCTGACGAACTCCCCGACCTCATCGCTCCGCATCTCGACGTGCTGTTCTGCGGGATCAACCCGGGCCTGACCGCGGCCGCGACCGGGCATCACTTCGCGGGGAGAAACAACCGCTTCTGGCGCGTGATCCATCTCGCGGGCTTCACGCCGGCGGAAATTTCGCCGCAGGACGATCACGCGATACTCCGGTATGGCTGCGGCCTGACGGCGGTGGTGAAGCGGCCGACCGCGAGTGCCGATCAGCTTTCGCGCGCGGAATTTGTCGCCGCGGCCGCGGCGTTCGAGCAGAAGATCGGGCGTTACCAGCCGCGCTTCGTCGCTTTTCTCGGCAAGGTTGCGTACTCGACGCTGTCGGGGCAGCGCGAAATCGCTTGGGGGCTGCAACCGGCCCGCATGCAGGGGGCGAGTGTCTGGGTGCTTCCCAATCCGAGCGGGAGAAATCTCGCGTTCAGCCTCGACGAACTGGTCGATGCGTACCGCCAGCTTCATCTGGCCGCGACGACGGCGGCGCAGCATGCGGCGCAATAAGCCCGCTTCGCTCTGGCCGGGCTCCGTGCTGCCGCGTGCGTTCTTCGACCGCGTGGCTACCGACGTCGCGCCGCAACTGCTCAACAAGATCCTCGCGGCAGCGGACGGCCGGGCCGGCCGCATCGTCGAAGTGGAAGCCTATGCCGGCGCGATCGACCCGGCCGCGCATACCTATCGCGGCAGGACGCCGCGCAATGCGACGATGTTCGGGCCGCCGGGGTACCTGTACGTCTATTTTACGTATGGCATGCACTGGTGCTGCAACTGTGTGTGCGGCCCGGACGGCACGGGTACGGGTGTGCTGATTCGCGCACTGGAGCCGCTGCACGGACTCGAGCAGATGCAGGCGGCGCGGCCGCCGCAGACGCCCGATCGCGACCTGTGCCGCGGGCCGGCGCGGCTGACCCAGGCGATGGGGATCGGCGGCGCGCAGGACGGCGTCGATCTGGTCGATGCGCGCGAAGGGTTCGCGATCGTCGACGACGGCATGGCGCCGCCCGCGAATCTGGCGGGCGGGCCGCGCATCGGCATTCGCGTCGGCCAGGATCTTCCGTGGCGGTGGTGCGTGCCTGGCAACCGGTACGTGTCGGGGGCCCTGCCGCGCAGCTGATGCGTGCCGTACACAGTCGCACGCAATTCGACCTGCGTCACGCGGCCGCCATGATTGACCGGCTAAGCTGGTTCTTTCGACGTTCGATCGAGGGGACACCATGCGGCGGGTCGTATTCAACCAGAAAGGCGGCGTGGGCAAATCGACGATCGTCTGCAACCTGGCGGCGATCAGCGCGAGCGAAGGGCTGCGCACGCTCGTCATCGACCTCGATGCGCAGGCGAACTCCACACGCTACCTGCTCGGCGATGCCGCGGCCGACGCGCAGCCGGGCGTCGCCGATTTCTTCGAAACCGCGCTGACCTTCAACTTCCGTCCGGTCGACGTCGCATCGTTCATCCATCCGACCCCGTTCGAAGGGCTCGACGTGATGCCCGCGCATCCGGATCTCGACACGCTGCACGGCAAGCTCGAATCGCGTTACAAGATCTACAAGCTGCGCGACGCGCTGAACGAGCTCGACACCTACGACGCCGTGTACATCGACACGCCACCCGCGCTGAATTTCTATACGCGCTCCGCGTTGATCGCGGTCGAGCGCTGCCTGATCCCGTTCGACTGCGACGATTTCTCGCGCCGCGCGCTGTACACGCTGCTCGAGAACGTGAAGGAAATCCAGCAGGACCACAACGCGGCGCTCGAGGTGGAAGGGATCGTGATCAACCAGTTCCAGCCGCGGGCGAGCCTGCCGCAGCGGCTGGTCGACGAGCTCGTCGAAGAAGGGCTGCCGGTGCTCGCGTCGAGGCTGTCGGCGTCGGTGAAGATCCGCGAGTCGCATCAGCAGTCGAAGCCGGTGATCCATCTGGAACCCGGGCACAAGCTCGCGCAGGAGTTCCTCGCGCTGCATCGCGAACTGGCCGGCTGATTTCGCGCCTGCCCGCTGGAGACGCGGCTGCATCACGCGGCCGTTTTCCATTACGACCCGCAATTCATCCGATCATTGATCCCGTCATTAATAATCGCGGAAACGGTTTCATAATAAATCCAGAAAAAAACGATTACATAAGCGACCGCTCCATTTTCAATACGTCCCGGTTTTCTAATAAATGGAATAATGGATTGGTAAATGTTGCGCGACGTCATGATCCGCTATCCTGTAAAAAGGTAAAAATACATTGCGGGACAGAGGGGTATGCGTTTTTTGTCTGCGCTATCGGCGCATCGCGCGTTCCAGCGGTCGCCTCGAATATAAATAAGGGTTTACACCTAGTATTAATGCCATTTAATTGACAATTAATCGATCTAGAATGGGCTCCTTCAACTTCCCGTACTCAAATAAGTGACGGGTTGTCAATAAGGAAGTCTGCTGTCGATCCGGCTTCCAATTTTCTTTACGTCGTCTCTCGCATTGCTAACAGGAGCGTGCCCGATGTCCGTATTTGCCCCCGAAAAACTCAACGCCGAATATCAATCCGGTATCGCCGCGTGGTTCGCGATTGCCCGTCCGGCGATCCAAGGTTTCGAGGCTGTCGTCGAACTCAACCTGCAAGCGGCCCGGACGGCGCTCGAGGAATATGAGGACAAGCTGAAGAACGCGTTCAACAGCAGCAATCCGGCCGCGGGTTTCGCCCAGCAGGTCGCCGCGCCGCAGGAAGCGGCCGGCAAGGCCGTGTCGTATGGCCGCCATCTGTTCGACATCGCGGTGTCGACGCAGTCCGAATGGGCAAAGGTCGCGCAAGCGCAATACGAACAGAACGACAAGCGCCTGAAGGACGTGCTGGGCGAGCTGTCGAAGCATGCACCGGCCGGCTCGGCGCCGGTGGTGGCCGCGCTGAACTCGGCGCTGTCCGCGGCGACGGCCGCAGCCGACTCCGTGCGCGCAGCGACGGGCCAGGCGATCGAAGCGGCCCAGAGCGGCTTCGATGCGGTCAGCGAAACGGCAACGCGCGGCGCGAAGCAAACGGCTGCCGCCGCACGCAAGGACGCAGCAGCCGCACGCGAATCGGCTTCGTAATCGCGTAGCCACGCAAGCACGTGTCGCGCACGCGCGCGACACGATTGATCGGCGCCGGATGGCGCCGGACGCCGCGTGTGCCGCGTGGCGTTCGGCGAACGTCCGGTTTGCCGCAACGCGCCGGTGACCCGGCGAGCCGTACCGGTGTGCCGTCCGTGCGAACGGGTGCCGCTCGCCCGTACGGCGGCGTGCGACCGCTCTCGCGCCGGATGGCCCGGGATGCGCGAGCGCCAGCCGAGGCCGGCTCGCGCCGGTGTCAGAGCCGGTGTCGGAACGACGAACTGATTTCAATGCAGGAACTGGACATGACGGATGTAGTGATCGTATCGGCCGCGCGGACCGCGGTCGGCAAATTCGGCGGTTCGCTTGCGAAGATTGCGGCGCCGGAGCTGGGCGCGACGGTGATCCGCGCGGTGCTGGAGCGTGCGGGCGTGAAGCCCGAGCAGGTCAGCGAAGTGATCATGGGTCAGGTGCTGACGGCGGGCTCGGGCCAGAACCCGGCGCGCCAGTCGCTGATCAAGGCCGGGCTGCCGACGGCCGTGCCGGGGATGACGATCAACAAGGTGTGCGGCTCGGGCCTGAAGGCCGTGATGCTGGCGGCGAACGCGATCGTCGCGGGCGACGCGGAGATCGTGATCGCGGGCGGCCAGGAGAACATGAGCGCGTCGCCGCACGTGCTGCCGGGCTCGCGCGACGGCTTCCGGATGGGCGATGCGAAGCTGGTCGACACGATGATCGTCGACGGCCTGTGGGACGTGTACAACCAATACCACATGGGCATCACGGCGGAGAACGTCGCGAAGGAATACGGGATCACGCGCGAAGAGCAGGACGCATTCGCGGCGCTGTCGCAGAACAAGGCGGAAGCCGCGCAGAAGGCCGGTCGCTTCGACGACGAGATCGTGCCGGTGGCGATTCCGCAACGCAAGGGCGAGCCGCTGCAGTTCGCCACCGATGAATTCGTGCGTCACGGCGTGACGGCGGACTCGCTGGCCGGGCTGAAGCCGGCGTTCTCGAAGGACGGCTCGGTGACGGCGGCGAACGCGTCGGGGCTGAACGACGGCGCGGCGGCGGTGCTGGTGATGTCGGCGCAAAAGGCGGCGGCGCTGGGTCTGACGCCGCTGGCGCGGATCAAGGCGTACGCGAACGCGGGCGTGGATCCGAGCGTGATGGGGATGGGCCCGGTGCCGGCGTCGCGCCGTGCGTTGGAGCGCGCGGGCTGGACGCCGGGCGACCTGGACCTGATGGAGATCAACGAGGCATTTGCGGCGCAGGCGCTGGCGGTGCACAAGCAGATGGGCTGGGACACGTCGAAGGTGAACGTGAACGGCGGGGCGATCGCGATCGGGCACCCGATCGGCGCGTCGGGCTGCCGGATCCTGGTGACGCTGCTGCACGAGATGGCCAAGCGCGACGCGAAGCGCGGGCTGGCGTCGCTGTGCATCGGCGGCGGGATGGGCGTCGCGCTCGCGGTCGAGCGCGCGTGAGCAGGGCCTGACACACGTCCCGCGTGTGGCGCCTGCCGGCGCCGCATGCGGGCGAAGCGGTTTTCGCGCACAACAAGCCGTGAACAACAAGCGCGAGGTGCCGGTGCGTGCCGCGCCCGCGATGCGGGCGGCTCGCATCGAAGCGGCGGGGCGGCAGCAGGTGCGATGCCGTCGCCCCGCCTTCATCGATTACTTTTCTGTCGGTAATTTATAGGATGACTAAGCGAATTGCAGTTGTGACTGGTGGAATGGGCGGCCTCGGCGAAGCGGTCAGCATCAGGTTGAACGACGCGGGCCACCGGGTAGTCGTCACGTATTCGCCGAACAACACCGGCGCGGACCGCTGGCTGACCGAGATGCATGCGGCCGGCCGCGAGTTCCACGCGTACCCGGTGGACGTGGCCGATCACGATTCGTGCCAGCAATGCATCGAGAAGATCGTGCGGGACGTCGGCCCGGTCGACATTCTCGTGAACAACGCGGGCATCACGCGCGACATGACGCTGCGCAAGCTCGACAAGGTCAACTGGGATGCGGTGATCCGCACCAACCTCGATTCCGTGTTCAACATGACGAAGCCGGTCTGCGAAAGCATGGTCGAGCGCGGCTGGGGCCGCATCGTCAACATCTCGTCGGTGAACGGCTCCAAAGGCTCGGTCGGCCAGACCAACTACGCGGCCGCGAAGGCGGGCATGCACGGCTTCACGAAATCGCTCGCACTCGAAATCGCGCGCAAGGGCGTGACGGTGAACACGGTGTCGCCGGGCTACCTCGCGACGAAGATGGTCACGGCGATCCCGCAGGACATCCTCGACTCGAAGATCCTCCCGCAGATTCCGGCGGGCCGGCTCGGCAAGCCCGAGGAAGTTGCGGCGCTGGTCGCTTACCTGTGCTCGGAGGAGGCCGGCTTCGTGACGGGCTCCAACATCGCGATCAACGGCGGGCAGCACATGCACTGACGCGCAGTGGCGCGGCGGTCCGGCGCTCCGGCGGCGTGCGCGCACGTACCGGGCCGCGTTCCGCACTATCCAGCGCCAGGGCGGCGGCAGGTGCGCCGCTTCGGCTTTGCATTCCGGAGAAGGCATGGGCGACACCTGGATGGGACTCGCGATCGGCGGCACGGCACTGGCCGTCGCGCTGACGATGGCGATCTCGCTCTACTGGCTCGAGCGGCGCCGTGCGCGGCTGCTGCGGAACTTCGATCATCGCGATTGCTGGCTCGTCGCGTACGGCAGGTGCTTCGCGCGTGTGCGGGCCTGGCCGGCACGCCGCCTGCGCGGCGCGCGTTGACGACCGCATTGCGGTAGTGACGCGTCACGATTGACGAGCGGTCACGCATCGCGCGCATGCCATAGGCGAGGCGCGCGATGCCCTTGATCAATCGCTCTTTCCACCCGACTCGCCCGAGTCGTTCTTGTGGAAGATCCGCTTCGTCGTGCGCTTGGTGGCATCCCAGCCTTCGCGCGACGCGTGTGCGACCCCGTGCCCGACCGCCTTCGCGGCGCTCGCGGTCGCGTGGCCGAAGCTGCGGGCCGCCTCGCCGGTCTTGTGCGCAGCTTCCTTCGAATCGCGCTTGATGTCCTGCTTCACTTCCGACATGTCCGCGTGCGCGATCGGGCTGATCAGCGCCAGAACGAGCGCGGTCCCAATGAACTGACGAATTTTCACGACCAGGTTTCCTTCTCTTGAGTAAGCGGCTTCATCGACGATGCGCATTGCCGGCTGGGGCCGGGCGAAACGTGCCGGCTGCCGACGCGTCGAGCATCACTGCCGCGCGGCCGGACAGCAGCACGCGCTCGCCGCAGCGCAGCGCGAAGCCGTACAGCACCGAGCGGGCGTCGCCGCTCACGCGCTCCGCTTCGACGACGAGCGGCTGCGCGAACGTGTCGAGCCGGTCGACGAACGCATCGACGTTGCGCACGCTCGCGAGATAGCCGACACGCGGGCGCGCGTCGTGCGTAACGAGCAGCGCGCCGTGCACGGCCATCGCTTGCGCCGCGTATTCGATGCCGCAGACCGATGCGAGCCGGCCGTGCGTGCGCAGCGGGTTGTGCGGATCGCGGTGGCTCGTCGCGGTGCAGCGGATGCGGTCGGCATTCCACGCATCGACCGTCTCGAGCACGCACATCGCGCCGTCGTGCGGAATGTGCGCGGCGATCCACGCGTGGTCGAGCGGCGGCGCGAGCGGGATCGTCGCGGTCATCACGCACGCTCCGTGAACGTATCCGGCATCGCGACATCGACCTGCACGCGTGTGTCGGCGAGGTAGTCGAGCACGACGCGTGTCGAACGCTGCGCGGCGAGTGCATCGAGCAGCGGCAGCACGCGCGCGGCCGGATTGCTGGCGCGCAGCGCGTCGAGTTCGGCATGCGCGAGCGTCGTGGCGGGCGCGTCGGTGAGTTGCACGTCGATGCGGGCGAGCGCGCGTTCGCTTGCGTCGGGCGCGAGCACGAGCGCCACGCCGAATGCGTCGCCGATCGGCCGCACCGCGCGCAGCGGTTCCGGATAGTCGGTGTCGTACGCGATCAGCAGCGTCGGCACGCGATCGACCGCGACCTGGCACAGGCTTTCGAGCAGGCCCGCGGCAAAGCTGCCGTCGTGCGCGCACAGCACGTTCGACGTCGCCATCGCGCGGGTCGCGATGCTCCAGTAGCCGGCCGGCGCGTTGTGCACGGAGTTGTGGAAGCGCGTCGGCGACAGCTGGCGATCGTCGCCGGCAAGGGTCTCGCAGATCGCGTGGCAATTCTGGCCGTCGCCGCCCGACGCGCTGAACACGGTCGCGAGCGTCGCGGCGTCGCGTCCGCTCGCGGCTACGGCTTCGTGGCCGGCCGCGAGCGCCACGCGCACGACGGGGCCCGTGCGGCGCCGTTCGGCCGACGGCAGGCCGGCCGGCGGCGGCAGTTCGGTGCGGGCCGGCGCATACGGCGTGCGGCCCGCGAGCACGTCGGCCGCGTGCGGCCAGTGGGGCAGTCCGGGGCCGACGAGGCCGATGCTTTCGATGAAGGCGGTGAGTGTCATGGCGGGCCTCAACGGCGGGCGTGGTCGGCGCGGCCGAGGATCAGGCTGCAATTCGTGCCGCCGAAGCCGAACGAATTGGAGAGGACGGCGCGTACGCGCGCATCGCGGCTCGCGAGCACGTAGTCGGCGGCGAGGGCCGGGTCGGGTTGCGTCGTGTTGACGCCGGCCGGCATGAACTGCGCGCGCAGCGCGAGCGCGGCGACGACCGCCTCGAGCGCGCCCGCCGCGCCGAGCGTATGGCCGGTCGCCCCCTTCGTCGAACTGCACGGCGTGCTGGCGAACAGCGCGCCGATCGCACGGCTTTCGGCCGCGTCGTTGCTCGGCGTCGCGGTGCCGTGCAGGTTCACGTAGTCGATGTCGGTCGCGCCGAGGCCGGCGGACGTGAGCGCCTGCTCGATCGCGACGCGCGCGCCGAGCCCATCCGGATGCGGCGACGACATGTGATGTGCGTCGCTCGATTCGCCGATGCCGAGCAGCAGGATCGCGTCGGCGTCGAGTGCGGCGGGCCGGTCGGGCACGCGTTCGACGAGCGCGAACGCGGCGGCCTCGCCGATCGAGATGCCGTCGCGCGCGACGTCGAACGGCCGGCACGGCTGGCGTGACAGCAGTTCGAGCGAATTGAAGCCGTACAGCGTCGTCAGGCACAGCGAATCGACGCCGCCGACGACGGCCGCGTCGATCAAGCCTGCCTCGATCATGCGGCGCGCGGAGCCGAACACCTTCGCGCCGGAAGAGCACGCGGACGAGATCGCCATCGCCGGCCCGCGCAGCGCGAAAAACGCGCGCACGAATGCGGCCGGCGAATACGGGTTGTGCGTGTGTGCGTAGCGGAAGTCGGCTGGCAGCGCGCCGCTCGCCGGATCGCGGCGCTGGTACGCGTGCTCGGTTTCGAGGATGCCGGCCGTGCTCGTGCCGATGAACACGCCGACGCGCGCCGCGCCGTAGCGCGCGACGGCCGCCGCGACGCTTGCGTCGAAGCCGTCCTGCGTGAGGCCGAGCTGCGCGAGGCGGTTGTTGCGGCACTCGAAGTCGGCGAGGTCGGCACGCACGGGCTGCGCGTCGACGCCGTCCACTGCGCCGATCCACGTGTCGAGATCCGCACGCTCGAAGTCGCAGCGCGTGAGCCCGCCGCGCGCGTGGCGCAGCGCATCGAGGGTCGCATCGAGGCCGCGGCCGATGCAGCTGGTGGCGGTGAAGTGCGAGAGCAGGAGAGGTTTCACGAGGGTCGCATCCGGTGGCCGGAACGGGCGCCGCAGCAGGGCTGGCAGGCGCGCCGTTCGAGGTCAGATTTTATCAAACGGGGGTGCCGAACCGGCCGGCTCGCCCGGCCTGCCGGGCAGTTCCGGCGCGAGCGCCGCGCGCAGCGTGGTCCAGTGCAACTGCGCGTCGGCGGCCGCGCGCAGCACCGCTTGCAGCACGTCGAGCACGACCGGTTCGCCGCGTGCGTCGCGCGCCGCGTGGCCGTCGTGCACGAGCAGGATGTCGCGCGCTTCAAGACCGTGCAGCAGGCGGCGCGTGACGGTCGCGGCATCGCGCGCGCGCGTGTCGAAGCCGCGCCGCGTCCAGCTCGCGAGTTGCAGGCCGAGTTCGCACAGCACCGGCTCGAGAAATGGATTGCGCAGGCCGGCCGGCGCGCGGAAGAACAGCGGGCGCGTACCGGCGAGCTCGGTCAACGTCTGCTGCGCGGCCGCGATTTCGCGCCGCAGCGCGGCGGGCCCCGACAGCGAGAACGTGTGTCGGTGTCGCTGGCTATGGTTCTCGATCACGTGACCGCGCGCGACGATCGCCTCGATCCAGCGCGGATGACGGCGCGCGAGATCGCCGATGCAGAAGAACGTCGCGCGCGCGTCGTAACGGTCGAGCAGGTCGAGCACGCGCGGCGTGACGTCCGGGTCCGGGCCGTCGTCGATCGTCAGGGCGATCCGGCGGCCGGCACCGGGCGGCAGGCGCGTCCAGTTCGGCCCGAGCAGCGTGCTGCGCGGCCACAGGCCGGCGGCGGTCAGCGCGAGATGCGACGCGACCACGCCGCCGACGGCCCACGGCCACGTGGCCGGTTGCGCAACGACGGCGGCGGCCGCGCCTGCATGCAGCGCGGCCGTGCCCGCGATCAGCGGCGTGGGTTTCCAGCGGCGCGTGTCGCCGGGCGGTCGCGATGGAACGGACGACGGCGCGTTCATGCGCGGCTTCCTTGATGATGGTTGACGGCCGCGACCTCAGTCGCGCGCGGCGCGAGAATCGCCGCGAACGCAAGCGCGAGCATCGCGCCCGGGCCGACGGTCAGCCCGAAGGTTTCGAGCAGCGGCACGCGCGACAGCGCGAGCAGCCCGAAGCCGGCGACCGTCGCGAGGTTCGCGATCAGCAGCGACACGAGCGTGTAGGGCGTGACGGGCTGCGCGTCGTCGCGCTTGCAGAAGAACAGCGCGTAGTTCGAGCCGACCGCGACGATCAGCAGCATCCCGACGAGATGCAGGATTGTCAGTTGCACGCCGGCGAGCACGAATCCGGCCGTCACGACCAGCACGGCCGCGACGAGCGGCGCGAGCGCGCGCACGACGCGGCGCGGCGAGCGCAGTGCGATCAGCAACAGCACGGCGATCGCGGCAAAACCCGCGAGCGACAGCCGGATGTCCTCGTGCACGTAGCTCACGTACAGGCGATCGGCTTCGGCTTTCATGTCGACGAACAGCGCATCGGGCACGCCCGCGCGCGCGACGGCCGCGCGAATCGGCGTGGCATCGAGACTCGATGCCGGTTGCGCGGTGCGGGCGGCGTCCCGCGCGCGCAGCGGCAGCATCGCGCTCCAGCGGCCGTCACGTTCGGTCAGCAGCGCATCGACGGCGAGCGCCATCGACGTGCCGTGCAAGTCCGCGCGCGCAAGCAGCGGTGCGTGGCGCGCGGCCTCGACATCGGCGATGAACGGCGCGAACAGGTCGGGCTTGACCGCGATCGGCTGGTTCGCGACGGCATCGTGCATCCGCCCGGCGAGCGCATCGGCATCCGGCAGGCTGGCCAGGCGCGCGCGCTGCGCGGCGTCGCTCGGCAGGTAGCGCGCGGGGCTTTCGAAGCCGGCGAGCGCGCCCCGGTCGACGAGCGGCTGCAATTGCGCGGCCACTTTTTCGGCGCCTTCGAGCGCGGCCTGTTCGGTCGAGGCGGAAATCACGACGAGGTAGCGCACGTCGGGTGCGCCGACATCGGCGCGCAACCGCGCGTCGAGTGCCTGCGCTTGCGCCGGCACGGGGCTCAGCGCGGCGAGTTCGCGGCTCCACAGGCCGTCGCGATGCAGCACGAGCGTCGCGCCCGCGGCGATCACCAGCACGGCGAGCGGCCAGCGCAGCCGCGGTGCGGCGTCGGCCGCGCGCGCGAGTACGGCGCCGACCCGCGACACGTCGCGGATCGCGACATGTTCGCCGCGCAGGTGCGGCAGCACGAAGCGCGTGACGAGCGCGGCGGCCGTCAGCCCGACGATCGAATACAGCCCGAGCTGCACGAGGCCCGGGAAGCCGGAGAACAGCATCGACGCGAACCCGCACACGGAGGTCAGCACGCCGAGCCGGATCGTCGGCCAGTACGCGGCGACCCATGCGCGCGTCGCGTCGGCCGGGCGCGCCGCGCCGCGCGTGCCGGCCTGCGCCGATTGCACGAACAGGTAGATCGAATAGTCGACGGCTTCGCCGATCAGCGTCGTGCCGAAGCCGAGCGTCAGCCCGTGGACCGTGCCGAACGCGAGGCTGACCGCCGCGATTCCCGCCGCGACGCCCGTCAGCACCGGCAGCAAGCCGAGTGCGAGCGTGCGCGGCGAACGGTACAGCGTCAGCAGCAGCGCGACGATCAGCACGACGCTCGCCGTCGACAGCCGTTCGACGTCGTGCCGGATCGTGTCGCGCGTGTCGACCGAGAACACGCCGGGGCCCGTCATCGCGAGCGTAGTCGCGGCCGCGTTCGGCACGGCCTGCGTCGCGGCGGCGAACGCGCGGCGCACCGTGTCGATCGCGCGGGCCTGCGCGTCGGTATCGGAACCGGCGGCGGCCGTCTGCACGACGAGCACGGCACGCGTGCCGTCGCGCGACGCCCACACGCCGTCGCGGCTCGCCGGTTCGGCCGCGCTGTCGAGCTGGTCGACGAGCGTGGCGACTTCGCCGGTCGGGTCGCGCGGCAGCATCGCCTTGGCCACGAGGCCGGCCGACGAGCTCAGCAGGTCGAGGCTGTCGCCGAGCGCCTGATGCAGGCCGGCGGCGCTGAAGCGCTGCGGCGTGACGGCGGGGCTGAGCAAGTAGCGGTGATCGAAGATGAACTGGCGGTCGCGCGCGTCGTTCGCGGCTTCGCCGTTGTGAACGGCCGCGAACTGCGGATCGGTGCGCAGCGCGCCGGCGACGCGTCGCGACAGCGTGGCGCGCGTGGCGGCATCGCCGCCGTCGATCGCGACGAGGATCAGCCGCGACACGATACCGTCGCGCAACTGATCGACGAGCACGCGCTGCCCGGCGCTCGGCGCGCTCGGCAGGAAGGCGGACAGGTCGGCCGTGAAGTGGGCGCGCCCGATCGCGACGCCGCACGCGAGAAGCGCGAGCAGCCACACGAGCACAGCACGCTGCCGCAGCGTGTGCAGGCGGCGCGCGACCGGTGACGACGAGGGCCGGGTGCGTTCGTCCATCAGTTCGGGTTCGCGGGAACGGGTTGCAGGCGCATCACCGAACGGTCGCCGTCGGCCTGCCGGATCGCGACGCTGCGCAACACGTCGCGCGTGCCGTCGAGCGTGATCGTGCTGACGACCTTCAGCATCCGCGAGTCGAGCGGCGTGAGCGTCAGCGTCCAGTCGTCGCCGCGTCCGGCGAGCGCAACCTTGTACACCTGTTCGAGCGCGAAGCGGTTGCCGGCGAGCGTCGCGCGGATGCTGTCGATGAACGCGCCGAGTTCCGGGTAGCGCGCGAGCGCGAGCGTGTACTTGCGGTTGTTGCGTTCGACGGTGAGCATGTCGCCGTCGACGACGAGGTGTTCGGGCTTCGGGCTCAGCGTGTGCTTCTCGAGATGGTCGGGCGCGACGAACACGAGCTCGCCGGACGATTCGACCGGCTGCGTCGCGATCGACAGGTATTTGGTCTCGGTGAACGTCGCACGCCCCGACTTGTGCTGCGCGAGCGTCGACATCAGCCGGTCGAGGCTCCATGGCGCCCCCGCGTCGGCCGCCTGCGCGGGCGTGGCCGTCAGCGCGATCGCAGCGGCGGTTGCCGCGACGGCGACGGCCAGCGTGCGGACGGCACGATGCAGCACGGACGGGAGCGTGGGCAGGCGGCGGCGAACGGCGGTCATGCGTCGGAATCCCTCGTGGCGGACAGGCCGGCACCGGCGCGCGCCGCGTCGCTGCGCGCAGCCGCGGCATCGCCGCCTTGCCAGAAATCGAAATAGTTGAACCAGTTGTACGGTGCCGCGCGGCAGTATTGGTCGAGCAGCGCGACGTAGCGCGCGAGTGCCGCGTCGACGGCCGCCGCGCGCGCGTCGCGCCGCACGTCGGAGAAGTCGGCGAGCGTCTCGAAGTGCACATCGTAGCGGTTGCCGTCGCGATAGAGGCCCGTCATGAAGATCACCGGCCGCTTCAACATCGCGGCCATGTAGAGCGGCCCGAGCGGAAACGCGGCCGGCGCGCCGAGTAGCGGCAGCCGCCGCAGCGACGCGGCAGACTCGTCGAGCAGCGTGCGGTCGGCGAGCATGCCGACCATGCAGTTTGCGTCGAGGCGCTCGCGTACCTTCAGCATCGAGTCGACCTGCCCGAGCGGAATCACTTCCGGCTGCGCGGCGGGGTTCACCGCGGCGAGCGTCGCGTTGATCTTGCGCGCGTTCTTCTCGTACATCGTCACGACGACGCGCAGGTCCGGGTGCGTGCGGCCGATCGCGCGCACGACCTCGAAGCTGCCGAGATGCGCGCCCATCAGGAACGCGCCGCGTCCGCCCGCGAGCGCGTCATCGACAAGCGTCTCGCCGTGCAGCCGGATGTCGAACAGGTCGAAGCGCCCGTTCATCAGGTAGATGCGGTCGTGGATCGTCGCCGCGAACGTGAACACGTGCCGGTACACGTCGCGCCAGCGCGCGGGGCGGCCGAGCACGCGGCGCAGGTAGTCGCGCGACGCCGCGCACGCGACCGGCGAGAACAGCACGAAATACGTCGCGATCAGGTGCAGCACGACACGCGCGCGCTGCCGGCCGAAGCGCAGCGAGATCCACGTCATCGCGCGCAGCAAGCCCGCATTGCTGCGCTCCTGGCGTTCGGCCCACGCGGTGCGCTTCATGGCTGCGCGCCTTCCTGCACGGCCGGCGGCGCGGACAGCACGCCGCTCGCGACCTCGCGCGCCCCGGTGCGCAGCGTGAAGCGGATCGCGCCGCTGGCGGCCGGGTCGAACGTGAGCTCGAGCGGTTCGCCGGGGGCGACCGGGCTCAGGAATTTAGCGGAACCGAGCCGCCACGTGTGCAGCGGGCGGTTAAGCGCCGTGCCGATCGCATGGATCGCGTGATCGAGCAGCACGACGCCCGGCACGACCGGGTGGCCGGGGAAGTGGCCGGGCAGTGCCGGGTGATCGGCGGGGATCGTGAACTCGAGCGCGGGCGCGGGCGTGCCGGCCGGGTCGCGCACGGGCGTCGGCGCGGCCGCGGCGCGCGCATGTTGCGCAACGAGCGCGGCGAGCACGTCGCGCGGCAGCTTGCCCGTTTCGTTGCGCGGCAGCGCGTCGACGAACACGAGCGGGCGCGGCATGAACGCGGGATCGATCCGCTCGCGCAGCGCGCGCTGCAGCTCGGCGGCCGCGAGCGTCGGCGCGACGACCAGCGCGACGAGGCGCGTGACCGGTTCGAGGCTCGCGTCGGCGTGCGCCGGTGCGACTTCGTCGGGCATGAAGAACACGCCGTCGATCACGTCCGGAATCGCATTGAGCTGATGGTTCAGGTACGCGAGCGACGTGCGCTTGCCGGCGATGTTGACGAGGTCGGCCTTGCGGCCGTGCAGCAGGAACCGGCCGTCGCCGAGCAGTTCGAGCGCATCGCCCATCGGCACGGGTGCTTCGACGTGCCCGCCCGACACCCAGATCGTCGGCTCGCCGTCGTCGCTCTCCGGTGCGTCGCGCGGGTCGAGCCGGATGCCCGGGAACAACGCCCACGTCGCGCCTTGCGACGTGCGGCGGGTGGCGATCTGGCCGGTTTCGGTGCTGCCGTAGATTTCGACGAGCGGCGCGTCGAGCGCGGCCTCGGCTTCGCATGCGAGCTTTTCCGACAGCGGCGCGGTGGCCGACAGCACGAGCGCCGCGGGCGGCAGCGCATGGCCGGCTGCCAGCAGCGCACGCAGGTGAATCGGCGACGTGACGAGCACACGCGGCTGCGGGATCGCGTCGAGTTCGTCGCGGATGTCGACCGGGTAGAACGGCTGGCGGTTGCTGAACGCGAGGCCGCCGATCAGCGCGAGCAGCACCGTCGACTCGAAGCCGTACATGTGCTGCGCGGGCACCGTGCCGATCAGCGTGGCCGCGCGGCCGTCGAGCAGCCCGAGGCGGTCGGCCGCCGCGCGCACGCAGCCGACCAGGAAGCCCCAGGTCTTGCGGTGCGGCACCGGCGCGCCGGTCGAGCCGGATGTGAACACGTAGGCCATGATCCGCGCCGCATCGATCTGCGGCACGGCGAACGGCGCATCGCTCGCGAGTTCGCCGGGGGCGGCGTCGGGGTACGCGAAGCGCGGCAGGTCGATCGCGCAGTCGGGCGCGTCGTGCAGGCAGAACGCGTCGGGCGCGAACGACGCCAGCTGGCGGACCATTTCCGGCGTGTGCGTCGATGGCAGCAGGCTGATCTTGCCGGCAACGAGCGCGGCGCACAGGCTGACCGCGAAGCGGTAGCGGTCGCGGCACACGTTGAACACGTGGCCGCCGGCGGGCAGCGCGGCGGCCACGCGCGCGACGTCGGCGACGAACGCGCGCACGGTGACGGGCGCGCCGTCGCGCCAGGCGATCGTCTGGTCCGGCGATGAATGGAAAACCAGCGGGTGAGTCGGCATAAATCGGTCAAAACGGGAGCGAAAGCCGGCGCGCCGCGTGGCGGCGCCGCACCGGCCGTGAATTCATCGTGACGCCTGCGATGTGTGCGTCGTCGCGCGATACGCGCGCACCGCATCGATCATGCGCGGCCGCGGTTCGTGCGGCAGTGCGAAGCGCCGGCACGCATGCTCGGCGGCGAACATCACGGCGACGAGCGGCAGCGACAGGTAGTTCGCGAACGTCGACCACGTGACGATCGGCGCGGTCGCGAACAGCAGCGTCGACACGGCGGCGATCGCGACGAAGAACAGCGTCCACGCGAGCGTGATCTGCCGCGTGTAGCGTGCGACGGCCGGCGTGATCGTGCCGTGGATCATCGTCGCGAAGCGCGTGCACAGCGGCACCTGGCCGGCCGCGAGCGTGCGGCCGAACAGCAGCGCCATCGCGAGGTTGAAGCTCGCGTGTTCCAGATACAGGCCCCATTCGAAATGCCGGGCGAGCGGCACGCGCGCGGCCCACAGCACGGTGGCGGCAAGCAGCCACGCCGGCACGAACCAGATGCGACGCGGCGAGCGCAGCGCCGCGCCGAGCGCGAGCAGCAGCGGCGGCACGAGCGCCATCGCGAGGCCGAAGCCGTGCGCGCCGGGCGTCGCGGCCGCGTAGTGCGCGC
>NZ_CABVQC010000061.1 GCF_902499175.1 Burkholderia aenigmatica
TCCGCTTCTCCGCTTCTCCGCTTCTCCGCTTCTCCGCTTCTCCGCTTCTCCGCTTCTCCGCTTCTCCGCTTCTCCGCTTCTCCGCACCGACGCCTGGCCGCTTCGACGCTTCGATTCGCGACACACCCGCACCGCTCCCGCGCCGTCCTCGACGCGCCGCCGTCCTGCTTGCCCAGCGCCAGCTCTCCGCCGTCCGCAGCCTCCTCCGCCCCGCCCGTCGCCCCAACACCCGTTCCGTCGCGAACGCAGCCGTTTTTCGGTCAATTCGCCGCGTTCAGGCGCCTTTTTTCACGCGTCGCGCGCTTTGACGGTATGCTATTCGCCAGCCGCGCCGGCCCTGTCCGCTTCCGGGCCGCGCCCGCATCCCGTCACCCAGCAAAAAACACAAGCCACGTGGGAGATCCTATGCAGGTCAAGCTGTTCGCCGCGGCCGCGCTCGCCGCCGCCCTCGCCGTCCCCGGCCTCGTCGCCGCCAAGCCGCTCACCGTCTGCACGGAATCGAGCCCGGACGGCTTCGACGTCGTGCAGTACAACTCGCTCGTCACGACCAACGCATCGGCCGACGTGATCTTCAACACGCTCGTGTCGTACGACGAAGCCGCGAAGAAAGTCGCGCCCGCGCTCGCCGACAAATGGGACGCGAGCGCCGACGGCCTCACCTACACGTTCCACCTGCGCCCGAACGTCGCGTTCCAGACCACCGAATACTTCAAGCCGACCCGAGCGCTCAACGTGGACGACGTCGTGTTCACGTTCAGCCGGATGCTCGACGATGCGAACCCGTGGCACAAGGTGGCCGGCGCGAGCGGTTTCCCGCACGCGCAGTCGATGGGCCTCGTGAAGCTCGTGAAGTCGGTCACGAAGGTCGACGACAGCACCGTGAAGTTCGTGCTGAACGAGCCGAACGCGACCTTCGTGCCGATCCTGACGATGGGCTTCGCGTCGATCTACTCGGCCGAATACGCGGACCAGCTGCTGAAGGCCGGCAAGCAGGCCGACCTGAACGCGAAGCCGGTCGGCACGGGCCCGTTCGTGCTGAAGAGCTACACGAAGGACGCGCTGATCCGCTACGACGTGAACCCGACCTACTGGGGCACGAAGCCGAAGGTCGACCGGCTGATCTATGCGATCACGCCCGACCCGTCGGTGCGCCTGCAGAAAGTGAAGGCCGGCGAATGCCAGATCGCGCTGTCGCCGAAACCGCAGGACGTGCTCGCGGCGAAGGGCGAAAGCGCGCTGAAGGTCGTGCAGACGCCCGCGTTCATGACCGCGTTCGTCGCGCTGAACACGCAGAAGAAGCCGCTCGACAACGACAAGGTGCGCGAAGCGCTGAACCTCGCGTTCGACCGCGCGACCTACCTGAAGGTCGTGTTCGACAACACCGCGACGGCCGCGAACAACCCGTATCCGCCGAACACGTGGAGCTACGCGAAGGACGTCGCGCCGTATGCGTACGATCCCGCGAAAGCGAAGCAGCTGCTCGCACAAGCCGGCTTCCCGAACGGCTTCTCGACGACGATCTGGACGCGCCCGACCGGCAGCGTGCTGAACCCGAATCCGAAGGTCGGCGCGGAGCTGCTGCAGGCCGACCTCGCGAAGATCGGCGTGAAGGCCGAGGTCAAGGTGATCGAATGGGGCGAGCTGATCAAGCAGGCGAAGCTCGGCCAGCATGACATGCTGTTCATGGGCTGGGCCGGCGACAACGGCGATCCGGACAACTACCTGTCGCCGCTGTTCAGCTGCAACGCGGTGAAATCGGGCATCAACTTCGCGCGCTTCTGCGACGCGCAGCTCGACAAGCTGATCGCCGACGGCAAGTCGACCGCCGACCAGGCCAAGCGCGCGAAGCTGTACGAAGCGGCGCAGAAGATCATCCACGACCAGGCGCTGTGGATTCCGCTCGGCTATCCGACCGCGGCTGCGCTCACGCGCACGAACGTGAGCGGCTATCACGTGAGCCCGTTCGGGCGGCAGAACTTCACGACCGTCGCCGTGCAGTAACGCGACCCTCGCGCGTGGCGCGCAAGCGACGGTGCGTCGGGCCGTCGCTTGCGGCCCGCGCGCCGCGCTTGCTACACTGCGCGCTCATTCCTCATACCGGACGCCAGCCAAAGTGAACAACTAAGCCTTCCCAAAATGTTTTCGCCGCCGTGCCACGCACGCCGCGCGCGAAGGTCTTCACGCATTTTTGGAGGTGCTTATGGCTGCTGCCACGCCCACCGGCGCGCTCGTCGCGCTTCATCACGTTTCCTTCCGCTTCAACGACGGCGTCACGCTGTTCGATTCGCTCGACCTTTCGATCGACCGCACGCCGACCGGCATCGTCGGCCGCAACGGCATCGGCAAGAGCCAGCTCGCGCAACTGATCGCGGGGCGCTGCGCACCGAGTTCGGGAACGATCGACCGGCACACGCCAGTCGTCTACGTCGCGCAGCAGCATGACGACGACGCTGCGTCGGCCGGCCCGCGAACCGTCGCGCAGATCGCCGCGCTCGACGCGCCGCTCGGCGCACTCGCGCGTCTCGCCGACGGCCGCGCGGAACCGCACGACTTCGACCTGATCGGCGATCGCTGGGATCTCGCGGAGCGGCTGCGCACCGCGCTCGACGCAGCCGGCCTGCACGACGTACAACCCGATACGCCCGCGCACGCACTGAGCGGCGGGCAGCTTGCGCGCGTCGCGCTGATCGGCGCGCTGCTGTCCGGCGCGGGCCTGCTCGTGCTCGACGAACCGACCAACCATCTCGACACGCCGGGCCGCGCGTGGCTGCGCGCGGCGCTCGACGGATGGCGCGGCGGCCTCGTCATCGTGAGCCATGATCGTGCGCTGCTCGCCGACGTGCAGCGCATCGTCGAGCTGACGCCGCAAGGCGTGCGCTCGTTCGGCGGCAACTACGCGCTCTACCGCGCGCAGCGCGACGCGGAACAGGATGCCGCGCAGTCTGCGCTCGACAACGCGCGTGCCGAACGTGGGCGCGTCAGGCGCAGGCTCGAACAGGAACACGACACGATCCAGCGTCACGCGGCTGCGTCGCTGCGCGATGCGAAGACGGCCAACCTGTCATCGATGGCAAAACAGAGCCGCAAGGGCGCGGCGCGCAGCATCATGGGCACGGTGCGGCGCCACCAGAACGAATTCAAGGCGACGCTCGACGAACGCGTGCAGGAAGCGGCCGCGCGCGTCGAAGCCGATGCGCCCGTGCTCGTGTCGCTGCCGGGCACCGAGGTCAGCGCACGCCGCCAGCTGTTCACGCTCGAAGGTGCGCAACTGCCGTGGCGCATCGCCAACGATGCCGACGCGATCACGTGGTCGGCCAGCGGCCCGGTACGCGTCGCATTGACCGGCCCGAACGGCTGCGGCAAATCGACGTTGCTGCGAATGCTCGCGGGCGAGCTTGCGCCGCGTTCAGGCGCATGCACGACACACGTGAGCGCCGCGTATCTCGACCAGCGGCTCGCGCTGCTCGATCCCGACCGCTCGATCGTCGAGCAACTCGGGCTGCTCGATACGCCGCTCGCCGAAGGCGACCTGCGCAGCCGTCTCGCGCTGCTGCAGCTCGACGCGGCACGCGCCACGCAGCCGGCGCGGCAACTGAGCGGCGGCGAACGGCTGAAGGCCGCGCTCGCGTGCGCGTTGTGGCGCGGCACGCCCGCGCAACTGCTGCTGCTCGACGAGCCGACCAACCATCTCGATCTCGAATCGGTGCGTGCGATCGAAGCCGCACTGGCCGGCTTCCCCGGTGCGATCGTGGTCGCGTCGCACGACACCGCGTTTCTCGCGGCGCTCGACCCGACGCACACGATGCAATGGCATCGCGACGGGTGGCGCTACGAACCCGTCGCATGAGGAGAACGACGCGGTATCAGCCGGCGGTGCGGAACCGCAGCACGCCGTCGTCGCCCTGCTCGCGCACGAGCTCGCCCGCGAGCCACAGCAGGTTCAGGTGCGCGAGCGCCTCGCCGAGCGCGAACGTCATCTGGTGGATGTCGAGTTCGCGGCGGCGGAACATGATCGGCACGATGTCCGCCGCGCTCATCGGCTTTTCCGCGCACGCGACGCGCACTTCGGCCAGGCGCGCGTCGTGGTGCTCGCGCAGTTGCGTGATGCGCGTGCGCACGCCGCGGAACGGCTTGCCGTGCGACGGCAGCACCAGCGTATCGGGCGCCATCGTCTCGTAGCGGCCGAGCGACTGCAGGTACAGCGCGAGCGGGTTCGCTTCCGGCTCGAGGTCGAACACGGACACGTTCGTCGAGATGCGCGGCAGCACCATGTCGCCGGAGATCAGCACGCCGTCCGCTTCGCTGTGCAGCGCGCAATGTTCAGGTGAATGGCCGAAGCCGGTCACGACGCGCCACGTGCGCGCGCCGATCGTCACCGCATCGCCTTCACGCAGGCGCCGGTAGCGCGGCGGCACGGCCGGCACGAGATCCGAGTAGTAGTTGCGGCGGTTGCGCAGCTTGTCGAGCGCAGCCGGATCGGTCAGCCCGTGGCGGGCGAAATGATCGGCCGCCGCCGCGCCGCCCGCGTTCGAACCGTTGCCGGCCGCCATCAGGCAGCCGAACATGTACTCGCCGAGCGTCATCCACAGGCGCACGTTCCAGCGGCCCTTGTCGCCGCCCTCGCACAGCCAGTTCGCGAGGCCGAAGTGATCGGGGTGGCAGTGCGTGACGAGCACGCGCAGCACGGGCAGGCCGTCGAGATGCGTGTCGAAGATCTGCTCCCAGTGCGTGCGGATCGCATCCGACGCGATCCCGCAGTCGACGATCGTCCAGCCGGCCTGCCCGTCGATCTCGTCGCGCAGCAACCAGAGGTTGATGTGATCAAGCGAGAACGGCAACGGCATGCGCAGCCAGCGCACGCCGGGCGCGACCTCGAACGTGTCGCCCGCGGCGGGCAGCGTGTCGGCGAAGGGATAGTCGAGTTGGTGTTCCAGTGCGTTCATCGGTGGGGCGTCTCGTCGTTATCGGTGCGGATGCGCGCCGGCGGCAGGCCGCGGCGGGCGGTGCGTCGATTCTATCGCCGTCGCGCGAAACGCGTGCCCGGCGGCGGCCGGCCCGTCAAAAAAAGTTCGTGCCAGAATCGGTTCCGTACCCGTATCTTTACGCGAAGATGCACCGAACGGTATCCAACGGCGGACAACCCGCCGCCTGCCCGCCGGCTGCGGATCGCCGCAAAGCCCTTGAACCGCCCGCTTGGGCGCTAAAATGGCGAGTGCTTACAGCCCCTCCCGAACGAGCCTGCACGCGATGAATCACTTCCCCAAACTGCTGTCTTCGCAGATCGGTTTCGACGTCGCGCAGACGATGCTCGAAAACTTCGACCGTCACTACCGGATCTTCCGCGAGGCGGCCGACGAAGCGAAGACGCTGTACGAGCACGGCGACTGGCACGGGCTGCAGCGGCTCGCACGCGAGCGGATCACGTCGTACGACGATCGCGTGAAGGAATGCGTCGAGGTGCTGGAAGACGAATACGACGCGGAGAACATCGACGACGAAGTGTGGCAGCAGATCAAGCTGCACTACATCGGCCTGCTCACGTCGCACCGCCAGCCCGAGTGCGCGGAGACCTTCTTCAATTCGGTGTGCTGCAAGATCCTGCACCGCTCGTACTTCAGCAACGATTTCATCTTCGTGCGCCCGGCGATCTCGACCGAGTATCTCGAGAACGACGAGCCGGCCGCGAAGCCGACCTACCGCGCGTACTATCCGGGCACCGACGGGCTCGCGGCCACGCTCGAGCGCATCGTCACGAACTTCCAGCTCGAGCCGCCGTTCGACGATCTCCCGCGCGACATCGCATGCGTGATGCAGGCGATCCACGACGAATTCGGCCACTTCGACGAAGCGCCGAATTTCCAGATCCACGTGCTGTCGTCGCTGTTCTTCCGCAACAAGAGCGCGTACATCGTCGGCCGCATCATCAACGCCGACCGCGTGCTGCCGTTCGCGGTGCCGATCCGCCACGTGCGCCCGGGCGTACTCTCGCTCGACACCGTGCTGCTGCGCCGCGACCAGCTGATGATCATCTTCGGCTTCTCGCACTCGTATTTCCTGGTCGACATGGGCGTGCCGTCCGCGTACGTCGACTTCCTGTGCACGATCATGCCCGGCAAGCCGAAGGCCGAGATCTACACGTCGGTCGGCCTGCAGAAGCAGGGCAAGAACCTGTTCTACCGCGACCTGCTGCACCATCTGTCGCATTCGAGCGACCGCTTCATCATCGCGCCCGGGATCAAGGGCCTCGTGATGCTCGTGTTCACGCTGCCGTCGTTCCCGTACGTGTTCAAGATCATCAAGGATCACTTCCCGCCGCCGAAGGAAACGACGCGCGCGCAGATCATGGAGAAGTACCAGCTCGTGAAGCGCCACGACCGCCTCGGGCGGATGGCCGACACGCTCGAGTATTCGAGCGTCGCGCTGCCGCTCGCGCGGCTCGACCACGCGCTCGTGCGCGAGCTGGAAAAGGAAGTGCCGTCGCTGCTCGAATACGAGGACGGCAATCTCGTGATCGAGCACCTGTACATCGAGCGCCGGATGACGCCGCTCAACCTGTACCTGCAGAACGGCACCGATACCGACATCGAGCACGGCGTGAAGGAGTACGGCAACGCGGTGAAGGAGCTGATGAAGGCGAACATCTTCCCCGGCGACATGCTGTACAAGAACTTCGGCGTCACGCGCCACGGCCGCGTCGTGTTCTACGACTACGACGAGATCGAATACCTGACCGACTGCAACGTGCGCCGCGTGCCGGCGCCGCGCAACGAGGAAGACGAACTGTCCGGCGAACCGTGGTATACCGTCGGCCCGCACGACATCTTTCCGGAGACCTACGGGCCGTTCCTGCTCGGCGACCCGCGCGTGCGCGACGTCTTCATGAAGCATCACGCGGACTTTTTCGATCCCGCGCTGTGGCAGGCCAGCAAGGACAAGCTGATCCAGGGCGAATTGCCCGACTTTTATCCGTACGACACCGCGCTGCGCTTTTGCATGCGCTACCCCGCGCGCTTCGGCGCAGCGGACCAGAACGACGGCGCAGACGACGCGCAGCGCGCCGCCTGACGTCGACTACACCGAACCGATCGCGACCCGATTTCCGCCAACGGAATCCACACCGATGAACACCCAAGACAATCCGCTTTCACACCTGTTCGACAACAACGACGCCTGGGTCAAACGCAAGCTCGCGGACGATCCGGAGTTCTTCACGCGTCTCGCCGACCAGCAGGCGCCGGAATATCTGTGGATCGGCTGCTCGGATTCGCGCGTGCCCGCGAACCAGATCATCGGCCTGCCGCCGGGCGAAGTGTTCGTCCACCGCAATATCGCGAACGTCGTCGTGCACAGCGACCTGAACTGCCTGTCGGTGATCCAGTTCGCGGTCGACATCCTGCGCGTGAAGCACATCATGGTCGTCGGCCACTACGGCTGCTCGGGCGTGAACGCGGCGCTGCACAACCGGCGCGTCGGCCTCGCCGACAACTGGCTGCATCACGTGCAGGACGTGCGCGAACGCCACGCCGCCCTGCTCGACGAATGGCCGGTGGGCGAAGCGCGCTACCGCCGCCTGATCGAGCTGAACGCGATCGAGCAGGTCGTCAACGTGTGCCGCACGACGATCGTCAACGACGCCTGGGCGCGCGGCCAGGCGCTCACCGTGCACGGGCTCGTGTACGGCGTGCATGACGGCCGGATGCGCAACCTCGGGATGGCCGTATCGAACTTCGATGCGCTCCACGAGACCTACAAGCGCTGCGTGGCCGCGCTCACCGCACGCGGCGAACATGCGCCCTACAACGACATGGTCGCCGCGGACGCCGCGCAGCTCGACGACGTCGCGCAAGCCGTCGCCGACACGCTGAAGCCGTGCGGGGACGCGAAGTAACGCCGCGGCCTCCGCGGCGGCGACCGCGCCGGCGCAGCCGCGCGGTCCATCGAACGGATCGGATACCGGCGCGGCCGCCCCGGCGGCGCCAAGCACAGGAGCGACGGGCATGAAAACCGCATTGATCGTCGGCGCATCGCGCGGCCTTGGCCGCGAATTCGTCCGGCAATATCGGCGCGACGGCTGGAACGTGATCGCCACCGCGCGCGACGACGCATCGCTCGACGCGCTGCGCGCGCTCGGCGCGCACGCGCATGCGCTCGACATCACGCAGCCCGAGCAGATCGCGGCGCTCGGCTGGAAGCTCGACGGCGAGCGGCTCGATGCGGCCGTGCTGGTGTCGGGTGTCTACGGGCCGCGCACCGAGGGCGTCGAGACGATCACCGCCGAGGATTTCGACGCGGTGATGCATACGAACGTGCGCGGGCCGATGCAGTTGCTGCCGATCGTGCTGCCGCTCGTCGAGGACGCACGCGGCGTGCTGGCCGTCGTGTCGAGCCGGATGGGCAGCATCGCCGAGGCGACCGGCACGACCGGCTGGCTGTACCGCGCGAGCAAGGCCGCGCTGAACGACGCGCTGCGCATCGCGTCGCTGCAGACGCGCCACGCCGCATGTATCTCGCTCCATCCCGGCTGGGTGCGCACCGACATGGGCGGCGCGCAGGCCGCGATCGATCCGGAAGTCAGCGTGACCGGCATGCGCCGCGTGATCGCCGAATCCGGCGCGGACGTGTCGCAGGCAAACGGCCGTTTCTTCCAGTACGACGGTATCGAGCTGAGCTGGTAGGCAGCCGACAACCTTGCGTCGTTAATTCCCGTTTCGCATGATTCTGAACCGACCTGACGCGTGCCCGTGCGGCGGCGCGTCCCCCGCTCCCGCCGGCAAAGCGCCGGCGCCCCGCTATGCGGCCTGCTGCGGCCGCTTCATCGACGGCGGCGAAGCCGCGCCGACCGCGCTCGAGTTGATGCGTTCGCGGTACAGCGCGTATGTGCTCGGCGCGACCGACTACCTGCGCGCGACCTGGGCCGCGCGCACCTGTCCGCACGATCTCGACACCGACCCCGAAGCGCCCGACGCGCCGCGCTGGCTCGGCCTCGCGGTCAAACGCCATGCGCCGCTCGACGAACGGCACGCGGAGGTCGAATTCGTGGCCCGCTACAAGGTCGGCGGACGCGCTTACCGGCTCCACGAGACGAGCCGTTTCGAGCGCGACGAGCATGGTTTCTGGCGCTACGTCGACGGCGAAGTAAGTGAACGTTGACAAATAGTTGCTGTGTCAGACGCCGGGTAATTCCCGCATTGCACAACCCCATTTTGTCCGGCTACGATGACCTCGAATTGGTCAAGTTGCATGGCAGGGCTTACGAATGGCGTTCAGCAAGGTATTGGTGGGATGGATGGCGGCCTGTGCGCTGTCGGCCGCTCAGGCCGGTACGCTGCCGAGCGCCAATACGGGGTCGGGTGCCGGCGTCAGCGGGTCGCTCGCCCACGCCGAACGCTTCGACTACGGCAATTCGAACCTGCCGCAGGTCGCCGCCGACCTGAACGAACAGATCCTCCGCATTCCGGCCGACGCATCGGGCAACGTCACGCTCGAGGCAACGCTCTTCAAGCCGAACGGCCCCGGCCCGTTCCCGCTCGTCGTCTTCAACCACGGCAAGAACACCGGCGATCTTCATCAGCAGCCGCGCAGCCGGCCGCTCGCGTTCGCGCGCGAATTCGTGCGCCGCGGCTATGCCGTGATCGCGCCGAACCGCCAGGGCTTCGCAGGTTCGGGCGGCACGTACCAGCAGGAAGGCTGCAACGTCGGCAAGAACGGCCTCGCGCAGGCGGCTGACGTCGACGCGACGGTGCGCTACATGTCGCGCCAGTCGTATGTCGATGCGTCGCGCATCGTCGTCGCCGGCACGTCGCACGGCGGCCTCGTATCGGTCGCGTACGGCACCGAAGCCGCACCGGGCGTGCGCGGCATCATCAACTTCTCCGGCGGGCTGCGCCAGGATCTCTGCGACGGCTGGCAGAAAAACCTCGTCGACGCGTTCGACCAGTACGGCGCGCACACGGCCGTGCGGTCGCTGTGGCTGTACGGCGACAACGACTCGGTGTGGACGCCCGGGCTCGTCGCGCAGATGCACGACGCGTACGTGTCGCACGGCACGCAGGCCCGGTTCATCGATTTCGGCCGCTACAAGGACGACGCGCACCGGCTGATCGTCGACCGCGACGGCGTGCCCGTGTGGTGGCCGGCCGTCAACGCGTTCCTCGCGCAGTTGAACCTGCCGACCTCGGTGCGCTACGCGGTCGCAAACCCGCACGAGCCGAAGGCGAGCGGCTATGCGTCGATCGACTCGGTCAACGCGGTGCCGTTTGTCGACGAAGCCGGCCGTGAAGGCTATCGCCGCTTCCTGAACCAGCATCCGAGCCGCGCGTTCGCGGTGTCGTCGGAAGGCGCATGGTCGTGGGCCGAAGGCGGCGACGATCCGATGGCGCTCGCGCTCGACAACTGCTCGAAGCAGGGCGCGGGTTCGTGCCGGCTGTATGCGGTCAACGACCGGGTCGTGTGGAACAACGCGACACAGACGGCCGACAACGACGACAGCAACGCAAGCGACACCGGTACGCCGGCGCTGGCTTCGCGTTGACGAGCGGCGGCCTGCGCCGCCGTTTTTCGTTTTCTCCTCCCCCCCTTTTTTTCACTTCTTCGCAGACGCGCTGCTCGTAGCGTTCGCGGCCGACGTCGCGCACGCGGCACGCACCGCATGCCGGCGTGAACACGCCTTCTAGCTGCGCCTCGCTCCGGGTGCCCTTCGTCACCTGCATGCAATCTTTCTTTCCGATCGCATGGGGGCCACATCGTCCCGCACCGCCCTTTCCCCTATCGCTCCCCGATTTCTCCCCCTGCCGCACCGCCCGACGCACGATTTTTTTCAGTTGGGGGGGCTCACTCGAACGTCGTCATCTGCGGTCATTTCGGGACATCTGAACCGTACCGTCCAGAGCCGCTCCGATCTGCGCCGAACTCCCGTCCGACAAGGCTCTGCGGCGTTTGTAACCGGTAGTGCAACGGGCCGCGGAACACGCTAATCTCAGCGCGTTTCGTGTCCCGCCGCGCGGCATCCCGTCGATGCCGCGCGGCCGTTTTATCCCCCGGAGCCGCCTTGAGTACGCCAGCCACCGACGACTGGGTCGCGCGCAGCCTGCGCGCGGTCTGGCATCCCTGCACCCAGATGAAGCACCACGAGCGCCTGCCGCTCATCCCCGTCGCGCGCGGCGCGGGCCTGTGGCTGTACGACCGTGACGGCCGCCGCTACTTCGATGCGATCAGCTCGTGGTGGGTCAACCTGTTCGGCCATGCGAACCCGGACATCAACGCGGCTCTGAAAGACCAGCTCGACACGCTCGAGCACGCGATGCTCGCCGGCTGCACGCACGAACCCGCGATCAAGCTCGCGGAGCGACTGCACGCGCTCACCGCGCGCACGCTCGGCCATGCGTTCTTCGCGTCGGACGGTGCGTCGGCGGTCGAGATCGCGCTGAAGATGAGCTTCCACGCGTGGCGCAACCGCGGCCGCGCGAACAAGCAGGAATTCGTCTGTGTCGCGAACAGCTATCACGGCGAGACGATCGGCGCGCTCGGCGTGACCGACGTCGCGCTGTTCAAGGACGCGTACGACCCGCTGATTCGCCATGCGCATGTCGTCGCATCCCCCGACGCGCGCGGCGCGCTGCCGGGCGAAACGGCTGCCGACGTCGCGAGCCGCGCGCTCGCGGACGTGCGGCGCCTGTTCGTCGAACGCGGCGACCGGATCGCCGCGCTGATCGTCGAGCCGCTCGTGCAGTGCGCGGCCGGCATGGCGATGCACGATCCGTCGTACGTGCGCGGGCTGCGCGCGCTGTGCGACGAATTCGGCGTGCACCTGATCGCCGACGAAATTGCAGTCGGCTGCGGCCGCACCGGCACCTTCTTCGCGTGCGAGCAGGCCGGTGTCTGGCCCGATTTCCTGTGTCTGTCGAAAGGCATCAGCGGCGGCTACCTGCCGCTGTCGCTCGTGCTCACGCGCGACGACGTGTTCGCCGCGTTCTACGACGACGACACGACGCGCGGCTTCCTGCACTCGCATTCGTACACCGGCAACCCGCTCGCATGCCGCGCGGCGGTCGCGACGCTCGACCTGTTCGCGCGCGACGACGTGCTCGCGAGCAACGCCCGCAAATCGGCGACGCTGCGCACGGCGCTCGCGCCGCTCGATGCACACCCGCAAGTACGCCACCTGCGCGAGCGCGGCACGCTGTTCGCGTTCGACGTCGCACTCGACGGCGACGCGGCACGCAGCTTCTCGCGTCGCTTCTTCGAACGCGCGCTGGAACGCGAGCTGCTGCTGCGCCCGATCGGCACGACCGTGTACCTGATGCCGCCGTACGTGATGAGCGACGACGACATCGCATGGCTCGCACAAAGCACGCGCGACACGCTCGATGCGACGCTCGCGGAGATCGCACGATGACGAACCGCCTGCTCGACACCCTGCAACGCGGCCTCGCCGATCTCGACGCGCAAGGGCTGCGCCGCGTGCGCCGCACCGCCGATACCGCGTGCGATGCCCGCATGACCGTCGACGGCCGCGAGATCGTCGGCTTCGCGAGCAACGACTATCTCGGCCTCGCCGCGCATCCGGCGCTCGTCGCCGCGTTCGCCGAAGGCGCGCAGCGCTACGGCTCCGGCAGCGGCGGCTCGCACCTGCTGGGCGGCCATTCGCGTGCGCACGCGACGCTCGAGGACGAACTCGCGGCCTTCTCGGGCGGCTTCTCCGACGCACCGCGCGCGCTGTACTTCAGCACCGGCTACATGGCGAACCTCGCCGCGATGACGGCACTGACCGGCAAGAGCGCGACGATCTTCTCCGACGCGCTGAACCATGCGTCGCTGATCGACGGCATGCGGCTGTCGCGCGCGAACGTCCAGGTCTATCCGCATGCGGACACCGCCGCGCTCGCCGCGTTGCTCGACGCATCGGACGCCGAAACGAAGCTGATCGTCAGCGACACCGTGTTCAGCATGGATGGCGACCTCGCCCCGCTCGCCGAACTCGTCGCGCTGGCCGAACGCCACGGCGCGTGGCTCGTCGTCGACGATGCGCACGGCTTCGGCGTGCTCGGTCCGCAGGGCCGCGGCGCGCTCGCGGCCGCCGCCCTGCGTTCGCCGCATCTCGTGTACGTCGGCACGCTCGGCAAGGCGGCCGGCGTCGCGGGCGCATTCGTGATCGCGCACGAGACCGTGATCGAATGGATGATCCAGCGCGCGCGCAGCTACATCTTCACGACGGCCGCGCCGCCGGCCGTCGCGCACGCGGTATCGGCCAGCCTGAAGGTGATCGCGGGCGACGAAGGCGACGCGCGACGCGCGCATCTCGCCGCGCTGATCGAGCGCACGCGCGCGCTGCTGCACAAGACGCGCTGGCAGCCGGTCGATTCGCACACGGCCGTGCAGCCGCTCGTGATCGGCAGCAACGACGCGACGCTCGCGGCAATGCGGGCGCTCGACGCGCACGGCCTGTGGGTGCCCGCGATCCGGCCGCCGACGGTGCCCGTCGGCACGTCGCGGCTGCGCGTGTCGCTGTCGGCCGCACATTCGTTCGACGATCTCGCGCGGCTCGAAGCCGCGCTGATCGAAGCCAGCGACGCGCAGGCCGCGCAGGAAACAGAACAGCCCCCACGCTCACTTCGTTCGCTGCCCCCCGAGGGGGCTGCAGCCTCCCTTGGGGCGGCCCGGCGGGAGACTGCAGCTTGACCGCCCCGCTCTCGCTGTTCGTCACCGGCACCGACACCGAAATCGGCAAGACCTTCGTGTCGGCCGCGCTGCTGCACGGCTTCGCGCGGCACAGCCTGCGCGCCGCCGCGCTGAAGCCCGTCGCGGCCGGCGCGTATGAACGCGACGGCGTGTGGCGCAACGAAGACGCCGACCAGCTCGACGCGGCCGCGAACGTCGTGCTGCCGCCCGAGCTGCGCACGCCGTTCCTGCTGAAAGCACCGGCCGCGCCGCATATCGTCGCCGCGCAGGAAGGCGTGACGCTCGACATCGACACGATCGTCGCGTGCCATCGCGAAGCGCTGACGCGCGCGGAGATCGTCGTCGTCGAAGGCGCCGGCGGCTTTCGCGTGCCGATGAACGACACGCAGGACATGGCCGATCTCGCGGTCGCGCTCGGCGTGCCGGTCGTGCTCGTGGTCGGCGTGCGGCTCGGCTGCATCAGCCATGCGCTGCTCACCGCCGACGCGATCGCCGCGCGTGGCCTCAAGCTCGCCGGCTGGGTCGCGAACCACGTCGATCCAGCCATGTCGTTCCCCGACGAGAACGTCGCGACGATGCACGACTGGCTCGCCCGCGAACACGGCGCACCGCTGCTCGGCCGCATTCCGCACATGAGCCCGGCCGCCCCCGAATCCGCCGCGGCGATGCTCGACATCGCCGCGCTCGTCGATACGCTGCGCGCCGCGCAGCATTGACCCAACAGAACCCGATCCCCCGATCCCTCATCCCCGTCCAGGACAGGAAAACGATATGACCCAAGCCCAGACCGCCACCGTGCAACCCGACGCGATTCCCGTGGCCGCTCCGGCCTCGCAGCGCTGGCGCGTCGCCGACGTCGTCGCGCTGTTCGAGCTGCCGTTCAACGACCTGATCTTCCGCGCGCAGCAGGTGCACCGCGAACACTTCGACGCGAACGCGGTGCAGCTGTCGACGCTGCTGTCGATCAAGACGGGCGGCTGCGAGGAAGATTGCGGCTACTGCTCGCAATCGTCGCACCACGACACGGGCCTGAAGGCCGAAAAGCTGATGGACGTCGACGCGGTGCTCGACGCCGCGCGCGCCGCGAAGGCGAACGGCGCAAGCCGCTTCTGCATGGGCGCCGCGTGGCGCAACCCGAAGGAGCGCCACATGCCGGCGCTGACCGAGATGGTGCGCGGCGTGAAGGAACTTGGTCTCGAGACCTGCATGACGCTCGGCATGCTGGAAGACGAACAGGCGCAGGAACTCGCGAACGCGGGCCTCGACTACTACAACCACAACCTCGACACGTCGCCGGAGTTCTACGGCCAGGTGATCTCGACGCGCACCTACCAGGATCGCCTCGACACGCTCGACCGCGTGCGTGACGCAGGCATCAACGTGTGCTGCGGCGGCATCATCGGGATGGGCGAATCGCGCCGCGAACGCGCGGGCCTGATCTCGCAGCTCGCGAACCTGAACCCGTATCCGGATTCGGTGCCGATCAACAACCTCGTCGCGATCGAAGGCACGCCGCTCGAAGGCACCGCGGCGCTCGACCCGTTCGAATTCGTGCGCACGATCGCGGTTGCCCGCATCACGATGCCGAAGGCCGTCGTGCGCCTGTCGGCTGGCCGCGAGCAACTCGACGACGGGCTGCAGGCGATGTGTTTCCTGGCCGGCGCGAACTCGATGTTCTACGGCGACCAGCTGCTGACGACGAGCAACCCGCAGTCGCAGAAGGACCGCGCGCTGTTCGAGCGCCTCGGGATCCGCTCGAGCGACGCGGACGCGATGTCGGCGAACGCGTAAGCGGCAGCACCGCGTAACTACGAAAAAGCCGGGGCATGCCCCGGCTTTTTTTCATCCGATCGTCTGCACCGCGTTGCCCTGCGCGTCGCGGATCACGGTCTTCTCGACCCGCCAGCGCACACCGTCGAGCCCGTCGACCGCATACTCGCCGGCACGCGGCTGCAACGTGCGCGCCAGCGCCTGCACCGTCGCATCGGTGAGCCGCAGCGTCAGCCTGCCGTCTTCGTCGGCGATGGTGTTCGCGTCGCCGCGCTCGAAACGCACCGCGGTGTCGCGGCCGACCAGCCGCAACGGCCGGTCGAACGGCAGTCGCAGCGGCAGCAGCGCGACGAGTTCGTCGACCTGCCGCGCACCCACCGTGATCTCGACGAGCGGCGCGCGCAACAGCCGCTTGCGCGTCTCCCATCCAAGCACGTCGGTGAACAGCGAGCCGCTCGACGAGCCATCGCGCCGGGTGCCCTCGTCGACCTGCGCGCGCACGTCCGCGCGCTCGAGCAACGACGCGCGGCCGAGATCGGTCACCCACAGCGGCATATGCGGCAGCAGCGTGTCGAGCAGCGCGCGCGTGCGCCAGCGCTTCGCGGCACGCTCCTCGTCGAGTGTCAGCCCGACGATCTGCAGGAACGCCAGGTGGCCGTGCGGCGTATCGATCGCCGGCAGCTCCGGATCGAACGCAAAACCCATCGAGCAAAGCTGCGTATCGGTATCGAGCGCGATCGGGCCGTTGGCCGTCATCCAGTGGCCGTCGTCGAACGCGTTGCCGCTCTGGAACACGTAGCGCGCAAGATTCTGCAGGAAGCTGAACACCCAGTTCGGCGGCTCTTCGTCGGTGGCGCCGCAGGCGACGCGCATCGTCAGCTCGAAGCCGAAGCCGCTGACGGCCGGATCGTCCGACTCCTTCACATACAGCTCGGAGAGCCCGTACGTGACGAAATGCCAGTGCGGCACGGGTTCCGCGCGCTTCCACACGCTGATCCCGTCGAGCGGATCGCGGCCGCCAAGCCGCCACTTGAGCAGCGTGCCGTAGTGCTTCGGCTCCTGCCCCGGATAGACGCGCGCGAGCGCGCCGTCGATCGCGTCCCAGCCCGGCGCGCTGCCGTCGGCTGCGCCGTCCTGCGTGTCGTGCGTTGCGTCCGTCATGTGCTCCCCCGAATGGCGTCCTGGTGTGCCATACCGGCGCGCACGTCGGCTGTGGCCACCGTACGACGTGTGCGTTACACGTGCGCCGCCGCGCCGTCGACCGCCGCGCGCACGCGCTCGACGAGTTGTTGATCGACCGGTGCCAGCACCTCGCCGCGCGGCCGCACGCCCGAACCGAAGTGCACCGCGCGCACGCCGGTGGCGCGGACGAAATCGCCGACCGCGTCGACCGTGAGCCCCGAGCCGGCCAGCACCGTACAGGTCGAGCCGGCGGCCTGCCGCACCAGCCGCGTGATCGTCGCGGACGCGTCGAGCACCGACGGATGGCCGCCGGACGTCAGCACCGATGTGACGGCCGGCACGCGCAGCAGCGCGCCGAATGCGGCATCGAGGTCGCGCGACACGTCGAACGCGCGGTGGAAGGTCAGCGCACGGCCGTCCGCCGCGGCCGCGATGCGGGCCAGCGCGTCGAGATCGACGTCGCCGCGCGCGTCGAGCGCGCCGAACACGACGCCGTTCGCACCGGCAGCGACGGCCCCACGTACGTCGCGTTCGATCACGCGCAGGTCGTCGGCGTCGTACACGAACGACCGGCTGTGCGGTCGCACGATCACGTTGACGGGAATCGGCACGGCGGCCACGACGGCTTCGATCAGACCGACGCTCGGCGTCAGCCCGCCTTCGGTGATCGCGGTCACGAGTTCGAGGCGGTCAGCGCCCGCGCGGGCGGCGGCCTTCGCGTCGCCGACGGTCGTGGCGATCACTTCGAGGAGGACGGAAGAGGCGGCGTTTCGGTTCATGGGCGGCCCGCAAATCGTCAGGACAATTCGCGCATCCTAGCCGAGCCGCGTGACGGGCGCCAGCATGCCGGCCGCCGCGCCATGAGTCGCGCCGTCAGCCGCGCCGCGCGAGCCACACGCCGACGAGCGCGGACAGGCCGGTCACCACGGCGCCGGGCGCGAACCAGAACATCCGCGCGTTCACGTCCACGCCCTGCTGCTGCATCACGTCGACGATCCCCGGCGCCATCAGGAGCGTCACCCAGCCGATCATCCCGAACGCGGTGGTCGCGGTCGCGATGAGCAGCGCAATGCCCGCGCCGCGCGCGCGTGGCCGGAACGCGCCGGCAAACGCGCCCACGGCCAGGAGCACGGCCGACAACACGCACAGCACGGTGACGAACACGAGCATCGCCCCCGTATGGCCGAGCTTCAGGAACGCCATCGTCTGCGCCGTGATCACGCACATGCCCGCGATCGTGAACAGCACGATCGCCAGCGCGTTGCGCACGACGCTCATGCGTTCGCCTGGAAATACGCGGTCGCGGGGCGCCGGAACATCAGGTAGACGAACAGCGCAAACAGCAGGACGCCCGGAATCAGCACCGCGTACATCGACGCCGGCATGTTGACGAACGAGAACACGAAGCTGAACACGGACGTCGCGATGTAGGTCTTGCGCGACCATTCGCGCCCCTTGAGGATCGCGATGCCGACCACGATGTTCACGACTTCGAGGATCACGCTGATGCCGAGCGTCGCCCAGACCGGCAGCAGGTAGTGCGACAGCAGCGCCTGGGTGGTCGGCATGCCGATGGTGAAGGGCGTATAGACGCACGTGATCGCGTTGGTCACGATGATGATCCACGCGAGAATGGTCAGCGAAATCGGTCTTTTCATTGTGTTTTCCTTGTTATTCGCCGCCATGGTGGCCCCCGGGACGGCGCGCTCGCGGTCACGATGGCCGCGGTCGGGCCATTGTCGGGGAAGCACGCGGCGAACGCAACGACCGCCCCGCGCCGCCCGCCCCGCCCGCCGCCTGCGGTGCGTGCGCGGCTAACCCGCGTCCGCTGCGTCGTCGCCCCAGTCGATATCGCCGCACAGCACGCGCTGCGTATCGCCGACGCGCACGGCCACCGACAGCGTCACGCACGGCTGCGCCTCGTTGATCGACAGGTACGGCCGCGTGACCTGCACGCGCCCCGGCTCGGCGATCGCCGAGCGGAAATACGGCCGGCGCAGCCAGTTCGCGCCCTGCGCGTCCGCGAGCGGCGAGAAGCGCGCCTCGGCGAGCGCGCGGTCGGCGCGCAGCACGACGTTGCGGCCCGACTGGCGGCCGTGCGCGTCGAGCAGGAAGCAGCGCGCGGCGGCATCCAGCGCGAGGAAGTTCCAGCACACCTCGTCGAGCGGCTCGCCGGCCGCCAGGCGCTCGGCCGCGCGTTCGAACGCGCGCAGGTACGGCGCGAGCCGCTGCGCATCGCGCCGCTCGCGCGCGTCGGTCTGCTGCCGAAAACGCTCGGTCAGCTCACCGATGCAGCCCGTCGCGGCCGCGCTGTCGGGCAGCCCCGGCGCCGGCCGGCCGAAGTAGTAGCCCTGCACGAAATCGGCCTCGCACGACAGCGCGATCTGCGCCTCGTGCTCGGTCTCGATGCCCTCCACCAGCACCAGCTTGCCGGCTTCGTGCAGCAGCGTCACGAGCCCGTGCAGGATCGCGGTGAGCCCGGTACGGTGCGCCGCGTGCGACAGCATGATCCGGTCGAGCTTCACGATGTCCGGGTTCAGTTGCCAGATCCGCTCGAGGTTCGAATGGCCCGCGCCGAAATCGTCGAGCGCGATCAGGAAGCCGTGCGTGCGGAATTCGCGCACGGCCTCGGCAAGCCGCTCGACGTCTTCCGCGCGCTGTTCGAGCACTTCGAGCACGATGCGGCGCGGCGGCATGCCGAGCCGCTTCAGGTTCGCAAGCAGCGCGGCCGCCTGGAACGGATCGGTGAGCACGCCCGGATGGACATTGAGGAACAGCCACTCGCGCTCGGCGCCGAGCAGCGCGAAGTTCTCGAGATGCAGCGCCTGCGCGAGCCGGTCGAGCTGCAGCAGTTCGCCCTGGCGCGCAGCCTCGCCGAACACGTCGAGCGGCGACACGGCGCGGTCGAGCGCATCGTGCGCGCGCAGCAGCGCCTCGTAGCCCACCGCACGCTGGTGCGACAGGCTGAAAATCGGCTGGAATACGGTCGTGAGCGTCAGGTCGCGGTGCTGCGTCGCCAGACGTTCGAGGCCGGAACTCACCTCCCGCTCGAACCGGTACGGCGATGCGGCGGCCGGACGCTCCTGTTGCACGATCGTCATGCCTTCCTCCTGGTGTTGCCTTCGAACGCGGCGCCCGACGAAGCGAACGGCGCGTGCAATGTCATGGTTGGACCCTCGGTTGCCCGGTCAGCGCCGGACGGCTGCCCCACCTCAAGCAAGCTCCGTGCAAGGCACGGGCAACCCGCGTGCCGCGGTGATGCACGGGGCTGCCGCACCACCGCGGCGCACGTCGCGCGCACCATTTTCGTGCATACGCACCGGCCGCTCGAACGCATCCGTCACGTCATCACGCTACACTCCGTACGATCGTTTCATTCCCCGTATTCGCCGTATCGATGGAAATCGTCTTCACCGTCCTGATCCTGCTGCTGACCGTCGCGCTGTCCGGCGCCATCACGCGCATCCTGCCGTTCCAACTGCCGTTGCCGCTGATGCAGATCGCGTTCGGCGCGATGCTCGCATGGCCGAAGCTGAACCTGCACGTCACGTTCGATCCCGAAATCTTCATGCTGCTGTTCATTCCGCCGCTGCTGTTCGCGGACGGCTGGCGGATTCCGAAGCGCGAGCTGTACTTGCAGCGCCGCGCGATCCTGATGCTCGCATTCGGGCTCGTGTTCATGACGGTACTCGCAGTGGGCTACTTCGCGCACTGGCTGATACCCGAGTTGCCGCTGCCGATCGCGTTCGCGCTCGCGGCCGTGCTGTCGCCGACCGATGCGGTCGCGCTGTCCGGCATCGCCGGCCGTGGCCGGATCCCGCCGCAGCTGATGCACATCCTCGAAGGCGAGGCGCTGATGAACGACGCGTCGGGCCTCGTCGCGCTGAAATTCGCGATCGCGGCCGCGCTGACCGGCATGTTCTCGCTGCGCGACGCGTCGATCACGTTCGTGATCGTCGCCGCGGGCGGGCTCGCGACGGGCGCGATCGTGTCGTGGGCGTTCAGCGCGCTGTCGACGCGCTTCCTGAACGCCGAGCAGGAAGGCGATCCGGCCCCCGGTATCGTGATGACGCTGCTCGTGCCGTTCGCGGCCTACCTGTTCGCCGAGCACCTCGACCTGTCGGGCGTGCTGGCGGCCGTGTCGGCCGGGATGATGATGAATTACACGAGTTTCTCGCGCAAAAGCACCGTCGCGTCGCGCGTGCGCGCCGAAAGCACGTGGGCGATGATCGAGTTCGTGTTCAACGGCATGGTGTTCATCATGCTCGGGCTGCAGCTGCCGCACATCATCGGCCGCACGCTCGTCGACGCGCACCACACGAGCGACGCGCTCGTCGGCCGGATGATCTTCAACGTCTGCGCGATGATGCTCGCGCTGTATGCGATCCGCTTCCTGTGGGTCTGGCTGCTGCGCTGGTTCGCGAGCCGCCGCGCGGCGCGCCAGGGCCTCGCGGGCACGATGGCCGGCGTGCGCACGATCGCGGTGATGACGGTCGGCGGCGTGCGCGGCGCGGTCACGCTCGCGGGCGTGCTGTCGATTCCGGTCGCGCTGTCCGACGGCGTGCCGCTGCCGGGCCGCGACACGGCGATCTTCGTCGCGTCGGCCGTGATCCTCGGCTCGCTCGTCGTCGCGGTGATCGGCCTGCCGCTGCTGCTGCGCGGCGTGCGCTCGGCGCGCAGCCCGCTCGGCGACGAGGAACGCGCCGCGCGCGCGGCCGCCGCGCAGGCCGCGATCCGCGCGATCGACTCGTCGCACGACGCGATCTCGGTCGATCTCGACGAATCGGGCGCCGCACGCTGTGCCGACATCTCCGCACGCGTGATGGACCAGTACCGCCGCCGCCTCGCGACGCTCGCCGAGGACGGCCCCACGCCGCGCGCGGAAGCGAAGCAGGCCGAAACGATGGAACTGCAGATGCGGATCGCGGCCGTGCGCGCGGAACGCTCCGCGCTGTACCGGCTGCGCAGCGAAAGCAAGATTTCCGACGAGACGCTGACGAAGCTGCTCCGCGAGATCGACCTGTCGGAGACTGCGCTGTCGACGCGCAAGAAAGGCCTTCTCTAAAGGGCAAGCTGCCGCTTCGGCGCAGCAGCAGCCCCATAAAAAACGGCGACGCACCAGCGTCGCCGTTTTCACATCCGCCCTCGTTCGCGTTACTTCGCGACGACGACCGGAATCCCCTTCAGCATCCCCGCGCCCTTCATCTCGTCGAGCGCATGCTGCACGGCCGCGCTCGTCGCCGCTTCGATGCCGAGCTGCAGCGCGAGCTCGCGCTCCGCGCGCTTCACGCCGGCCAGGTTGCGCACCTTCACGTGACCGAAGCCGCGCACGCGTGCGTGCAGGTCGGCCAGTTGCGTGACCTGCGCCGCATTGCCGGCCGTCGTGGCGGCGAGCGCACGCGCGAGCGTCGTCTCGTAGTCGTCGGCCAGCGCACGCTCCATCCTGCGCTCGACGGTGCGGCCGAACGGATCTAGCCACGTGCCGCGCAGGCTGCGCACGCGCGCCAGCATGCCGAACACCGGCCACATCCACTGGCCGAACACGCGCTTCTTCGGCGCGCTGCCGTCGCGCCCGGCCTTCGCGACCGTGGGCGGCGCCAGGTTGAACTTCACGCGATACGTCTGCCCCGGTACGCCTTCGAACTGCGCTTCGAGCGCGGTGCGGAACGCGTCGTCCGTGTACAGCCGCGCGACCTCGTATTCATCCTTCACCGCGAGCAGCCGGTAGAACGTCGTCGCGACCGCGTGTGTCAGCGCATCGTCGCCCTTCGCGCGTGCCGCGCTGACGAGCGCACGGTAGCGTTCGACATAGCGCGCGCCGCCGTAGGCATCGAGACGCGCTTCGCGATCGGCGATCAGCTCGGCGAGCGTCTCCGGCGCTGCGTGAGTGGCCACCGCGTGACGCGCGTTCCACAACGCATCGAGGCCCGCTGCGTCGCCAGCCGCCATCCGGCCGATCGAGAACGCGAGCTTGTTCATCGGCACGGCGACGTTGTTCAGCTCGATCGCGCGCATCATCGCGGCGAGCGACACCGGCACGAGGCCGAGCTGCCACGCGTAACCGAGCATCAGGATGTTCGCGCCGATCGAATCGCCGAGGAACTTCGCGGCGAGCGCCTGCGCGTCGCAGCTCGACAGGTAGCCGTCGCCGGCCGCGTGATGCATCTTCTCGAGCAGCGCATCCGCATGCAGGTTCGCGTCGGGATTCTGCACGAACGACGCGTTCGGGATCCGGTGCGTGTTGACGACGATCCGCGAACGCTCGTGACGCACCGTCTGCAGCGCCTCCGCGCTCGCGCCGACGACCATGTCGCACGCAAGCAGCACGTCGGCCTGCTGCGTGTCGATGCGCACCTGGTTCAGCCACCGGTCGCTCGATGCGATCCGCACGAACGACAGCACCGAGCCGCCCTTCTGCGCGAAGCCCATGAAGTCGAGCACCGACGCGCTCTTGCCTTCGAGGTGCGCGGCCATGCTGATCAGCGCGCCGACCGTCACGACACCCGTGCCGCCGACACCCGTCACGAGCATGTCGAACGGCGCCGCGTCGAGATGCGTGGCCGGCACCGGCAGCGCATCGACGCGCACGGCGAGCGCCGCTTCGTCGAATGCGGCACCCGCGGCCTTCTTCAGCGCCGCGCCTTCGACCGTCACGAAGCTCGGGCAGAAGCCGTTCACGCACGAATAGTCCTTGTTGCACGACGACTGGTCGATGCGGCGCTTGCGGCCGAGCGGCGTTTCCAGCGGCTCGACCGACAGGCAGTTCGACTGCACGCCGCAATCGCCGCAGCCTTCGCACACCGCGTCGTTGATGAACAGGCGCTTGTCCGGGTCGGGGAATTCGCCCTTCTTGCGGCGGCGGCGCTTCTCGGCCGCGCAGGTCTGGTCGTAGATCAGCACGGTGACGCCCGGCGTCTCGCGCAGCTCGCGCTGCACGGTGTCGAGCTCGCTGCGGTGATGGAACGTCGTGCCCGGCGGGAACTGGCCGTGATGGCCGTCGTACTTCTCCGGTTCGTCGGACACGACGACGAAGCGCGACACGCCTTCCGCCTCGACCTGCCGCGCGATCTGCGGCACCGAGATGCTGCCGTCGACCGGCTGGCCGCCCGTCATCGCGACCGCGTCGTTGTAGAGGATCTTGTACGTGATGTTCGCTTTCGCGGCGACCGCCTGGCGGATCGCGAGGATGCCCGAGTGGAAGTAGGTGCCGTCGCCGAGGTTCTGGAACACGTGCTTCGTGTTGGTGAACATCGCATGCGCGGCCCAGTCGACGCCTTCGCCGCCCATCTGGATCAGCCCGGTCGTGTCGCGTTCCATCCATGACGCCATGAAATGGCAGCCGATGCCGGCCTGCGCGATCGAGCCTTCCGGGACCTTCGTCGACGTGTTGTGCGGGCAGCCCGAGCAGAAGTACGGCGTGCGCTTCACCGCGTCCGCCTCGTTCGACAGGATCTGCGGCGCGACGAGATCGACGACGCGCTCGCGGCGGTCGAGCGCCGGCTTGTGGCGCGCGAGCCAGTCGGCGAACACCGGCAGGATCCGCGACGGGCGCAGCTCGCCGAGCTCGGACAGCAGGCAGCCGCCGGCGGCGTCGTGCTTGCCGAGCACGCGCGGGCGTGCGCCTTCCGTGCGGTTGTACAGGTAGTCCTTGATCTGCTGCTCGATGACGGGGCCCTTCTCCTCGATCACGAGCACTTCTGAAAGCCCGTCGACGAAGGTTTCGAGCCGCGTCATTTCAAGCGGATACGACAGGCCGACCTTGTAGATCCGCACGCCGGCCGCGTCGAGGTCGGCCACCGTCAGGTCGAGGCGGCGCAGCGCTTCCATCAGGTCGAGGTGCGCCTTGCCGCAGGTCACGATGCCGACGTTCGCCTGCGCGCTCGGCGCGATCCACTTGTCGATGCTGTTGGTGCGCGCGAAATGGCGCACCGCGTCGAGCTTCGCGGCGAGGCGCGCCTCGATCGTGAGGCTCGGCAGGTCGGGCCAGCGGTTGTGCAGGCCGCCCGCCGGCGGCGTGAAGCCTTCCGGTGCCGGCCACTGCGTCTGCAGCGCGTCGAGGTCGACGGTCGAACCCGATTCGACCGTTTCCGAGATCGCCTTGAAGCCGACCCACGTGCCCGAGTAGCGCGACAGCGCCCAGCCGTACAGGCCGAATTCGAGCATGTCGGCGATGTTCGCCGGGTTCACGACCGGCATGTGCCACGCGATCATCGCGAAGTCGCTCTGGTGCGGCATCGACGACGACACGCAGCCGTGGTCGTCGCCCGCGACGACGAGCACGCCGCCATGCGGCGACGAACCGTACGCGTTGCCGTGCTTCAGCGCGTCGCCCGCGCGATCGACGCCCGGGCCCTTGCCGTACCACATCGCATACACGCCCTCGACCGTGCGCTCGGGATCGGCCTCGACGCGCTGCGTGCCGAGCACGGCCGTGCCGCCGAGTTCCTCGTTGATCGCGGGCAGGAAGCGCACGCCGCCGGCGTCGAGCAGTTTCTTCGCCTTCCACAGCTGCTGGTCGACCATGCCGAGCGGCGAACCGCGATAGCCGCTCACGAAGCCGGCGGTGTTGAGCCCCTGTTCGGCGTCGACCGTGCGCTGCATCAGCAGCAGGCGAACCAGCGCCTGCGTGCCGGTCAGGAAGATCCGGCCGCGCGTCGCGGTCAGGTTGTCGGTCAGGCGGTAGTCGGACAGGGCAGGCGTGCCGTCGACGGGCAAGCGGGCAGTCATGGGGGATGTCTCCGGATTGTGCTGTTCTGGGCTGCTCGGCAAGGCGTCAGGCGACGCTTGGGGGCCGGCAGCGAATGGCTCTATTTTTTCGCGCGGCGCCGAGAATGTTTTTTCTCATCTTGCTCGGACGGGGCCGGGGCGAGAAAAACTACGCAGGTTTTGGGGTGGTTTTGAGAGAGTTCTCGCGCTGCGCGGAATGAGTGGGGGTGTGCGGAGGTTGCGTGGCTGCGTGGGGGAAGCCGCGCGTTGGTGGAGGGTGTGGCGGGATGCCGGGGCGTCGCCCGCGGGGCGGCGAAGGGCGTCTGAGCCTTTTCTGACGGGGATTTGAGCGGATCGAGGCGGCATCCTCACCGTTCGATTGCACAGCGTTTCGAGTGGCGTGGGGAGCGGATGTCCACAACGGAATCGGGCTGGCACGTCGCTGGTCGGAACGTCCTGCTCCCCGTTCGGATGCGCGGGGCTTCGTGCCCACTTTCGAGTGGATTCTGCTTCAGCCCGGTGCGGGTACTCATCGCCGGGATGCACAGGGGTTCGAGTGGTCGCATGGGCGGGATATCCACATCGAAGCCGGCACGCGTTGCAGTTTCGGGCTGACACTCACCGTTGAATGACACAGGCGCGCGAGTGGTTGCGAGGCCTGGATATCCACATCGCAACCGGCGCGCGTTTCGACGCCGAGCCGACCATCACGGTGGAAATACACGGGCACTCGCGTGGTCGCCGAGGCCGGATATTCACCACATGACCGGCGCGGTTTCCGGCGTACGGACTCGCGCTTCTCCTCGACATGCACCGGCGTCGAATGGGCTCGGAGGTTGAACCGGCACCCTGATATTCACGCTGGAATGCGCGTTTCGGCCGATCGATCACCGACACTCACCCTCGAAATGCACAGCCCTTCGAGTCGTTTCGGGGGCGGGATATCCACACGGGAACGAGCACCGTATTCGATCACGCGCTCGCACTCACCGTCGAAATACACAGCGTTTCAAGTCTCTTCGGAGGGGAGATATCCACACCGCCTGCACCCGTTGCCCATTTACGAAGGCGCTCACGCTCACCGTTGCTGGGCGGCGTTTCGAGTCACATGCGATCAGGGCTTGAAGCCGCGTGATGTGGAAAACGTTCTGGCGAGTCGCTGTCCGTCGCTCAAAAAGCCGTGCCGCGCGTAGAAGCGGTGGGCATCCGGCCGGTGGTCGCCACTCGTCACTTCCAGCTTCACGCATCCGGCCGCGTCGAACCACCGCTCTGCAGCGGCCATCAGCGCACTGCCCACGCCGGACCCGCGATGGCGCTCATCGACGACCAGGCTGGTGATGCGTCCGAGGTAGCCTGCCGCGTGGAAAAGCGGCAGCGCGTGGAGACTGATGCTGCCGACGACCTCGCGTTGCACGACCGCCACGACGATCGCGTCCGTCGGACTCGGAAGCAACGCTTCGATCTTCGCGAGGATCAGCGACGGCGTAGCGTCGTAGCCGAGCTGGCTCAACAGTGCGGCAATGGCTGCGTGATCGGACGGCTGCGCGTCCCGGATCGCGAGGTTCGACGACGTGATCAAGTCCGGCGCTCCCGAGGGAAAAATGTTCGTCGTTGCCGAGCGTTATCGCTCCGGGTATCCGCACCGCCAACGGCCGCCCCAGGCCGCCGGCCCGGACGGGCACCCACGCTCACCGTTGAAATGCACAGCGGTTCGAGTCCCTTCCAGGGCGAGATATCCACACCTCGGCGGGTACCTCGTTCGATCGGGCATGCACCCTCACCTTCGAAATGCACAGTGCTTCGAGTCCTTTCCAGGGAGGATATCCACACCTTGGCGAACGCGTCGTTCGATGCCGCACTCACTTTCGAAATGCTCGGCACTTCGGGTCCCGACCCAAGCAGGATATTCGCACCTTCGCGAATCCCCCAGCCGATCCCGCGATCGCCACCACCTCGAAATACACGACGCTTCGCATCTCTTCAAACGCAGAATATCCACACCGCTGCGAGCGCCGCGGCCGCCCCGCCGATCACACTCACCATCGAAATGCACAGCGCTTCGAGTCCATTCCAGGGAGGATATCCACACCTTGGCGAACGCGTCGTTCGATGCCGCACTCACTTTCGAAATTCTCGGCACATCGGGTCCCGACCAAGGCAGGATATTCACACCTTAGCGAATCCCCCAACCGATCTCGCGATCGCAACCACCTCGAAATACATGACGCTTCGCGTCTCTGCAAACGCAGAATATCCACACCGCGACAAGCGCCGCGGCCGCCCCGTCGATCACACTCACCATCGAAATGCACAGCACTTCGAGTCCATTCAAGGGCGAGATATCCACACCTCAGCGAACGCCTCGTTCGACTCGGCGCGCGTACCGCCCCTCGCCATCCACAGCATGCCGAGTCGCTTGCGGGGACCGGATACTACATCGAAACGGGCGCCCCGTTCACATCGATGGTCGACATTCACCTTCGAAAAAGCACGGTTTTTCGCGTCTTGCCGGGTATCGGATGCCCGCAACAAGGGCGGCGCATCCGACCGCGGTCAACGATCCTCATCGATGAGATACACAGCGTTTCACGTCGTTTGAACACGACAGGTACGCCGTGCGCGCGAAAAACCTCGCAACTGGCAGCGCGCCGCGCCCCGTTACGCTGATGCCGCTCAATGTCCGGCGCCGGTCATCCGTCGCAAGTCCGCCAGCCAGCTTTGACTCGTATCGAGCTGATCGCCGGGCGCGCTTTCCGTCCATACGATCACGCCGTTGATGGCTCGCCCTGCCTCGGACAGTTCACCGAGCCATTCCGCATCGCCCAGAAATCCGTTCGCCGTCTGTCCGGCCTTGTAAGGCGACACGTACGCATAAATCGGCAGCGATCGGTTGATGGCCCGGTCGTTTTCGACGACCGCCCGCAGATTCGTTCGCCACAGCGCATGGTTCGGCCAGCGCTGATACATCGTCGGTGCAAAGAAATCGAATCCGCCGGCCTGATAAAGCTGCGCGCGGATGTTGCGGAATTTCGGATTGAAATCGTAGTCGTACATGCCGAGCCGGGCATTCGGATAGGCCGCTCGCGTCCAGGCGATGAACTTCTGGAACAGTGCCACCTCGTTCTCGGCCTGCGCCTCCGATCGCGCCGAATCGATCACGATCTTCTCGAAATCGAACGCGATGAATTCGTTCGATCTGAATTGCGACACATAGCCGGCCAGCACCTTCTTGAACTGGCCCTCGGTCGGTACGTGATAGCAGCGGGTTGCATCGCACGACAGCCCCCAGACGTCATAGATCGACGTGAAGGGCACCAGCCCCATCCCGTCGAGATCGGCGGCGTTCGCGTACCGGTTTCCATTGAAGGCGGTGAAGCCGTTGCCACGCGGGAATGCGACGACGGACGCTTTCGTCTGCGCAGCATTCGTCTCGTGAGCCAGCGGCTCGTTCGCGGTAACGGCCGCACAACCCGCCATCGCGATGGCAGTCGCTACCGACAGGCAGCGGGCAAGAAGCGTGCACTTCGACATGACGTTGGAACTCCGATCGTCCTGGGATCACTCGGCGGCTCACCGACTTCCTTTCGGACGGCGAGCGCCTGACATTGCTCGGCGGCGGCCGCGCCATCGCTGCGCATCTGCCGCTGCTTCATCCTGCGCATGCGCCCGTGTTCGGCGCTCGGTTTGCGAGGCATCGAATTCTCGCGGCAATCAGGATCGGTATGCAAGCAGTTCGCACGGCCGCGCTCGCCTGCGCGTCCGAACCGCTCGCCCTGCCCTCACCGTTCCAATCCACAGCATTTCGGGTTGCTTTGCGCGACGGTTTTCCACAACCTGCCGCGTCTTCGACGTCGGGCACACGGGTGATATTCCACCCGGCAAAGCCGCATGGCGGAGCACGGGCGCTCGCGCCGGGATACCGGCCGGCCCGGCGGATCGCCCGCCCGGCACGTCATTAACCCGCGTCAGCCGCATCAACCCCGCATTCACAGTATTTATGACTAGTTAACATATGACTAGTTATAGATTTCTGCCATCGACTACTCCTGTCCGAACCGTTCCCGCTCGGGTACGCTTGAACATCGATCGACACGGCACCCACCCTCTAAGCGGAGGCGCAATGAAGCTCTACTACTGGCCGAAGACCCGGGCGTTCCGGGCGTTGTGGATGCTCGAGGAACTCGGTGTCGTCTACGAGCTCGTGCCGATCGACCTGCGCTCGCACGAACAGGGGAGCGACGCGTTCATCCAGGTCAATCCGATGGCCAAGCTGCCCGCGCTCGACGACGGCAACGCGCCGTTCGCCGAATCGGGTGCCGTGCTGCTCTATCTCGCCGACTGCTGCCCGGGCGCCGGGCTCGGCATCGCGCCCGACGATCCGCTGCGCGGCCGCTTCCTGCAGTGGATGTTCTTCACGCCGACCTGCCTCGAACCGGCGATGGCCGAGAAATTCACGGGCGCGTCGGGCAATCCGGTTGCGTTCGGCTGGGGCAACATCACGCGTGTGCAGCGCGCGCTCGCGCAAGCGCTCGCCCATAGTCCGTGGCTTGTCGGCGAGCGCTTCACCGCGGCCGACCTGCTGCTCGCCAGCACGCTGAAGATCGCGTTCGACGCGCATCTGCTGCCGCATGAAGGCGTGCTGGGCGATTACGTCGCGCGTGCCGAGGACCGCGACGGGTTCCGCCGCGCGGCGGCGATCGAACAGCGCGAAGCGGCGCGCCTGCTGCATGCGTGACGCCCGCCGGCCGGCCTAGGGCCTGTTCACGCTAATAGCGGGCTTGCGCTGGCCTCGGCACGGTGGTCGCGGCTACCGCGCCCGGCGTGCCGCCTTCGTCGGTCTCGACGTCGACCGGCACCACCTCATGAAAATGCGTGTAGTCGATGTGCGTGATGCCGTCTTCTTCGTGCATCAGGTCGACATAGCGATGCCGCCAGCGGATCTCGGCGTGCTCCCACGAATGGCGCGCCTGCATCACCTGCGCGGTCGTCTCGTCCGAACCCTCGATCGTGATCAGCAACGACGCGTCGCGCGCCGCGAGCGACTCCGGCGTTTCGCCGAACAGCGGGCTCGATTCGTCGATCACGTGCATCAGGTTCCAGCCGAGCAGGAAGATCGGATGCTCGCTGCGCACCAGCGGCAGGTCGTGGATCTTGCGCAGCGTGTAGCCCTCGTGCGTGCCTTCGACGCGCATCAGCCGCAGCTTCGCCTGCGCCTCGGCGATCACGTTCTGGCGCGCGTTTGCCGCGCGCACCATCAGCGTCATCCGGCCGTTCAGCGGCCGCACGATCGCGTAGCGCGCGAACAGGATCTTCGCCTGCGGACGGGAGAAACGCGCGAACACGAGCCCGGTGGCCAACGCGATGCCCGACATCCCGATAAAGATCTCGAACGTCGCGACCAGGTGCGCATAGACGGTCTGCGGATGCATGTCGCCGTAACCGACGGTCGCGAGCGTCTCGACGCTGAAGAAGAAGGCACCGCCGAACCCGGCCGGCGACTGGTTCGCGATCGACGCATGGCCGAGCAGGTAGAGCATCGCGAAGCCGCCGTTGAGCAGCAGGAACAGCACCGCGAGCGACAGGAAGAAAACGGGCCAGCTCACCGTCAGCGCGCGGTGATAGAGGTCGCGCCAGCCGAGCGGCGGCATCCCGTAGGCGATCACCAGGCGCGTGCCCGACCAGATCTTGCGGCCACGGCCGCGGGAGGCTGAGGAGGACGAATCGACGTTCATCGCGCGGTGCCGAAAGCAGGAAGGCGATGAGCGTAGCACGCGCGACGGCGGCCGGGAATGCGGGCCGCTGCGCAACCCACGGCCCGCCGGCGACACACGAACATGCGCCGCGCACCGCCATGAAAAAAGCCGGCCGCATCAGCGGCCGGCTTCCCGTTGATCCTGCCGCGGCGCGCACGGTGCGCGCCGGCCTGTCACTTCCGGTCGACGATCACGCGATCGAACGTGCCGCCGTCCGCGAAGTGCGTCTTCTGCGCGTTCGCCCAGCTGCCGAAGACCTGCTCGACGCTGAACGTCTTCAGCGGCTTGAACTCGGCCGCATGCTTCTTCAGCACGTTCGCGTCGCGCGGGCGCAGATGATGCTGCGCGATGATCTCCTGCGCTTCCGGCGTGTACAGGTAGTCGAGATACGCCTGCGCAACCTTGCGCGTGCCTTTCTTGTCGACGACCTTGTCGACGACGGCGACCGGCGGCTCCGCGAGGATGCTCGCCGACGGATACACGGCGTCGAACTGCGCGCCCGATGCACCCGTGTCCATCAGTGCGACTTCGTTCTCGAACGTCACGAGTACGTCGCCGATGCCGCGCTGCGTGAACGTGGTCGTCGCCCCTCGGCCGCCCGAGTCGAGCACCGGCACGTTGCGGAAAATCGCCTTCTCGAAGTCGAGCGCCTGCTGGTCGGTCGCGCCCTTCTGCTTCTGGAAGCCCCACGCGGCGAGATACGCGTAGCGGCCGTTGCCCGACGTCTTCGGGTTCGCGATGATCACCTGGACACCCGGCTTCGCGAGATCGCTCCAGTCCTTGATCGCCTTCGGGTTGCCCTTGCGCACCAGGAACACCATCGTGGTCGAGTACGGCGAGCTGTTGTCCGGGAAACGTGCACGCCAGTCCTTCGGCAGCAACTGGCCGCGCTCGGCGAGCAGGTCGATGTCGTTCGGCTGGTTCATCGTCACGACGTCGGCCTGCAGCCCCTGCAGCACCGACAGCGCCTGCGCGCTCGACGCGCCGTGCGACTGCTTGATCGCCACCGTCTCGCCGGCCTTCTGCTTGTAGGCGGCCGCAAAGCTCGTGTTGATGTCCTTGTACAGCTCGCGCGTCACGTCGTACGACACGTTCAGGATCGACGTGTCCGCGTGCGCGGCCGTCGCCGCCACGACCAGCGCCGCCGCGGCGCCCGTGTGCAGCCAGCGGCCGATCCCCTTCATGCTTGCCATCGTGATATGCCCCGTTTCCAGTGGTGGTGAGTGTGCGTGACGGCACGCGTACGCGCTGTCATCGAAACGTAAGCGGGCATTCTAGCGGCCGGGCGCGACGCGCTTTCCAATCAGTCGTGGAAAGCAAATCTCGAATCCTGCTAAACGGCGGCGGACGCTCGCGCACGCATCGGATCCGGTGTTAAGATCGCCGCTCAGCCCACTTACGGTTCCTCCATGTCCGCTGCCCTGCGCTCGCTTTCGATCCTCGCCGCCGTCGCGGCAGGTACGCGCGCGGCCGGGCTGAAACTGAAAAAACGACTCCTCGACTGACGGGGACGTCGCGTCCCGTCAGGCGAATGCCGGACGGGATGCCCGCAGGTCGTTTCTTTCTCCTTGCACGCACGCCTCGCTCCGGCACTCCGCCGGCGGAACGGTTCCTTCCCACTCCGTTTCCACCATGAGGCTTTGCATGAACACACGTTTCGAAGGTATCTGGCTGCCGATCATTACGCCGTTCCACCACGGCGAGGTCGACCACGCCGCGCTCGCGCGGCTCGCGCGCCACTATGCGGCCGCGGGCATCGCGGGCTTCGTCGCAGGGGCGACGACCGGTGAGGGCGTGCTGCTCGACGCGCGCGAACAGGACGCGGTGTTCGCGACGCTGCGCGACGCGGCGCCCGGGCTGCCGATCGTCGTCGGGCTGACCGCAAGCGCGACGCACTTCGCGGCCGCCCGCGCGCGCGAACTCGCGGCACTGCGGCCCGACGGGCTGCTCGTCACGCCTCCCGTCTACGTGCGGCCGACGCAGGACGGCATCCGCCGCCACGTCGAGGCGATCGTCGAGGCGGCCGACCTGCCGGTGCTCGTCTACAACATCCCGTACCGCACCGGTGTGAACGTCGAACTGGAGACGCTGCAGGCGCTGGCGCAGGACCCGCGCGTCGCGGGCATCAAGGAATGCGGCGGCACGCTCGACCGGATGAGCCGGCTCGTGCACGACACGCCGCTCGCGATCCTGTCCGGCGACGACAACCAGAACTTCGCGGCGATGTGCGCCGGTGCGCACGGCGCGATCGCGAGCAGCGCGCACGTGCTGCCCGAATGGCATGTGCGCATCCACACGCTGCTGCGCGACGGTCGGCTCGCCGATGCGCGGCGCCTGTCGGTCGCGCTGCAGCCGCTCGTCGCGGCGCTGTTCGCGGAGCCGAACCCGGCGCCGGTGAAGGCTGTGCTGGCCGCGCAAGGGTGGTGCGAGGACGGGTTGCGGCTGCCGTTCGTGCCCGCGAGTGAAGGGTTGAGGGCGCGGCTGGCAGCCATTTGTGCGGAACTGGAAACGTCCACGCACGCTGTCGCGGCAGCGTAGCATTTCGCTTCCGAAACTGTTTCAGACTGTCAGGATTCGGGACGCACCATATTGCGCGAGGTGGCTGTCGGCCGTGACGAGCAACAGCGGTTCACACCACGCTTGCGCGACGAGCAACCGGTCGAACGGGTCGCCATGATGATGTGGCAGATGACGCACGGCAGCACCATGCGTAGCCCGGACCGGTAGCTCACGATACTTGCTCGTCTTGATCTCACCGACGAGCAAATCCACGTCGACATCCAGCTTTCCCTTCCCGGCTTTGATCGCCATTTCCCAGATGCTCGCGCTGCTGACGAACACGGCATCAGCGCAAGTGATCAGCCTGCGCGCACGCACGCTCAGTTTCGGATCGTCACCCCACATCCACAGAAAGATGAGCGTATCGACCAGCAACCGCATTACTTCCCTTCGAACTCGGCCAGCTCTTCGGCGGAAAGGGGTGCGTCGAAATCGTCGGCAATCCATATCTGCCCCTTGAGGGCGCCGAACCGATGGACGGGCTCAAGCGGCACCAGCCGGACCGACTGTTTGCCATCCTGCGCAATCACGACGCGTTCGCCGGCGATCGCGGCATCGAGCAGCCGCTGCAGATCGAGCGCGGCTTCGGGGACAGTGGCAACTTGCATGATGGGCTCCATTGAGTGATCCGCCATTGTCACGACATTCGCCCTGTTGCTCCAATAGGCCGAACGGCCGCCCGAAGCATGCCAGCCACTCGATATCACGCCGCCAGCGCCGCCCCCGCCCCCTCCGTCGCCTCCCGCACCGCCTGCTTCACGATCCGCGCGAGCCGATCGACGGTCGGCGTGGCCGACGACGTGCGCCGCAGCAGGATCAGCGGCAGGCTCGGCAGTGCCGGCAGCCCGCACGTCGCCGCATCGAGCACGCGCACCGATGCGGGCAGCCCGTAGTGCGAGCGCACCGTCAGCCCGAGGCCGGCCGCCGCCGCGGCCCATAGCCCGGCGAGGCTCGGCGTCGTGAACGCGACCCGCCACGGCACGCCTGCGCGGTCGAGCGCGCCGGTCGCCGCGCCGAAGAACCGGCATGGCCGGTCGAACACGACGAGCGGCAGCGGCTCACCCGGCGCGCGTATCGCACGGCCGCCCGTTTCGAGCGCGCCGCCTTCCGCACCCTCCTCCGCGGCACCGCCCGGCATGCCGAAGCCGCCCGCTCCCGCCGCCCCGACCCACTGCATCGGCACCTGCGCGATCGCCTCGCTGTCGATCCCCGTGCGCGCCACCAGCGCCGCCGACGCCGGATCGCCCCACACCAGCGCGAGATCGAGCTGGTTCGCGTCGAGCCGGTCGAGCAAATCGGCATTGCGCGCCACCCGCGCCTCGATCCGCACCTTCGGATGCGCGCGCGCGAACCGCCCGAGCACGTCGGGCAGGATCGCCTCGCCGAAATCCTCCTGCAGCCCGACGCGCACCCAGCCGTCGAGATTCGTGCCGCGCACCGCCGCGGCCGCCTCGTCGTTCAGCTCGATCATCCGCCGCGCATAGCGCAGCATCGCGTCGCCGGCGTCGGTCAGCGCCAGCCCGCGCCCGGCTTTCACGAACAGCGGCGTGCCGGCCTGCTCCTCGAGCTTGCGGATCTGCGCGCTCACCGCCGACGACGAGCGCGCGACGCGGTCGGCCGCCTTCGCAAAACTGCCGAGATCCACCCCCGCGACGAGGCTACGCAGCGCCGCCACGTCGAAGTTTGGCCGTGCCAGCGCGGCATCGGCCAGCGCGAGCGACTCGCCGCCGTCGCGCGGAATGTCTTGTCCGGGCATATCAACCATCCTGTTTCATCGAACGATTCATCAAGAACTTTCCGATTTTCAGGATGAATGTAGGTCGCCAGACTGTCGATGTCAATTTCCAACCGGGCCTGCCGTCATGGATACCTCGTACCTCGCCTCCCCCTCCTCGCCCGCCCGCGATGCACGTGGCCCGGCCCATCGCTGGCGCGTGCTGGCCGCCGGCGTCGCCGCGAACATGAGCTTTTCGGCCGCAGCGGCGGGCATTCCGACCACGGCGGTGTGGATGCGCACGGCCTATCACCTCGACAACGGCGCACTCGGCCTCGTGCTCGGCGCGCTCGGCTTCGGCGTCGCGCTGTCCGAGCTGCCGTGGGGGATGGCCGCCGATCGCTTCGGCGATCGCCGCGTGCTGCTCGCCGGGCTCGTCGCGACGGCCGCGATGTTCGCGCTGATGGTGTGCACGATCGTCCCGACCGCGCACGGGGTGCCGCCGCTGCTGCGCGTCGTCGCGGCGATGTGCTGCGTCGGCCTGCTCGGCGGCAGCGTGAACGGGTCGAGCGGGCGCGCGGTGATGCGCTGGTTCGGCGAGCGCGAACGCGGGCTCGCGATGAGCATCCGCCAGACGGCCGTGCCGCTCGGCGGCGGGATCGGCGCAGCGCTGCTGCCGTCGCTCGCGTCGCACCTGGGCTTTGCCGCGGTATTCGGCACGCTGATGCTGCTGTGCGCGGGATCGGCGGCGCTGACCTGGCGCTGGCTGCACGAGCCGCCCGCCGCACCGGTCACCATGGACGCCGCTGCGACACGCGCGGCGGAACAGCCGCATCGCGCAGCCCCGCGCACCCGCGGCCCGCTGACGAGCGGCCCCGTGTGGCGCATCGTGCTCGGCATCGGCACGCTGTGCGCACCGCAGTTCGCGGTGCTCACGTTCGCGACGGTGTTCCTGCACGACTTCGGCCGGCTCGGCCTCGCCGGCATCAGCGCGGCGATGGTCGTGCTGCAGCTCGGCGCGATGGTGACGCGCGTCTGGAGCGGCCGCCATACCGACCGGCACGGAAACCGGCGCGCGTACCTGCGCCGTTCGGTGCTCGTCGCGGCCGGGTCGTTCGCGCTGCTTGCGGCCGCGACGGCAGGCAGCCCGCAAGTCCCCGTCGCCGCGATCGTCGCGATTCTCGTGTTCGCCGGCATCTGCGTGTCGGCGTGGCACGGCGTCGCGTACACGGAGCTCGCGACGCTGGCGGGCGCGAACCACGCGGGCACCGCGCTCGGGATGGCAAACACGATCTGCTACCTCGGACTGTTCGCCACGCCGCTCGCGATTCCACCGCTGCTCGCCGTCAGTTCGTGGAGCGTCGTGTGGCTCACGGCCGCGCTGGTCGCCGCCGCGACCTATCCGCTGTTCGCCGCGCGATAGCGGCCGTGCGATGCCCGCGGGCATCGCGGCACCCGCCGCGACACCCACGCTTGCATCAGGCCCCTTCGCGCGCCAACGCACGTCGCGCGGCCGGCCGTTCGGCCTCGCGCTGCGCATGGGCAGTCCACGCGGGATGCCGCGTCATGTCGAGCCCGATCGCGACACCCCAGCGATACAGCACGAACAGGAACGGATCGACGATCGAATGTGCGCCTGGCTCGGCCCATGGGCGGCCGTCTGCGAGCGCGGCTTCGATCGTTGCATTCGCGGCTTCGATCGTGTCTCGACCGTGCGCACTGACCTCGCCGTGCAGGGCCGGATCGCCGATGAAGCGACCCGGCCGCCACAGCGCGCCGTAGCCGACGCCATGCACCCAGCCGACCAGCCAGGCGAGCCATTCGTGACACCGTGCCTCGCGCAACGGGTCGCCGAGCGGCAGCAATTGCGCGTCCGGATAACGGCGCGCGAGATACGTGAGGATCGCCGGCGTTTCGGTCAGCACGCGCGGCTCGCCTGGAATCGCGAGCACCGGCACGCGCGCCTTCGCGTTGATCGCGAGATAGCGCGCTTCGAGGTTCTGCTGCTTCTGCACGGAGACGATCTCGACGTCGAACGGCGCGCCGGTTTCCTCCAGTGCGATGTGGGCGGCAAGCGAGCAGGCGCCTGGCGACAGATAGAGACGATATGCGTTCATGGTGGTGTGGCCCGACGGGGCTGTGGAAGACGGAACCGAGTGTAGGAACGCGTGCACGTGCGCCGCAAACGATGAATTGTCGTGCTCGGACATTAGTGTTACTAATACCCGCATGCGACGCATCCACCTTCCTCCGCTGCAGACGCTGCGCGCGTTCGAGACTGCCGTGCGGCTGCAGAGCTTCACGCGCGCGGCCGACGAACTTGCGCTCACGCAAGGTGCCGTCAGCCAGCACATCCGCGCGCTCGAGGCGCAGCTCGGCTACCCGCTCTTCACGCGCGAACGCAACGGCGCGACGCCGACGCACGCCGCGCACGCGCTCGCACTGCAGGTGCGCCAGGGCCTCAGCGTGCTGGAACGCGCATTCGAGCCGGCACTCGCCACGCGCAGCCGCCCGCGCACCGGCGACGTCACGCTGAACGTCAGCGTGCTGCCGAGCGTCGCCGAGCGCTGGCTCGCCCCGCGCCTGCCGCGCTTTTCGGCCGCGCATCCGCACATCGCGATCGTGCTGCACCCGGACGTGGCACTCGCGCCGCTGCGCAAGCGCGACCGCATCGACGTCGCGCTGCGCTACGGGCCCGGCACGTGGCCGGGCGTCGTCGCCGAGAAGCTGATGAACGAGACGATCTTTCCGGTCGCGAGCCCCGCGTACCGCAATCGCGACGGCGTCGCGCCGCGCGCGCCGGCGGATCTCGTGCGCGCGACGCTGCTGCGCCATCCCGCCCAGCCGTGGGAACCGTGGCTCCAGGCCGCGCGGCTCGGCCTCACCGAATCCGCGCGCGCGCCGCGCTTCACCGATGCGAATGCGCTGATCGACGCGACGCTGAAAGGACGCGGCGTCGCACTCGCGCGCCGCTCACTGATCGAGCCCGAACTCGCGGACGGCACGCTCGTGCGCGTGTCGACGGTGCGCGTGACCGACGTGTACGCGCACTACGTCGTGTGGCGCCCCGGCCATCCGCACGAAGCGGCGATCCGCACCTGGCTCGACTGGCTGCGCAGCGAGGTGCGGCGACGCACGCCGCGGCGCTGACGCAACGCGATCGGCTGCACACGTTCATCATGAACCGTCACGCTGCCGTGAACGTCTTCGCGCATCGCGTCGCGTGCCCGCGTAAAAGTGCCCGGCCCGCATCGTCCACCGGGAAATGTTGCACGGGCACCATTCCGTTCGGGCGACGGGTCAGGATCTCGAAAGCATTCCGCGATCACGCGCCGGTCGCAAACGATTCACCGAAACGTCGCACCGTATCGGCATACTCGAAAACGTTTCCCGATCAGCCTGCCAGGAGAGAAGTCATGCGTCGCGTTTCCGTCGTTGTCGTTCTTTGTGCCGCCGCTTTCGTCGCCGCCTGCAGCGACGACGCGCCGCACGACGCACACGCGACCGACGCGTCGCAGCAGGCCGGCGCATCGGCCGGCTCCGCCAGCGCATTCAACAACGATGCAGCCGCGAACGCCGCCGCGTCCGATGCCGCGCCGCTCGCGCCGCCCGTCGTGCACTACCCGCCCGATGACGACGACGACGCGAAGCCCACGGCGAATGCGGCCGCGTCGAGTGCCGCCGCGTCGTCGCCCGGCTGATCCCTCCGCTTCCGTCCCCCGATCGCAGCAGAACCGAGGTGGACAACAACGGGAACCTGTACCTGAAGCTGCGCAACCCCGGCGGGGCTCGCGTCACGCTGCCGCTGACCGACAACACGTACGGCGCGCCGTCGCGGCAGGTGACGCTGCATGGCGGCGACGAGCGTGTCGAGCAGTGGACGCTCGCGTCGAGGCACCAATGGTATGACGTGACAGTGAGCGACGGCGCTGCCGGCACCTTCTCGCGCCGTTTCGCGAGCCACGTCGAGAATGGCCGGCCGAGCTATCCGGATCCGGTGCCGGTACAGCTCGTCTCCGCGGCGTAGGCACGACGGCGCAGCGTGGCGCGGCCCAGACGAGCCGTGCGCGCCGCCCGCCCGGCTGGTCAGATCGCGTGCGCGAGCGCGCGGTCGACGAGCGTGGCTTCGAAGCCGTCGTCCGCGTCGCGAAAGCGCAGCGGTGCCGCGCAGTGGACGAGCGTGTCGATGAAGTACTTCGCGCGCGGCCACGGCCCGAAGCCGGCCGCCGTGTTGATGTGCCCGGCGTCGCCGAGGTTCACGAACGCGCTGCCGAGGTGCTGCGCGAGCGTGCGCGCATCGGCGAGCGGCATCCACGGATCGGTCTCGCTGCCGATCACGATCGACGGCACGGCGAGCCGGCGCGCGTCGAACGGCCCGGCAAACGTGAATTTCTTCGGACTGGCGGGCGCGACGAGCAGCACGCCAGCGACATTGCCCGCGTGCGGCCACTGTGCAAGCGCATGCGCAGCCGCGAGGCAGCCGAAGCTGTGCGCGGCCAGCACGAACGGGCCGCGTTCGCGGTCGAGCAACGCGCGCACCGATTGCGCCCAGCGCGCGAGATCGGGCGCGTCCCAGTCGTGCTGCTCGACGCGCAGCGAGCGCGGGAACTGCCGTTCGAGCCAGGTCTGCCAGTGAGCGCCTTCGCTGCCGTGCAGGCCCGGAACGGTGACGAGCCGCGGCGGCCACGCCGATTTGCTGCATGCGCGCATGATTGCCCTCGCTTGCTTGAAGACGGGATTCGATTGTGGCGCGGCGCCCGCGGCCACCGAACCAATATTTTGTGCTTTGCTTTTGCGTGGGCCGGCCATCCGGGGGCCGGCCATCCGGGACGGCATCCGGGAGCGGCCGCCCACGCCGGTCGCCCGCCCCGCAGTACCGGCGCGCGATGCGCCGCGAAACCGTAGAATGTGGGCTTCCCGTCAGCTTCACACGGAACCGGGGCCGGGCGCCGACGCGCCGGGCGCCCGGTCGTCAGGAGACGCCCGATGTCCGCTACGCCCGCCGGCGCGCTGCGCCCGGCTCCTCTCGCCATTCCCGTGACGCGCCTCGCCGGCGCGCGCATCGTCATCCAATGAAGATCCTGTTCCATTCCCCGCACCAGGAAGCAGGCGCGTGGCGCGACGCGTTCGCGCATGCGCTGCCGGAAGCCCAACTGCGCGCGTGGCAGCCGGGCGACACGGCCGCCGCCAACTACGCGCTCGTCTGGCGCGCGCCGCGCGAATTCTTCACGCCGCGCGACGGCCTGCGCGCGATCTTCAACCTCGGCGCCGGCGTCGACGCGCTGCTCGCGCTCGAGCACGCGCATCCGGGCACGCTGCCGCGGCACGTACCGCTGGTGCGCCTGGAAGATTCCGGCATGGCGCAGCAGATGGTCGAATACGTGACGCACGCGGTGCTGCGCTACCTGCGCCGCTTCGACGAATACGACGCGCTGCAGCGCGAGCGCCGCTGGCGGCCGCTCGAACCGCACGCGCGCGCCAGCTTCACCGTCGCCGTGCTCGGCCTCGGCGTGCTCGGCGCGCAGGTCGCGCAAGCGCTCGCCGCGCTCGGCCTGCCCGTGCGCGGCTACAGCCGCAGCGCGAAGCAGCTCGACGGCGTCACAACCTTTGCCGGAGAAGGCGCGTTCGACGCATGCATCGACGGCGCGAAGGTGCTCGTCAACCTGCTGCCGAGCACGCCCGACACCGACGGCATCCTGTCGGCGCGCACGTTCGCGCGGCTCGCGCCCGGCGCGTATGTCATCAACGTCGCGCGCGGCGCGCATCTCGTCGAAGCCGACCTGCTCGACGCGCTGTCGAGCGGCCGGGTGGCCGCCGCGACGCTCGACGTGTTCGATCGCGAGCCGCTGCCGGAAGACCATCCGTTCTGGCACGCGCCGCGCATCACGATCACCCCGCACAGCTCGGCCGAGACGCTGCGCGACGAAGCCATCGCACAGATCGCCGGCAAGATCCGCGCGCTCGAGCGCGGCGAGCGCGTCGGCGGCATCGTCGACTACGCACGCGGCTACTGAACCTACAAGCAAACCAGGAGACAACCATGACGTTCCCCACCGCCGTCAAGATCGTCGAAGTCGGCCCGCGCGACGGGCTGCAGAACGAGAAGACCTTCGTGCCGACCGACGTGAAGATCGCGCTCGTCGACCGGCTGTCGCACGCCGGCTTCCGCAATATCGAGGCCGCGTCGTTCGTGTCGCCGAAATGGGTGCCGCAGATGGCCGACGGCGCCGACGTGATGGCCGGCATCGAGCGCCGCGCGGGCACCGTGTACTCGGTGCTCACACCGAACCTGAAGGGCTTCGAGAATGCGGTCGCCGCGCGCGCCGACGAAGTCGTGATCTTCGGCGCAGCGAGCGAGGCGTTCTCGCAGCGGAACATCAACTGCAGCATCGCCGAGAGCATCGCGCGCTTCGAGCCCGTCGCGAAGGCCGCGAAGGATGCGGGCCTGCGGCTGCGCGGCAGCGTGTCGTGCACGCTCGGCTGCCCGTACCAGGGCGAAGTGCCGGTCGCATCAGTCGTCGACGTCGTCGAACGCTTCGCCGCGCTCGGCTGCGACGAGATCGACATCGCCGACACGATCGGCGTCGGCACGCCGAAGCGCACGCGCGAAGTGCTGTCGGCCGTCACGCGCGTGTTTCCGCGCGAACGCCTGTCGGGCCACTTCCACGACACCTACGGCCAGGCGCTCGCGAACATCTACGCGGCGCTGTTCGAAGGGATCGAGATCTTCCACGCGTCGGTCGCGGGCCTCGGCGGCTGCCCGTACGCGAAGGGCGCGACCGGCAACGTCGCGACCGAGGACGTGCTGTACCTGATGCAGGGCCTCGGCATCGAAACCGGCATCGATCTCGCGCAGGTCGTCGCCGCCGGCGACTTCATCTCGAACGCGATCGGCCGCGCGAACGTGTCGCGCGCCGGTCGCGCACTGCTCGCCAAGGCGCAGAGCGCGGCCGACGCCGCGAACTGCGTGTGACCCCGACTTTCCACGGATTCCTCGACATGACGACACCCGCTTCACTCGACGCCCTCCCCGATTCCGCGCGCCGCGTCGCGCTGCTGCTGCGCGAGCGCGGCCACGAGAAAGGCATCGTGATGCTCGCCGAAACCGGCAAGACTTCCGCCGAAGCCGCAGCCGGACTCGGCTGCTCGGTCGCGCAGATCGCGAAGTCGATCCTGTTTCGCCGGCAGTCGGACGGTGCGCCGGTGCTCGTAGTCGCGAGCGGCGTCAATCGCGTCGACGAGAAGAAGGTCGCCGCGCAGGTCGGCGCAGTGGGCCGCGCGGACGCGAAGTTCGTGCGCGACAACACCGGCTACGCGATCGGCGGCGTCTGCCCGATCGGCCATCTCGTCGAACCCGTCACGCTGATCGACGCCGACCTGCTCGCGCTCGACAGCCTGTGGGCGGCCGCCGGCCATCCGCACGCGGTGTTCAACCTGTCGCCGAACGAACTCGTGTCGCTGACGGGTGCGCCGGTCGCGGACGTCGCGTTGCGGGAGCCCGCATGAGCGACGTGCCGGTGCAAGTCGGCACGGTCGCGTCGCCGTGCACCGACGTCTGCCGGATCGATCCGCGCACCGACTGGTGCGCGGGTTGCCTGCGCACGCGTAACGAGATCAAGGGGTGGCGTGCGTCGGACGACGACGCGAGGCGCGCGTTGCTCGCGCGGCTCGATGCGCGGCGGCGGCTGATTGCGGGAAGCGGCGCATAAAAAAAAGCCGTTCAGCCTGACGGGCGAACGGCATCGAGATCGGAATCCTGTGAACGTGATCAACGTCACAGCCCGCATCATACGAGCGACGCGGCCGCATCGCATCGGGTGTTTCCCTACAACTTCTTACAGCGTCTTTCATGCGTGCGCGCGCGCCGCTTTCGCTCGCAATACGCGTTCCGGAAATTCGCATTCGACACGCCGAATCGTACGACCGTTTCAGTTGCCGACTGCCGTGCGACGCGCGGGCACGATGCGCCAGCCGAGATTCACGCCGGCCGCCGCGAGCAGGATCAGCAGCGCGCCGAACACCTGCGTCCACGCGAGCGTCTGCCCGAACGCAACGTGATCGACGACGATCGCGACGACCGGATAGACGAACGACAGCGCACCCGTCATCGCGGTCGGCAGCTTCTGGATCGCGCCGTACAGCAGCACATACATCAGACCCGTGTTCACGACGCCGAGCACGACGAGGTCGAACCACTGCCCGGCGGTCGCCGGCAGCGTGCCGAAGTGCGCGAACGGCGCGAGCAGCAGGACACCGAGGCCGGCCTGCAGCAGCGCGAGCAGATGCGGCGGCGTGCCCTTCAGGTGCTTCGTGACGATCGACGAGATCGCATACAGAAAGGCCGCACCGAGCGACAGCGCGACGCCTTCCAGATATTCGCCCGGCACCGCGAGCACGGCCGGCTCGACGCGCACCACGGCGACGAGCCCGACGAATGCGAGCGCGAGCCATGCCACCGTCGACGCGGTGATCCGCTCGCGGAACACGATCGCGCCGAGCGCGACCAGCATGAACGGCTGCGTGTTGTAGACGGCGGTCGCCATCGAGATCGATGCGCGCGAATAGGCGGCGAACAGCAGCAGCCAGTTCGCGACGATCGCGACGCTGCCGAGCGTCGCAAGCGCGAGCATCCGCGGCGAGAACAGCGCGCGACGCAGGAAGCCGAACGCCGCGCAGACGATCGCAAGCGTCGCGGCACCGAACAGGCAACGGAAGAACACGACGTTCGTCAGCGGCTGCTGCGACGACATCACGAGCCAGCCGATCGTGCCGGACATCATCATCGCGACGACCATCTCGGCGGCGCCGCGGCGAATTTCATTCGAAGCCATCGTGAACTCCGTTCAGAAGAGTGGATGACTTCGATTCTAGAAACTTGCCTTCACGACAACCACGGCTAAACTGAAGTGAATCAACCGATTCACCTTCGAAAGCAAAGCGATCATGCCGAAACGCCTTTCCCCGCCCGCGGTCGCGTCGCTCGACGCGATCGACCGCGCGATCCTCGCGGCGCTGGCCGACGACGCGCGCATCGCCACCAGCGAACTCGCCCGGCAGATCGGGCTGTCGGCGCCCGCGACCGCCGACCGCGTGCGGCGGCTCGAAGCGCAAGGCGTGATTGCCGCGTTCACCGTCGAGCTCGATCCGCGCGCACTGGGCTACACGCTGCAGGCGATCGTCCGCGTGAAGCCGCTGCCCGGCCAATTGCATCTCGTCGAAGAGATGCTGCGGCGGATTCCCGAATTCGTCGAATGCGACAAGGTCACCGGCGACGACTGCTTCATCTGCCGGCTCTACCTGCGCACGATCGAGCACCTCGACGGCATCCTGTCGAAAGTGACGGAGCGGGCCGAGACGAGCACCGCGATCGTGAAATCGACACCGGTGCCGCGCCGGCTGCCGCCGCTCGTCGAGGACGACGGCGCGCACCGCTGAGCAGCGGGCGGCACGCGCCGCCCGCACGCGCGCTTATGCCGCCGGGTCGCGCGCCTCGAAAAACGCGAGCAGCTCGTCGATCAGCGCGACGGGCGCCTCTTCCGGAATGTAGTGCCCGCAGTCGAGCGCGCGGCCGCTGACGTCGCGCGCGACACGACGCCATTCGTCGAGCGGATCGAAGCAGCGGCCGACGATCCCGTTCTCGCCCCACAGCACGCGCAGCGGGCACGCGACCTTGTTGCCGCGCTCGAGATCCGCACGGTCGTGCTCGAGATCGATCGTCGCGGACGCGCGGTAGTCCTCGCACATCGCATGCACGGCGCCCGGCTGCGCGAGCGCGGCCCGGTACGCGGCGAGCGCCTCGGGCGCGAACGGCGCGAGCCCGGCTGACCGGTTGCCCATCACGCGCTCGATGTACGCATCGGTATGCGCGCCGACCAGCGTCTCCGGCAGCGGCGCCGGCTGGATCAGGAAGAACCAGTGGAAATACGCGGTCGCGAACGCACGATCGGTTTTCTCGTACATCGCGAGCGTCGGCGCGATGTCGAGCAGCATCATCCGCTCGACGGCGTCCGGATGATCGAGCGCGAGCCGGTGCGCGACCCGCGCGCCGCGATCGTGCGCACACACGTGGAAGTGGTCGAAACCGAAATGCCGCATCACGGCGACCTGGTCGGCCGCCATCGCACGTTTCGAATACGGCGCATGCTGCGCGTCGCTCGGCGGCTTGCCCGATGCGCCGCAACCGCGCAGGTCGGTGGCGATCACCGTGAAATGATTCGCGAGCGTCGCGGCAACGCGATGCCAGATCATGTGGGTTTGCGGATGTCCGTGCAGCAACAGGAGCGGCGGACCCGCGCCTCCTTTGACACCGAAGATGTCGGTGTCCTGCACCGTCACGCGAAACGGTGCAAACGCCTCAAACGACATGGTTTGTTTCTCGTTGGTTTGTTATGGCGGTTATTTTAGGAGCGCTTGCGCGTCTGCACAGCGCGGTACCCCCCAGAATCCGTAGAAAGAGAACACTCACTCGATTGCCGCCACACCGTGCAGTTTGTTAAGCTCGCGTAGAATCGCACGATCGTTCGTATTAATAAGAACGACCTCGTTTCGCAGCTACACTCGAATTACGGTTCGACCGCAAAGCATGGCGTCGGCGCGACCGCGCGACCGCCCCTGGAGACTGGAGACATCACATGGCATTGCCCACCGTCCTGCAAAACCTGACGCTGCCCGTCATCGCGTCGCCGATGTTCATCGTCAGCTACCCCGAACTCGTGCTCGCGCAATGCAAGGCGGGCATCGTCGGTTCATTCCCCGCGCTCAACGCCCGCCCGGCCGAACTGCTCGACGAGTGGCTCACGCAGATCCAGTCCGAGCTCGCCGACCACCAGGCAAAAAATCCCGACGCGGTGATCGGCCCGATCGCGGTCAACCAGATCGTCCATCAGTCGAATGCGCGGCTCGAGCACGACGTGCGCGTGTGCGTCGAGCACAAGGTGCCGATCTTCATCACGAGCCTGCGCGCGCCGGCGCGCGAGATCGTCGACGCGGTGCACAGCTACGGCGGCATCGTGCTGCACGACGTGATCAACCTGCGTCACGCGCAGAAGGCGCTCGAAGCCGGCGTCGACGGGCTGATCCTCGTCGCGGCCGGCGCAGGCGGCCACGCAGGCACGACGTCGCCGTTCGCGCTCGTCGGCGAAGTCCGCAAGATCTTCGACGGTCCGATCGTGCTGTCCGGCTCGATCGCGAACGGCGGCTCGATCCTCGCCGCGCAGGCGATGGGCGCCGATTTCGCGTACATGGGCACGCGCTTCATCGCGACCCAGGAAGCGCACGCGATCGACGACTACAAGCACGCGATCGTGAACGCGAAATCGTCGGACATCATCTACACGAACCTGTTCACGGGCGTGCACGGCAACTACATCCGCGAGAGCATCGAGAAGGCCGGCCTCGATCCGGACGCACTGCCGGAATCCGACAAGACCAAGATGAATTTCGGCAGCGACAAGACGAAGGCGTGGAAGGACATCTGGGGCGCCGGCCAGGGCGTCGGCCTGATGGACGACCTGCCGAGCGTGGGTGCGCTCGTCGAGCGCCTGAAGCGCGAGTACGACGACGCGAAGGCACGGCTCGGCATTCCGCGCTGACGGATGCGGCGGCCATGACGGCCGCCACCGGCCCACATACCGTCAGACAAAAAAAAGCGCGAACCGCAGCGGTTCGCGCTTTTTCATTGCCCCGCCGCAGCGGGAAAGACGGTTCAGACCGCGCGCTTCATCCGCGTCATCGGCAGCACGCGCAGGTGCGATTCGATCGACGGGCACAGCGACTGCCCTTCGAAACGCGCCGCCAGGAAGTCGACGAACGAACGCACCTTCGCGGACACGTGACGCCGGCTCGCGTAGACCGCATAGATCGGCGCCTCGTGCGGCGGCACCGCATCGAGCAGCACCGGCACGAGCCGGCCGGACTCGATGTCGTCGCCGACCACCTCGGTGCCGAGCAGCGCGATGCCCGCGCCCGCGAGCACGGCCGCACGCAGCCCTTCGAGGTGATTCACGATCAGGTTGCCGTTGAGGTTCACGCGCGATGCGGCGGCCGCGTCGATCACCAGCGAGTCGAGCATCGTCGAATTCGAGTCGCGCCGCAGGTAGTTGTGGTGCGCGAGATCGGCGATCGTCGCGGGCGTGCCGTGTTTCTCGAGATACTCGGGCGACGCGACCAGCAGGATGTGCGCGGTCGCGATCTGCCGCGCGACCAGCGACGACGATTTCAAGCCGTTCGGCGCCGCGCGCACCGCGACGTCGTAGCCTTCCTCGATCAGGTCAACCACGCGATCGGACAGCGTCATGTCGACGGTCACGTCCGGGAACCGGCCCGCATAATCGGTGACGGCCTGCATCACGTGCCGCAGCCCGAACGCGGACAGCGACGTCACGCGCAGCCTGCCTTGCGGCACCACGCTTGCGGCGCCGACGGCCTGCCCGGCTTCGTCGAGTTCCGACAGCGCCTGCACGAGGCGCTCATAGTATTCGCGTCCCGCCTCGGTGGGGGCGACGCGTCGTGTCGTGCGATGCAGCAGCCGCGCACCGAGCTGTTGCTCGAGATGCATCACGTGCTTGCTCGCCATCGCAGCCGACATCTGCATGCGCTCGGCCGCGCCGACGAAGCTGCCCACTTCGACGACGTAGCGAAACACATTCATGCTGACGAGGGTATCCATCGAACTAGCTCGTAATGACGGGGGAATGGTCCAATTACGAGATAGGGTAACAAAGGCGAGGAAACAGAAAGGTCAACAAAGGCAAAACGGCGCCGCGGGTGGCGGCGCCGTTTTGGCGGAAAAACATGTAGCGCGGACGCGATTTTCGCGCGCGACCGGCGCACCGGTCGCGTGTGCGCGTCAGAACTTCGCGCGGATGCCGGCGCCGAACGTGTTGCCGGACGACAGGCCGCTGATGTGGTCGTTCATGTACGCAGCGTAGACGTCCGTGCGCTTGGACAGCGGATAGTCGTAGCCGACGGCCCAGGTCTGGCGCGTCTGGTCGAGGCCGCCCGCGTCGCGCGAGTACGCGTACGACGCCATCGCGTTGCCCACGCCGAGCGGCACCGACACGCCGCCTTGCGCGGTATTCACGTGCCAGCTGCCCGCGACCTGGTCATTCTTCGTATACATGTACTGGCCGAACAGCTTCACGTACTTCAGGTCGTAGGTCGCGCCGACTTGCGCGATGCCCTGGCTCTTCATGCCGGCCACCAGCGCGCTCAGGTCACGCGGGCCGTTGTTGAAGTTCACGTACTGGTAGACCGCGGTCGCCGCGAACGGGCCGTTCGCATAGTTGAACTGCGCGCTCCACTTCTTCGAGCCGTTGTCGCCGGCCTGGTTGCCGAGCGCGTACATCGCGCCGAAATTCAGGCCACCGAACGACGGCGACGTATATGACAGCGCGTTGTTCCAGCCCGAATCGCCGACGGCACCCTGGTCGCTCGGATAGGTCGGGAACGTGCCGAGGCCGAGGAACACGTGGTACACCATCGGCGAGAAGGTGTACGAGTCGTAGAACGGGTTGAACAGGATCGTCGACAGGAACAGGTGCGTCGTCAGGCGACCGGCCGTCACCGTGCCGTACGGCGAATCGATGCCGACGTACGCGTTGCGCGCGAAGAAGGTGTCGCCCTGGAAGCGGCCGAACTGGCCGTTCTGCGCGCGGAAGAAGCTTTCCAGCGTGAAGATCGCCTTGTAGCCGTTGCCGAGATCCTCGGCGCCGTGCATGCCCCAGTACGACGTCGACATCCCGCCGCCGCTCACGTTCCACGCGCGGTTGCCGCCCGGGAACTTGGTTGCGCCGACCCATTCGTCGACCTGACCATAGAGCGACACGCTCGACTGTGCATGGACGGGAGCGGTTGCCGCCACGCAGGCGGCCGCGGCGATCAGCTTGACGGACGTGCGCGATGCACGGCGAGCGAATGCTTTCATTAGATCTCCAGATCTTGTCGAATTGTCGAGAAGTGGCGCGAGCGTTGTTTTTTGGAGCCGAGTGCTTGCGTCGTATGGGGCGCAGCCATCTTTACGGATCATTCGTCCGGTCAAAATTGCGCACACTTATTGCTGGTATAGCGGCAGCATTAACTTCGCGGAACGGATACATGGCCGGAAACCCGTCGGCGGCCCGGCCTGAACGCGGTCGCACGGCGGGCCGGCGGCGTGGCACACGCGATCCGGGCGCGAAAGATAGCGCAATGCGGCGGGAAAATCAGCGGAAATCTGTGCGCGACTGTGGCGAATTCGCATCAGCCGGCGGAGGGACGAGCGCGCGGGCGCTCAGTTTCGGTAGAACGGGGAGAAAAACGGCGAGTGCGCAGGCTCTTCCTGCGAGCGGGGCGGCGGCATCGGACGGCCGCCGCGCTCCTCGTTGTAGCGCGCGACGTCGGCGCGGATCGAACCGGCGCGCAGCGGCACGTTGCCGCCGCCCGGCGGGCGCGGCATCTGACGCGCGTCGGCGCTGATCGGGCGATACGGGCTCTGCGCGGCGTAATGGCCATACGACGGCGTCGGCCGCAGCCCCCAGCGGGAGCCGTAGCCGCTCACGCCGCCGGCGCGTGCACCAGGAGGAGGCGCGACGCGGCGCCAGACGGGCGCACCGCCAGCCGGCTGACCGTACGCGCGCATGTCGCCGCCACCGAAGCCGTGGCCGCCGAACGCATGACCGCCGTGGGGCGGTTGCGCGAGCGCGAGCGGCATCAGCAGCGCGCCGAGCACGCCTGCCACCCATCGTCCGATCTTCCGTTTCACCCGTTCCGTCATCGTTCAGAGCCAGTCCATGCCCGCCGCCGGCCGCTTTTGGCCGACGCTAGGCTTTCAGCAGTAATTTATGAGCGGGCCGAAAGCGTGTCGAGCCAAAAAGTGTTATGTCGCCGGCATCGGTGTAACACCATGTTACTGCTAGGTTTTTTCACTTCCGCCCGCGGCCGGGACAGAACATTCTTCTGCCGTTTTGCGCATGGCCGGGCCGATACCGTGGGCGTTGTTGCATGAGATTGATTCATCAATCGATTCCCACAATGAATTTGTGTAGTGAATTGCCAACCGGGACAATGGCGCCATCCGCGCGCGCGACGCGCGCCTCCGTCGTTTCCGAATCGAGTTCCTGATGGCCCGTCCCCGTTTTCTTCCCGACAATTTCACGCTCGCGCTCGTCGGCACCGTCGTGCTCGCGAGCCTCTTGCCGTGCCGCGGCCCGGCCGCGCACGCGTTCAACTGGGCGACCAACATCGCCGTCGGCCTGCTGTTCTTCCTGCACGGCGCGAAGCTGTCGCGCGAAGCCGTCGTCGCGGGGGCGACCCACTGGCGGCTGCACGCGGTCGTGCTGCTCAGCACGTTCGCGCTGTTCCCGCTGCTCGGCCTCGCGCTGAAACCCGTGCTGCAGCCGCTCGTCACGCCGACGCTGTATGCGGGCGTGCTGTTCCTGTGCACGCTGCCGTCGACGGTCCAGTCGTCGATCGCGTTCACGTCGATCGCGAAGGGCAACGTGCCGGCCGCCGTGTGCGCGGCATCCGCGTCGAGCCTGCTCGGCATCTTCGTCACGCCGGCGCTCGTCGGGCTGATGATCACGTCGCAGTCGGCGGCTGCCGCGTCGCCGTGGAGCACCGTCGGCAGCATCGTGATGCAACTGCTCGTGCCGTTCATCGCCGGCCAGCTGCTGCGGCCCGTGATCGGCGGCTGGATCGACCGCAACCGCGGCGTGCTGCGCTTCGTCGACCAGGGTTCGATCCTGCTCGTCGTCTACGTCGCCTTCAGCGAGGCCGTCAACGAAGGCCTGTGGCACCAGATCCCGCCGCGCGCGCTCGGCGGCCTGCTCGTCGTCAACCTCGTGCTGCTCGCGATCGCGCTGTTGCTGACTGCGTTCGTCAGCAAGCGGCTCGGCTTCAACCGCGCCGACCAGATCACGATCATCTTCTGCGGATCGAAGAAGAGCCTCGCGGCCGGTGTGCCGATGGCGAAGGTAATCTTCTCGGCGAACGCGGTCGGCGCGATCGTGCTGCCGCTGATGCTGTTCCACCAGATCCAGCTGATGGCGTGCGCGGCGCTCGCGCAGCGCTGGGGGGCGCGCGACATGAGCGGCGAGCACGACGAGGGCGACGCGACATCGGCGCCCGGCGCGCTGAGCGCAGGCAAGCGCTGACGATCAGGGCGGCGGGATGGCTCTGGGTGGCCTTCCCGCCTTTCCGCCCTCCGCCTTCCCGCCCTCCGCCTTCCCGCCTTCCCGCCTTCCCGCCTTCCCGCCTTCCCGCCTTCCCGCCTTCCCGCCTTCCCGCCTTCCCGCCTCGCGCCTCGCGCCTCGCGCCTCGCGCCTCGCGCCTCGCGCTTCCCGCTTCCCGCTTCCCGCTTCCCGCCTTTCCGACCAACTGCCCACCTGCCCTCCTGCCTTCCCGCCCTCCTGCGGTACCGCCCTCCCAACTGCACACCGACGCGATGCACCAGCAACGCCCATCGCGTCACGAAATCTTCATTCAATTCCCCGCGAGCGGTGCCGTTAAGTCGGGCGTCCTGTCGATTCGGCTGCTCTCGCCCATGCCCGCGCCCCACTCCGACTCCGCTGCCGCCCGCACCACGCGCCTGATCGCGGATCGCGCGCTCGCCGCCGTCTTCCAGCCGATCGTCGATCTCGGGTCGGGGACGGTCGTCGGATACGAGGGCCTGATACGCGGCCCGCGCGGCACCGACCTCGAGCCGCCCGCCGCGCTGTTCGCGCTGGCCGCGCGCGAAGGCGAGACCCTCGCGCTCGAACAGGCCGCCGCGCTCACCTGCCTCGACGCGTTCGCGGCGCTCGGCTGCGACGGCAAGCTGTTCCTCAATTTCAGCGCGGGCACGATCCTGCAACTCGCGCGCGAACGCGAGCGCATCCGCCAGCTGCTCGGCCGCGCGCGGGTCGCCGCCGAGCGCATCGTGATCGAGCTGACCGAGCAGAACGCGACGACCGACATCACGCATATCGGGCCGGCGGTCGCCTCGCTGCGCGACACCGGCATCCAGTTCGCGCTCGACGACTACGGCACCGCGAACGCGAGCATGAACCTGTGGCTGCGCCTGCATCCGGACGTCGTGAAGATCGACCGCTTCTTCATCCACGACATCGCCCGCGACCCGCTGAAATTCGAGGCCGTGAAGGCCATGCAGCACTTCGCGCAGGCGAGCGGCGCGCAACTGATCGCGGAAGGCATCGAGAACGAATGCGACCTGATCGTCGTGCGCGACATGGGCATCTGCTGCGTGCAGGGTTTCCTGCTCGGCCGGCCGAACGCGCAGCCGTCGCGGGTCGTCGCGCCGGCCGCGCGCGATGCGATCCGCGCGCCGCACATCGCGGTGTTTCCCGGCGCGACGCGCTCGGTGCGGCCGGCCGGCACGATCGCCGGGAAGATGCTGGTTCCGGCGCCGGCACTGCCGCGCGACGCGACCAGCAACGACGTGCTCGACCTGTTCAACCGGATGCCCGACCTGCACGCGGTCGCGCTCGTCGAACGCGGGCGGCCCGTCGCGCTGGTGAATCGCCGCGGCTTCATCGACCGCTTCGCGCTGCCGTACCACCGCGAGGTGTTCGGCAAGAAGCCGTGCCTGCAGTTCGCGAACGACTCGCCGCTGATGATCGACAACGCGACGACGTTCGAGCAGCTCGCGATGCTGCTCGCGAGCCACGACCAGCGCTATCTCGCGGACGGCTTCGTGATCACCGAACACGGCCGCTACGTCGGGCTCGGCACCGGCGAGAGCCTCGTGCGCGCGGTGACCGAGATGCGCATCGAAGCCGCGCGCTACGCGAATCCGCTGACGTTCCTGCCCGGCAACATCCCGATCAGCGCGCACATCGACCGCCTGCTCCAGCGCGACGCCGGCTTTCACGCGTGCTACGTCGACCTGAACCAGTTCAAGCCGTTCAACGACCAGTACGGCTACTGGCAGGGCGACGAGGTGCTGAAGTTCGCGGCGACGGTACTGGCCGGCGTGTGCGACCCGCAGCGCGACTTTCTCGGGCACGTCGGCGGCGACGATTTCCTCGTGCTGTTCCAGCGCGCCGACTGGCGCGAACGCGCCGCCGACGCGATCGCGCGCTTCAACGACGGCGCGCAGCTCTTCTACACGCAGGCCGACCGGCAGGCAGGCGGGTTGCGCGGCGAGGACCGCCACGGCAATCCGGCATTCTTCGGCTTCGTGACGATGGCGATCGGCGTGGTCGGCGTGCCGGCCGGCGCGCATGGCGCGAAGCGCTACGGCAGCGACGAGATCGCATCGGTCGCCGCGCTCGCGAAGCGGCGCGCGAAACAGCAGCCGGACGGGCTCGCGGTGGTCGATCTCGATGCCGGCCGTGCCGCGCTGCGCCATCGCGGCGAACCGCCGGCGGTGGCAATACGCTGAACGGCGGCGGCCGTCGTTTACGGAACACGGCGCCCCGGTGCGGCGGTAGCGAACTATCGCCGGTCAAGCAGCCAGACCGTTAGTTGCATGCCACCTTCCCGGCGGCCGGCGAAGGCAGTCGGGCACTGCCCGCGCGAATGCGTGAAGCCGGCCCGCTTGCCCCCTTCCCGCTCGCCAGATGTCCGCACGCCCACCTTGCCTTTTTCGTGTTTTGTTTAGTATTTTTAGTAACGGCGTTTTCGCAGATTAGCGCTTAAAAAGCCAGAATTTGCGGGTATTCCCCGGCTATCCGGCCCGAATTCCGCGATATGTTTTACTATACAATCGCTTTCAACCTAAACAAACCGGATCCCGAACGAACGATGGGTACCACCATTCGCGATGTGGCGCGGGCGGCAGAGGTCTCGATCGGCACCGTCTCCCGCGCGCTGAAAAACCAGCCGGGCCTGTCCGAAGCCACGCGTGCGCGCATCGTCGAGATCGCGCAGCAGCTCGGCTACGATCCCGCGCAGCTGCGGCCACGCATCCGCCGGCTCACCTTCCTGCTGCATCGCCAGCACAACCGCTTTCCGGCCAGCCCGTTCTTCTCGCACGTGCTGCACGGCGTCGAGGACGCGTGCCGTGAGCGCGGCATCGTGCCGACGCTGCTCACGGTCGGGCCGAACGACGACGTGCTGCGCCAGATGCGCCCGCACGCGCCCGACGCAATCGCGGTGGCCGGCTTCATCGAGCCGGAGACGATCGAGGCGCTCGCCGCGACCGGCCGGCCGCTCGTGCTGATCGACCTGTGGGCGCCCGGGCTGCGCTCGGTCAACATCGACAACGCGACGGGCGCGGCGCTCGCGATGCGCCACCTGCTCGCCACCGGCCGCACGCGGATCGCGTTCATCGGCGGCTCGCCCGCGCACTACAGCATCGCGCAGCGCGCGATCGGCTACCGCCGCGCGTTCTTCGAGGCCGGGCGGCTGTTCGATCCTGCGTACGAAGTGACGATCGACGCGGGGCTCGATCCCGACACCGGCGCCGCGCGTGCGATGGAGCAATTGCTCGACGCGCCGGGCCCGCGCCCGGAGGCCGTCTTCGCGTACAACGACGCAGCCGCGCTCGCCGCGCAGCGCGTCTGCATCGCACGCGGGCTGCGCATTCCCGACGACATCGCGATCGTCGGCTTCGACAACATCCCGGCCGCCGCGCACGCGAGCCCGCCGCTCACGACGCTCGCGGTCGACAAGGAGGCGCTCGGCCGCCGCGGCGTCGAGCTGCTGCTCGCCGACGCGCCCGAGCGCACCGAGATCTCCCTGCCCGTCGAGCTGATCGTGCGGGCCAGCAGCCAGCCCGCCGGCTCCCCGGCACTCGATACCGCCACGGTCACCGAATCATGAACATGCCCCCGGTCCAACCCTGCACGGCCGCGCCGGCCGCCCACACGCAAGCCGCGCCGTTCGTCGCGAGTTTCCGCGATCCGTCGTTCCTGCTGTCGCACATCGAAGACACACTGCGCTTCTACGCGACGAACGCGTTCGACCCGACGGGCGGCTTCTACCACTACTTCCGCGACGACGGCAGCATCTACAACCGCACGTCGCGCCACCTCGTCAGCAGTTGCCGGTTCGTCTTCAACTACGCGATGGCGTACCGGCATTTCGGCGACCCGCGCCACCTGGAATACGCGCGCCACGGGCTGCGCTTCCTGCGCGACGCGCACTGGGACGACGAACTGCAGGGCTACGACTGGGAACTCGACTGGCGCGACGGCGCGAAGCGCGCGACGCTCGACGGCACGCGCCACTGCTACGGGCTCGCGTTCGTGCTGCTCGCGGCCGCGCACGCGACGATGGCCGGCATCGACGAGGCCCGCCCGCTGATCGCGGCCACCTACGAGCTGGCCGAGCACCGCTTCTGGGATGCGGCAGCCGGCCTGTACGCGGACGACGCGACGCCGAACTGGATCGTGTCGTCGTATCGCGGCCAGAACGCCAACATGCACATGACGGAGGCGCTGCTCGCCGCGTACGAGGCGACCGGCCACCTCACGTACCTCGATCGCGCGGAGAAGCTCGCGTCCCACGTCACGCAGCGCCAGGCCGCGCTGTCGGGCGGGCTCGTGTGGGAGCACTACCATGCGGACTGGTCGGTCGACTGGGACTACAACAAGGAAGACAGCTCGAACATCTTCCGTCCGTGGGGCTTCCAGCCCGGACACCAGACCGAATGGGCAAAGCTGCTGCTGCTCCTCGAGCGGCACCGCCCGCTCGACTGGCTCGTGCCGCGCGCGGCCGAGCTGTTCGACGCCGCACTCACGCACGCGTGGGACGCCGATCACGGCGGGCTGAACTACGGCTTCGGCCCCGACTTCACGATCTGCGACCACAACAAGTACTTCTGGGTGCAGGCGGAAACGTTCGCGGCGGCCGCGATGCTCGGCGCGCGCACCGGCAGCGAGCGCTTCTGGGACTGGTACGACGAGATCTGGCGCTATAGCTGGGCGCACTTCGTCGATCACCGCTACGGCGCGTGGTACCGGATCCTCACCTGCGACAACCGCAAGTACAGCGACGAGAAGAGCCCGGCCGGCAAGACCGACTATCACACGATGGGCGCGTGCTACGACGTGCTGGCGACCCTCGCCCGCACTCAACGCAGCGAGCCGACGCAATGAGTGGCGGCACGTTTCCGGCTTTCGTGTCGGCGGGCGACATCCTGACCGACATGGTGCGCGCGGGCGACGCGCAATGGACGTCGGTGCCGGGCGGCGCCGGCTGGAACGTCGCGCGCGCGGTCGCGCGGCTCGGCGTGCCGAGCGCGCTCGCGGGTTCGATCGGCGAAGACTGCTTCTCCGACGTGCTGTGGCGCACGAGCGAAGCGGCCGGGCTCGACCTGCGCTTCCTGCAGCGCGTCGCACGGCCGCCGCTGCTCGCGATCGTCCACGAGACACGCCCGCCCGCGTACTTCTTCATCGGCGAAGCGAGCGCCGACCTCGCGTTCGATCCGGCACGGCTGCCGGCCGGCTGGACCGACCACGTGAAATGGGCGCATTTCGGCTGCATCAGCCTGGTGCGCGAACCGCTCGCCGGCACGCTGGCCGCGCTCGCGGCCGACCTGCACGCGCGCGGCGTGAAGATCAGCTTCGACCCGAACGTCCGGAACCTGATGACGGCCGCGTACCGGCCGACGCTGGAGAAAATGGCCGCACTCGCCGACCTGATCAAGGTGTCCGACGAAGACCTGCGGCACCTGTTCGGCGGCGACGGCCCCGACGCGATCGGCGCGGTGCGCGCGCTGAACCCGCGCGCGGCCGTGCTCGTCACGCGCGGCGCGCAGGCGGCGACGCTCTACGTGGACGGCGACGTGCATGAAGCCAGCCCGCCGCGCGTCGAAGTAGCCGACACCGTCGGCGCGGGCGACGCGTCGATCGGCGGCATGCTGTTCAGCCTGATGGCCGCGCCGCAGCGATCGTGGCGCGAGCATCTCGTGTTCGCGCTGGCGGCGGGCGCCGCCGCGTGCCGGCATACGGGCGCGCACGCGCCGACGCTCGACGAGGTCGTCGCGCTGATCGAACGATGACGGGAAGGACGGTGACCGGACGCCGCGACCGGACGCCGTTCGGTCACCGATAAGCGGCGCTGTACATGCTGCGCCGCAGTGCTACGATGAAGTGTCCTTTTGCGGGAGAGCACGATGGACACCAACACGTTCACGAAAGGCATCTACACGGCCAAGGCGCATACCCAGCATGCGGGCAACGGGCAGTTCCAGGGTTACGTGATCCTCGCGCGGGACGACGGGGACGACACCGAGAACACGCGCTACGACGTCCACTCGACGAGCCCCAGCGAGGAGGAAGCGTTCGACGAGGCGAAGGCGCTCGCGCACCGGATCCTCGGCGAAATCGAGCTGTAACGCGCGCCGCCATTCAGGCGCGGCTTAGGGCCTGTTCACGCTAATAACGGGCTTGCGAACGCGCCTTTCCGCTCACAGTGCAAGAAGTGCGGAGCGCCGTTTGGCCGTGCCAAACGCCCCGAAGGAAGTCCCCTTGGGGGACAAGCGACGAACGACGCCGCAATGCGGGCGAAAAGGCACGTTCCCCTGTTCGGGAAAATTCATTCGTGGTGGCCAGCGCAAGCACGTCATTAGCGTGAACAGGCCCTAAAGCAGCCGCGCCACCATCGATACCAGCATCGTCAGCACCAGCGTCGACATGAACGGGAACGGGTAGCGCCGCCCGCCGAGCGTCAGCGTGACGTCGCCCGGCATCCGCCCGATGCCGAGCTTGCCGAGCCACGGCCAGCAGCGCGTCAGGATCATCACCGCGACGAACGACGTCATCAGCCAGCGCAGCATGTCGGCTCCCGTCAGAGTGCGTGCGAGCGGTCGCCGCGCGCGAACGCGTCGAGTGTGCCGTCGATGCCGCGCGAGAACGCGATCACCTTGAACAGCTCGCCCATCTCGGCCTCGGAGATCAGCTTCTGCACCGCGTTCGCGGCCGGCAGGAACGCGTGGATGTCCGACGGATCGATCGCGGCCAGTGCGTCGGTGATGCCCGCGTTCAGCAGGAAACGCGCCTGCGACGTGTAGCCGAGCAGGTCGGCGCCGGTGGCGATCGCCGCGTCGTAGATGCCGGTGAATTCGACGTGCGCGGTGATGTCCTGCAGCCCCGGGTACAGGAACGGATCGTCGTGCGCATGGTGGCGGTAGTGGCACATCAGCGTGCCCCGGTCGCGCTGCGGGTGGTAGTACTCGTGTGCGGGAAAGCCGTAGTCGACCAGCAGCACCGCGCCGCGCCCGAGCATCGTGCAGACGGTGCGCGTGAAGGCCAGCGCGGCCTCGTGCGTCTCGGTCAGGTAGCCGTCGCCCGCATCGTCCAGCCCCGCGAGCACCGGCGGCAGGCCGGCCGGCGCGGCCGGACGGTCTTCGAACACGAACGCCTGGTGCGCGTCGAGCGCGACACCGCGCTCATGCCATGCGTCGCCCGCCTTCGCGAACAGCCGCACGGGCATCGCATCGAGCACCTCGTTGCCGACCACGACGCCGTCGAACCGCTCGGGCAGCGCGTCGAGCCAGCGCACCTTCGCGGCAAGCGCCGGCGCGGCGGCCGCGATCGTGTCGCGCTGCCGTTCGCGCAGCTCGCCGGACAGGTCGACGATCAGGTATTCGTCGAGCCCGGCTTCCAGCACGTCGAGCGCCGCGAGCAGCCCGGCCGCGAGCTTGCCGGTACCGGCGCCGAACTCCATCACGCTACGCGTGCCGCTCGCCGCGAGCGCTTCCGCGACCGGTTGCGCGAGCGACTGCGCGAACAGCGGCGACAGTTCGGGCGCGGTGACGAAGTCGCTGCCGTCGTCGGCGCGGCGCCCGAACTTGCGCGCGCCGCCGCTGTAATAGCCGAGACCGGGCGCATACAGCGCGCGCTCCATGAAGCGGTCGAACGGCAGCCAGCCGCCGGCCGCCGCGATCTCGTCGCGCAGTTGCTCGGCAAGGGTTTCGGACTGCGCGAGCGCGTCAGGGCCGGGAGCAGGTAAACTAGCGGGTTCGTGAGCTTTCGGGTTCATCCCGGCATTGTAAATGACCGTTTCAGCCGATACGTCGACCCAGCGCGTGGCGCTCGTCACAGGCGCCCTGGGCAGCGCGGCCGACGCCGCGTCGATCGGCCGTGCGCTCGCGACCGGCTTCGCGCGGCACGGCTGGGACGTCGCGCTGCAGCGCAGCCACGGCGCGCCGCACGCGGCC
>NZ_CABVQC010000062.1 GCF_902499175.1 Burkholderia aenigmatica
CGCGCCCCGCGCGCGGGCCCGCTCGCCCTCGCCGCGGAGGCCGTCGTGAACGCGCGCCGCGCGCTGCCGCTCGCGCTCGCCACCGTCGCCGTCGCGCTGCTCGCCGGTTGCGGACGGTCGGCCGGCAACGGCACGACTTATCAGGGCTACGTCGAAGGCGAATTCGTGTACCTGTCGTCGTCGCAATCGGGCACGCTGACGCAATTGTCCGTCGCGCGCGGCCAGACCCTCGCCGCCGGCGCACCGGCGTTCTCGCTCGAAGCCGTCAGCGAAACGGCCGCGCTGCTGCAGGCGCAGCATCAGCTCGCGGCCGCCCGCGCACAGCTTGCCGACCTGCAGACCGGCAAACGCCCGCCGGAAATCGCGGTCACGCAGGCGCAGCTCGCGCAGTCCACCGCGCTGGCCGCGCGAGCCGCCACGCAACTCGCGCGCGATGAAAGCCAGTACGCGGCCGGCGGCCTGTCGAAGCAGCAGCTCGACGATTCGCGCACGTCCGCGCAAACCACAGCCGCGCAGATGCGCGAACTTCAGAAACAGGTCGACGTCGCGCGCCTGCCCGGCCGCGCGCAGCAGGTCGCCGCGCAGGCCGCGCAGGTCGACGCCGCGCAGGCGGCGGTCGCCGAGGCGCAATGGAAGCTCGACCAGAAACGCGTCGCCGCGCCCGCCGCCGGGCGCGTGTACGACACGCTGTATCGCGTCGGCGAATGGGTGCAGGCCGGCAATCCGGTCGTGCAGATGCTGCCGCCGCAAAACCTGAAGGTGCGCTTCTTCGTGCCGGAGGCCGCCGTCGCATCGCTCGCGCCCGGGCGCATGGTCGCGATCCACTGCGACGGCTGTGCGGCCGACGTGCCCGCGCGCATCATCTACGTGTCGAGCGAGGCCGAATACACGCCGCCCGTGATCTACAGCAACGAGAGCCGGACCAAGCTCGTGTTCATGATCGAGGCGCGCCCCGCGGTCGCCGACGCGCCGAAGCTGCACCCGGGCCAGCCCGTCGCCGTGAGGGTGCCATGAACGCGCCGCCGGCACCGTACGCGATCGACGTCGATCGCCTGAACAAGCATTTCGGCGACAAGCACGTCGTGAAGGACGTGACGCTGCGCGTCGCGCGCGGCGAGATCTTCGGCTTTCTCGGGCCGAACGGCAGCGGCAAGACCACGTCGATCCGGATGATGTGCGGGCTGCTCACGCCCGACTCGGGCAGCGGCACCTGCCTCGGCTACGACATCGTGCGCGACAGCGCGCAGATCAAGCGGCGCGTCGGCTACATGACGCAGCGCTTCTCGTACTGGGAAGACCTGTCGATCCGCGAGAACCTCGACTTCGTCGCGCGCGTGTACGGGATGTCCGACCGCAAGGCAGCCGTCGCGCGCGCGCTCGACTCGCTCGGCCTCGCGAGCCGCGCGGACCAGCTCACGGGCGCGCTGTCGGGCGGCTGGAAGCAGCGCCTCGCGCTGGCCGCCTGCATGCTGCACGAGCCAGCGCTGCTGCTGCTCGACGAACCTACGGCCGGCGTCGACCCGGCTGCGCGCCGCGACTTCTGGGAAGAACTGCACCGGCTGGCCGCGCAGGGAATCTCGGTGCTCGTCAGCACGCACTACATGGACGAAGCCGAGCGCTGCCACAAGCTCGCGTATATCGCGTACGGCGAGCTGCTCGCGCAGGGCACGTCGGCGGAGATCGTCGCGTCGCAGGGGCTCGTGACCCGCGCGGTCACCGGCGCGCATCTGAGCGAATTGTCCGCTCGGCTGCGCACGATGCCGGGCGTCGACCAGACGGTCGTGTTCGGCTCGGCGCTGCACGTGAGCGGCCGCGATCGCACGCAGCTCGACGCGACGCTCGCGCAGGTCGCCGCGCAGGCCGACGGGCCCGCCGCGCTGCAGGTCGCGCCGATCGACACCGGGCTCGAGGACGTGTTCATCTTCATGATGGGCCGTGCCTCCGGGCCGTCCGGCGGAGCGTCGTCATGAACACGTGGGCGCGCCTGCGCGACGCGTTCTCGGTCGCCCGCTGGTGGAGCATCGTGCTGAAGGAATTCCTGCAGCTGCGGCGCGACCGCGTGACGTTCGCGATGATCGTCGGCGTGCCGATCATCCAACTCACGCTGTTCGGCTTCGCGATCAACACCGATCCGAAGCACCTGCCCACGGCGGTGATCGTCGCCGATGCGAGCCCGTTCGCGCGCAGCTTCGTCGCCGCGATGCACAATTCCGCGTACTTCGACATCGTCGAGACGCTGCCCGACGAGGCGGCCGGCCGCCATGCGCTCGCGCGCGGCGACGTGCAGTTCGTGCTGAACGTGCCGGCCGACTTCTCGCGACGGCTGCTGCGCGGCGAGCGTCCGTCGCTGCTCGTCGAGGCGGACGCGACCGATCCCGTCGCGACCGCGTCAGCGATCGGCGCGCTACCGGGCCTCGTGCAGCCCGTCGCGGACAAGGACCTGACGGGCCCGCTCGCCTACCTGAACGGCCGCCCGGCCGCGTTCGACGTCGTGCTGCACCGGCTGTACAACCCCGAGGGCATCACGCAGTACAACGTCGTGCCGGGCCTGATGGGCGTGATCCTGACGATGACGATGGTGATGATGACGGGCCTCGCGATCACGCGCGAACGCGAGCGCGGCACGATGGAGAACCTGCTCGCGACGCCCGTGCGGCCGCTCGAGGTGATGACGGGCAAGATCGTCCCGTATGTGCTGATCGGGCTGATCCAGGTGTCGATCATCGTCGCCGCGGCGCGCTTCGTGTTCGATGTGCCGTTCGTCGGCGGCGTGTTCGCGATCTACCTGTCCGCGCTGCTGTTCATCGCCGCGAACCTGACGGTCGGCATTACACTGTCGTCGCTCGCGCAGAACCAGTTGCAGGCGATGCAGCTCGCGGTGTTCTACTTCCTGCCGAACATTCTGCTGTCGGGCTTCATGTTCCCGTTCGCCGGGATGCCGAAGTGGGCGCAGTTCATCGGCAACCTGCTGCCGCTCACCTACTTCAACCGCCTCGTGCGCGGCATCCTGCTGAAAGGCAACGGCTGGAGCGACCTGTGGCCGTCCGTGTGGCCGGTCGCGCTGTTCACCGTCGTCGTGATGGGCGTCGCGCTGCGCTTCTACCGGCGGACGCTCGACTAGGTGCGCACGATGAAACCGGCTTCGCGTCGCCCCTCCCATGCCGTTCACGGCTGCACACTGGCCGCGGCCGCGCTGTTCGTCGCTGGATGCGCGGTCGGGCCGGATTTCCACGCGCCCGATGCGCCGGCCACGCAACGCTACACGCACGGCGAGCCGCCCACGACGACGGCCGCCGCTGGCCCAACCGGCGATACGCAGGCTTTCACGTCGGCCGCGCACACACCTCGGCACTGGTGGACGCAGTTCGATTCCGAACCCCTGAACCGGCTCGTCGATACCGCGTGGCACAACAGCCCGACGCTTGCCGCGGCCCGCGCGCGGCTCGACGAAGCGCGGCAGAACCAGGCGGCCGAAGCCGGCGCGACGATGTTGCCGAAAGTCGATGCGAGCCTCTCCGCCACGCGCGAGCAGGTCGACACGACCGCGTTCGGCCTGCCCGCCAACGTGCCCAGCCCGGGGCCGTTCACGCTTTATGACGCGTCGGTGAGCGTGTCGTACGTGCTCGACGTGTTCGGCGGCAACCGGCGCGCGCTCGAAGCGCTGCGCGCGCAAGTCGACTACCAGGCGTACACGCTCGACGCCGCACGCCTGACGCTCGCTGGCAACGTCGTCGCGACCGCGATCCTGCGCGCGTCGCTCGCGCAGCAGGTCGCGCTCACACGGCAGCTGATCGACGCGCAGACGCAGCAGTTGCGCATCGTCGAAGCGCGTTTCGCGGCGGGTGGCATATCGCAGGCCGACGTGCATGCGCAACGCGCGCTGCTCGCGCAGACGCAGGCATCGCTGCCGCCGCTCGCGGCCCGCCTCGCGCAGTCCGGCCACCGGCTCGCGATTCTGCTCGGCGTGCCGCCGTCCGAAGCCGTGCTGCCTGACCTCACGCTCGATGCGCTCACGCTGCCGCGCACGCTGCCCGTCGCGTTGCCGTCGACGCTCGCGCGCGAACGGCCCGATATCCGCGCGGCCGAAGCCGTACTGCACCAGGCGAGCGCGAACGTCGGCGTGGCCACCGCGAACCTGTATCCGCGCTTGTCGATTTCGGCGGGGATCGGCTCGGAGCGCACGCGCATCGCGGATCTCTTGAGCGGGCTCAACGTGTGGAATGCCGGCCTCGGCCTGACGCAACCGCTCTTTCACGGCGGCGAACTGCGCGCGAAGAAGCGTGCGGCCGAAGCGGCCTACGACGCGGCGTTGGCGAGTTACCGGGAAACCGTGATCGAGGCGCTGCAGCAGGTGGCCGACACGATGCGCGCGGTCGAGCACGACGCGGCGGAACTGCAGGCGAGAGACACCGCCGCGCAGGAGGCGGCGGCCAGCAACAGGATTGCCGGCGACCGTTACGCGGCAGGCGGGATCAGCACGTTCGACCTGCTCGACGCGCAGCGGCAGACGCTGCAGACGGCGCTCGACCGTACACGCGCGCAGGCCGACCGGCTCGCCGATACGGCGGCGCTGTTCCAGGCGCTGGCGGGAAGCTGGACGGATGACACGGCGGAGTGAGCGAGTGATGCGGGCTCGACGCAGCACGTCTGGCGATCGCGGCGCGGCAGTCGCACGAATCGCGCGGACATAAAAAAACCGGCCCGAAGGCCGGTTTTCATACCGCATGCCGCAAGCGGCGCTCGCGCGCCGCGCGACATCAGAAGCGGTGGATCATGCCGACGCCGACGGCGATCTGGTTCTGGCCCGCGCCAGCTGCCACGCCATCGCCGATCTGGGTCGTTGCCGAGACGATAGCGCCCGACTTGTTCAGCGTGTTGCCGCTGGCGTGCTGGTAAGCCTCGAGTGCGTACAGGCCCGTGCGCTTCGACAGGCTGTAGTACTGCGACAGCGTGACCTGGTGGTACTTGGCCGAGCTCGAGATGCCGTTCGACTGCGTTGCCGCCGTGTACGAGTAGCCCGCTGCGAAGTCCCACTGAGCGGCTGCCTTCCAGTGCAGCACGGCGCCTGCCGTGTTGAAGATCGCCGTGTTGCGGAACGCCGAGCCGACGCCCGGGGTGTACTGGACGTTCGTGTACGACGCCGAGATGTCCCACGCCGGCGTGAACTGGTAGCCCGCCGTCACACCGATGCGCTGCTGCGATTGCGCCGTCGCGTAGCCGATGTTGAGCGCGCCCACGGCCGGCTGACCGCCGCTCGTGACCGTCGAGTTGTCGCCCCACACGCCGCCGCCGAGCGTCGAGTTGTTGACCTTCTGGTAGCCGACTGCGATGCCTGCCGGGCCGTTCAGGTACTGGATCGCCGCGCTCCACGTCGAGCCGCGGTTCACGCTGCCCGGCACACCACCGAACGAGTACGAACCACCAACCGTGAAGCCGTAGAGCTTCGGCGACATGTAGACGAGCGAGTTGTTCGCGCGGTAGCTGGTATCCAGCGAGTCGATATCACCCGGGTGCGCGCCGTATGCGCCCGTCAGCCACGTCGTCGGGCTGTACGGCGACAGCAGCGTGTAGTACGCGGTGTACTGGCGGCCGGCCGTCAGCGTACCGTACGCCTGGTTCGTCAATCCGACCCATGCCTGACGGGTGAAGATGCCGCCCGTCCATTGCGATGCGCCGGTTGCGGTGTTCACGCCCGCTTCCAACTGGAAGATCGCCTTCGTGCCGCCGCCGAGGTCTTCGCTGCCCTTCAGGCCGAAACGGCTGCCTGCCCACACGCCGGTGGACATCGACACCTTCGAATGGCCACCGCTCGTGACGCCGGCCGACGGAGCCGCGTTGTTCTGGTAAGCCAGACCGTTATCGACGATACCGTACAGGGTCACGCTGCTCTGGGCGTGAGCGGCGGTAGCGGCTGCAAGGCCAGCTGCCGTCATGGCAACAGCGACGCGCTTTTTCATTGATTCTCCGTCCTCAAAGAATGTTTCTTTTGTGGTGTGGTTTTATGATCTGACACATGTGCGAGTACATGCCGGCGCAATTCTGACGGATTACCGATTATTTCCCAACACGTGCGGTCGGTCATCGTATGATCGACGCAACGCGCGGGTTCACCAAACGGTTACATAACACCTTGAAACGCTTGCGCTGCGGGCCTCTCCGGCATTTCCCGGTGAAAACCCTAGCTTTACATTTTTACGGGTGCAACGAGACCGTCGGATGTCGTCAGATGCCTTCGGCAAAATCCATCTTACAAACGCGCGACCGCGGCTGACGCCACGATTCACGCCGCCGCGCAGGATCGCTGACGTTCATGACACCCACATTTCGTGACACGAAATAATGAAAACGTTTTAGTCGAAGCTTGGGGGATGGACAGTTGGACGGGAGCGGCCCGGCGAACGCGGGCCGACAGGCGACGCCGGCATCTGTCGTACCGGCGTCGTTCAGTGCGACTCAGCGCGTGGCCGGTTGCACCAGATGCGCTTCCACCGCGTCGGTGAGCGCGGTCATGCGCGCGCGAATCGCGGCGTTCGAGCCGACCAGCGCGAGCGACGACGCCATGATCCGGTAGACGCGCTTTCTCGGCACCTTGGCCGGCTTGACCGGATCGAGCCACGCCGCGTGGCCGGCCAGCAGTTCGAGCGTTTCGAGGCCGATCATGATCGGCCACAGGCATGCGAGCCTCAGCCGCACGAAGCGGCGCGGGATCGCGAGCGTATACAGGCACGCGTCGCGATACTGGTCGAGCGACACCCGCAGCAGGTCGACGAGTACGCCGCGCGCACGCGCGGACGCATCGGGCGACATCAGGTCGGCGACGCCGAGCCCGTGCGCAGCCAGCACGTCGTCGGGCAGGTAGCAGCGGCCGATGCGCAGATCCTTCCCGCAGTCGCGCAGGATGTTGGTCATCTGCAGCGCCTTGCCGAAACGGATGCCCTTCTCGCACATGTCCGGCAGGTTCCAGCCACGCGCGGCCGGCGTGTGCATGCCCGTCATGTCGGTCCAGAACTCGCCCACGCAGCCGGCGACGAGATACGTGTAGCGGTCGAGTTCGTCGCGCGTCGGCAGCGACGCGACCTGCCCCGACTGCTCGTCGGGGAACGTGCGCAGGTCGAACACCATCCCCGCCGTCAGCGTCGCAACGACCTTGCGGATCGACGCGCGATCGGCGTCCGGCTGCGCGCGCAGCAGCGCGAGCATCGGCTCGATCGAGCCGAGCAGCACGTGCTCGTGCGAATCGGTCTGCATCCGCGTCACGTCCGCGAGCGCACGCGACAGTGCAACGCCGTCGCCGAGCCGTTCGACCTCGTCGCGCAGGTCGGTCAGCAACGCGGCCCGGCGATCGGGGGCGACGAGCGCCGTGTCGGCGATCGTGTCGGCCGCGCGCGCGAGCAGGTACGCAAGGCCGACCGGGTTGCGCATGCCGTCGGGCAGCACGCGCAGCGTCAGGTAGAAGGAGCGGGAAACGTTCTTCAGCAGGTCGCCGAGCAGGTAGGCAGAGTCGGTTCGAGTCGTCATGGGTCGGGAAAAATCGGCCGGCGCGGCCCGGGACGCACACGGGCGCCGGGCGCCCGCGCTGGCCCGCGAGTCGCCGCATCGTCGCGCCAGGCGGGCGTCGGACCCGGCGCAGCGATGCAAAATTCCCGCAAGTTTAGTGCATCCGGCGCGCGGCCTGCCTCAGACGGGCGGAATGCGTCGCACATCAAGCCACCGCCAACCGCCTTGCTGCGAGCATCGCGCCCTAAAAATATGCAACGGAAAGGCACAAGTAATACATATGTAATTATTCGGTGCGACGATCGCGTCCCATTCGACTCCGTGCGACACGGTGCGACAGCCGCGCCGCCTGAGCGACCGCCCCTTTCCGACTCCCGTTTCGAAGGTTCACGACCATGCTCTTCAAGCGCCCGACCTCCCTGCGTTACGTCCCGTTCGCGTGCGCCGCCGCGTTCCTGCTCGCCGCATGCGGCGGCGACGACGACGTCGCGTCCGATCCCACCCAGCCGATTTCCGCGAAGGTCCAGGTGGTCGGCCATCGCGGCGCAAGTGCGCTGCGCCCCGAACACACGCTCGCGTCGTACCGCAAGGCGATCGAGGACGGCGCGGACGTGATCGAGCCCGACCTCGTGTCGACCCGCGACGGCGTGCTCGTCGCGCGTCACGAGAACGAGATCTCGGGCACGACGAACGTGTCGACGCTGCCGCAGTTTGCGAGCCGCAAGGCGACCAAGACGATCGACGGCGCGGAGCTGACAGGCTGGTTCACCGAGGATTTCACGCTCGCCGAGCTGAAGACGCTGCGTGCCCGCGAGCGCATTCCGCAGGTCCGCCCCGCGAACACCGCTTACAACGACCAGTTCGAGATTCCGACGTTCGACGAGATCGTCGCGCTCGCGAAGCAGATGTCCGCGCAGACCGGCCGCACGATCCACCTGTATCCGGAAACCAAGCATCCGACCTACTTCCAGTCGATCAACCTGCCGCTCGAAGACCGTCTCGTCGATGCGCTGCTGAAGGATGCGTACACGGCGCGCACGGCGACCGTCTACATCCAGTCGTTCGAGGTCGCGAACCTGAAGACGATTCGCAACCGGATCAAGTCGAGCCAGCCGAACTGGAAGCTCGTGCAGTTGATGGACGAAGCCGGCCAGCGCCCGTACGACTTCGTGAAAGCGAACGACAAGCGCACCTACGGCGACCTGTCGACGCGCGACGGCATGCGCGAGATCGCGACCTATGCGAACGGCGTCGGCCCGTACAAGACATCGATCATCGCCGTCGCCGCGGACGGCACGCTGCAGCAGCCGACGCCGTACGTGCGCTACGCGCACGAGGCCGGCCTCGTCGTGCATCCGTACACGTTCCGCCCGGAGAACAACTTCCTGCCCGCGTCGCTGAAGGACGGCGGCACGCCGGCCACGCGCAACACCGCCGGCTCGGTGCGCGAGATCCAGGCGTACCTGCGCGCGGGCATCGACGGCTTCTTCACCGACGATCCGGCCGTCGGCCGCACGGCCGTCGATACGTTCAAGCGCTGATCGCGCAGCACGTGCCCGAGAGCCGGTAGCCGGGCGCGGCGCACAGCGTGCCGCCGCGCCCGGTAGCGCCGTATCGGTCAGATCACGCTGAAGTGATGCGTGCCGTCCCGCTTCAACTGATCGACCAGTCCGTACTCCCAGTCGAGATACGCCTGCATCGCCGCCGCCGCGTTGTCGGTGCCTTCGTACGGGCGCCGGTAGCGATCGACGCGCGGTGACGCGAGATGCGTCTCGCCGCTTTCGAGCGGCAGCCCGGCCTCGATCCATGCGGCGGTGCCGCCGGTCAGCACCGAAATGTCGGCCGAAGCCGGCAGCAGCGCACGCGCGTCGTCCGCCGCGAATCGCGCCAGCAGGCTCGATCCGCATGTGAACACATAGCGCTTCGCGGGCGGAATCGCCGCGAGCGCGTCGCGCAACTGCGCACGCACCACGAACCACGCGCCCGGGATATGGCGCTTCACGTAGTTCGCGCTGGCCGTTACGTCGACGATCGCCAGCTCGCCGGGTGCAGCCTCCTTCAGCCAGCCCGCGAGCGTCGCGGGCGATACGTCCGTCACGGGCGGCGTCGCCGGCACGTCGCGCGGCGGTTGGCCGCGCTCGCCGAATTTCGCCGTGCCGTCCTCCGGTTCGACGACACGCACGTCCCAGCCCATCTGCGCGAGCCACGACGCGGTCATGTCGGCGCGCACGCCGTCGTCGTCGGCGAGCACGATCCGCGCGCCGCGCACGGCCGCGTGATGATCGGTTTCCTGCACGAGCTGGCCGCCCGGCGTGCTCAGGAAGCCCGGCAGATGGCCGGCTTCGTATTCCTCCGGCGTGCGCACGTCGAAGCGGTACAACGTGCGGCCCGGTTCGTCGAGCGCGGCGACATCCGCGAGCGCGATGCGTGGCACGCCCGCGCGCTCAGCGACCGCGCGCGCCGCCTGGCGCGCGTCGGCACGCTGCGTCGCGTCGATGTCGTCCGGAAAGCGGCGCGCGGCGCCACGCTCGAGCGTCTGTCCCGCGAGCGTCCAGCCGATCGTGCCGTTGCGCAGCGCGGCGACCGCATTCGGCAGCCCCGCGTTGACGAGCGACTGCGTGCCGATGATGCTGCGCGTGCGGCCCGCACAGTTGACGATCACCTGCGTCGCCGGGTTCGGCGCCAGCGCGCGCACACGCAGCACGAGTTCCGCGCCCGGCACGCTCGTCGACGTCGGGATGTTCATCGTCTGGTATTCGTCGAAACGGCGCGCGTCGACGATCACGACGTCGGCCTTCGCGTCGATCAGCGCCTGCACCTCCTGTGCGGACAGCGACGGCGTGTGCCGCTCGGCCTCGACCCATTCGCCGAACGACTTGCTCGGCACGTTCACGTCGATGAACAGTTCGCCGCCCGCGGCGAGCCAGCCCGCGAGGCCGCCATCGAGCAGCCGCACGTTGGAGTAGCCCAGTTGCGCGAGCTTGGCGGCCGCGCGCGGCGCGAGATCCTCGCCGCCCGCTTCACCGAACACGACGATCGGCGTGTCGCGGCGCGGAATCCGCGTCCACGCATCGAGTTCGAGTTTCGACAGCGGAAAGTTGGCGGCCCACAGCGGGTGGCCCTGCGCGTACGGATCTTCCTCGCGTACGTCGATCAGCGCGATCTCGTCGCGGGCAAGCAGGCGTGCGCGCACGTCCTGGTACGACGCGACGGGAAAGCGGGAAATGGAATCGGCGGATTGCGTCACGGTGTCTCTGTCTTGAATGCGTTGAAGTCGGTGAAGAAAGCGGAACGGATGAATCTTGGGCCTGATGGTGTGTGCGGGCAACCGGTCGCGCACACGCGTTGCATCAGGCGTTCGAATAGCCTGACACGAAAGGCTTCACGGTACCGTCGTCCAGGAACACCGCGCGCTCGACCTTGCCGATGTTCGCGCCGTACACGTGGATGCTGATCGAGACCTGATCGTCGAACGCGTTGGTCACGCGATGGACGTCGCCGATGCGCGGCGACACGGCCTCGATTTCGCCCGGCTGCAGCCGCACGGCTTCACCGGACGGCACGGGCTTGCCCGCTGCGTCGAACCGGTACGGCTGCGAGATTTCGGCGCCGCGCAGCATCCCGATCAGCCCCCACACCGTGTGGTTGTGGATCGGCGTCGTCTGGCCAGGGCCCCACACGAAGCTGACGACCGAGAACCGCTCGTCCGGGTCGAGATGCAGCAGGTACTGCCGATAGCGCGCGGGGTCGGGCTGCGCGAATGCGTCGGGCAACCAGTCGTCGTGTTCGACGAGCGCGGCCAGCAATGCGCCGCCCTCGTCGAGAATGCGCGCCTCGTTCGCGCCGGACGCGAGCAGCGCGCCCAGACCGTCGACGAACGGCCGCAGCGGCGTCTGATGCAACGAAAGCGTACTCATCGGCTGGCTCCTCGAATATGATGCCGAATATGATGGATCGTCATGATGCACCCGAAAGACCATGCAGAACAAACATGAAAATTAGCGATATCGACGCTTTTGCAGCGGTCGTCCGCTGCCAGACCCTGAGCCTGGCCGCGGCCGAGCTCGGGATGACGCAGCCCGCGATCACGCGGCGCGTCCAGAATCTCGAGGAAGCGCTCGGCGTGATCCTGCTCGATCGCAACACGAAGCCGCCGCGCCCGACCGACATCGGCCGGCGGGTCTTCGAACAGTGTCGCGCAATCCTGCGCGAAGTCGATGCGCTGCGCGAGCTGACGGCCGGCGAGCAGCCGCCCGCCGGCGAATTCCGGGTCGGGCTCACGCAGGGCCTCGGCGAGCTGATGCTGCCCGCACTGATCGCCGAACTCGCCGCGCAGTGGCCCGCGCTCGCGACGCAGGTCACAACCGCGTGGGGCGGCATGCTGGTCGAACGCGTCGCCCGCCGCGAACTCGATGCGGCGCTCGTGTTCCTCGCGCGCGAGATGGTGCTGCCGGCGCAGGTCGAGGGCGAACGGTTGCTGGCCACGCGGCTCGTCGCGGTCGGCCGCAAGGGCGACTGGCCGCGCCGCAGTTACCGGCTCGCCGATTGCCACGCGCATGGCTGGGTGCTCAACCCCGACGGCTGCGGCTTTCGCGCGGGCTTGCGGCGCGCGCTCGACGCGCAGGGCCTGCCGATGCCGGTCACGCTCGACACCTACGGCCGCGACCTGCAGTTGCAGAGCGTCGCGAACGGCTTCGGTATCGGGCTGATGCCGCTGCCGCTCGTCGAAGGCAGCCCGCTGCGCGATGCGCTCGACATCGTGCCGCTCACCGATTTCAAGCCGCAGATCGATCTGTGGTTGCTGCGCCGGCACGATGCGGCCCGCTTCGACGCGCCGCTCGCAGCCGTTGCCGCGCATGCGCGCACGGCGTTTGCATTGCCCGAGCAGGCGCACGGCAAGGCTGCGTGACCGTACCGGGCGGCGACGGCATCGCGCTGCCCGATCGACGCCCGCGCCAGCCCTGCTCCGCTCACGCATCGCCGCGGCCGCGTTCGGTCTCGTTGACCGACGCCCCGCCCGTCTCCGTTTCGCCCTTCGTCTCGCCCTTCGTTTCGCCCTTCGTTTCGCCCCTCGCCTCGCCCTTCGTTTCGCCCCGGCTCACCGCTTCCAGCACCGCACGCCCGGCCGCCACCGCGATCGCATCGTCCTGCGGCGTATGCACGCGGCTGCACAGCACGTCGCGATAGTGGCGTTCGAGTGGATTGGCGCGGCTCAGCCCGTGATTGCCCGACAGCTTCAGCGCCTGCTCGACCACGCGGATCGCGTGTTCGGTCACGGTCCGCTTGACGAGGCCGCTCGTCGTGACCGGCGGCACATTGCCCGCGTCGGTGCGCGCGATGTGCGCGTCGAGCAGCACGCGGTTCGCATGCAGCCAGCCCTCGATTTCGCCGACTGCTTCCTGTACGCGCGGCAGCGTTGCAAGCGGTGCACCCAGCCCGCTCGGCGCACGCGTCGTCGCGAACCCGACCAGCCAGTCGCGCGACGCACGCGCCACCGCGTCGTACAGGCTGCCGAGCAACGCGACCATCCACGCCTGCTGGTCGGCCTGTGCGTCCGCATCCGCGTGGGTCGCGGCCGACACGGCCCATGCGTCCGGCGCGCGTACGTCGACCGCGTGATCCGCCGGCAGCCACACGTCGTCGAACACGACCTCGTGGCTGCCCGACGCACGCAGGCCGAGGTGATTCCAGCTTTCGATCACGCGGATGCGGTCGCCATCCGCATCGCGGTCGCGCGGCACGAGAAACACGCCGACCCGCGGCGCCGGTTCATCGGTGCGCGCCCACACGGCCAGCCAGCGCAGCGCCGGGATCCCGGTGCTGTACAGCTTGTGGCCGGACAACCGCCAGCCGTCGCCGTCACGCCGAGCAATGGTTTCCGGCAGGCCGCCGCGCGACGGCGAGCCGAGCGCGGGCTCGACGCGCAGCGCGTTGATCAGCGCGCCCTGTGCGACCGCGCTGTCGAACACCGCCCGCCGTACCTCAGCAGGCCAGCGGTTGTCGGCACGGCCGAGCGCGCGATGCTGCAGGTACGTCATCGTCAGCACCAGCGCGGTCGCCGGATCGGCCCGCGCGACGGCGGCCACGATCCGGCTCGCCTGCGCGAGCGTCGCACCGGCGCCGCCATGCTCGCGCGGCACGACCTGCGCAATCAGCCCCGCGCGGTGCAGCCGAGCGAAGTTCTCGTGCGGAAAGCGGCCGTCGACGTCGTTGCGCGCCGCATCGGCAGCCAGTGCCGGCGCGAGGCGGTCGAGCAGCGCGGCGACGCGCGCATCGTCGGAATCGGCGTCGGCATCATCGGTGGGCAGGAGGCGCAGCGAAGGCGGCGGCGAGGATGGCGAAGAAGCGGCAAGGCTGGCGGACATCGAAACGGATTCCCTGGGTAATACGGCAAGACGGCAGTTGTGGCAAACGCCGCAACAGCGGCAATCGATCGCCACGCGGCGCGGCTTCTCATGAAGTCGGCAAACCGGAACACGCAGCGCCGGATGCGCCGGCGCCCGCGCGCCCGATCGTTCGTGAGCCCACAGCGTAGGCGCAGCGCACCCCCGCCCAAACCATGCAAATCTGATATTCAAATCGGGATTGATTATTTCCATTCCGCATGATCGCGGCGTTAACCTGCGCTCCATTCCTGCCCGGCCGCGTGCCGGGACGTCCCTGCACCGGAGACCCAGATGAGCGTCGAATTCATCGGCATGATCCAGAGCCAGAAGCAGTCGGAGATCCACCCGCCGTCCGGCCCTGTCGTCGATCCCGATTACGTGCGCGACTTTGCACGTGCCCACGAGACGGCCGGCTTCGACCGGATCCTCGTGCCGCACCACTCGACCGGCCCGTCGGCCACGCTGACGATCGCGTTCGCGGCGGCCGCGACCGAACGCATTCACTTCATGCTCGCGCATCGCCCGGGTTTCACCGCGCCGACGCTCGCCGCGCGGCAGATCGCGACGCTCGACCAGTTCAGCCGCGGCCGGCTCGCCGTGCACTTCATCTCCGGCGGCTCGGACAGCGAACAGCAACGCGACGGCGATTTCCTCGACCACGACGCGCGCTATGCGCGCACCGACGAATACCTCGGCATCCTGCGGCGGATCTGGACCGAAGCGCAGCCGTTCGATCACGACGGCGCGCACTACCGGTTCACGCAGGGCTTTTCGGAAGTGAAGCCGTACCAGCAACCGCATGTGCCGATCTATTTCGGCGGCGCATCGGAAGCCGCGCTCGAAGTGGCCGGCAAGCACGCGGACGTCTACGCGCTGTGGGGCGAATCGCTCGACCAGGTGCGCGACCTGACGACGCGCGTGCGCGCCGAAGCCGCGAAGCACGGCCGGCAGGTACGCTTCTCCGTGTCGTTCCGGCCGATCCTCGCCGCGACCGAGGACGAAGCGTGGGCGCGCGCACATCGCATCCTCGACGAAACGCGCCGGCTGCGCGAAGCGGCCGGCCTCGGCACCGGCGGCCCGCAACAGAGCGAAGGCGCGCGCCGCCTGCTGGCCGCGGCCGATCGCGGCTCGCGCGTCGACAAGCGGCTGTGGACCGAGATCGCGAAGCTCACCGGCGCGCGCTCGAATTCGACGGCGCTCGTGGGCACACCCGAGCAGGTCGCCGATGCGCTGCTCGACTACTACGACCTCGGCGTCACGACGTTCCTGATTCGCGGCTTCGATCCGCTCGAAGACGCGATCGACTACGGCCGCGAACTGATTCCGCGCGTGCGCAGCGCCGTCGCCGCACGCGACGCGGCACGCCGCGCAGCCTGACGCAACCCGGGAGATCCATCCGATGTCCGCCGTTCTGTCCACGCCCGAACGCAGTGCGTCGGGCCTCACGCTCGCCGCGTCGCCGCGCCAGCATTTCTGGTTCGATTCGCCGGCACCGCGCATCGACGTCGCCGCCGAGCGCCGTCACCGTCAGGAACGGCTCGCGGCCGCGTTCCGCCTGTTCGCACGCTTCGGCTTCGCGCAGGGGCTCGCCGGCCACATCACCGCGCGCGACCCCGAACTGCCCGACCACTTCTGGGTGAATCCGCTCGGCGTGCATTTCTCGCAGATCAAGGTGTCCGACCTGCTGCTCGTCAACGCGCGCGGCGAAACCGCGATCGGCACGCGGCCGCTGAACAAGGCCGCGTTCGCGATCCATGCTGCGATCCACGACGCGCATCCGCACATCGTCGCCGCCGCGCATACGCATTCGACCTACGGCAAGGCATGGTCGACGCTCGGCCGCCCGCTCGATCCGCTCACGCAGGACGCGTGCGTGTTCTACGAAGACCACGCGCTGTTCGACGACTTCACGGGGATGGTCGTCGACACCAGCGAAGGCGCACGGATCGCCGATGCGCTGGCGAAGCCCGACGGCACCACGCACAAGGGCGCAATCCTGAAGAACCACGGGATCCTGACCGCCGGCCCGACGGTCGAGGCCGCCGCGTGGTGGTACATCGCGCTCGACAACGCCGCGCACACGCAGTTGCTGGCCGAGGCGGCCGGCACGCCGCAGCCGATCGATCCCGCGACCGCGCGCCACACGCATGGCCAGATCGGCGGCCCCGAGGGCGCGCTGCACGCATTCGACAGCCTGTTCGCGCGCGTCGTCGCCGACGAACCCGACCTGTTCGACTGAGCGCCTTTTCGCATGACCGGAGACCAGACCCCATGACCCGAACCACCGCGCCCGCCGACACGCACGACAACAAACGCCGCAAGCTGCTGCGCGCCGCCGGCGCCGTCGCGCTCGCCGCGCCCGCGATCACGCTGGGCCGCAAGGCCTGGTCCGCGCCGCCGCTGAAGAAGCTCACGTTCGCGTGGAACCAGAACGCGTTCTGCCTGACGCCGATCGTCGTCGCGCAGGAGCGCGGCTTCTTCGAGAAGAACGGCCTGAAGGTCGAGCTGATCAACTACAGCGGCTCGACCGACCAGTTGCTCGAATCGATCGCGACCGGCAAGGCCGATGCGGCGGTCGGGATGATCCACCGCTGGCTGAAGCCGCTCGAAGCCGGCTTCGACGTGAAGATCATCGGCAGCTCGCATGGCGGCTGCGTGCGGCTGCTCGGCGCGAAGGCGGCCGGCGTGACGACGCTGCAGGCGCTGAAGGGCAAGACGGTCGGCGTCAGCGATCTGGCCGCGCCCGGCAAGCATTTCTTCTCGATCCTGCTCGCGAAGAACGGCATCGATCCCGAGCGCGACATCACGTGGCGGCAGTATCCGGCCGACCTGCTCGGCGTCGCGGTCGACAAGGGCGAGATCCACGCGATCGCCGACGGCGACCCGAACCTCTATCTGCTCGAAAAGCGCAGCAACGGCGCGTATACGGAGCTCGCGACGAACCTGTCCGGCGAATACGCGCGCAAGGTGTGCTGCGTGATCGGCGCGCGCGGCGACCTCGTGCGCAACGACCGGCCGTCGGCCGCCGCGCTCGCGCGCTCGATCGTGCAGGCCACCGAATTCACGCACGACAACCCGAACGAAGCCGCGAAGGTGTTCGCGAAGTATTCGCCGAAGATCAGCCCCGAGGACCTGCGCAAGCTCTACGCGACGCTCACCTACAACCACCACCCGACCAACGTCGACCTGCAGCAGGAAATCGCGTTCTATGCGGACGACTTCCGCCGTATCAGCGTGCTGAAGAAGAGCACCGACCCGCAGCGCTTCGCGCAGCAGGTCTATGCGAACGTGCTGGGGTAACGCGATGTCGACGATTGAACATCCTTCCTCCGCACGCACCGCGTCGGCCCCTGCCGGCGGCAGTGCCGCTGCATCCGCGGCGCGGCGCGGCGCCTGCACGGCGTGCGAAGCCACGCTCGCCGCCGAAGCCCGGCGCGCACGCACCTGGCCGACCGGCATCGCCGCCGCGCTTGCGTGGGGCGCGCTCGGCGCATTCACGCAACTGTGGCCGAACCGCGTCGTCGGTTTCACCGACTGGGCGTACACGGACGAATTCGCCGTCGGTGCGTGGACGATCGCCGCGCTGCTGCTCGCCGCCGCGACGCTCGGCCATCTCGTCCCCGCGACGCGCACGCGGCTCGCACGCGTGCGCCCAGCCGGCCCGTGGCTCGTCGCGCTGCCGCTCGTGCTCGCCACGTGGGAAATCGTCACCGCGAAAACCGGCTGGCTGCCGACGCCGTTCTTCGCGCCGCCACAAGCGCTGATCGAGGTCTACATCGACGACTGGCCGCGCCTGCTCGGCAGCGCCGGCAATACGCTGAAGCTGCTCGCACTCGGCTTTGCGTACGGCGTCGCGGCCGGTTCCGCAGTCGGCGTCTCGATCGGCTGGTCGCGCCGGATCGGCTACTGGGTGCATCCGGTGCTGCGCGTGCTCGGCCCCGTGCCGGCCACCGCCCTGCTGCCGCTCACGTTCTACTTCTTCCCGTCGAGCTATTCGGCCGCCGCGTTCCTGGTTGCGCTCGCAACCGGCTTCCCGGTCGCGGTGCTCACGTGGTCCGGTGTCGCGAGCGTCAACAAGCAGTATTACGACGTTGCACGCACGCTCGGTGCGAACGCGCGCTTCCTCGTGCTGCGCGTCGCGATTCCGGCCGCGCTGCCGCACGTGTTCGTCGGCATCTTCATGGGGCTGAGCGCGTCGTTCACGGTGCTGGTCGTCGCCGAGATGATGGGCGTCAAGTCCGGGCTCGGCTGGTACCTGAGCTGGGCGCAGGGCTGGGCATCGTACGTGAACATGTATGCGGCGCTGATCGTGATGGCGCTGCTGTTTTCCGGGCTGATCGCGCTGCTGTTCGCGGTGCGCGACCGCATGCTCGCCTGGCAGAAAGGAACCGTCAAATGGTAAGCGCCGCCGTACTCGACTCGTCCGTTGCCGCCGCGCCCGCCGCCACGACGCCGCGCGGCGCGCGCATCGACATCCGCCGCGTGAGCCATGCGTTCGACGGCCCCGGCGGCGCGCTGCCGGTGCTGGATGACGTCACGCTGTCGGTCGCGGCCGGCGAATTCGTCGCGCTGCTTGGCCCGAGCGGCTGCGGGAAATCGACGCTGCTGCGCCTCGTCGCGGGCCTCGACGCCGCGCGGCAAGGCTCGATCGCGCAGGATGGCGTGCCGATCGAACAACCCGATCCGTCGCGCATCGTCGTGTTCCAGGACCCGACGCTGTACCCGTGGCGGCGCGTGCGTGCGAACGTCGCGCTCGGCCTCGAGGCGCGCGGCGTGGCGCGTGCGTCGCAGCATCGCGTCGACGATGCGCTCGCGCGCGTCGGGCTGCAGGAATTCTCGAACGTGTTCCCGCACCAGTTGTCCGGCGGGATGGCGCAGCGGGTCGCGCTGGCCCGCGCGCTCGTCAACGATCCGCGCCTGCTGATTCTCGACGAACCGCTCGGCAAGCTCGATTCGCTGACGCGGCTCACGATGCAGGCCGAGCTCACCGCGCTGTGGCAACGCGACGGTTTCTCCGCGCTGCTCGTCACACACGACGTCGAGGAAGCGCTGTTCCTCGCGCAGCGCGTGATCGTGTTCGGGCCGCGTCCCGCACGGATCGTCGCCGAATTGCACGTCGACCTGCCCTACCCGCGCCATCGCGGCGACCCGCGCCTCGCGGAACTGCGTCACGACGCGCTGCGGCACCTCGGGCTCGATGCGAGCTGGTAGATGCGCAGTGCCGTTCGACGATGGGCCACCGCGCGGCGGGAATGGTGCCGATGAACGCGCCGCCGTTCGCCGACTGGGCGCTCGTGTTTCTGCAAGGGCTGTATCGCGCGCAGATTGCGCTGGCGCGCGTGCTGCATGCGCTCGGGCTGACGGGCGGCGCCGACGGTCAAGCCGCGTGGCCGTGGACCTACCGCATCGCGCTCGAAACGCTGCGCATCGACGCGGGACTCACGCGGCAACTCGCATTCGCCGCCGCTGCGACGGCGCTGGCCGTCGTGCTCGCGGGCATCGCGCTCGCTTCGCGCAAATGGCGTGTCGCGTCGGCGCTCGCCGCGCTGGCCGTTGCGTGGGGCGCGCCGTGGCCGCCGTCGTCGCTGTGGCTCTTGCCCGCCGTGCCGACGAGTTTCCAGCGCGATCCCGCGCCGTTTTCGGTATCGAACGTGATGCGTGGCGCGCACCTGTATGCGCAACACTGCGCGGCGTGCCACGGCGCGGACGGACGCGGCGAAGGGCCGCTCGCGGCCACGCTCTCGCACTGGCCGCCGACCTTCGCCGGCACGCTGCTCCCCCGCCGTCTCGACGGCGAGCTGTTCTGGCGCGTGCGCCACGGCACGCGCGACGAACACGGCGCGTCGACGATGCCCGGCTTCGCCGCGACGCTCGGCCCGCAGGACACCTGGGCCGTGCTCGACTACCTGAAAGCGCTCGCCGCGGGCAGCGGCGCGCAGGCGGAAGGCGCGTGGCCCGTGCCCGTCCCGCTGCCGGCGCTCGACGTGCGCTGCGGCGGCGCCGCGCCCCAACCGCTCGATCGCTGGCGCGAAGGCCAGCGCGTGCGCATCGTCGCGCTCGCGCCGGGCGCGACGCCCCCGCCGGAAGATGCGCGCTGGCAAACCTTGCTCGTCACGGCACGCGGTGCGCCCATGGTGCAAGCGACCGGCGCCGCGCGAGCCGATTGCGTGGCGTCAACGCCCGATGCGTGGCTCGCCTTCGCGACGATCGCCGGCGTGGCGCCGGACGCGTTCGGCGGCACTCAGCTTCTCGCCGATCGCCGTGGCTGGCTGCGGGCGCGCGCGTTGCCGGGCAGCGCCGGCTGGTCGGATGCCGACCTGCTGTGCCGCTCGGACGCCACCGCACGATCGGCCGTACCGGCAGCGAACGGCGATCCGCTGACCGCGCTGCTGCTGCGCGTCGACACGGAACCCGTGCGCGACGTGCAGGCCGGGCTCCCGCATTGAGTGAATCCCTGACCGTTTCTTCCAACCGAACTTCACGATGAATCCGACCCGACGCCATTTCCTCGCGCAAGCGAGCGCTCTCGCCACGATCGCCGCAGCCCCGGCCGCACTGCGCGCGCAATCGGGCACACGACCGCTGCTGCGCGCCGGCGACCAGAAAGGCGGGCTGCGCGCGCTGCTCGAAGCGGCCGGCGAACTGAACGGCCTTGCGTACGACATCGCGTGGACCGAGTTCCCCGCCGCCGCGCCGCTCGCGGAAGCGCTGAACGCAGCCGCCGTCGACTGCGGGCCGATCGGCGACGCGCCGGTGATCTTCGCGCTCGCGTCGGGCGCACGCATCAAGGTGATCGGCGCGAACCGTTCCGACCCATACGGCACGGCGGTGCTCGTGCGGCCCGATGCGGCGCTGAAAGGCGCGGCCGACCTGAAGGGCAAGCGGATCGGCACGACGCGCGGCTCGATCGGCCATTTCGTCACACTGAAGGCGCTCGACGCGGCCGGCCTGCCGCCCGACGCCGTCTCGTTCCGCTTCCTGCCGCCGGCCGATACGATGCTTGCGCTCGCAACCGGCTCGATCGACGCGTGGGCGACCTGGGAGCCCTATACCGCACTCGCCGAAACGAGCGGCCGCGCGCGCGTGCTCGTCAACGGCCGCGGACTGTGGTCGGGCCTCAGCTACATCGCGGCGACCGACGCGGCAATCGCGTCGAAGCGCGACGTGCTGCACGATTTCCTGCGACGCGTCGTGCGCGCGCAGGCATGGTCGTACCGGCACGTCGACGCGTATTCCGCGGCACTCGCGCGCATCATCGGCATTCCGCCGGCAGCCGCCAGGCTGCAGTTCGAGCGCCGCAACACGCGCTGGCTGCCGATCGACGCGACGGTCATCGCCGAACAACAGCGCACGGCCGACTTCTACCTGAAGGCGGGGCTATTGCGCCAGCCGCTCGACGTGCGCACGACGTTCGATCCGGGCTTCCCGCTCGCATGACCGGCCGCGCGACGGTGCGCAGCCGTCCAAACGGCTGCGGCGCGATCTGGCACAATCGCAGTCTCGTCATCCGCCTTCAGCCAGCGTCATGCCAGCCATCGCCGAACTCTTCGTTTACCCGATCAAATCCTGTGCCGGCATCGCGCTGTCGCGCGCGCAACTGCTCGAAACGGGCCTGGCGTACGACCGCCACTGGCTGATCACCGACCCTGCCGGGCAGATGATCACGCAGCGTACACACCCGCGCCTCGCGCTGATCCGCGCCGCGCTCGACAGCGATGCGCTCGTGCTGAACGCGCCGGGCATGCGCGAGATCCGCACGCCGCTCGACGGCGACGTATCGCCCGCCACGCCGAAAATGGCCGCGACCGTCTGGCGCGACACCGTCGACGCGATCGACACGGGCGCCGAAACGGCCGCGTGGCTCACCGAATTCCTCGGCATGCCCACGAAGCTCGCGCGCTTCGGGCCCGACGCGCGCCGCGGCTGCAATCGCAAGTGGACCGGCGAGATCGATACGCACACGCAGTTCGCGGACGGCTACCCGCTGCTCGTGATCGGCCAGTCGTCGCTCGACGACCTGAACGCGCGGCTCGCCGCGAAAGGTGCGCCGGCGATTCCAATGAACCGCTTCCGACCGAACATCGTGGTGTCGGATCTCGCCGCCTATGAAGAGGATTTCGTCGAACATCTCGACACCGAAGGCGCGACGCCCGTGCGGCTGCGTCTCGTGAAGCTGTGCACGCGCTGCCCGATGCCGACGATCGACCAGGTCACCGGCGCGCCCGATCCGGCGTGGCCGCACGAGCCGACCGACACGATGCAGACCTACCGGGCGAACCCGAACTTCGACGGCGAACTGACGTTCGGCATCAACGCGATCGTCGTCGAAGGCGCTGGCACATGGCTCGAAGTCGGCCAGTCGCTGGAAGCGGAGATCGGGTTCGGCGATTGAGCCGGCGCACGGAACCGCTCGCCCCCTTCAATGCCGGGAAGCCGCCACTCACAGCCAGCCGCTTCCCGCATCGCCAACTGCCCTCACGCGGCGCGCTGCGCCGCATCGCCCACCACCGGCAACCGGATCGTCACAACCAGCCCACCACCGGCTGCATCGTCAAGCGTCACGCTGCCCTGATGCACGCGCGCGATCTCGCGCACGATCGACAACCCGAGCCCCGTCCCTTCGACCGTCTGCGTCTTGCTGCCTCGATGGAAGCGCTCGAACACCGCGTCGCGCTCGTCCGCCGGAATGCCCGGCCCGTTGTCGATGACGTCGAGCCGCGCATGCTCGCCATCGCGCGACACGCGCACCGTGATCACCGCGCGGTCGCCCGCATAGCGAATCGCGTTGTCGATCAGGTTGCCGATCATCTCGCCGAGCAGGTCGGACTGCCCGTGCACGTCGAGGTCGGCTTCGTGCTCGAAACCGAGATCGATGTCGCGCGCGCGTGCAACCGGCGACCAGTCGAGCGTCACGCTGCGCGCGAGCCGGTGCAGCGCGACCGGCTTGTGCGCGATCGCATGGCCGCTGTCCGAATCGAGCCGCGACAGCGACAGCAGTTGCTGGACGATCTTCGCGGCCTGACGCACCGCGCCGTTCGCGCGCCGCAGGTGCCCGTTCGCGCGCGGCTGCTCGTCGGGCCGCAGCGCAAGCTCGACGCCGGCCTGCACGGCCGCGAGCGGCGTCTTCAGTTGATGGGCCGCGTCCGCGAAGAAACGGCGCCGTGCGACCTGCATCCGCTGCGTGCGGCCGATGTACTGGTTGATCGACTCGACCAGCGGCGCGAGTTCGCTCGGCATCGCGCCGGTATCGAGCGGCGTCGTATCGTCCTCGCTGCGCGCGGCGACCGTCGCCGACAGCCGGTTCAGCGGCCGCAGCCCGCGCCCGACGCCGAGCCACACGATGCCGAGCGCCAGCACGACCAGCAAGCCTTCCTGCAGCAGCGATCCCACCAGAATTTCGCGCGCGAGCGCCTGGCGGGCCTCGATCGTCTCGCCCACCATCACCCACACGATGCGCGACTGCGCGGTCGGCACGTCGTGCACCGGGATGCGCAGCGCGGCCATCCGCAACTGCTCGCCGCGATAGACGACGTCGTAGTAGCGCGTGACGAACAGCGCGCCGTCGCCCGCGTCGCGCCCCTGCGGCAGCGGCAGGTCCGGATAGCCGGTGATCGTGTGGCCGTTGTCCTCGCGGATCAGGTAGTAGATCTTGCCGCCGTCGCTCGACTCGAGCATTTCGAGCGCGAGATACGGCAGGTCGACCTCGATCTCGCCATCGTTGAGCCGCACGCCTTCGCGGATCGACTTCAGCGACGACGACAGCGTGCGGTCGAACGCGACGTGCGCGGCGTTCATCGCGCGCTGGTACGTGAGCCACGAGTCGAGCGCGAGCAGGCCGAGCAGCGGCAGCAGCAGCCACAGCGCGACCTGGGTGCGCAGGTTCGGGCGGGTCACCGTGCCTCCCGCCGGGCCGTCCCATGGCGCATGGCGGAGCATGCGCGGCGCGCTTCTCCGCGCCCACGCGGTCCGCCGTGAATGACAGGCGTGTCGTTGGCGGGCCGCGAACGTGTCGATCCGGCGCAGCGTGTCAACGCGTACATCGGTCCCGCGCAAAGAGCGTGAGCGCGGCGGCGGTTCATTCCGCCGCCTCCGCCTTCGCTTCGAGCAGATAACCGAGCCCGCGCAGCGTGACGATCGCGATTCCCGTGTTCTCGAGCTTCTTGCGCAGCCGGTACACGTAGATCTCGATCGCATCGGCATTGACCGACTCGTCGAGCCCGAAGATCTTCTCCGACAGCGTTTCCTTGTTGATCGCGCGGCCGTTGCGCAGGATCAGCACCTCGAGCACCGAGCGCTCGCGCGGCGTGAGCGACAGCGGCTCGCCCGCGAGATGGAAGCTGCGGTCGATACTGTCGTACGAAAGCGGCCCGCATTCGACCCGCGAATGCTCGTGGCCGAGGCTGCGGCGGATCAGCGCGCGGGCGCGCGCCTCCAGTTCGGTCAGTTCGAACGGCTTCGCGAGATAGTCGTCGGCGCCGAGATCGAGCCCCTTCACGCGATCCTCGACCGACCCGTGCGCGGTCAGGATCAGCACCGGTACCGGATTGCGGCGCGCGCGCAGCCGCCGCAGCACTTCCAGCCCGTCGAGCTTCGGCAGCCCGAGATCGAGGATCACGAGCGCGTAATCCTGCGTGCGCAGCACGTGGTCGGCCGCCTCGCCGTCCGCCATGTGGTCGACCGCGAAGCGCGCCGCGCTCAGCGCGTCGTTCAGCGACTGGGCGAGGTTCGGATTGTCTTCGACGAGCAGCACACGCATGGGGATTCCGTAAGGTCAGCGACAGGCCGCTACATTACATGATCCTTTCCATGCCGACGCCTCGCGGAAACACTGGTTGCGCCACCGGCGCAAGCGCGCGTCGGCCGGGTCGGCCGACCAACGCTCAGCGTTCGGGGGCGGGCCGGTTCCGTGTCGCGAAGCGTGACCCGTCGCCTGCGCGCCGCCGCTCGCGCAGGCCGACCGCCACGACCAGGAACGCGATGCTCGCGCCGACCGTCACGACGATCATCGGGCGCGCGGTGCCGTCCGACAGCCACGCCAGCACCCCGCCGCACGCGGCCGTGATCGCCATCTGGATAAAGAAGAACAGCCCGGACGCCGTCCCGGCGATCGTCGTGTATGGCTGCATCACCGCGAACTGGCAGGCCGGGATTGCGATCCCGACCGCAATCATCACGAAGAACATCGGGACGACGAGCGCCGCCACCGCCGTCGGCGCGATCGCACCGCCGATCCACAACGCGACGGCGCCGGCCAGATTGACGCCCGCCGCCGCCGCGATGACCGAATCGGCCTTCCAGCGGGTACCGGTCCGCGCGAACACGTTCGAGCCGATCAGGTAGCCGAGCACGGTCAGGCCGAAGATCGCGGCATACACCGGGCCCGATACGCCGCGTTGCCGCTGGAACAGCGTCGACGATTCCGCGATGAACGGATAGTACGTGCAGTACGCGAAACTGATGGCGAGCGAGTAGCGCAGGAAACGGCGATCGCACAGCAGGCTCGCGTACGTCCGCAGGAGCCCCGCGCGCAGCGCCGGCCGCATGTCGCTTTCGCGGGTCTCCGGCAGGTAGCGCAGCACCATCGCCGTCGCGACCACCCCGCCCGCCGCCAGCCATCCGAACACGCCGCGCCACCCGAGCCACTCGGCAACCGCACTGCCGGCCAGCGGCGCAATCACCGGCGACAGCGCCATGCCGGCCGAGATGCGCCCCAGCATCGTGGCCTGCATCGCGGTCGGGAAGCGCTCGCGCACGATCACGCGGCCGATCACCGTTCCGCTGCAGCCGCCCAACGCCTGGAAGATGCGCGCGGCAACGATCGCCGTGATGCTGGTCGACCACGCGCAGGCGACGCTCGCGACCACGTAAAGGCACAGGCCGCCGAGCAGGACGGGACGACGGCCGTAACGGTCGGACAACGGCCCCGACACCAGCATCGACAGCGCATAGCCGACCATGTAGAGGGTCAGCGTGAGCTGCAACTGGGCGTCGGTGCCGTGCAGCGCGTCCGCCATCGCCGGCAACGACGGCAGGTACGCATCGATCGTGACCCGCGGCAGGCACACGACGAGCATCAACAGGAACAGCCAGCCCCACTGGGGTAATGAACGCGTTTTCATGCGGTGAGCCCGTCTCCGGTCGGATTGATGTGGTCAACAGCAATCTAAGGTCAAAGTGATATAAGCTGAAGGGCCATTAAATCCGACACTGACTAGACCACTATGGCGCGAGGCAAAGCCGCGATTCCGCTCGATCTGCCGTGCCCTGCCGGGCTGTCCACGGGCGGTCCGCAGTCGAAGCAGGAGTGCATTGCCGACACGCTGCGCGACGCGATCCTGAAACGCCTGCTGCCCGGCGACAGCCCGCTACCGTCCAGCCGCACCCTCGCCGCACGCTGGGGTGTCGCCCGGGGAACCGTCGAAGCGGCATACGACCGGCTGTGCGCCGAGGGCTACATCGCCCGCACGCAAGGGGCGGGGTCGCGGGTCTGCGCGGTGGTGCCGGACAGCTATTTGCGCGCGGCCGCGCAGTCGCGCGACAACAACCTTCCCCCTTCCGACCCGCGCCCCGCGCCGCCGCGCGCGACCGACGCCGCCGTGCCGGAACAAGGCGTGCGTCCGGGCGTCCCGTTCGTCGCGCGGCTGGCCGATCCCGGCCTGCTGCCGATGCAGCAATGGAAGAAGGCGCTCGGGGCCAGCCTGCTTGCCGCGACGGCGAACGACCTCGGGGCGACGCCGGCGCAAGGCGTCGAGGGCCTGCGCCATGAAATTGCTGCGTACCTGCGGGAATACCGCGGCATCCCGTGCGACGCGGCCGACATCTTCATCACGACCGGCATCCGCCATTCGATCGATCTCGTCGCGCGCACGCTGCTCGCGCCGGGCTCGACGGTGCTGATGGAGGATCCCGGCTATGTGTCGGCGTGGCAGATTTTCACGATCGCGGGCGCGACCGTGATCGACGTGCCGGTCGATCGGGAAGGCATCGACACGGGGGCGCTCGATCGGCATCCCGGCGCGCGTGCGGCCTACGTGACACCCGCCCATCAGGCGCCGCTCGGCGTCACGATGTCGGTGTCGCGCCGGCTCGAACTGCTCGACTGGGCGCAGCGCAACCGCGCGTGGATCATCGAAGACGACTACGACGGCGAATTCAGCTACCAGACCGCCCCGCTGCCCGCGCTGAAATCGCTCGACGCGTGCGATCGCGTGATCTACTGCGGCTCGTTCAACAAGACGTTGTTCTCGGGGCTGCGCATCGGCTTCATGGTCGTGCCGGCGGAACTGCGGCCGGCGCTGTCGGCCGTGTGGCATGCGACCGCGCGCTCGGTCGGCGCGGCGCCGCAGCTGGCGCTGGCCCGCTTCATCGCGCACGGCGATTTTGCGAAACACCTGCGCGCCGCACGGCACGCGTACCGCCAGCGGCGCGACATCGTGCTCGACCAATTGGCGAAACACGCCGCCGGGCGATATACGGTGTCCGGCGAACACGCGGGCTTTCATTTCGTGCTGTGGCTGCCGCCCGGGTTGGACGACGCAACGTACGTCGCGCAGGCCCAGGCGGCCGGCGTCGAATTGCAGCCGATCCGCGGATTCTGTCGAAGCGCCCGGTGCGACGCGGGCGTCGTCGTCGGGTACGCCGCACTGACGGCCGCGCACGCGCGGCATGGCGGCCGGATCCTCGGCAAGCTTCTCGCGCAACCCGCGTAGCCGCCCTCGCCATCGTTGCCGCGCCCGCCGGCAACCCGCCCCCCTCCGTTGCCAGATCGTGCCGCGCGCCGCGAAACGCGCGGCCGCCGCCGCTTCGACCTCGGGAAATCCATGACACAAAGAACACGATTGCGAACCGAAATGAAAGCAGGCTGAAAGTGCGCCGCAATTAACATCCGCTCCACTCGAACAACACCTAGACGTAACTGGAGGAAGACATGCCGTTTGCACCGAAGCACCTCGCCGCCGCGCTGGCGGTCGTTCTGGGCACTGCCGCCGGCAGCGCCGCCGCGCAGGTTCCGGCCGGGTATCCGGGGAATTATCAGGGCGTGATCGACGCCGCGAAGAAGGAAGGCAAGCTGATCGTCTACTCGACGACCGACACGGGCCTCGTGCGTCCGCTGATCAAGGACTTCGAGAGCCTGTACGGCGTAAAGGTCGAATACAACGACATGAACAGCACCGAGCTGTACAACCGCTACATCAGCGAGAACGCAGCGAGCAGCACCAGCGCCGACGTGTTGTGGAGCTCGGCGATGGACCTGCAGGTCAAGCTCGTCAACGACGGCCTGATGGCCCCGTACGACTCGCCCGAAAGCGCGAACGTGCCGCAGTGGGCGCAGTACCAGAAGCTGGCGTACGGCACGACGTTCGAGCCGCTCGCGATCGTCTACAACAAGCGCCTGATTCCCGAGAACGAAGTGCCGAAGACGCGCGCCGACCTGATCAAGCTGCTGACCACGCAGGCCGACAAGTTCAAGGGCAAGGTCACGACCTACGACATCGAGAAATCGGGCGTCGGCTTCAACTACCTGACGCAGGACGCGCACGTGAACGAGAAGGTCACGTGGGAACTCGTGAAGGCGATCGGCGCGACCGGCCCGAAGCTGCAGTCGAGCACGGGCGCGATGATGGAGCGGATCTCGTCGGGCGAGAACCTGATCGGCTACAACATTATCGGTTCGTATGCCTATGCGAAGGCGAAGAAGGACAAGTCGATCGGCTACGTGTTTCCGAAGGACTACACGCAGGTCGTGAGCCGTCTCGCCACGATCTCGAAGAAGGCGAAGAACCCGAACGCCGCGAAGCTGTGGGTCGACTACCTGCTGTCCAAGCGCGGCCAGACGCTGATCGCGAACCAGGCGAACCTGTACGCGATCCGTACGGACGTGACCGGCGAAACGTCGGCCGCGAGCCTCACGAGGGAACTCGGCGATTCGCTGAAGCCGATCCAGATCGGCACCGGCCTGCTCGTCTATCTCGACCAGTCGAAGCGCCTCGCTTTCCTGAAGCAATGGCAGCAGGCGATCAAGCGCTGATCCGCTGACTGCCGGCCGCCCGCCGCACACGGCGCGGGCGGCCCCTTCCCCTTACCGACTTCCTTGAGGCGGCCATCCGGATGGCCGCAGGGGCGAACTCATGCTTTCAACCAGCACCCGCGGAACGGCACCGGCCGTGCCGCCCACCACCGGCCCGCGCGACGCGATTCCCGCGCTGCCGGCCAACGGCCTGCAGCCGCTCGCCGGCATACTGCGCTGGATCGTCGTCGCGGTACTGACCGTCGCGGTCGCGCTGCCGCTCGGCTTCATCCTGTTCCAGAGCCTGCTGTCCGCGCCGTTCTTCGACGCAAACAAGACGCTCGGCATCGAAGGCTTCCGCTTCATCTTCAGCGATCCCGACTTCTGGTCGGCCGTGAAGAACTCGTTCATCATCGCCGGCGGGATGCTGTTCATCTCGATCCCGCTGGGCGGCATCCTCGCGTTCCTGATGGTGCGCACCGATCTGCCCGGCCGCCGCTGGCTCGAACCGCTGCTGCTCACGCCGGTGTTCGTGTCGCCGATGGTGCTCGCGTTCGGCTACGTGGTCGCGGCCGGCCCGGTGGGCTTCTACTCCGTGTGGTTCAAGGAACTGTTCGGAATGCAAAGCGTGCCCTGGAACGTGTACTCGATCTTCGCGATCACGGTGATCGTCGGCCTCACGCACGTGCCGCACGTGTACCTGTACTCGTCGGCCGCGCTGCGCAACCTCGGCTCGGATGTCGAGGAAGCCGCGCGCGTGACGGGCGCCCGCCCGTTCCGCGTCGCGCTCGACGTCAGCCTGCCGATGACGATGCCCGCGCTGCTGTTCGCCGGCGTGCTCGTGTTCTTCCTCGGCTTCGAAGTGTTCGGGCTGCCGCTCGTGCTCGGCGATCCGGAAGGCCACCTCGTGCTCGCGACCTACCTGTACAAGCTGACCAACAAGCTCGGCGTGCCGTCGTATCACCTGATGGCCGCGGTCGCCGTGTGCATCGTCGCGATCACGTTCCCGCTCGTGCTGCTGCAGCGCCGGCTGCTGAAAACCGCCAACCGCTTCGTCACCGTCAAGGGCAAGGCCGGCCGCGCGACGGTGCTGCCGCTCGGCGTATGGCGCTGGGTCGCGCTCGCGATCGTCGCGCTGTGGCTGATGCTGACCGTGATCGTGCCGATCTCGGGCATCGTGCTGCGCGCGTTCGTGACCAACTGGGGCGAAGGCGTCGCGCTCGCCGAAGTGCTGACGCTGTCGAACTTCATCGAGCTGTTCGAGCAGGACAACCTGGTGCGCGCGATCGTCAACACGCTCGGCATCGGCGTGATCGGCGGCGCACTCGCGATCGGCTTCTACTCGCTCGTCGCGTTCGCCGGCCACCGCCGCCCCGACTGGGCGACCAAGCTGCTCGACTATCTCGTGCTGCTGCCGCGCGCGGTGCCGGGCCTGCTCGCCGGCCTCGCGTTCCTGTGGATCTTCCTGTTCGTGCCCGGCCTGCGCGAGCTGAAGAACTCGATGTGGAGCATCTGGATCGCGTACACGGTCGTGTGGCTCGCGTACGGGATGCGGCTCATCCAGAGCGCGCTGCTGCAGGTCGGCCCCGAGCTCGAGGAAGCCGGCCGCAGCGTCGGCGCGACGCGCAGCCGCGTGTCGCTCGACGTGACGCTGCCGCTCGTGCGTTTCGGCCTGCTCGCCGCGTGGCTCCTGATCTTCATGATCTTCGAGCGCGAATACTCGACGGCCGTCTACCTGCTGTCGCCCGGCACCGAAGTGATCGGCGCGCTGCTCGTGTCGCTGTGGGCGACCGGCGCCGTCGACCAGGTCGCCGCGCTCTCTGTCATCAACATTGCGATGGTCGGCGCCGGTCTCGGCGTGGCCCTGCGTTTCGGAGTGAAACTTCATGGATAAGCTCATCGTCGACGACCTGCACCTCAGCTACGGCGCCAACCCGATCCTCAAGGGCGTGTCGTTCGAACTGAAGGCCGGCGAAGTCGTGTGCCTGCTCGGCGCGTCGGGCAGCGGCAAGACCACGCTGCTGCGCGCGGTGGCCGGCCTCGAACAGCCGTCCGACGGGCGTATCCAGCTCGACGACCGCGTGTTCTTCGACGGCGCGCAGCGCGTCGACCTGCCCGTCGAGCAGCGCTCGCTCGGCCTCGTGTTCCAGTCGTACGCGCTTTGGCCGCACCGCACCGTCGCCGACAACGTCGGCTACGGGCTGAAGCTGCGCCGCGTCGCGCCGGCCGAACAGAAGCGCCGCGTGCAGACCGCGCTCGACCAGCTCGGCCTCGGCCATCTCGCGGCACGCTTTCCGCATCAGTTGTCGGGCGGTCAGCAGCAGCGCGTCGCGATTGCGCGTGCGCTCGTCTACAACCCGCCGGTGATCCTGCTCGACGAGCCGCTGTCGAACCTCGACGCGAAGCTGCGTGAAGAAGCGCGTGCCTGGCTGCGCGAGCTGATCGTGTCGCTCGGGCTGTCGGCCCTGTGCGTGACGCACGACCAGACCGAGGCGATGGCGATGTCCGACCGCATCCTGCTGCTGCGCAACGGCCGCATCGAGCAGGAAGGCACGCCGGCCGAGTTGTACGGCGCACCGCGCTCGCTGTACACGGCCGAGTTCATGGGCAGCAACAACCGGATCGATGCGCGCGTCGCGGCGATCGATGGTGAATGCGTGACGCTCGCGGGCGACGGCTGGGAAATCCGCGCACTTGCACGCGACACGCTCGCGCCGGGCCAGGACGCGCAGGCCGTGATCCGCCTCGAACGCGTGCAGGTCGCCGATGGCCCGGGCGCGAATCGGCTGCAGGCCGACCTCGTCACGTCGATGTATCTCGGCGACCGCTGGGAATACCTGTTCCATTGCGGCGACATGCGCCTGCGCGCGTTCGGCCACATGCCGCGCGCAGCGGGCAAGCACTGGATCGAATTTCCGACCAACGACTGCTGGGCGTTCGCGAAAGCGGGCTGACCCGCGCGGCGGCCCGCTCGCCGCCGCACATGCACGCCGCGCGCATCCCGCCATCCGATGAAACGCAGGTCCGGCGGACGCCTCCCCCGCGTCCGCCGCGGCGTGCTGCGCGCCGCATTCGCTTCACCCCGTTTCACCCACTCACAAGAACCAAGGAGACACCGTCAATGAAGTCACGCGCAGAACGCTCCCTTCGCGCCGCCGTCCTGACCGGCTCGGCCGCCGTCACCGGCCTCGCGGCAGGCGCCGCACAGGCACAGTCGTCGGTCACGATGTACGGGATCATGGATGCCGGCATCGAGTTCGCCAACCACGCGGCGCCGCAAGGCGGCAATTCGTACAAGCTCAAGTCCGGCAACAAGAACACGTCGCGCTGGGGCCTGCGCGGCGTCGAGGATCTAGGCGGCGGGCTGAAGGCCGTGTTCCGTCTCGAAAGCGGGATCGATCTCGCAAACGGCGCTTCCGACGACGGCCCCGACTCGATCTTCGGGCGCCGCGCGACCGTCGGCCTGAAAGGCAAGTGGGGCGAGATCTCGCTCGGCCGCAATTTCACCGTCACCTACGACTACATGCTGCCGTTCGACCCGATGGGGTATGCGCAGAACTACTCGTGGGCGACGTCGTCGATGGCCACCGGCGGCCGCAAGGACGGCATGTTCACGCGCTCGTCGAACGCGGTACGCTACGACGGCGAATTCAGCGGCTTCAAGTTCGGCGCGATGTACGGCTTCGGCAACGTGCCGGGCAGCGTGAAGACCAGCTCGAAGTACGACGCGGCGATCGGCTACGAGGGCGGCCCGTTCGCGGCAGTGGTCGCGTTCGACCGTCAGAATGGCGCGTCCGACAGCGTGACGCCGGCCGATCCGGTCAACTACATCCAGGGGATTCATGCCGGCCTGAGCTACGACTTCGGCAACCTGAAGACGATGGCGGGCTATCGGAACTACAAGCGTGCGTATCGCACGAGCGCCGCGAACCAGCTGAGCGACATGTATTGGCTCGGCGGCTCGTACCAGTTCACACCGACGTTCTCGCTGATCGGCGCCGTGTATCACCAGAACATCAAGGGCGGCACGGACGCCGATCCGACGCTCGTGTCGATGCGCGCGCAGTACGCACTGTCGAAGCGCACGGTGCTGTACGCGGCCGGTGCGTTTGCGATCGGGCAGCACGGGCAGAAGGTCGGCGTATCGCGCGATGTCAACGGCTACGGCACCACTCAGGTTGGCGTGACGGCGGGGATTCAGCAGCGGTTCTGACGCTGATCCGGCGGGTGGCGACATGCGTTCGTTGCGCGGGGCCGCCCGCCCTCGCTCCCCCCAACGGCAAGCAGTCGGTCAGAACAATCATGTCCATAGGTCGGAGAATGGCGGCATCGCGATACAAAATCGCATCCAATCTAGCAGATCGATTAAAATGCGCCTCAAAATCGAAGATACCGCTCCGAACGACGATAAATATGACGACTGGTGAACGCGGATTATTTAAATCAACAATTTTTCAAAGCGCCAAATGGCTTGTGCTGATTCCGGCCTGTGCGTCGCTGGCCGGCTGCCCGCCCTTGATCGTGCCGCACTTTACAACATCGAAATACGGCGCGGTATACAGCATTCCCGATGATCCGCGTCCGTGGTTGACACTGGAAAACGACGGCATCAGCCTTTATCTGTATCAGGAATGCGATCATCCGAAACAAGGGTGTCGCCGGCAAAAGCTGGTTGCCTTGAAGCACGGCACGCGCCCCGACTGGAAGCCCCTTCTTGATGCAAACCTGATCAGCTGGCGCGTCCAGGACCTGAACGCGCCGATGCGCCGCCCGCTCTCCGCTTATGTCCCCGGAACCCGGTATCGTTTCATGGGGACGTTCGGCCATTATCCCGAAATCACATTCGCCATCCCGACAGAACTGGTCTCCAGTAAAGCGATACCCAATCGCTATACACAGCTTGAAGATTTCAACGACATCGTCTACCCGGCGGATATCGACGTTCAGTTGGTGATTTACGACGACGATCACCAATGGATTTTTTCCAACCAGCCGAACTTCAAGTCGGACGGGAAAAAGCACCCAACCGACCTGTTTATTCCCAGCAAGCTGTTTCGTTTCGACAGCGACGACGCGCGTCTGCACCGGCCAATGGCGTTGTATTACGTTTCAACCGTGACGAGGCCGATTGGCTATCGGGTCATAGCCGGCCAGGCGGCGGAGTCGCAGCAGGACAAGACGCCCCTGGGCCACTGGCAGATTGCGTTGGCTGATATCACGTTTCCGTCATCGATACTCAAACTGGATACCGCGACCGCGGACACCAGAACGGTGGCCGGCCAGCCGACGTTGGCGTGCGATTACAGTCATACCCAGTTCAACCTGGGATGGATGGACGAAGCGCATCATAGTCCGCCGTCGGAGGCATATCGCAACGGATGCGAGCCGTATCAACCGCCTCCGGAGCCGGAAGGAAAGTAGATCGGGCTCGCCATGTCCGGTGCCGGTTCCAGCGCTCGCTCCGACACGTCGGGCAAAGGCCACCGCCCGGATGACACGCGCGGCCGCGACTGCCATACCTGACTTCACGCGCGCGGCGGTCGCCACCCCTGGCCCACAAGCGCGCCGCGGAAAACCGAAGGCGCCTTTGCAATCGTTGTGCCCCCTCACCCCGTGAAATGCACCTGCCGTAATGGTCGGCACAATTGCGACATGCCGTCGCTCCGCGATGCGGTCACGCGCCGTCGCGCATCGTAAACACCGGGCGAACGAGACTGCTCGCATCGCTCCAGTGTTCGCCGACAGCCGACAGCGGCACCGTGCGCGTCTCGATTGCCAGCCCCGCCGGCCCGACCGCGTCGAATACGCCGCGCACCGAGGCCAGCAGGCGCGGCAGCGACACACTGCCGAGGCCGCTGCCCATCAGCTCGATGGCCGTCGCCCGCAGCACCGCGCCCGGCAACCGCACGTCCGCGCCGCCTATCGAACCGATCTGCACGAAACGCAGCCGGCGCCCGTCGGGCGTCGCCTTCGCGGCAGCCACCAGCAATGCCTGCGCGCAGCTCCCCCACAAATAGTCGAGCACGACGTCCACGCCGGCACGGAAATGCGGCTCGAGCGCGCGCGCCAGATACGCATCGTCCTGCTGCAGCGACACGACGGCATCCGCGCCCGCGCTCAGCAATGCCTGCAGCGCACCCGCGTTGCGGCCGGTCGCGATCACCTTCGCGGCGCCGAGATGATTCGCGATCCGCACCGCCAGCCGCCCCGATGCGCCCGTCGCGCCATTGACGAGCACCGTCTCGCCCGCGACGAGCCCCGCACGCTCGGTCAGCGCGGCCCACGACGACATCCCGGGAATCGCGATCGCCGCGGCCGTGACGTCGTCGAGCCCGTCGGGCAGCGGCACGCACCGCGTATCGGGCGTGATCGTACGCTCGGCCATCGCACCGAACGGTGCAGGCGACCCGAAGAAATAGACGCGCTGCCCGTCGTCGAGGCGGCCGACACCGTCGACGCCGACGACGAACGGATAACGTCCGTCCGACGAGTAATGCGTGCCGGACGCACGCGCCTGCGCGATCCGGCTCAGCGCGGACGCCGTCACGTCGATCAGGCGGTGGCCAGGCGTCGCACGCGGTGCCTCGAATTCCATATGGACGGGACGCTCGCCGGCGCCCGTCACGACTGCTGCTTTCATGGTGACTCCTTGAATCGGGGATCTCGATCGACGGTTCCGGTGCGCGTCATCGCGCATCGAGCCACGCGCGCAGCACGGGATCGCGGACGTCCAGCACGTCGAACAGGCCAAGTGCGCGCAACGCGGGCAACGCGTCGATCGTGTCGGCTTCCGCGCGCGCCCGGTCGGCGGATGCGGCGTTCGGGTCGGTCAGCACCCGCGCGTTGACCAGGAACGCGCCGACGGTGCCCTTGCGGATCGTCGTTCCGCCGGTCTCGATCCGGTCGGCGTGGTCGGGAAGCATCTGTTCGGCTCGCATCGTGTCGTACTCCGGTTGTCATCGATGGACGCAGTGTAGGCGTGCGAATCCGGCCGATCTCCGGTATAACGGCCATTCGATATCGATATCCGGCCATGTCCGATCCGCTCCTGCCCGCCCGATTCATCAAGTCCGACGACGGGCCGTTCGTCGTCGCGGCCGTCTTGTCGCAACGCGACCCGCGCGTGACGCCACCCCACTCGCATGCGCGCGGCCAGCTCGTCGGTGCGCTGAGCGGGCTGCTGACGATCGGTCTCGATGATCGGGACTGGGTCGTGCCGGCGATCCACGCGATCTGGATTCCGCCGCATTGCCGACATTCGTTGCGCTCGTTCGGGCCGATTGCCGGCTGGTCGGCGTTCGTCGCCGAAGCTCGCTGCGCGGCACTGCCGGATACGCCGCGTGCGATCCGCACGACGCCGCTGCTGCACGAAGCCGTGCAGCGTGCGGCGAGCTGGGATGATGCGGATCTGGATGCGGCGCAGACGCGGATCGCCGACGTGATCCTCGATGAAATCGCGTCATCGGAGGTCGAGGCGCTGGGGCTGGTGCGGCCGCAGGATCCGCGGCTCATCAAGATCACCGATGCGCTCGCCGCGGATCTCGCCGACAACCGGCGGCTGGAGGAATGGGCCGAATGGGCCGGCATCAGCGCGCGGACGATGAGCCGCCGCTTCGTCGCGGAGACGGGGCTGACGTTCGCTCAGTGGCGTCAGCAGGCCAGGCTGCTGCGGGCGCTGGAGAGAATCGCCGACGGCGCGCCGGTGACGACGATCGCGCTCGATCTCGGGTATGACAACGTGAGCGCGTTCATCGACATGTTCCGGCGTGCGTTGGGGACGACGCCGGGGAGGTATATGGAGGATGGGCCGCCGACTCCAAGCGCGGCATAGCGAGTAATTCCCGTATCGCATCGAACCAACTCATCGCGCAACAGCAGTCCAATGGATATGCCGATAGGCTTTGAGCACCTTGCAAGTCTGAACCATGCCCTGGCGTTGCAGGTTATCGAGATACCTGCATTGGGCATCACCCGATCCATCAGAAATGATGTCTGCTCAAGCTACTCGCCGAGCAAATTGGAACGATTGCGCAGGAAGCGCACTCGTCGAGAATGTGTACGCTTTAGCATCTAGCCACACTAGAAAATCACGAAGCGGCTTCACGGGCCCGGGACGTCTTCTTTGCCCTATCACCGACAGCTACGGCAACATAGCCGTGAATCGATCGAAATGTGTAGGCGGAAGCTTAATCTCGCCATCACTATCAACAGCCGTATCGAATATCAAGGATTCCTTGGTCCACACCAAGCGGACGGCATCCGGATACTCATAAGTCCGCTCGGCAAGTAATCGCATATCGGATGTCCGATAGAGTCGCAAAAGGATCCGATTTCTTCCCAGGTACGCGTATTGCGCCGTGTAGCGGCCGCCATCGTTCCTCGATCGCTCGATATCAAACTGTGTCGCATGGGCACGTATGCGCGCATCCTGATAGTAAGAACCGGCCCAGCACAGCAAAGCGACAAATACCAGAGCGAAACCTAGCGTCTTCACTCTCGATTTCATTCGTGTGGCACACCCCTCTTTATGCGACATCCCGCACAAAACAACCATCAGAAGATATGTAATTACCGCAAACGCCACAATTTCCGCGAGCACAACAATCTCCGCTCCTTGCATAGCAGTCGCCAATCCGTTCATTCAAAATACACCGTTATTGGCTTAGCCAGCATGATTGGCTTATAGTCGGAAAAAATTATGAAATCTCCACCTCGGAGATATTTAATTTGCCACTCTCGGAACGAGCGATTCCGAACCGGATAGTAAGTTTTCCCAGGCTCATTGAGATTTGCGGCCGTGCCACCTGCCACTATGGGAAAATCAAACCACGGCTGATCCGCGAGATTCGCCGCTGCGTAAATCGGCACGATTATTACGCCACCTTTTCCCCAATGGCCTAGATACTGTGACCGTGAATCCGTAGGCCCCTCGAAGGAATAACCATCTCTCACATATACGACAATATGCGTAACCGTCGCGCTGTTATTTTCAGCATCGAAAGTAACGCGAGCCACCGCAGCATAAATATTGAATGCCCCCAACGCGCCTGTTAGGTCGTCGGGAACACCACCTTCCGGAAATCGCCGAACAGCCTGCAATGCTTTTTGTTCAAAGGAGCTCTCTACCGCCGCTCGCTGAAACTGGAATTTCTTGTGCAGTTTTCGGATATCGTTTCCGCTTACCGCCCAGGGTGATACGTCCCCGCGATTACTGTAGCGACCAAGAATGTCCTTAAGGATCTCATATGCACGCGGGTTATATATAGCGGAATTTATGAGATTATCGTATTGCTTTTTTGCACGCGCATGCCTAAGAACCCAATCTATTTTGATGGTGGTTCGATCGACCATCGACTCAGGGTAGAGTTCGCCATTTTGGTTAATCTCGTTCTGCTGATCCTTTGGCGTCTTCGAGTAGTTAAGCTCTCCCGAAAACCATCGCTCCATCAGTTTCGCCGAAACTGGCATATGTTCTTTGCGCATGGCGTCGGGGATTTGCTGAATATCGAAAGGCAGCACCTCCTTTTCCTTCTCCGCCGGTTTCGGTTGCTTGGGCGGATCAGGCGTATCCAACCATTTCTTGAAGCGTGAAAATGTATTCGCGATCCTTTCGATGTCGTCCACCATCTTATCGAGCGAATCCCGCTTGTCGGCCCGCGCAACAAACGTCGATGGATTGACTGGCGACCTCTTCACCGGGGGAGCCATTGACATTGACAGGCCGACATGACACGCAGGGAAGCCCCCATCGTCCCCCTCGCATAGCTTCCATCTCCACATGAGCTTGTTGATCTTGAAGTATGGAATCCTATCTTTATAGCGCGTCATGCTGTCACTCGGATTGTAGAATCCTCGACCTTACAATGCCGAACAAAGCCTAACAATACCGCCCACCTACCACGTATCTCAACGGCAAGTCACAAGAAACCTGCAGAAGCACTTGTCGCACTTGCCCATCACAGGCCAGATGGTGAAACGCAATCCTTCCAGACCATTGTAGACAACTGCAAACGACGAACTCGTCGCTCGTAGCCCATTCGCAGTTCCTGTGCCGGTTTGCTCAACTCATTCATTGCATCGACGCTCGCCTGATCGCGCTCCATCTTGTAGCGCATCAGATCGGAAGAACGTATGCATCGACGCCTGCCTGTCCGGTGATATGGCAACGCATTCGATTCAAGCAGCTTGATCAGGTGTGGACGAGCGAGAGGTTGAGCAAGTCTGCCGCTTCCGGGGTCGTCAATTCCGCATGGACGGGGACGACCTTGACCACATTGCCGTCGGCCAACTCCACGAGGATATCCACCAACAGAAGTAGTGCGGATGTCGGGAGATCAACCTGATGCGCGTGATTTTCGTCGTCAAAAATCAGAATGCGCTGCGTATCGGTTCGCGTTGCGAGATGAACCGCCAGCGTGCGCTGCCCTTCGACAGCCGCCTACATCTCGCGCTCGACGGGCAAGATCATGTCGGGGGTCGTGGTATGGGGCATCGCGCTATCCAATCGAGGGTTTCGGAATGACGTCACATTATTCGAAATAGTCGAAACTCGATAGAACCCTCATTACATCGACCACACCCGCTTCATTCAATACGTCCCATCCCCCTTCTTCACGGCCTCGCCGCCCTTCCCCTTGAACTGCGCAGCCAACCGCTCCGCACTCCTCGCCAGCAGCGTCGTATCCACCCCGACCGCGACGAACAACGCCCCCGCTTCCAGATAGCGCCGCGCGGCCGCCTCGTCCGCGCTCAGAATGCCCGGCGCCTTGCCGGCCGCCTTGATCGTCCGGATCGCGCCGTCGATCGCGGCCTGCACGTCCGGGTGCCCCGGATTGCCGAGATGCCCGAGGTCAGCGGCCAGATCGGCCGGTCCGATGAACACGCCATCGACACCCTCGACCCGCGCAATCGCATCGATCGCGTCAAGCCCCGCCCGCGTCTCGACCTGCACGAGCACGGCCATCTCGTCGTTCGCGCGATGCAGGTAGTCGCCAATACGATTCCACCGCGACGCACGCGCCAGCGCACTGCCGACACCACGAATGCCATGCGGCGGATAACGCGTCGCCGCCACCGCCGCGCGCGCTTCATCCGCGCTCTGCACCATCGGCACGAGCAACGTCTGCGCGCCGAGGTCGAGCACCTGCTTGACGATCACCGGATCGTTCCACGGCACGCGCACGACCGGATGCGACGGATACGGCGCGATCGCCTGCAGTTGCGCGAGGATCGTCGGTACCGTGTTCGGCGCATGCTCGCCGTCGATCAGCAGCCAGTCGAAACCGGCACCCGCAACCACTTCGGCACTGTACGGATTCGCGAGCCCGAGCCACAGCCCGACCTGCGCGTCGCCGCGTGCAAGCGCGGCCTTGAAGACATTCGAAGGAATCTGCATCGTTCGCTCACCTCATTCGAAGTAGCACTGGATCGTCCCGAGCGGGCCGTAGTCGACGCTGAACGTATCGCCCGGCCGCGCCGCGCACGGCCGCGTGAACGACCCGCCGAGCACGACCTGCCCCGGCTCCAGCGCGACGTCGAAGCGCGACAGCCGGTTCGCGAGCCACACGACCCCGTTCGCCGGATGGTTCAGCACGCCGGCCGCGACGCCCGTTTCCTCGACCACGCCGTTGCGCGACATGATCGCCGCGACCCAGCGCAGGTCGACGTCCTGCGGCTTCACGGGCCGCCCGCCGATCACGACGCCCGCGTTCGCGGCGTTGTCCGCGATCGTGTCGAACACCTTGCGCGGCCGTTTCGTGTCGGGGTCGATCGACTGGCTGCGCGCGTCGATGATCTCGAGCGCCGGCACGACATAATCAACCGCGTCGTACACGTCGAAGATCGTGCAGTTCGGGCCGGTGAGCCGCTTGCCGAGCACGAACGCGAGCTCGACCTCGACGCGCGGCACGATGAAGCGGCCGGTGGGAATCGTGCCGCCGTCGGCGAAGAACATGTCGTCGAGCAGCGCGCCGTAGTCGGGCTCGTCGATCTGCGACGTATTCTGCATCGCCTTCGACGTGAGGCCGATCTTGTGCCCCTTCAGCGTGCGGCCTTCCGCGAGCTTGAGGGCCACCCACGCGCGCTGGATCGCATACGCGTCGTCGATCGTGATGTCGGGATGGTCGAGCGAGATCTGGCGGATCTGCTTGCGTTCGCGCTCGGCGTCGTGCAGACGCTGCGCGAGCTGGTCGATGATGGCGGGTTCGAGCATGGTCGGATCGGGAATGGGGTTCAGCCGGCCCGCTTGTAGCGGGCATGGATGTTGTTGTGCTTGTACGAGCCGCTTTCGCTGAACTCGGTCAGTTCCATCGACAGCGCGAGGTAGCGTTTCGCGTACAGCGCCGCGAAATGCACCTTGACCGCGTCGAACAGCGCGTCGCACGCGGCCTTCTTCTGCGCGTCGGTGCGGCCCGAGCCGATCTTCAGCGTCACGTGGACGAATGCGTCGTCCTCCGTGCCATCGGCGACGCAGTAGTCGTGCAGTTCGATCGCGCGCGAGCGGATGCCGCCCGTCGGGAACACGCCGCCCTGCGCGATCAGCGTTTCGTTGATCGTGCGCAGCAGCGTGGGAATACGCGCGTCGTCGCGGATGTTCGCGGTGTATTCGACGACGATATGGGGCATGGCGAGTCTCCTGTCGAATGCGTGGCGTGGTGATCAGGACAACGGAAAGATCGCATTGATCTGCCCGGTACCCGAACTCGCGAAATAGTCGGTGACGATCTCGACGGGTTTATCGTAGCGATCCCAGCCGAGCAAGCCGAGCAGCATCGCGGTGTCGTGCATCCCGCCTTCGCCGTGACAATGCGTGTTGTACTCGGGCAGCATCGCGCAGAAGGTCTTGAAATCGCCCTGCTTCCACAGCTCGACCACGCGCAGGTCGACCTGCCGGAAGAATTCGCGGCTGATCTGGTGGATCGATTCCTCGGGGCTGCCGTTGTCGTTGAAGCGATGCGACAGCGACCCGCTCGCGAGGAACGCGACGTTCGAATCGCTCTTCTCGATTGCTTCGAGCAGCGCCTCGCCGAAGCGCCGGCTTTCGTCGAGCTGATGCCACATGCACCAGCCGGCGATCGACACGACCTTGAAGTGCTGGTCGGCGTTCATGTAACGCATCGGCACGAGCGTGCCGTATTCGAGTTCGAGGCTGTCGATCTCGTGCGCGCGCGTTGCGATCCCGCGCTCGCTGGCCGTCTCGGCGATCAACTGGCCGAGCGCCGGGTTGCCCGGATACGCGTACTTCATGTCGCGGATGAAATGCGGCAGCTCGTTGCTCGTGTACGTGCCCGAGAACTGCGCATTGCAGTTCACGTGATAGCCAGCGTTGACGAGCCAGTGCACGTCCGACACGACGATCGTGTCGACGCCGAGCGCGCGGCAGCGCTCGCCGATCAGTTGATGGCCGCGGATCGCCGCTTCGCGGCAGCCGTGATGCCTGCCGGGCAATTCCGACAGGTACATCGACGGCACGTGCGTGATCTTCGCGGCGAGGGACAGTTTGCCCATCGTTCAAGTCTCCGTATGGTTCTTCCGTGCTGCCCGACGACCCAAGCGTTACACGCCCCAGCGCGGAATGTGGTGCGAACCCATCGAGATGCACACGTTCTTGATCTCCGCGAACACCTCGAAACTGTACTCGCCGCCCTCGCGCCCGGTGCCCGACTCCTTCACGCCGCCGAACGGCTGTCGCAGGTCGCGCACGTTCTGGCTGTTCACGAACACCATCCCGGCTTCGATGCCGCGCGCGAGGCGATGCACCTTGCCGACGTCCTGTGTCCAGATGTACGACGCGAGGCCGTACGCCGTGTCGTTCGCGAGCCGCAACCCTTCGTCTTCGTCCGCGAACGGGATAATGCACGCGACCGGCCCGAAGATCTCTTCCTGCGCGACGCGCATCCGGTTGTCGACGTCGGCCAGCACGGTCGGCCGCACGAAGTTGCCGTTGCGCAGATGGTCGGGCAGGCCCGCCGGCTTGTCCGCGCCGCCCGCGACCACGCGCGCGCCTTCCTGCTCGCCGATGCGGATATAGCCCGTCACCTTCTCCCAGTGCTGACGCGTGATCATCGCGCCGAGATTCGTGGCCGGATCGGACGGATCGCCAACGATCAGGTTGTTCGCGCGGCGCGCGAATTCCTGCACGAAGCGATCGTAGATCGTACGCTGCACGAAGATCCTCGAGCCGGCCGTGCAGCGTTCGCCGTTGATCGAGAAGATCGTGAACAGCGACGCATCGAGCGCGCGGTCGAAATCGGCGTCGTCGAAAATCAGCACCGGCGACTTGCCGCCGAGTTCCATCGAATACTTCTTGAGACCGGCGCGCTCCATGATCCGCTTGCCGGTGACGGTGCCGCCGGTGAACGACACCGCACGCACGTCCGGATGGCGCACCAGCGCATCGCCGGCCGTCGCGCCATAGCCCTGCACGACGTTCAGCACGCCCGGCGGGATGCCGGCTTCGAGCGCGAGGCGGCCGAGCTGGTCGGCCGTCAGCGGCGACAGCTCCGACATCTTCAGCACGGCCGTGTTGCCGAGCGCGAGGCACGGCGCCGTCTTCCACGTCGCGGTCATGAACGGCACGTTCCACGGCGACACCAGCGCGCACACGCCGACCGGCTGGTACAGCGTGTAGTTCAGCATCTGGTCGTCGACCGGATAGGTGCGCCCGTTCATCTGCACGCACACTTCCGCGAAGAAGTTGAAGTTCTCCGACGCGCGCGGGATCAGCTGCTTGCTCGTCTGCGCGATCGGCAGGCCGGTGTCCTGCGTCTCCAGCGCCGCGAGCATCGGCACGTTCTTCTCGATCAGCTCGCCGAGCTTGCGCATCAGCTTCGCGCGCTCCTTGGCGGGCGTGTTCGCCCATTTCGGGAACGCTTCCTTCGCGGCGCGCACGGCCGCGTCGACTTCGGCCTCGCCGCCCGATGCGACGTCGGTGATCACGTCGCCCGTCGCGGGATTCAGCGTCGTGAACGTCTCGCGGCTTTCGACTTCGCGGCCGTCGATCCAGTGCTTGATGGTCATGCTCTCTCCTTGGGCGACGGGCTCAGCCGGCGCGATAGTAGTCTGCTTCGCCGACGATCGTGTTCACGAGCCGGCCAATCCCTTCGATCTCGGTGACGACCTCGTCGCCCGGCTTCGTATCCGCCAGCCCCTCGGGCGTGCCGGTCAGGATCAGGTCGCCCGGCGAGAGCGTCATGAAGCCGCTGATGTGCTCGATCAGCGCCGGCACGTCGAAGATCATGTCGCGCGTGCTGCCGCGCTGCGTCTCCTGGCCGTTCACCGTCGTGCGCAGCGTCAGGTCGCCCGCGTCGCCGATCTCGTCGCGGCTGACGAACCACGGCCCGAGCGGCGTGCAGGTGTCGCGGTTCTTCACGCGCAGGTTCGGGCGGTAGTAGTTCTCGAGATAGTCGCGGATCGCGTAGTCGTTCGCGACCGTGTAACCGGCTACATAGTCAATCGCCTGCGCACGGCTCACGTTGCGCGCCGGACGGCCGATCACGACGGCCAGCTCGCACTCGTAATGCATGTGGGTCGCATCCGCCGGGCGCACAGTGCGCGACCGGTGGCCGATGAACGTGTTCGGCCCCTTCAGGAAGATCAGCGGTTCGCTCGGCGCCTTGAACGCGAGTTCCTTCGCGTGGTCGGCGTAGTTCAGGCCGAGCGCGAACGTCGTGCGCGGCGCGACGGGCGGCAGCCATGCCACCCCATCCTCGGCCACCACGCGCCCCGTATCGAGGCGGATCGTGCCGTCGCCGGCCGGTTCGGCCGCATGCAGTGCGCCGTTGTAGATCACGCGCGCCGTCTTCATCGTGCTTCCTCCGCAATCAGCGTATGCCGCAACGTGCCGATGCCGGCGGCCGAAATCTCGATCGTGCTGCCCGCACGGGCGCGCGGTGCGCCGCCCGCGACGCCGAGCAACAGCACGTCGCCCGCGTCGAACGACATGAACGCCGTCACGTCGGCGATCAGTTCGCACACGGGGCGAATCAGCGTGGCAGTCGAGGCAGACACGGCCACCGCGCCGTCGATCCGCACGGTCAGGCCGATCGCGTCGACATCGCCCAGCGCGGCGGCCGGCACGATGGCCGGGCCCAGCGGGCAGAAGCCATCGCGGCACTTGAAGCGCACGGCCGGACGGTAGTAATCGGGATGCGGCACCGACACGTCGCTCGCGAGCGTGAAGCCGTGCACGTAGTCGAGCGCCCGTTCGGCCGGCACGCGGGACGCGCGGCGCGAAAACACCACGGCCACCGACGCGCCGATCTCCAGCGCGTCGACGCCGGCCGGCACGACGACGGCCGCGCCGTCGGCCGCATGCGTATTGGCGGGCTTGATGTACAGGATCGGCGCCTGCGGCGGGCGGCCGTAAGGCGGCGCGTTCACGGCATCGCCGAGCGCGTCGAGCGCCGCGCGCTCGTTGAGCAGCGCACCGTAGACGGTACCGATGGCGACCGGCAACGGCGGCGCCGCGGCGGTCGTGCAAGACAGCTCCATGCGTCATTCCCCTGCCGCGCGTCGCGGCGCATCGTCAATAGTTAACATCTTAAGTAAACAATCGGGCGCTGGCAACCTCGATTACCCTGATATGCGAAATTCACTACCGGCGGCTGTTAAGATTGATGCGTCCCCGTCCACTGCTCACCCCGATGAACCGTACGCTCGACCATCGCAACCTGGCCATGCTGCTGCTCGAGGCCCGCGAAACGCTGATGGGTCTGTTTCGCCCCATTCTCAAGGAATTCGCGCTGACCGAACAGCAATGGCGGATCATCCGCGTGCTCGACGGCGAACCGGCGCATGCGCTCGAAGCGGGACAGATCGCGCGACGCTGCTGCATCCTCAGCCCGAGCCTCACGGGCGTGCTGGAACGGATGGAGCGCGACGGCCTGATCACGCGCACGCGCGCACAGGAAGATCAGCGCCGGCTGCTGGTCAGCCTGACGCCGCAAAGCAGGAAACTGGTCACGGAAATCGGTCCGCGGATCGACGAGCAGTATCGGCAGCTCGAGTCGCGGTTCGGCCAGGACGGCCTCGAAGACATCTATCGCGCGCTCGACCGGCTCATCGAGCTCGGCGGCAACACGTGACGACGGCCCCCGTTCCCGCCAGCGGCGGAAACGGGGGCCGGTGCAGCGCGGGCGATCAGTGCACCGCGCCGCGCATCAGCTCGGTCACGGCCACGCCGCGCGACGTGCGCATGCACTCCTCGACGTAGTCGATGAACGGCAACGGCTCGAAATCGATTTCGTCGCGCACGCGGCGGTTGTCGAACACGCGATCGACCGTCGCGAATTCCCCGCAACGCTGCAGTGCCCGGCCGATCACGCGCTCGAGGGCCGGATCGGTCCGCCCGAGCACATCGCGCACCACGAGCGGCAACTCGGCCGGCGCGCACGCCGCGTAGCGCGGCGCGCCGGTCATCCCCGCCGCCTCGTCCATCGCACGCACGATCTGCGCGACCTGCGGCGCCTCGTCGCCGGCCGACACGTGATACAGGTCGTGTGCGAGCGTCGGCTTGACGGCCAGCAGCATCGTCGCGCGCGCCACGTCGTCCACCGACACGATATCGATACGCGTCATCGGCCGCGCGGTGAAGCGGCGCGCGGCATGCGCCAGGCGGAACATCCAGAACGAATTTGGCGCGGGTCGCGTACCGAGCACCGTGTGGCCGACCACATGCGACGGCCGCACCACGACGAGCGGCAGCCCGAGCGCGCGCAGGCGCTGCTCGGTCTGCGCCTTCGCGTGCAGGTAGTCCGCCGCGAGCACCGCGCCCGGCAAGCCGTCCTCGTCGCGCGCGACGTCGTTCGCCGCGTCGCCCGCCGTCTCTTCCTGCACGATCCCGCCGCGGCCCGCATGCGCGTAGGCGGTGCCGACATACACGAAGCGCTGCAGGCGCGGCGCCCGTGCGAAGCGTTCGGCGAAGCGCACCGCATCGGCGATGTCGGCCCGCAGGTGCGCGCCGTCGGCCGGCGACGCATGGCCCGCGCAGTGAATCACGTGCGTCGCGGCGGCGAGGCGTGACGCGTCGGCGCCCTGCCAGACGTCGCCGAGCGCACCGGCAATCACGTTCGCATCGGTCAGGCGCGACGCCCAGTACGGCGCCAGCCCCGCTCGCAGCGCCGCCTCGCGCAGCCGCGCGACGGCGTGGCCGCGATCCTGCGCACGCACGACGCAGACGACGCGGTCGAGCAGCCCCGCATTGACGAGCGCCGTCAGTACGGTACTGCCGATGAAGCCGGTTGCGCCGGTCAACACCAGCCGCCCGACGTTCGCCGCCGCGACCGGTGCGCTGGCCGGCGACACGAGGCTCGTCCGCCAGTTGAGCGACAACGCGGTTTTCCAGATCAGCACGATAGTCTCCTTCGAAGAGTCGGCCGGGCGGCGCGACGCCCGCGGTTGCGGGCTGCGCACGGCTCACCGGCCGGGCCGGGGCCTGACGCGCGCCCCGGCAGTCCCGATCGGGCGTGCGGCCCGCGATCGCGTCGATCGCGTCTCTGGCACGAGGCGGCGGCAGCCGCCGAGGACGGGCGTCCGCGGCACTGGATCGGGAAGATCCCAGTGTGGGGCCCGACCGCAGGCAAGTCTGTCCCGAAAGTTTCGTGAAAGTGTGCCGATTTGTACGCGATTGTCGGAGTCTGTCGTCCCGGCCGCGCCGTCAAAACGCCGCAACATCCGATCGGGCCGCCTTCCGACGGTGCGGTGCCGCCTCGGTCAGCCCGGTTTCCGCGGCCGGCCGCACGCGACAGATCGACGCGCCTCGCGGCCAAGTCATCCCATGTCTCGATGATCGCCCCGGCCCCCATCGGGGCCGCGATCGCCGGTGCGCGCGTGTTTGCGCGCGCCACCGTAATAACCGTGAATCGTCAGACGTCGTTCCATCTGAAACCGCAATGAACTCAATACGGATTTATTGCGGTTTATCACTTGCGTTTCACACCAGCCTATCTAGACTGTTCAAGTCAAAACGGTCGAATGTGTCAATTTTTTTAGGAGACGATCACAATGCGCCTCACCATTCGGATTAATGGCAGCGAATCGGCAACCCGGCATTCCTTCGCGGTACTGTGGGTCGATACCGACGAGGGGCTGTGGTCGCGCGAGGCACATCAGGGCATGGATCTTCCGACCTGGGGCAAGGTTCGCGATGTCGAGGGCGCGATGGCGCTCTGCGCGGCCGACGGCGGGAATGCCGTGTGCCAGCTGAAGGGACTGTCGTTCGATGCAACGCAGCGCGAACAGGGTCCCGCCGTACTCGCCGGCGATCACCCCGGCGCGTGGCGGCTGCAGGCCGTCGATCGTTGCACCAGCGAGCCGGAATACCATGAATTCATTTCCGTCGCCAGATAGAAATTATCGATGTAATTCGTCTGCGGTTTTCGGGTTTATTCCGGTTTCAACGATATTCATTTCGATATTCAGCATTAACGGCGCCCCATATCGGGGCGTTTTCATTTTCCGGTTCAAATAAATAACCGCGATCCGGGCAATTGATCGCACACCGGGGACGGCCGGCATCGGCTATCCCCGAAATCGCACGCCCGGATCGACACGCAGCGAATCGCCCGCCTTGCATCGCCGGCTGCGTCGTGTCGGTGCAGTGCCGTATCCCCCGCCTTTCCTCCCCGATTCCGCTCTTTGCCGGCGCACCGACACTCGCTTTTCCTCGGGGCCGGAACACACTTTCCCCACACGGTGTTTACTCATTTATTACAATCGCATTATTCAGACTGACTAGCCGCCCTTCGGCGGCCCGACCCGGCCATTGCATGAGCGTGAAAAAGAAGACCCACCCCGCCGATCCGTACGCGGCCGCGACCAAGAACCCCATGCTCGCGTCGCGCCTGCCGATGTGGCGCTCGAAGCTGATCGTGATCATCGTGTTCCTCGCGTTCGCCGCGCTGATCGGCCGCGCCTTCTGGGTGCAAGTCGCGAACAAGGAGTTCTACGTCGGCCAGGGCCAGAAGCGCTACCAGCGCACGATCGAACTCGACGCGACGCGCGGCAGCATCGTCGACCGCAATGGCGCGATGCTCGCCGTCAGCCTGTCGACCTATGAAATCTGGGCGAACCCGAAGCAGGTTGCCGACACCGACTACCCGCAGATCTCGAAGCTGCTCGACATGCCGCTCGTCGAGGTCAAGCGGCGCCTCGGCAACGACAAGACCTTCGTGCTGCTCAAGCGGCAGGTCGACGCGGACACCGCGGGCAAGCTCGACAAGCTCGCGATCGACGGCATCACGCAGATCGCCGATTCGAAGCGCTTCTACCCGGAAGGCGAATCGGCCGCGCACGTGGTCGGCTTCACCAACATCGAGGACAAGGGCCAGGAAGGCGTCGAGCTCGCGGCGAATGCACGCCTGGTGGGCACCTCCGGGCAGCGCGAGGTGATTCGCGACCGGCTCGGCCGCATCGTGTCGGACACGCGCCCGCTCGTCCCTGCGCAGCACGGCGCGACGATCGAACTGACGATCGACCGCCGCATCCAGCAGCTCGCGTTCAGCCAGCTCAAGGCGGCCGTGGTCGAGAACAACGCGATGGCCGGCAGCGTCGTGGTGCTCGACGCGCAGAACGGCGAGATCCTCGCGCTCGCGAACTACCCGACCTTCGACCCGAACGACCGCGCGCGCCTCACCGGCCAGCAGTTGCGCAACCGCGCGGTGATCGACACGTTCGAACCGGGCTCGACGATCAAGCCGCTCGTCGTCGCGCTGTCGATCGACGAGCGCAAGGTCACGCCGAACACGATCATCAACACGTCGCCGGGCACCTACAAGATCGGCCCGGCCGTGATCCACGACACGTCGAACCACGGCTCGCTGACGGTCTCGCAGGCGCTGCAGAAGTCGAGTAACGTCGCGCTCGCGAAGCTCGCGCTGAACCTGCCCGCCGAAACGATCTGGAACAAATACCAGGAATACGGGATCGGCCGCGCGCCGGAACTGACGTTCCCGGGCGTCGCGTCGGGCCGGCTGCGCGGCTACAAGCGCTGGCGGCCGATCGAACAGGCGACGATGGCGTACGGCTACGGCCTGTCGATGTCGCTGCTGCAGATCGCGCAAACCTACACGGCCTATGCGGGCGACGGCACGCTGCACCCCGTGTCGCTGCTGAAGAACGGCACCGACCAGCAGACGATCGACGCGCATCGCGGCCACCGCGTGACGTCGGCGCAAACGGCCGCGTCGATCCGCTCGATGCTCGAGATGGCAGTCGGCGAAGGCGGCACGGGGCGCCGCGCGCGCGTCGACGGCTACCGGATCGGCGGCAAGACGGGTACCGCGCGCAAGCAGGTCGGCGCGACCTATGCGAAGGGCAAGTACCGCGCGCTGTTCGCGGGGATGGCGCCGATGAGCAACCCGCGCCTGATCGTCGCGGTGATGATCGACGAGCCGCGCGGCAAGGGCTACTACGGCGGTACGGTGGCCGGCCCGGTGTTCGCGTCGGTCACGAGCGGCTCGCTGCAGTTGCTCGGCGTGCCGCCCGACGCGCCGGTCGAGCCCGAAAGGACGCCGCCGGCGAAGGCTGTTGCGCCGCAGAAGACGGTGGCGGCGCCGAAAGCGGCTGTACCAGCCAGGACGGCTGCGGCGCCGAAAACTGCCTCGCCGCTGAAGACGGCCGCGCCGTCGAGAGCGCCGGCGCAGGCAAACACGGCGGCGGGATGATCGATGCAGTTCGCGCGACGCGCCGGCCCCCGACGCTCGCGTGATGTCCCGACAGCCTCGTCGCCTCCACACACACCCCCGCCATCGGGCACCGTCCCACTTTCTAGGAACGCCGCGCATCATTTGAGCGTTCCCGCTCCCTCCTCCTACAATTTTTCCGCGCGTCGGGCAGCCCTGCCCGCGTGCGCGACTACAACAAAGGAGAGAGACGCATGCGATTCCACTGGAAGACGCTCGCACTGGCCATTGCGAGCGCGGCACTGGTCGGCGGGGTACCCGCCCATGCCGCCGACCCCGCCGACGTAAAAATCGGCTTCCTCGTCAAACAGCCGGACGATCCGTGGTTCCAGGACGAATGGCGCTTCGCCGACCAGGCGGCGAAGGAAAAGCACTTCACGCTGATCAAGATCGCGACGCCGAGCGGCGAAAAGGTATCGACCGCGCTCGACAGCCTCGCCGCGCAAAAGGCGCAGGGCGTGATCATCTGCGCACCCGACGTGAAGCTCGGCCCCGGCATCGCCGCGAAGGCCAGGCGCGCGGGGATCAAGCTGATGTCGGTCGACGATCAGCTCGTCGACGGCCACGGCGCGCCGCTCCCGGGCGTGCCGCACATGGGCATCTCCGCGTACAAGATCGGCCAGCAGGTCGGCCAGGCGATCGCGGACGAGACGAAGCGGCGCGGCTGGAACCCGGCTGAGGTCGGCATCATCCGGATCGCGTACGACCAGTTGCCGACCGCGAAAGAGCGCACGACCGGCGCGGTCGACGCGCTCAAGGCCGCCGGCTTTCCGGCCGCGAACGTGATCGACGCGCCCGAAATGACGGCCGACACCGAAGGCGCATTCAACGCGGCGAACATCGCACTCACCAAGCATGCGAATTTCAAGCGCTGGGTCGCGTTCGGCTCGAACGACGACACGACGGTCGGCGCGGTGCGCGCCGCCGAGGGGCGCGGCATCGGCGCCGACGCGATGGTCGCGGTCGGCATCAACGGCAGCCAGGTCGCGCTCAACGAATTCGCGAAGCCGAAGCCGACGGGTTTCTACGGCTCGATCCTGCTGAATCCGCGCCAGCACGGCTACCAGACGAGCGTCAACATGGTCAACTGGATCACGAAGAACCAGGCGCCGCCGCCGCTCGTGCTGACGTCCGGCACGCTGATCACGCGCGACAACGAAAAACAGGCGCGCGCCGCGCTCGGTCTGTGAGCCACCTCAAGGAGCCGACATGACACGCACCACCCTCGTGACGGGCGCCGCCGGCGGCATCGGCCAGGCGCTGTGCCGCACCTTCCTCGCGGCCGGCGACCGCGTGCTCGCGCTCGATCGCGACCGCGCGGCGCTCAGCCGCTTCCTCGATACGCTCGGCGACGCGCGCGCGACACCGGTCGTCGACGACCTGACCGACGCCGAGCGGCTGCGTTCGATGCTCGAATCGCATCCGCAAGTCGACGTGCTCGTCGCGAACGCGGGCACGGCCGCATCGACCACGCTGCGCGACACGACGCCGGCCACCTGGCGCACGGATCTCGACGCGAACCTGACGGCCACCTACGTGAGCGTCGAAGCCGTGCTGCCCGGCATGCGCGCGCGCGGGCGCGGCGCGATCGCGATCATCGGTTCGGTCAACGGTGTGCATGCGCTCGGGCATCCGGCGTACAGCGCGGCGAAGGCCGGGCTGATCAGCTACACGAAATCGCTGGCGATCGAATACGGCCGCGACGGCGTGCGCGCGAACATCGTGCTGCCGGGCACCGTGAAGACGCCCGCATGGGAAGCGCGCGTGCAGCGCAACCCGCAGGTGTTCGAGCAATTGAGGAAGTGGTATCCGCTCGACGATTTCGCGACGCCCGACGACGTCGCGCAGGCCGCGCTGTTTCTGTGCTCGCCGGCCGCACGGATCATCACGGGCGTCGCGCTGCCCGTCGACGGCGGCCTGCTGGCCGGCAATCGCGTGATGGCGCAGGAACTGACGCTGGAGACGTTCTACTGATCGTGAAGCGAGACGCGGGGCCGGCGGCCGCCCGGGCCGCCGCGCCCTGCCCGGTGCGCGGCGCGATGCCGCGTGCGGTCAATGCGCGGCCGCAGCCGGCTTCACCATCCGGCCGAGCACGTGCTCGGTCATCCCGCGCGCGAGCTCGGTCTCGCCCATGAACACGGTGCCGATGCCCTCGTTCGACAGCAGCGCGGCCTCGTCGCCGCTGTTGGTACACAGCACGACTTCGAGCGTCGGGTTGAGCGTGCGCGAGATTTCGACGATCTGCCGCACGTCGAACACGTCGGGCAGCGTGACGACCAGCATCCCGGCGCGCGCGATATGTGCCTGCACGAGCACGATCGGCTCGATCGCATCGCCCGACACGGCCGCGACGCCTTCCTCGCGCAGCTTCTCGACGAGCTCGCGATTCTGCTCGACGACGACATACGCGATGCCGCGCTCGTCCAGCGCGTGCGCGATCCGTGTGCCGACCTTGCCGTAGCCGACGATCACGACCTGCCCGGTCAGGTGCGTCTGCGGCGTCGACATCGGCAGCGCGGCGAGCGGATCGTCACGGGCCTCGAGCTTGCGCGCGAACGCCGAATGCTTGCGGATCCACGCGAGCGCCGGATCGATCATCGCGAACAGCAGCGTATTCATCGCGATCGAGATCAGCGCAACCGCCAGAATCAGGCTCTGCCCCTCGGCCGACAGCAGCCCCAGCGCGCGGCCGAGCCCCGCGAGGATGAACGAGAACTCGCCGATCTGCGCGAGACCCGCGCCGACCGTCAGCGCGGTATTCAGCGGATAGCGGAACGCGATCACGAGCGCGACCGCCGCGAGCGTCTTGCCGACCAGCACGATCGCCGCAACCTCGATCACGTGCAGCGGCTCCGCGAGCAGAATCTTCGGGTCGAACAGCATCCCGACCGAAATGAAGAACAGCACCGAGAACGCATCGCGCAACGGCAGCGTCTCGTCGGCCGCGCGCCGGCTGAATTCCGACTCGCGCATCATCATCCCGGCGAAGAACGCGCCAAGTGCGAACGACACGTCGAACAGCTTCGCCGCGCCGAACGCGATGCCGACCGCGGCCGCGATCATGCACAGCGTGAACAGCTCGCGCGAACCCGTGCGCGCGACGAGCCACAGAATGCGCGGAAACACGCGCTTGCCGACCACCAGCATCAATGCGATGAACGCCGCGACTTTCAGCATCGTGACGCCGAGCGTGCTCCACACGCTGCCGCCGGCCGCATGCGCGTCGCCGGGCGGCGTGCCGCCGAGCAGCCCCGCGACGGGCGGCAGCAGCACCAGCACGAGCACCATCACGAGATCCTCGACGACGAGCCAGCCGACCGCGATGCGCCCGTTGACCGTCTCGACCAGCCCGCGCCCTTCGAGTGCGCGCAGCAGCACGACGGTGCTCGCGACCGACAGCGCCAGCCCGAACACGAGCGCCGCACCGACGCTCCAGCCCCAGGTGAGCGCGAGCCCGCCGCCGAGCAGCGTGGCCACCGTAATCTGGACGATCGCGCCCGGCAGCGCGATCTTGCGCACGGCGAGGAGATCGCCGAGCGAGAAATGCAGGCCGACGCCGAACATCAGCAGCATCACGCCGACTTCGGCGAGCTGCTGCGCGAGCGACAGGTCGCCGACGAAACCGGGTGTACCGGGACCGATGACGATCCCGGCGAGCAGATAGCCGACGAGCGGCGGCATTTTCAGCAGTGACGCGAAATAACCGAAGACCATCGCGAGACCGAAACCGGCCGCGAGCAACGCAATCAGGCTGACGTCATGAGGCATCCCCCCTCCCGAGTTCTTGTAACTATTTAGTAAGGTTCAAGAACGAAGGATAAGGGATGAGGCGGAAAAATGGCGCGCCACCGCGAAAATTTCACGCGGTGGCGCGCCTTTGCGGGGTGCAACCCCGGCGAAATGAAAGGCGCCGCGCGGGTGCGGCGGCGCCTTGAAGCACATCGGACGGCGGGGCTGGCGCCCCACCGCCCCGTCAGCGCGACGCTTGCGGGAAGCGCGCGCCCGGCGGCGGCTCGGGCCGGGTCGACGGCACGCTCTTGCGCACCTTCGCGACCTGCGCGGCCGTCACCTGCGCCCCCGTGTTGCCCCAGCTCGCGCGCACGAAGTTCGACACGTCCGCGACTTCCTGGTCCGACAGGCGCCAGCCGAACGGCGGCATCGTGAACGTCGACGGCGCGGTACGCGTGCCCTCCAGCGCACTGCCTTCCAGCACGACGTGGATCAGCGAGGTCGGATCGTCACCCTGCACGACCGGGTTGCCGGCGAGCGCCGGGAACACGCGCGTGTAGCCATGGCCGTCGCTGCGGTGGCAGGCCATGCAGTTGTCGCGATAGACGGCCGCGCCCGGCTTGCTTGCATCGCCGGTCTGCAGCGCCTTCGCGGCAGCCGCGTCGTACACGTGCGGCTGTTCGCCCTGCACGCGCGGCGGCAGCGTCTTCAGGTAGCGTGCGATCGCGTTCAGGTCGTCGTCGGTCATGTGCTGCATGCTGTGACCGACCACGTCCGTCATCCCGCCGAACGCGGCCGTGCGCAGCGTGCGGCCCGTCTTCAGGAACTGCACGATCTCGGTTTCCGTCCACGTGCCGAGGCCCGTGCGCGGCTCGCCGCGCAGGCTCGTCGGCACCCAGCCGTCGATCGCCGCGCCGCCGGCCAGGAAGTCGAGGCCGCCGGCATCCGTCAGCGCACGCTCCTGCATCGTCACCGCGCGCGGCGTATGGCACGCGCCGCAGTGGCCGAGACCCTGCACGAGATACGCGCCACGCGCGACCACCGGATCGGTGTACGGCGCCGCGTCGAACGGCTTCGGCGTCGGCGCGAACATCTTGCGCCAGATCCCGAGCGGCCAGCGCATCGACAGCGGCCACACGATGTCGACCGCGCGGTTCTCGTGCTCGACGGGCGCGACGCCGTGCATGAAGTACGCGTACAGCGCCTTCATGTCGTCGTCGGTCAGGCGTGCATACGACGGGAACGGCATGGCCGGATACATCGTGTCGCCGTTCTTGCGCACGCCCTCGCGCACCGCGCGCGTGAAGTCCTCGACCGTCCAGCCGCCCAGGCCCGTTTTCGGATCCGGCGTGATGTTCGTCGAATAGATCCCGCCGATCGGCGTATCGAATTTCAGCCCGCCCGCGAACGGCTTGCCGCCGCTCGCGGTGTGGCACGCGATACAGTCGCCCGCTCGCGCGAGGTATTCGCCGCGCTTGATCAGGGCCGCGTCGGCGGATTGGGCCGCGGGTGCGGCCGACGGGCCGGAAGCCGCCGCGGGCGCTGCCGGCTGCGCGAAGGCCGTCGAGCCCGCGAAGCCGAACGCGGCCCAGGCCGCACCGGCCGCCAGCGCGCGCGACATCCGGCGCGCGACGTTGTGGTTCATCGTCGTCTTCATACGGTCACCAGTGGCGCGGGATTTTTCAGGTATTGCTCGCGGATCGCACGCGCCGACCAGTAGGCCAGCGCCGCGATGATCCCGGTCGGGTTGTAGCCGATGCCCTGCGGCAGCGCCGATGCGCCCATCACGAACACGTTGTGCACGTCCCAGCATTGCAGGTAGCGGTTCAGCACGCTCGTCTTCGGGTCGGTGCCCATGATCGCGCCGCCGACGAGGTGGGTCGTCTGGTATGCGCGCGAATCGAAGTGCTTGCCGAACTCGCGCGTCGACACGCCGATCGCCTTCGGGCCCATCGCCTCCGCGATCTTCTTCATCTGCCCGGTCACGTACTGCGCCATCTTGATGTCGTTGTCCTTCCAGTCGAACGTCATCCGCAGCAGCGGCTGGCCGTACGAATCGCGATAGGTCGGATCGAGGTCGAGATAGACGTCGCGGTACGACATGTTGGTGCCGTGCGCGTCCATCGAAATCGTGTGCGCGTAGTTGTCCTTGACGGCCTTCTTCCACGCCGAGCCCCACTGCGGCGTGCCGGGCGGCGTCGCAATGCCGCTGATCGGCTTCACGCCGGCCTGGTTCACCCACAGCGGCGAGCCGCCGACGAAGCCGAGCGGGCCGTGGTCGAAGTTGTCCGCGTTGAAGTCATCGACCGCGACGCCGTTGCCGCCCGCGCCGACGAACGGGTTCGTGTAGGTGTCCTTGTCGAAGAACGCCTTGATCGTCGACAGGTTCTGGTACGCGAAATTGCGGCCCACGACGCCTTCGCCCGAGATCGGGTCGTACGGCTTGCCGATGCCCGACAGCAGCAGCAGATGCACATTGTGATACTGGAACGCGGCCACGATCACGAGATCGGCCGGCTGGTGCACTTCACGCCCGGCCGGGTCGACGTAGGTGACGCCCGTCGCGCGCTTCTTCGTGTCGTCGAGGTCGACGCGCAGCACGTGGCACTTCGAGCGCAGCTCGAAGTTCGGCGCCTGCTTCAGCGCGGGCAGGATGTTCAGGTTCGGCGACGCCTTCGAGTACATGTAGCACGCGTAGCCGCTGCAGTAGCCGCAGAAGTTGCACGGGCCCATCTGCACGCCGTACGGGTTCGTGTACGGCCCCGACGTGTTCGCCGACGGCAGCCGGTACGGATGCAGGCCGAGCGATTTGGCCGCGTCGGAGAAACGCTGCGCCGAATAGGTATTGAGCTGCGCGGGCAGCGGGAAGTTGTCGCTGCGATTCGCTTCGAACACGTTGCCGTCGCCGACCACCTTGCCGCCGACCTTGTACGCCTGCCCCGACGTGCCGAACACCTTCTCGGCGAAGTCGAAATACGGCTCGAGTTCGTCGTAGGTCACGCCCGTGTCCTGGATCGTCATTCCTTCCGGGATGAACTTCTTGCCGTAGCGCTCTTCATAATGGCTGCGCAGGCGCAGCTCTTCCGGCGTGATCCGGAAATGCACGCCCGACCAGTGCAGCCCCGCGCCGCCCACGCCTTCGCCCGGCAGGAACGCGGCGAGTTGCCGGTACGGCAGCGCGGTGTCCTGCAGGCCGTGGCGGATCGACACGGTCGTCTTCGACAGGTCGAGGAACAGCTTCTTGCGGATGTTGTAGGTCAGCTCGTCGATCGTGTTCGGATACGCGCCGTCCGGATAGGTGTCGCGATACTCGCCACGCTCGAGCGCGACGACGTTCAGGCCCGCTTCGGTCAGTTCCTTCGCGAGAATCGCGCCGGTCCAGCCGAAGCCGACGATCACCGCATCGACATGCGGCTTTTTCTCTGCGGCCATCAGCTGCGCTCCCCGTTGATCGAGACGGGGCCGTACGGATAGGGCTTGCCGCTCTGGTTGACGAAATCCATGAAGTCCGCGCGCGCACCCGGAAAGCCGATCATCTTCCACGCAGCCATGTCGTGATTGCCGCCATGCACCGGATCGCAGAAGTAGCCTTCGCGCGTGTTCTGCAGCAGCTGGCCGAAGAACACGCCGGGCGGCACGTCGTCGATCTGCGCGCCCCCCTTCTCCAGCGCGCCGAGCACGGTGTCGCGCGTCGGCGCGTCGAGATCCGCGAACGCCTTGCCGTGGGTCTTCTCGCAATAGCGATTGACCGCCGCGATGCCGAGCCGGTAGATGTCGCGCGGCACCAGCTTCAACTGATAGCCGAGCTCGGGCACGCCCTGCTGGAACGGCCCCTGCATGTACCAGGTCGCGCCGTGCGCATACGGCGTCTCCATCTGGCGGTCGATGAAATCAGGCACGCCCGATTCGAGCGCGCCGGGGCCTTCGGCGTCGGCCGGAATCAGCCGGTCGACGGCGGCCTGGACGAACGCCCATTCCTTCGCATCGAAGAAGGTCGGCTTGTACGGAGCGCGTTCGGCGTTGGCCGATGCGCCGGGCGCGTTGCCGGTCGTCGCGGACTGCGACGACGAGCGCAGGTCGCAGCCGGCGACCGACGCGATCGGCACGAGCGCGACCGACGTGCGCAGGAAACGGCGGCGCGAGTTGGGTTTGTCAGGTGGCGTGGACATGGTCGGATGTTGATCGTTGGGGATCGGGGCCCGGACGCGCGCACTCCGCATGCGGCACGTCCGGCATGGCAGCCGTGCCGCACGCGGCTGGCCGTCCTGTTCTTTCGTCTGTTGCGAACAACCTCGATGCAGGCACCGCTCGTGCAACGCGCGGCAGCGCCTTCATGCAGCCGCGCAGCGCGCCAGTTCAGGCTGCACCGCACGGGTCGACCTCTCGCGGGCCTTATCGTCTGACAAATACCGGCATCTGCCCGCATTTGCCCCTCATCGCTCATGACCCTCATTCAACTTAGACGCGACGTTTGCCGACAGCAAGCGCGACGTGCACGACCCTCTTTCGGATCCGGCGACAAGAGCCGCGGATTATATATGGAACCGGTTCCAATAAAAGAGGCGTCAATGCAATTCAATGCATTGAAAATCGCAACAATTGAAAAATCCGGAAGCCAGAATGCACAAGGATCGCGCGATTACCGGGCGATGTGCGTGTCAGGCAAAGGATTGTTGTGCGTCGAGCGTGACCGAAGGCTGTCTCTTTCCAGCCACATGGGGCATCCGAGGGAGCCGGTTCGCATGGCGGCCGGATAGCCTCCGCGCGTCATGCGTACCTGGAAGAAAGAACTGGCGGCGCCCGTCATCACGTGCATCTCGCCGGACATCCGGACTGCGCTGGCCATCGGCACGCACGGCGGCGTGCCCGTGATGCTCGACGTCGACGTGAAGCGCATGCATCGCCCCCCGCGGCAAAATAGTTGTCGCCCCGATAGAAACTTGAATCTTTCCTGAATTCAAGTTTCGTAGATGGTGGTGG
>NZ_CABVQC010000063.1 GCF_902499175.1 Burkholderia aenigmatica
TTAGGAGCGGAACGCCATGCCCTGTCGCGACTAGATCGGCCTACCCCGGAAAAATGCACTGAAATCAAGGGGACCCCGAACGGCGCAGCATGCATATCGCGCCCCGTCGTCGGACCTGTTCCGGACTGGGCTGCTCGATGTTCTGCGTCGCCCGGCGCCGTCTCGCGGCGCGGCCCAGCCCTGCTTACCGGCCTACCGAAGGCGCCTCGATGCGCCCGTGACGCGATGGGATCGCGGCTGCGGTCGTCATTGCCTGCCTGAGCTGGCTAATTCGTCAAGTCACCGGCGGCGCGTGCCCATGATCCCCCAAGCCCCGAGCGTCGTCGTATTCCCGCGAAATATCCTTGTTCGTATAGTCGCCGAGCTTCGATGCGGCGACCACGCTCAGCACCGCACACACCAGCACGTACGCCGCGATCGCATAGCCCGAGTGGTAGTAGGCAAAAAGCGCCGTTGCGATCAGCGGTGCAGGGCCACCGGCAATGACCGACGCGAGCTGATAACCCATCGACGCGCCGCTATACCGCAACCGCCCCGTGAATGACTCGGCAATCAATGCAGCCTGCGGCCCATACATCATCGAATGCGGGACCAGCGACAACACGATGGCCGCGAAGATCCATACCGGATTCCGGCTATCGACCATCGCGAAGTAGATGAATCCGAACACGCCGACGGCAGCCGCACCGATGATGTACATCTTCCGCCGCCCGATCAGATCCGACACGTGCCCGAACAGCGGAATGGTGAAGAACTCGACCACGGATGCGACCAGCACCGCCGCCAGCAGCAGTTCGCGCGTGACGCCCAGCGCCGTGATCCCGTAAGTGAACACGAACGCCGTATAGATATAGAACGGCGCCTGTTCGGCCATCCGCGCAAACGCCGACAGCACGATGTCCCTCGGCTGCTTGCGCAGCACTTCGAGCATCGGCGTCCTCTCGATCCGATGCTCGGCCAGCAGCTTTGCGAAGATCGGCGTCTCGAGAATATTCAGGCGGATATAGAGCCCGATCGCAACCAGCACGATGCTGAGGAAAAACGGCACGCGCCAGCCCCACGTGAGGAACGCGTTGCCGGAAAGCCAGCTCATGGCCAGCACGGCAAGGTTGGCGAGGAACAATCCCGCAGGCACGCCGAACTGCGGCCACGACGCGACGAAACCGCGATGCGTATTGGTGCGCGCCCACTCCATCGACATCAGGACCGAGCCGCCCCATTCGCCACCCACGCCGACGCCCTGGATGAAGCGCAGGATCGTGAGGATAACGGCGCCCCAGATGCCGATCGCGACGTAGGTCGGAACGAAGGCCACGGCGAACGTGGCGAGCCCCATCAGCAACAGGGTCACGATCAGGGTGGCCTTGCGTCCGATGCGGTCGCCGTAATGGCCGAAGATCGCCGCGCCGACCGGCCGTGCGACAAAGCCGACGGCATAGATCAGGAACGCCTGCAGCGTGCCGACGAGAGGGTGGGATTGCGGGAAATACAGCTTTGCGAAGACCAGGCCGGTGACCGTGCTGTAGAGGAAGAAGTCATACCATTCGATCGTGGTGCCAATCGTGCTGGCGATGACGGCGCGGTGTAACTGGCGCCGGGCTTCCTCGTCGGAGAGGGGCGTGGCCGCGGATTGCATGGCAGCCATTTTGATATCTCCCGGAAAAGGGCGATAGAGAAATCAACCATACGCCCCGCGACAGGTTCCGGCAAGCGGGCGCTGAGAATGGCTATCACGGCGTTCCGACTTTTGTTCAGCGATCCTTAAATATCATAATATGATATTTAATTGTCGTTCGACGCGGAAACGATCGGGGTGGCGTGATGTTCGAACTGGACGCATGTAGATGCCGGGCCGGGATTTCGCGGATCGTTCGACGACCGCACCTGACGCCGTTACGGCTCGCGCTGCGCTCAGACGGCCCGAACCGCTGCCAGCATGTACTCAAACCCTCGGGCTACGACAATTTCAGCTTTGCTCGTAAAACGTAACCTGGATGCAACGTGTAGGGAAAGATGTCGAACGCGTCTCGGTACCCCGCGAAATCCACGGCAGCCGCCCCTGTTTTAACAGCCTTGCAGCTTGATTCAGTCCGACGCGCGGTTCGAACGCGACGCATGTATATCCGAAAGCGTGCACGGGATATTCGGACCCGGCTCCAGACCAGGAACAACTTTCCCGTCGGCGTCCGCTCCGACCACCATTTACGCGTCTTTGAGCCAGGGCATTTCCACGGGTGACACGACCAGTTGCCGGAATTCGCGTTTCAGATCGAAGATGAACCCAACCAGGATCATGGATTCGGCGTAAGGAATCGGAAAAACATGCGGATTTTCCGGACTACGCAGCGGGCGCTCGGGCGTATCCGCAGTCGCCGCGGCGTTCTCGCGAACGCTTTCCAGTTCGTCGGCCATGGCCGGGTCGCCGGCTTTCAGCACGCGGCTACGCAGGTCGCTGAAGGGCTCGATGCGCGCAGCATCTTCATGGTATTCAGGCACTTCATAAACGAACCAGGACATTTTCGTCTCCTATGAGAAGGGGCGCTATTCTAACGCCGCGCGAGGATCCACCGAAAATCGGCCATGGTGTGCGATGGACTCGGGCGCCGCGAGGCAGTCTACCAGCGGCGATCCTCGTCGATCTCCTGACCACGAGTCCGACTCGTTCGCTTTAGAGTTAAGTCTGGTGCGGCGCAAGAGTGATAGGTATCAACCCTGTTAAAAATGTTGATCATAGGTATTATGTCAAATCATGTTTTTGGCGTGGAAGACGGCCCCACAAATGTTTGCTCACGAACAAGAAGACTCTAAATTCTAGGTGGTGAACATGGATCATGTCTTTCATGGCGAGTGATCCTCCACACTATCCTCGTCAGGTCGAGGCGATCCGTTCAGACTCTTGTTCGCGATGGTGGTAAAGCATATTTCATCCCCCTCAGGATGGCGCTCCACGATCTGCTCCGGGTTTGATTATCAAACAATCATCCATAATTTGACTCCTGCATTTATTCGCAAAGTCATTGGCAAGTATTTTGTCTTCGATAAAATTCTTCAATTGGGATTTGGTTATTTCATAATATTCCTCGCAATCAATCGTGCCATTGCTAACTGGAATCGATAGATAGTGCACGCCTGAGTCAAGTCCAACTCCTATCGAGTATCCATCTTCCGAGGAGAAGTAAATATCATTGAATTTCATGCGTACACTTCAGTTGATATCAATTTGATTTTCTGTGCATTTAAAGGAGGATATTCTGCCCGCAATTTCTCATTAAGAATAGAAACTCTATTCATGTGACGGGCACCTGAAATCTCGAAGCACGATCCCTCTGACGAACTTACACACCCGAACGGTTTCATGGGCCCCAGTGCTCAAATGCATTTCACCTCTCAACTAGGCATGCGCATCAGGCACTCGCGTAGGCGCTTGACAAGCTCTGGATCGTTGACGCAATCGACAGGTCGAATTCCGTCGAGTGCCGGCACATTCGAGTCGATCCATTTTTTGGCCGATTTCGGGCCGGCCACCCAATAGATTGTATAAGCAAGATCAATGTGGCCGTTGAGATCGGCAGCCAACTCCTTGACTTCCGGGAGATCGATGTATTTGGAAAATAAACTTGAGAACTTTTCCCAGGATTCGTCTCCTCCGTAGTATTGCTCGAGTTCAATCATTGGAATCCTCCAAATGAAATTGGATTGGTGCCACACGAGTGGCGGGCGAATGGCGCCAAAATTCCATCGTATCCATTCTGGCTTGCCCAAACACTTGGTTGATGAGTGAAATCGTCACGATCCCCAGCGGTGTCTTTCAGGGAGGCCGGGACATCCATCTCTTCTCGAGTCCGCGACCGATGCCACGTCAGCCGCCAACCGCTCTCGCCTCCCGCCGTAACAAGCACGTTATATTCTCCTCCCAGGCAACGCAAAGCAACACGCGTCGCATCGACAGACGACAACCCGTCATCGCCGCATTTCCGACGCGCTTCTTCACCCCGGGAGACCGAGAAAAATGGACCACGCGCAGTACTTCAGCCAAAGTTCGATTCAGGCCGCGAATCTTCGTCTGCATTACCTGACGCAGTTACTGCGTGAGCAGACAGGCTCGATCGTCCAGTACGGCATCCTCCGGGGCCTGCCCATCGGCGTCAGCCATTGGGCGGAAGTCGCGGTGGGCGGCTACCTGCTCGGCACCTACGAGATCGCCGTTTGCGCGATTCTCGAAGCGCTCGGATCGCCCGAAAAGGTGCTGGTCGACCTGGGGGCCGCCGACGGGATTTTCGGCATCGGCCTGGTTCGGAACAACGTCTTCGCCCGCAGCGTGTGTTTCGAAATGGACGAGCAGCGCCGCCAGGCCATCCAGCATCGGGCCGCGGAGATGGGGCTGGCGGACCGGGTCGCCGTGTTCGGCCAGGCCGATCGCAACCTGCCCGTCATCCTGGCGGAGCACGGCGGCGATCCGGCCGAACGGGTCATCCTGTGCGATATCGAGGGCGCGGAGTTCGAGCTGTTCGACAATGCGCTGCTGGAACAGCTTTCCGGCAGCCAGGTCATCATCGAAATCCACGATTTCCTGCTTGCCGACCCGGAGCAAGCCGCACGCGCGTTCGACGAATTGAGCCAGCGCGCCAGCGAGCATTTCCACGTGTACGAGATTCGCGACGGCTTGCGGGACATTCGCAACATCCCGTTGCTGCGCCACTGGTCGGACTGGGACGCATGGCTCATGTGCGTCGAGGCGCGTTACCGGATGATGCGATGGATCTGGCTCGAGCCGAAAAGCCAGCCGCGGCGTACCGGTCATGACATCGACCGGCTGATCCTCGACTATCAACGCCGGATTTTCACCGCCTGATGCACGCGAACGGGCACGCATCGGAACACGGCGCGCCCGGTTGCCACGACATCACACGTACCGCAGGGGTGTCTTTGATTTTTGTGCCGTTCTCCCGTTACGGACACCTGGGGCTGTAGCGGGGCTCACTTGCGGCCCCATGTCATTCTCTTTTTGAATCAGCCGCTTGCCGACTACTGATTTCGATGACGACGTCATGCCGGAATTTTCCACTTTCAAATGGGACAGTTTTGTGGGCCAGGATCACTGGCCAGATCATCAATACAAGCTCAAACCGAATTCATCTTTCCAGCCATGCAAGGAAATTGCGGTCGAATAGTCACCTCGTCAGACCGTATGGATGACCAAACAACCAGTGCAAATGTAAACAGACCCAGGCAGCGGTCAACAAGCTGAATGGCCGGGAATCGCCACGACTCGCCCGTTCAAAGGCAGCGGCAAGCCGGGATACACATTGAAGTCCTCAAGCGGCTGACCATCCACGGTCGCCCCCTTCACCGTGAACCGTACCGTGCCTGTTGCCGTGAGGCGCGCCGCACCGGGCGCCGTGCACGTCACGGACAGTGCCTCGCGTTCGTTTTCCGGCATCTGGCGAACGAGTCCGCTGAATCCCACGCTGATCACAACACTGCCGGCGGTCGCAGTCGTCCGCTCTGCCTGCATCCTGACCACCGGCTTCACGTTCAGCCGATACACGGTTTCCGATGCGACCGGGCGCAAGGGTTTCAACGTGATGGTTTTGGTCTGCCCGGGCGCGAGACTAAACCGGAATGGAAATGCGTACAGCGCCGGATGCGCGCTGTCGCCGACCTCCTCCAGCCTTTCGTCCTTCAGGGGAACACCGGGGTTGAGCAGGCGCGACAGCGAAATCTCGACATACTCCGGGTGCCAGCCGTTGTTGACCACCCGGGCAAACACGGTCCGGTCGCGAACGACCGCCTCCTTCGGTATCAGATCGATCGCGCCCGCAACCGGCAGCGGCATCGACAGGCATGCGATCGCTATCGCGAGCGCCCTCACACCGATCGTAGCGTGAGACATATCACGGCCCCTTCACCACCGGTTCGAACGTGAGCGACAGAACACCGCTGTAGATGCCGACGGTGCTCTTGAAATCGCCGGCCGGCGGTAGAGCAGATACCTTCAGTGTGTAATAGCCGATCGAATCGGTATTGGGGGCGCTCGGCGCGGGGTTCGTGAACGGCTTGCTTTGGCCGACCGCGAGCGGTATCGGTGCGCCGTTTGCCCCCGCCAGCGTGACGGTCGGCGGCTGAAACGCGAGGCTGCCGTTCGCCTGATTGAGAATCTGCAGCGGCGTATCCATGCGAACCTGAAACGTACCGCTGGACGAGGTCACGCGCAACCCGGCCGCCACCTCGTAGGGCGAATTCCGGGCGCCGGCCTGCAGCATTTTCAGCTGCCCGTCGCCGAACCAACCGCCCTGGTTGTCCGTCACCTCGAACGTGTCGCGTGACGCAACGGTCGCCGTGATCGTGCTTGAGGTCTTGCCGTACAAAATGACCAGCGGATTGACCTGCGACGCCGCCACGAGGGGGAGCAAGGCCGACGCGATCAGCACGCACTTCGCCAAGTGATATTTCATACGGAATCCTATGATTTTGTAATGACCGTGAATGTCAGCACATCACTGTAGCTGCCGGCCTTGACGTCATCACTCACGGACGTCGAGAAGGTTGGGATAAAACAATTGCTTGGTCCGTCGCCGAGTGGAACCGAGGTACTGCTGTCGTTCGGCAGCATCGTAGGGGGGGCCACCATGTCGGCTCTGGTCAAGGTGATCCCGTACGGCACCGTCTGTGTGGTGTCTGCCAGATTCTTGAGCAGATAGCGGTTGCCGACCCGGCCGTTTTCGTTATGTGCATCGATAACGAATCGCGCATTCTTGATATTGATATCCCCGAGCACGTTGGTTGTTCTAAAACAAAGCTGCTCCGCGGGAGCGGAAACACTTTCTCGTTGTTGCCACGCGGCAACTCACCCAGGTTCCAGTCGGGCGCCGTCACCGTGAGCTCGATCTGCGGCCGTGGCGGTGGCGGGGTGACGATTGGATCCGCTATAAGCGTGCACCCTCCAGTCGTATCTGCACTGACATACGCGCCCCCTGTGATTTCAGCTATGTCAAACTCGTTTGTGACGTCTGCCGCGCGGATGGACACGGCTGGCCATTCGGCGATTTTCGCCTTCTGTATTCTGGCCGTCACGGTCGCAGAAAATGGGCGCCACTCTACCCAAGGCGTCTTGGGGAGAGACGTCGGGGGGAACTGTAGATTCGTATATATCGCATACTCTGGGAGGGTTGACTGCCTGTCGGTATATCCTACCCCGTTCAACCAAACGTAATCGGCCACAAAAGTGTTCTGTTTCGGGGCTCCTGTTTTGTCATAGGAATAGAACATTACCCCTCGTGCCTGGAAAACCATTGGCCCTCCCGATCCGTTGACGTTAGGCATATAGTCATAGTTAATCGTCACGCCAACAGTGACGGTGCCGTCGCCGTTGTCTTTCCACGAGCACTGACTGTATCCGCTGCTCACATGGGCAACGCCCATATGCCCCACGTCTGCGGAAGCCGACCTTATGACGAGCAACAACAGCACCAGCTTGCCCCATGACACGACGCTGTCACAAGTGCGATCCATAGGTTTTCCCCTCGCTTAATTTCCACCGAGCTGCTAAATCACGATGCCGTAACCCACGGTGATGAACACCGGCGCAGGTATATGGCTTGCGACGCCGCGATCAGCACGCGCTTTGCCATGCGTTGTTTCATACGGAATCCTATGATTTTGAAAATACGGTGAATGTAAGAACATCACTGTAATTGCCGCCCTTTACGTCATTGCCTACTGACGTCGAGAAGGTTGGGATGAAGCAATTTCGCCCAGCGATGAGCGGGACCGAGATACTGCTGTCGTTCGGCAACATCGTCGCGGTGCCTGTAGCGGCGTTGGACAGCTTGATCCAGTACGGCACCGCCTGGGTAGCATCGGCCGCGTTTTTTAACAGATAGTTGACGCCGACCTTGCCGTTTTGGTTATCCGCTCTGATGACGAACTGCACGGTATCGATACCATCGGCCGCGCCCATGGTTTCAAAACAAAGCAGGCTCGCAGGATCGGTGAACATTTTCTGGCTGTCGCCGCGCGGCAGTTCACCGAGGTCCCAGTCTGGCGCAGTCACCTTGAGCACGAGCGTGTCCAGCGGTGGTGGCGGCGGGGGCTTTACGGTTGGATCGAGATACGTGCATCCCCCAGTCCTGTCTGTCGTGACATAGGCTGCCCCCGTGATTTCGCCAACGTCATTGCCGCTTGTGTAGTTTGCTGCTCGAATGGAGACGCCTAGCCAATCGCCAATTCTCGTCTTGGATATCGTTACCGTCACGTTCGCAGTGAACGGGCGTCCGTCCGTCCACGGAGCCTGATCCAGATTCGTGTAGATCGTGTAGTTACCGGGTTGCGCTGCGGTGCCATGCTTTACTCCGTTCATCGTCACGGAACTGGCCGCCAGACTGCTCGATTGAATGTTTCCGTTTTTATCGTAGAGATAGATCTGTATCCCTCGCGAGTAAAAAAAGGCATTCCCGCCATTGCCTGAGGTGGCCACATCCTTGGATGAAGCCTGGTTGAAACCGATCGTCACGCCGAGCGTGACGGTTCCGTTGCCGTTATCGGTCCACGAGCACTGGCTGTAGCCGTTGCTCACGGGGCCCGTTTCGAGAACCCACGCGCTTGCGCATGCCGACCGCATCAGGAGCAACAACAGCAGCACGAGCCTGCCCCACGGCACGACGCTCCATTTTTTGCCAAACGTGCAATCCATCGTTTTTCCCTCGTCTAATTTCCACTCAGCTGATAAATCACGACGCCGTAACCCACGGTGATGAACACCGGAGCGGGCATATCGCCTGCCGGTGGTGCGTCGATGCTGATGCGTTCTCTGGGCCGAAACGTCACGCGCCACACCTGCGTGTGTGGCGGCGTATGGAGTTCCTTCAGCGTCATCCGGTACTTCTGCCCCGGGGACAGCGCGAGACGATCGGGAACGATCAGCAGCCCGGGCGACGCGACGTTGCCGACCGGTACCCGGCGCTCGGGCATCTGCCCCGGATTGGCCACCCATTCCTGCAGCACGTCGAGGTACAGCGACGTGTCCCCGACGTTTTCGACGATCAACTCGCCGCGCGGCTTGCCGGGTTCCAGCGTCAGTTCGGTGCGCGACAGCTTCAGCACGCCCGCGGCCATGCTGGCCGTGCAGCCCAGTGCGACGAGCAGGCCCGGCACCCATAGCTGCCAGCGCGTCATTGCGGGCATTCCAGCGTCTGGGGCTTGCCGTCTACGCTCAGCGTCATGCGCGTGGTATCGAAGTGCTGCGGCGTTCCGGGATACAAGGACACGGATCGCGGCGGCTGCCCGCTTTGCCAGGAGACATCCGTGAACGCTTCGCGCACGTTGCCGGTGTTCTCCAGTGTCAACCCGTGCTGCTCGCAACGATGGGTCCAGCCCGAGCGCTGCTTGCCGGGCGGAGGCATGTGATGAACCAGCACGCCATAGCCGATGGAGACCGACATCGGCGCGGTAATCTTGTCTTTTGGCGCATCGACCACTTTCAGCGACCTGACCGGCACGACGTAAAGCCGGTATACCGCTTCACTTTCCGGTTCCGCCAACGAGGTGAGCGTGATCTCACGCGTCTGGTTGGGGCCCAGCGTCACCTTGTCCGGGCTCGCGAGCACGCCAGGATGATCGAGTTCGCCCAGGTCGACCTTCTTTTCCGGCCGGATGCCGGGGTTCATGACCTTCTGCAAGAAGATGGACAGATAGAGCGGCGCGTCACCCGCGTTCTTCACCGTGACCTTTTGATCGTAGTGGTGGAAAACGCGGGTCGTGGCCGGCATGACCATGAGTTCGCCTTCGGCCCGGGCCTGCAGGGCAGCCGTGAGCAGCAGCCCTGCCAGGATGATCGCGGTGTGTTTGGGTTTGAAATGCATGTCGTCCGTTCGTTTTTTCGAATCACTGGATATCAAGCGGCTTGCAGGGGAAGTCGTTGCCCGCCTCCGTCTTCAGGTCGCACGCGTACTGGCGCCCGTTTCCGTCGACCGTGATACGGCCGAGCAGCTTCTTGCTGACGATGGAGAACAGGCCGTTTCGATGGACCGTGTCGCCGGTCTCGACGATCTTGCCGCTGACCGGCTTTCCTTCGGTATCCTTGAGGAATCCGCTGTAGATCATGTTGATGTCGACCCTCGCCTTGGCCGAATACACCTGCCCTGGGTGGGCTCGCACGATGTTCGCCGGTACTTCGACGTTCATGTCGAATTGCTCGCTGCTGCTCAGCACGCGCGCGAACGGCACGTCGCTATAGGCATTGAGCGGAACCGCATACCGGCTGTTGCCGCCGACAGGACTCCCTTCGACCATGAAACCGTAGTGCGTGCCGGGCAGGTCCGGCGTGGTCAACAGCATCGCGCTGCCGCTTCCGCTGTAGCGGCCGAAGGCAATCCCGTCCTGGTTCGCGGCGACCATGCCGCGATAGTTGAAGGCGAGGTTGCCGGCCGTGTTGTCCTGCCCCAGGTTCAATGTCGCGTCGCCGCGGGTCCCGGAGCGGCTCGCGTACGCGTTCACCGCGTAATTCGACGCGACGCGGCTGCCCGTGACCCCGACGCTCGTCGTGCCGAAGCTGTCCTGGAAATCCTTGCGGTAATCGCCGCTCACCTGCAACTGTCCGCCGGCATTGGCCACGTTGAAGCTCGCCTGGGTCTTCTCGAGCATGATGGTCATGTTGAAATACACGCCGAACCCGTTGTCGTTGCGGGTAAAGCTGCCTTTCTGAACCCCGAGCGCATAGGTGGTCCACAATCCGTTCGGCCGATAGTTCGAGCGAAACTCGAGCTGTTGCGTCGTGCCGAAATCCGACTTGCGGAAGTTGTAGCCGAGGGTCATCCCCCGCCCCACATTGCGGCTGTAGGACACGCTGGTGCTTGGCGTACCCCGATAGAGCCGCGATACGTCATTGCGCAGGTAGACGCTGGCCGCCAGGTTGCCGAGCATGTCGCTTGCCATCGAGAGGTTGGCGTAGCCGCCGACCGCTCGCTCCCCGCCGAGCACGCCGATCGTCGGCGTGAGGTCGAGTGCGCCCAGTTTCATGGGCCGTGTCGCATTGGCCTCGAACGCCCAGTTCCCGCCATGACCGGCGAGCACGGATGCATTCAGGTAGAACTGCTTGAAATTGTGGCTCAGTGCACCTTCCAGCAGCGCACCGCCCTCGCCCATTTCCCGGCCGGCGGTGATACGCCACATATTGCCGCCCCCCGCGGCGGCGAAGTTGACGTTGTTGATATCGCGAGTTTCGGATCGAATCACATTGCCGTTGCGATCGACCAGGCGAATCTCGACCGGGTAATAGCCGCCGGGAAGATCGGCAAAGCTGATTTCGTTGCGGCCGAGAACAGCGGGCCGCCTCATGATCAGCCGGCCGTTGCGATAGAACTCGTAATTGCCTTCCGCGCTCGCGTAGAGAATCAACGAGCCCGCATTGCGTTCGCCCTGCAGGTTGCCCTGGCTGCCGATGGTGACAAACTGGTCGAAACTCGGCGAGAGCAGCGTACTGACCGATCCCGACGTGTAGTCGATGTTGTCCTGGCGGCCGGCCCGGATGTAGGTGCCGGCGAAATTCTTCTGCAGGTAATACGTCGATACGTCCGCCATGCCGCTGCCGGCGCCACGCGAATCGGTGTGGTTCGCATACCAGTTGACGTAGCCGAAGCTGCGCGACGGCAGGCCGACCCAGCTCGCGCCGTTCACATTGAGCGAGCGATAACCGTTGGTGGACGCGCGGAAGTCCACCGACTGGTTGTGGACGATGCCCAGCGTCGTGGCCGGTTCGAGATAATCGTCCCGCGAGTCGCGGATGGAAATCGATCGCCTCAGCTTGTCGACCGAAACGTAGTAGCCGTCGACCTCGACGTCGCAGCCGTTGCTGCATTGTTTGTAGTCGATCCTGGAAATGACCCGCCGGATCGTATTGACGTCGTCGGGTGAAATACCGTTCGCGGCGTATTTGACGGCATCGAAATCAAGCGCGGCTTCCGTCGACGAGTAGCGGATGAACCCGGGCAGCGTTTTGCCATTGAACGTCCCGACGAAATTCGCGCTGCCATCCATTTCGACGGCATTGAATCCGTCGGGGACGCCATACGATACCTTGACTTCCGCCAAAGCGTGCGACGAAAGGATTGCAGCCAAGCTTAACCACATCGGATTAAACTTGAATGGAGCTTGACAAGAGGCCACGCTACGAATTCCCCGGACGATAAATTATATTATTTTTAAATTGAAACGAATAAGAAACGCGAGACGAGGCGCCGGTCGAGTGCTCGAGTCACACGCCGACGTATCGAAACCGATAATCCTCGGAAGACTTTTCTTGAAATGGCGACATCGCAGGCACGACTATCCGGCACCAGGTTGTCCGGGATAGCCGTGCACAAACAACGGATCGGGTGTCAGACGACCAGACGCATCGAAACAGCCGGCCGTCGGTGCGGCGTGAACCCGCCAGCCCGTATCGGCGCTTCTGCGGGAAAAGCGCCGATACGACACATCCGTTACGGCGTCGGCTCGAACAGCATCACGAGATCGCCGCTGTAACTGCCGTTGCGGCTTTCGCCGGCGGGCACCGTCGGGCTATCGACACCGATTTTCAGGTCATACGTCTGGTCGAACGTGCCGGGGTCGACACCCGGGGTCGTCTGCGTGACTTTGGCGGTGCCTTTCGAGAAATCCTTGTCGCCCAGCACGACCGACGGGTTGAGCATCATGTACTTGCCGCTCGTCATTTGCAGCGGCTGAGCGAGCGAGACATTGAAATCCGCCTTCGTCGAATAGACACGGACCTGCAGCGTCTTGCTGAAATGGTTCTGGTGGTAGTCGTCGGCACTCAGTTCTTCCGTCGAGTACCAGGTCGAACCGTCCGGCTTCGAGACGAAAATGGCGTCGTTGATTTGCGCGGTCAGCGTGATCGTCTTCGATACCGGATCGGCGTGGGCCGCACCGACGAGAGCGGCACCCATGCACAGCGCCAGAACGATTTTGGTTGCATTCATTTTTTAAAACCCCGAAAAATTAATTGTAAAAAACAAAAAAGCGTGAGCTTAAAATATTTCTTCAATCCCTCCGATAACAAAACAAGACGAAATAATTTGGTCGCCTTTAATCCGGCTTGCCATGGGGAGCAATTTCCCGGTCGGCCCATTTCTCGATTTGGTCAATATTGTTATTTTATTTAATTCTATTATTTGCCGTCATTATCGGAGGTGGGGTGAAAATGCGAAATGAGACTAATCTGATTGCGGCGCCGATGTATCTGATGTGCGGAGTTGATATGCAAGGGACACGGGAAGACGCGCAAGGTAAGACGACGCGCTTCGGGTGTGATCTGCCATGGAAAGTCTGGGCCGCAATGAGGGCGGGCACTTCCAAGTGAGGTTCCCCATGTGATCGGTAGCGGGGGCAACGAAACCGGCTGCCGGCTCACCGCCATCCACCGCCCTGCTTTCCGCCAGACGGGTTCGATCAGATTTATCTGAATCGAATTGAGATATTTCCCGTCCAATTTGGGATGTGTCTCATGGCAGTGGGACGCGGAGTCCACGGATCATGTTCTCTTTTGGACATTGCCTCGCCGTGCAAAACTCTCCCCCTCCCGACAGCGACATCCGGATCGCGCATCACCATTCGCTTCCTGGGCCAACCACCGGCGAAATCGATCAAGGCCTCGCCAGCAACGCGTTCAGCCCTTACTACCAGCCCATCTTCCGTCTGCTGGACGGTTGCATTTGTGGTGCCGAAGTCCTGGCACGCTGGCACCATCCTCGGTTGGGGCTGCTGACACCCGTCAGCTTCCTGCCGTTGCTGGAGGCTCACCGCCACGCCGACGCACTGTTTGCACGGATGTTCGAACAAGGTCTCGCCTTGCAGCAGGAATTGATGATGAGACGGGCGCCGCCCGTTCGCCTTGCATTCAACGTCCAGCTCGACCAGATCGCGGGCGCGACCTTCGTTGACGACATTCGCGAGGCGTTGGCGAAGACCGGTTTGCCGGCGGCAGGACTCACGTTCGAAGTGATCGAGAGCGGCCCTGGGCTTGCACCCGCGCAACTTGCCCCGCTCCTTGCGAACATGGAGCGGCTGCGCAGCATGGGCTGTGGCCTGGCCATGGACGATCTGGGTCAGGGCCATTCGTCGCTAGCTCGCCTGTGCCGGTATCCATTCAGTCAGTTGAAGCTGGACGCCGTCTTCGTCCGCGCACTCGACCATAGCAGCACGAGTCGCGCCGTGGTGCGGGCAGCGCTATCCCTGGCGCGCGAGCTGGGCATCGAACTGGTCGCCGAGGGGATCGAAACGGACACACAGCGCCGGTGCCTGATCGACATGGGGTGCGAGGTTGGCCAAGGCTTCTTGCTGGCACCTCCATTGCCGCGCGACAAACTTGTGGCACACCTGCGTCGCGACGATACGACCGCTCTATCGGCCAGCTTATTGGCCAGCTGACACACGCCTGCCTTCGGCGCGTCGCGACACGTCAACGACGCGCGCCCTTCATCACGATTCCGAGCGATGTCCACTTTCCGCGCCCCGCTTTTACGCGTATTGCTTGCCTGCGTCCTGGCGATGCTGACGACCGATGCGTGGACACAACGCGCGGACGGTGTGCAAAAGCCGCTGGATAGCCAGCTCCAGCTCGAAAGCCCCGCGGTCCCGCTGTCGGCGCGAGACCGGGACTGGCTTCGGGAAAAGCACACCCTGGCGATCGGCGTGACGGCCCCTGGTGTACCGCCGCTCGATATGCTCCACGGCACGGAATTCGAAGGCGTCACCGCCGACGTGATCGCCCTGATGCGGCAGCAACTGGGCGTGGATGCCGAGATCCGCGTCTTCCCCGACCGCGAGCAGGCATTGCATGCGCTCGAGGGCGGGCGGATCGACCTGCTGGCCAGCACCAGTCGCGCCGATCTGCCTCGCCGGTCGCTCGTCGTGAGCCGTCCCTATGCGTCGGACCAGCCGTCGTTGTTCAGGCGCCAGGGTGACGACCGGCGCCTGCCCGCCGACATGGCGGGCCTGACCGTCGCCATGCCGCAGGACTACCTGCGCGACCTGAGTACGATGCTGCACGCGCGTCATCCGCGCGCGCGGTTCGTGCGCTATCCGTCCCGCGATCAGGCCATGGCGGCGCTCGCTTTCGGCAACGCCGACCTGTACCTGGGCGATCCGCTCTCCGCGTCGTTGCTGATCAACCGCAGCTTCTTCAACTACGTCCGGTTCGAGCGCTTCTATTCGCCCGCCCCGGGCGGGTTCGGGTTCGGCTTCGCCATGCGACGGGACGGTACGCCGCTTGCACGCATCGTCGACGCCGCCATCGCGTCGCTTGGCCAGACGCGGCTCGACCGCATCGCCAAGCGATGGACCGGCGAAAGCGTCATACTGCCGGGCGAGCGCGTGAGCCTCGATACCCACGAACAGCGCTGGGCCATGCGCCACCCGGTGGTCAGGGTGATGGTCAACGACGACTTCGCGCCCATCGCCTTCTTCGATGCCGGCGGGCATTTCAACGGTGTGGTCGCCGACCTGCTGCAGCTGATTTCGCTGCGCACCGGGTTGCGATTCAAGGTCGAGCGCGCAGGCAGCTTCGATAGTCTGACCCGGTCGCTGACTGCCGACCAGGCCGACCTCACCGTGCTCGTCCCGAGCATCGAGCGGGAGGATCGCCTGCGTTTCACGCGCTCGTTCCTCGCGACCTCCTTCGTCCTGATCGCGCGCACGTCGGCGCCGGTGACGGCCGACACCCTCGCCGACATGCCGGGCAAGCGCGTGGCGATCGCCAAGGGGCACATTGCCGCCGAACGGGTCCGCGCCCGCTATCCGAAGGCCCGGATCACCGAGACGTCGACCGGGCTCGATGCGTTGCGCATGGTGGCCGATGGCAAGGCCGATGCCGCGGTGCTGTCGCTGATCACGGCGCGCTACTACATCGCACGGCTCTACGAAGGCAAGCTGTCCGTCAGCGGCATGATCGCGGACGACAGCGCACCGCTTACGTTCGCGATGCGGCGCGGCGACACCGAACTGCAGTCGATCCTGAACAAGGCGCTCCAGACCTATGCGCCGTACGAACTGCAGGCCATTGCCAACCGCTGGCGCCCCAACGCCGCGATGACGGGGCAGACTTGGCGCGACTACCGCCAGACCATTGTCGCGATCGTTGCCAGCGCCGTGGCGCTGATGACGCTCTTCGCGGTCTGGGTCGCCAACTTGCGCCGACAGATCCGCCAGCGCCTGCGCGCGGAGCGCGCGCTGTCCGACCAGTTGCAGTTCATGCGGACCTTCACCGACGGGTTGCCGGACCCCGTCTATGTACGCGATACCGAGGGCCGGCTGCTGTCCTTCAATCGCCGCTACGAAGCGGTGCTCGGCATCACGGCGCACGACGCGCTGGGCAAGACCGCGGCCGCGTTGCCGGCGGGACTGTTCGAAGCTGCCCCCGACGTTCAGGCCTGCTATCTGCGCGCCATCGCCGAGGACAAGCCGCTGCGCCGCGAGCTGGCCGTCAACCTGCGTGGCGAGCAGCGCTGGATCGACCATTGGGTGCAACCGTTCCGTGATGCGTCCGGCGCGATGAAGGGCGTCGTCTGCGGCTGGCAGGACATCACCAGGCAACGGCATATCATCGACGAACTCATGACGGCCCGCAGCCAGGCCGACCAGGCAAGCCGCGCCAAGACGACCTTCCTGGCCACCATGAGCCACGAGATCCGCACCCCGATGAGTGCGGTGATCGGCACGCTGGAATTGGCGCTGCGACACGCGCGCAACGGCGTGTTCGACTATGCCGCGATCGAGACCGCCCACACGGCGGCCAACGGCCTGCTCACGCTGATCAGCGACATCCTGGACATCGTTCGCATCGAGTCGGGCCACCTGAGCCTGACACCGACGCGGGCGAAGCTGCGCGATCTGGCCGAGTCCGTGGCACGCGTCTTCGAGGGACCGGCGCGGCAGAACGGCATTGCGCTGGCGCTGGAAATGGATTCGAGCCTCAACGCCGACGTGCTCGTCGACCCGATGCGCTTCAAGCAGATCCTGTCCAACCTCGTCAGCAACGCGGTCAAGTTCACCGAGCGCGGCTTCGTGCGTATCCGGCTCGGCGGCACCCCCGCCGGCCTGGAGCAGATGCGTGTGTCGCTGTCGGTGGAAGATAGCGGCATCGGCATCGCCGCGGCCGACCAACGGAATCTGTTCCGCCCGTTCTCGCAGGTCAATCCCTCCCGCAAGACCGGTGCGCAGGTGAGCGGCGCGGGTCTGGGTCTGGCGATCTGCCAGTCGCTGTGCGAGATGATGGGCGGCACGCTGGCGCTGCGCAGCGCGGAGGGCAAGGGTACCCGGGTCGACGTGACGCTCATGCTCAACGTGCTGCCACCCAGCCACGGCGCCGACTCCGACGCCGGTGCCGTCATCGCGTCGCCCATACAGTCACATGCCGGCAGCCTGCGCGTGCTGGTGGTGGACGATCATGGCGTCAACCGCCTGCTGCTGTGCCAGCAACTCGCGTTCCTCGGCCATCAGGCCATCGCCGCCAAGGACGGGCGCCAGGCCCTGCGGGCATGGCGTGCCGACCCGTTCGACATCGTCGTCACCGACCGTCACATGCCCGGCATGAACGGCTCGGCCCTGGCGCGTGCGATCCGCCGCGAGGAAGCCGGGCGCGCGCTTGCACCCTGCCTGATCCTGGGCCTGACTGCGGACGCGCGCAAGGACGAGATCGCCGACAGCCTCGCGGCCGGCATGGATGACTGCCTGATCAAGCCGGTTGGCCTCGATGACCTCGACAAGGCACTGCGCGCCCGGCGGCCCGGCGCGGAAGACGCGAATCGCACGGTTGCCGAGCTGATGCAGATGTCCGACGGCAATCCGGAGATGACGCGCCGGCTGATCGACGAGATGCTGCGGGCCAACGCCCAGGATCGGGCGTCGCTGGCGGTACTCGGCGACGCCCTCGACCTACCGGGGCTCGCCATCGTCGCGCATCGCCTCAAAGGCGCCGCCGAGATACTGAAGGCCGACGCGCTGGCGAACTCATGCTCGCAGTTGCGTGTCGCGTGTCGCGTGCCCGGGGTGTCGGCCCTGCACGTGCGCGTCGCCGTCGCGGCGGTCCGGACGCAGATCGACATCCTCGACGATGTGCTCGGGCAACTCCGGTCAACCCTGCCCGTTATCTGACGCGGCGAGCGTCCCGACGGCGCCAAGCGATCAGGCGATGCCGTTGCGCTTCGCGAATTCGACGAGGGCGACGAAGTTCGGTACGTTGAGCTTGCTCATCAGGCGCACGCGATAGGTGCTCACGGTCTTGTGGCTGAGCATCAGGTCCTTGGCGATCTCCTGGTTGCGCATGCCGCGAGCGAGCATGCGCAGCACGGAGACCTCGCGATCGGTCAGGCCGGCCAGCACATGTTCTTCGCTGGCACTGACGCCGCTCTCCTGCAGTTGAAGCAGCGTGCTTTCCGGGAAATAGGTATAGCCCGACAGGACGGCGCGGGCCGCGCCGACCATTTCGGCCAGGTTATCGTCCTTGCAGACAAAACCGGCTGCACCCGCCTGCAGGCAGCGCATCGCGTTGTAAGCATTGCTCGACGTAAGAACGAGAATCTTGACGTTTTGTCCGGTGGCTTTCAGGTGCGAGATCACCGCGAAGCCGTCGATCTTCGGGATCGCGAGGTCGAGGATCAGCAGGTCGGGGGCGTGCTCGCGCACCGCCTGGATGCAGGCGGTGCCGCTGTCGCATTCGGCAACGACGCTGTACCCCTCCTTCTCGAGCATCAGACGCACGCCGAGGCGGACCACCGGATGATCGTCAACGATAATGATTCGGCTCATTTTTTTGGACTCCTTCGTATATTCTTAACTGTGCGAACAGCACCATGGCCAACCCGTTTTCCCTGCCGCTCGGCACACGAGACTTTGCCCCCGGCTCCACTTCTACAAGTGCATCACCGCCGACTCGATTCGCACGACCAGCGTCCGCAGTGCCTGATTGCCGGCCAGCGGTGAGCCGTCGGCCAGCGCCTCCTGCTGTCTGCTGCAGGCGTTTGCGAGCACCTGGCCGCCAACCACCGACAGCCCGCCATGCATACGATGCAGCAGGGCTCGCACTTGCACCGGATCGTCGCGGTGAATAGAAGCTCGAACGGCATCGAGGTCTTCGCGCATCGTAGACACGAATACCTCGCGCATGAGTGCCGGCACCTTCAGCCCGTCGGCGGACGGTGCATGAACGGCGCGCACGTCCGGCGCGTACCCGCCCTTGCGTTGCACGCAGCCGCGCTCGATCGCGTTCGTCGTTTCCGGCCGTACAGCGATTACCGAGCCATTTGCGCGTGCCACCTTGCACAATTTTTCGTGCAGCGTCTGCAAACGCATCGGCTTGGTCAGCCACGCGTTCATGCCCGCGGCGAGGCAGCGCTCGCCCTCGTCGCGCATGGCGTTGGCGGTCACGCCGATGATGGGCAGCGCGGCATCCTGCTCGCGCAAGGCGCTCGCGAGTCGATAGCCATCCAGCACCGGCATGTTTACGTCGGTGAGCACCACGTCGCACGGGCTGGATCGCTGAGCGTGCAACGCCTCTTCGCCGTTGGCCGCCACCGTTACCGTGCAGCCCAGTTGCTCGAGCTGGGCCGTCAGCAGCATGCGGTTGATCGGATTGTCCTCGGCTACCAGCACACGCAGGCCGAGCGGTTGCCACGCCGGCGCAGGCACATCGTCTTCGTCGGCCGACCAGGCACTGCCCGCGGCCACGGCCAGTGCCTCCAGCACGCCCGCCCGGCAGTGCAGGTTGACCTGCCAGCCCTCGGCGCACGGCTGCGGCCGGAGTGCCGCGTCATGTCTGGCCTGCACGCGAACGCCCCGCCACGTCATCGGCGGCAGCCATTCGGGCAGCAGCTCCAGCAGCAGGTCCGTATCGTCCGCTGCCCCGTCTCCTGCGCCCGGCGGCACGGCAACGGCATGCCCGCCCTGCTTCGCGAGCCAGCGGCAAACGCTATCGGTCAGCTCCGGCGTGGGGGCGCGCACGTAGATGGTCTGGCCGGGCGACGGCGTCCCGGCGGGCGCCGTGTCCGCCAGCGGCAGGTCCAGCGTGACGCTGAAATTGAACTGGCTGCCGAGGCCGGGCACGCTGGCCACGTCGAGCGCGCCGCCCATCAACCGGCACAGGCGCCAGCAGATCGACAGTCCGAGCCCCGTGCCGCCGACCTGCGGGCGACCGTCCTCGACCTGATAGAACGGCTCGAACAGCCGCGCCTGTTGCGCCTTCGACATGCCGGCGCCGGTGTCCACCACCTCCCATTGCAATCGGACCTCGCGCTTCGCGTCGCCTGCATCGTCGTGTACCCGGCGCAGACGCAGCACCACACGACCGGCGCTGGTGAACTTGATCGCGTTACCGACAAGGTTGCCGAGGATCTGGCGAATACGCGTGCTGTCGCCGATCACCCGTGCCGGCACGTCGGTATCGATGCAGCCGTACAGCTGCAGACCCTTCTCGTGCGCCCTGGCCGCGTAGCTGCGCAAGGTTTCGTCCGCCACGTCTTGCGGACAAAAGGCCTCGGCTTCGAGCGGCATCTGGTCGGCCTCGATCTTGGAGATGTCGAGGATGTCGCTGATCAACTGCAGCAGGATGTCGGCCGAGTGACCGATGGTCCGGACGTAACCTTGCTGGCATACATTCAGCTGCGTCAGGCCGAGCAGCTCGAGCGTGCTGACCACACCGTACAGCGGGGTACGGATCTCGTGGCTCATGGTCGCAAGAAAGCGGCTCTTCGCCTCGTTGGCGGCGTCCGCCGCCGCGCTGGCGCGCCGCAGCGCGGACTCCGCCACGCGGTGGGCGGTGATGTCGTGGAACGCGCAGAGCAGCACGCTGGCGCCCTGGTATTGCGTGGGCGCGTAACGCGCGTGCAGGAACAACGGACCGACGACCGCGCAGGCCTCGCCGGAAACCGGTTCGCCGTCCTCGAACATGTGCCAGTGGCGCGTCAGGGTCCTGATGTCGTCGGGGCCGCCCAGCCATTCGGTCGCCAGCGCATTTTGCGTGACGACCTTGCGCCCCCCGTCGCCAAGCACGCACAACGCAACCGGGGCGGTCTGGATGATGGCGTGATTGAAGGCATGGCTTTCCTGCAGTGCCTGATGCGCGTCGCTGGCCGGCGTGACGACGTGCTGACGGTACCAGCGCGTGAGGAGCCAGCCCGATCCGAGGACGGTCAGCAGCGCCAGCAGCAGCTTGGCGAGGGACCAGTACCCGTCCAGGATCAGTTGCTGATACGGGATGTGATAGACCGCCTGCCAGCCCCGTCCGGTGCCGCCGGTGCGCTTGACGATGAGCCCATCGGCCAGCAGATGGATGCCGTTCGCATACTGCCGGACGTGTTCGCCGTCGCCCAACAGGGCCTGGCCGTCGGGACCGGCCAGATCGATCGATGGAACGGCCGTCACGCCCAGCTCCCGGCCGATACTCTCCAGATCCAGCACGACCGCCGCGACGATGCGACGCGGCGAGTCGTCTTGCCACCACATGCTCTCCGGCACGGTATCGTAGACGTACGCCAGCAGTTTCGGCGTCGTGCCGCGGACGAAGTCGCCGCCTTTGCGCCAGTGGACCTCCGGCATGCCGGGCGCCGGCGGATCGTCGTGCAACCGATCGCGGACGCCCTTGAGCACGCGCAGCATGCCTTCGCGCGCCGGGATCGGCTGGTTCGGCCGGGCATCCATGGCCGGCACCGCCATGCCGGCCGGGCTGTCCAGGTCGATCATCAGCATCTGCGGGGCGGGGTATCGAGAACCGCTCCAGAAGCCCGAGTAGAAGCTGGTCGACAGCACGCCGAGCTGGAATTGCCGCGCGCGCGCCTCGGATGTCAACGGTACGGAAGGGCCGCCGGGCAGCGCCAGCGCGAACTTTTGCGAAAAGACGAACTGCTGCCCCTCATAGACATCCACGTCGCCGTGGGGCATGACCTGAAGCAAGGCCAGGTCCACGCGCGGCTGCCGGCGCTCCGTCTGCGAGGCCGATTGCGGCGCCGGCTTGGTGGCACGGACGTACTGGAGCAGAAAGCGCTCATGCTCGACGATATTCCCGATGAGCCGCTCGAAGTGGCGATCGATCTTCGCCTGCTCCACCTGCAACACGCGGGATACGGCCCAATAGGTCGTGCCGAGGAAAAAGAACGCGAGGACGATGACGACCAGCAGGCCGACGTTCAGCCGCTGCGCGCTCTGCGCCAGTTTCTGGACATTGGTACTTCGATTACTTTCCATGGGCAACGCCTCTGATCACGCGCCCTTTCGCCCGTAAATTCATCACAACAAGCCGCATTGTAACATTTCTGAAAGGTTCGTGATCCGCAGTCAGGCCATGCGTTCGTGACTCGCGAGAACAGTCTCGTGTCTCCAGGCACACGAGGTTGACGTGGCGGCCACCGATGACCGGGTGCCGGCAACCGTGCCATCACGTACGCAGTTCACGACCCGGCGCTCGTACGTGAGTACCTTGTTCTGCGGCTTCAGGGCATGGCCGATCGCGAACCGGGCAAATCGCGGCGGTTGCAAGCCGGTTGCTCGATGAGCCATCGGTTCGTTCGCGATGCCGTCGCCTCGCGGCGACGCCACGCCCAAGGTCGGGAGTGGAGGTGTTCGTAGACGATTCAGGCAGGCCAGCGAATTGTCGGCGGCACGGAATGTCTGCGGCATCCATGCCGATTCGCTGCACTCACGCTTCTGCGCTCCAACCCGTTTGAAGGTCCACGCCAAAGAATATTGATTGAATGATCAGTGGATCGCGATTCCGGGTCAATGAGACGGATCCTGGTGCAAGCGGGAAATATCTCAATTTCGCCGGAACAAGTCTGATGGCGGCTCGTTGGGTCTGGACGGTTCAGTTAACGTCAGCTCGAAAAACAAGGCGTTCTTGGCAATTCCACCGACTGTTTATGCAAGCGTTCCTCACTACGCGCCACGCCGCTTCCACGAGATCGTGCCCGCACTGCACGTCAGCAACATGGTCGTCATCAAGCCGTCGGAGTACGCCAGCATCGGCACGCTGAAAGTGGTGCGCCTGACGAACGAGGTACCGTGGCTCACGACTGCCGGCCGTGAGATGGTTGACGGCGGAACCCGTCTCAGAATAGTATGCGCGCATACTATTTAGAAAAAAAGGAGCGGGCATGTGGACAGTTGAGGTTACAGGCGAATGTGCCGCGACACCGGCACGGGTCTTCAGCGTTCTGGCGGAGCCGGAGAAGTGGTCGGAGTGGAACGAAGGTGTCCTGAGAATCGAGATGCACGGGGCGTTTCAGGCAGGCACGACTGCTGTGATGGTTCTGCCGGACTCGACGAGGTTGCCGTTCCGCTTCGCGTGGGTTGAGGCTGACAAGGGCTTCGAGGATGTCACCGAAGTACCTGACGCTGGCGTGGTTGTTCGCGTTCGTCACGAACTGTCGCCGACCGAGCGCGGCACGAAGATCACATATCGCTGCGAAGTCGATGGACCCGAGCCGGTAGCCGGGACGGTGGGTGCGGCTGTCACTGCTGACTTCGCAGACGTGATCGCTGCCCTTGGTTTGCGGGCGGAGCAGCTGGGTGAGTGAATCCCTTCACCCTGGCGAAAGTCCCGGACTTCTGCTATGGCGAGCGACGCTGGGCTGGCAGCGTCGTATTACTGCAGCGCTGAGGCCGTTGGGGCTGACGCACGTTCAATTCGTCCTGCTGACCAGTACCTGGTGGATTACACGCGTTGCCGGGGAGACGCCAAGTCAGCGCCGCATTGCCGAGCACGCCAATACCGACCCGATGATGACCTCGCAGGTCCTCCGCGTACTCGCCGAGCGGGCGCTGCTGACGCGAACGCCTGATCCATCTGATTCGCGAGCGCAGATCATCGACATCACGCCCGCGGGCGCAGACCTCGCCGTTCGGGCGGTGAAGGTTGTCGAAGATGCAGATCGTGCCTTCTTTGAAGTCGTTGAGGACCAAGAGGCGCTGATAGCCGTGCTAAAAGCGCTGGGTCGATGATTCATGCCAATGCGGCGTTTTGGCCTCGTACCGCTAAACGTCCTTTATTTACGGTTTTCTCAAGCGCCCCCTTACGCACCTCGACTTTGCGCCGGCCCGATTGCACGCCAAATCACGTCGAACCGCTCGCACCATGTGCGACGACGGCTGGGCGCATCCGCATCCCTGCATCGAGAGATCGCCTGTCGTGAATCGATGCGCATGCCGCGGCGCGAACGCGCCGGTCTCTTCCGGCTAATGCACGATGCGTCAGTGCGGCCCGCCGTGCTTGAGTCCCGCTGCATCGAGCTGCCTGAGCTTCGCGTACAGCGTGGTGCGCGAAATACCCAGCTGCCGCGCGGCGGCCGACACATTGCCGTCGTGCTCGTCGAGCGCCCGGCGGATTGCATCGAGTGACTGCTCGTGCAGGCTGGCCTGCGGACTCGCAGCCGGCGTCGTGCTGCAGACGTCGGCTGCGTATTCGAGCGTATCGGACTGGCGCGGCGTCGTCGCCCGATCGAGCGGCGCGCGCACGGTGCGCACCCAAACGTGACTGCCGTCGTCGCGCGCGATCCGCTGCGGCGTGCGCGACGGTGTCAGCAAACGACGCTGTTGCGCAGGCGTCGCGCCGGGGAACAACTGCCGAACCTCGCACGCGCCGATCGGCCCGGACGGCGCGAGATCGAGCATCTGGCGCGCCAGGCGGCTCACCGCGCGCACGCAGCCTGTTTCGTCGAGCGCGACGACGCCGGCGAGCGGCGTGCCGAGCCAGCGCGGATCGTATTGCACCTGCAGCAGATGGCAGTCGCGCAGCATCGCATACAGCCGCTGCTCGGCGGACAGCGCCGCATGGCGGAACTGTTCATGCAGCTGCACGACGTTGCGCCGCCCGATGCCGGTGATGTCGAGCGCACCGATCACCTCGCCGTCGAAGCCGACCAGCGGCACCGCGAGACAGAAGACCCGCGAAAGTTCGTCAAGATAGTGCTGGGCGCCCGCGACGACCGCCTCCGCACCGTCGTGAATCACGCAGCTCGGCGCGGTCGTGCCGATGTTCGGCTCGACGATCCGGCGCCCGGCAACGATCGGCGTCAGCAGCGCTTCGTCGCAATGCGGGCTGCGTCGCACATGGACGACCGTGCCGTGCGGATCGACGCAGAAGATCGTCCAGTCGCTGCCGCCGAACGCGGCCCACAGCGATTCGATTTCCTGCGCGACGCAGCGGTACAGCCGCCGGCCGGCGCGCGAGTCATCGAGCTCGCCGAGCATTTCGTAGTGGGCGGTTTGCCACGGCAGGAGCCCGGCGTCACGCGAACGCAGCCACGAGCGCGCGACGCTGGCCGGCAACGCCGTCTCCGGCAGCGGCTCACCCGCCGCGAAGCGGGCGCGGAGCCGGTCGAGATCGACGGGCCGTGAAAGGGAGTCGGAGGCCATCTTCACGCTGCGTTCCATATGGGGTCGAATTTCCGGGCCGGGCGTACCGGCCCGGCGTGTCGCGCGAATTCGCAATATAGCCCAGGGTCCGAAGCAGCGTGTTTTCCACGGGGGGGCCACCGCGTGTGGTCGACTCGGGGTCGCCCATGGCGGCGGCACCCCGCGCTCAATGCGGCAAACGCAGGATCGGCTTGAGCGTCAGGCCGTTGCTGCTGTCCTCCGCTGCCTGGTTGATCTGTTCGAGCGGGTAGAACTTCACCAGGCGGTCAAACGGAAACCGCCCTTGCAGATGGAGCTGCACGAGCTGCGGAATGAACGTCTGCGGCACGCTATCGCCTTCGACGATACCGCGGATCGTGTGGCCGCCGAGCAGCAGGCTGTTCACGTCGAATTCGGCCTTCGTGCCGAGCTTCGGCGCGCCCACCACGCCCATCGTGCCGCGCGAGCCGAGCGCGTCGATCCCATGCGACAGCACGGCCGGCAATCCGGTCGATTCGAGCGCGAAGTCGACGCCGCCGCCGGTGATCTCGCGAATCGCGTCGACGACGTTGACTTCCTTGCTGTTGAGCGCGTGCGTCGCGCCGAGCTCCAGGGCCAGCGCGAGCCGCGACGGGACGATGTCGACGGCGATGATGGTGCTGGCGCCCGCAATGCGTGCGGCCATCACGGCGCTCATGCCGACCGCGCCGGCGCCGAAACTCGCGAAGCTGCTGCCCGGGCGCACCGCGAGCGAATGAATCACCGCGCCGGCGCCGGTCTGGATCCCGCAGCCGAGCGGCCCGAGCAGTTCGAGCGGCGCCTCCGTCGGCACCTTGATCGCATTGTTCTCGCGTGCGAGCGCATAGCTCGCGAACGACGACTGCGCGAAGAAATGATCGTGCAGCGGCTGTCCGGATGCGTCACGGATCGCGGTCTGTCCGTCGGCGTCGGCGCCGCCGAAATTCAGCGGAAAGAACTGCCGGCAGTACGCGCCGTGACCGCCGACGCACGACGTGCAGTGGCCGCACGCGCCATAGGTGAGCACGACGTGATCGCCCGCGGCGAGCGTCTTCACGTTCGGGCCGACGGCCTCGACCACGCCGGCGCCCTCGTGACCGAGCACGGCCGGCAGCGGCACCGGGTAGTACTGGTCGCGCACGATCAGGTCGGTGTGGCACAGGCCCGTCGCGACGACGCGCACCAGCACCTCGTCGCCGCGCGGCGCACGGATCCGGGCGGATTCGATCGAGAAGCGCGCGCCGGCTGCGCGCGCGACGGCTGCGGTCATCACGCGTGTATCGTTTTCGGTGTACATGGTCGGTCTCCTTGTCAAAGCGGGTACAGCGGCGCTTCACCCTTGATCGTCAGCCACTGCCACTGCGTGAATTCTTCCCAGTTCGCGCTGCCGCCGATGCTCGAGCCGTTGCCCGATGCGCCGACGCCGCCGAACGGATTGATCACTTCATCGTTGACCGTCTGGTCGTTGATGTGCAACAGCCCGGTGTTCAACCGCTCGCCGATCCTGAGCGCGCGACCGACGTCGGCGGACAGGATCGCCATCGACAGCCCGTATTCGCTCCGGTTCGCGAGCGCGATGGCATCCTCGTCGGTATCGAACGGCACGACGACCGCGACCGGCCCGAATATCTCGTTGTCGAACGCCGGATTGCCCGGCGCGACGCCGCTCAGCACGGTCGGCTCGAAGAACAGGTCGCGATGGCCGCCGCCCGTCTCGACGCGTGCGCCGGCGCGGCGGGCCGCGTCGACTAGGCTCGCCGCATGGTCGCGCTGCGCGGCATTGATCAGCGGGCCGAGGCCGACGTCCGCGGTCGCGGGGTCTCCCACCCGCAGACTTTGCGCCTTCTCGACGAGCTTCGCGACGAAACGATCGTGAATCTTGCGCTGCACGAGCACGCGGCCGGTCGCCATGCAGATCTGGCCCTGGTGCAGGTACGCGCCCCATGCGGTGTTGGCGACGGCGCGCTCGAGATCGGCGTCGTCGAGCACGATCAGCGAGTTCTTGCCGCCGAGTTCGAGCGACACTTTCTTCAGGTGGCGGCCCGCTGCTTCGCCGACCTTGCGCCCGGCCGCGGTGGAGCCGGTGAACTGGATCATCGCGACGTGCGGATCGGCGACCAGCGCCGCACCGGCCGCGCCGTCGCCGGGCAGCACGTGCAGCACGCCTTCCGGCAAGCCGGCGAGCTCGAACACGCGGGCGATCGCGACACCGCCGCTCACGGCAGTACGCGGATCGGGCTTCAGCACGACTGCGTTGCCGAGCGCGAGCGCCGGCGCGACCGCGCGCATCGCGAGGTACAGCGGGAAGTTGAATGGCGAGATCACGCCGACCACGCCGCGCGGGCGGCGGCGCGCGAGCGACAGCCGGCCCGCCGTCGACGGCAGCACTTCGCCGGCCGCGCGCGAGGGCAGCCCGGCCGCTTCGTGCAATGCCTTGATCGTGATGGACGTCTCGAACGCCGCTTTCGCGCGCGTCGAGCCGCTTTCGCGCACGAGCCAGTCGACGATCGCATCGAAGTGCGTTTCCGCGACGGCTGCCGCGCGGCGCAGAACCGCCGCGCGTTCGTCGTACGGCAGGCCGATCCACGCGCGCTGCGCGCGATGCGCGGCCACCGCCGCGTCGGCCACGGCCGCACCGTCCGCGACACCGATGCGGCCGAGCGTGTTGCCGGTCGCGGGTTCGATCACGTCGGCCACGTGCGGGCTGGCGTGCCAGCGTCCGTTGAAGGTGTTGCCGTGCCAGAGGGCGGCGTCGAACAGTGCCGTGTTGTTGCTGCTATCCATGTACGCTCCTGAAGAAATCGCGACCCGCCGAATCGGGATCGTGATCGCCCCGACCGGCATCCGCGCGACGGTAGGCGACCGGGAGGACGCGGCGCTATCCGGGTTTGTTCCCACCCGCCGCACCCGCGCCGGTCGGTGGGGCGAGGCATCGACGTGTACGGAAACTGAACACTCTGGTACGCCGCGCGAAGGGCGCGTCGACTCCACACTCACGGTCCATGCCAAAGCGGCTCTGGCGGCAGTCAAGGGCGACCGGACACGGGTCGACCCGACGCACCGATCGATGTGCGTCCAAACCCGATCACGGAATGGGAAAGGTGGTTGCGGGCGTGCGCTGTCGACGTGTCCGGCACCGCCGGCCCGAAGTCGAACGAGCCGTCGGCGGAGGTGAGGCCCCGGCAAGCCTGGGGAACGATTTTTTAAGCGGCCTGCTCGACGTCGGTTCGGCAAGCGCGTTGCCGGACTGGTCCGGCACTTCGCGGGTAGCGAATGCGACCCATCCGAACTTCACTGACGCATGCCGATCGCCAAACGATTGAAGGCACTCATCAGTGCGACAGCGAAGCTCAGGTCCGCGATTTCAGCCTCGCTGAAATGTGCTTTCAGCGGTTCGAAATCCTCATCGGGCGCGTGGCTTTCCGCCACGTCCGCCAGCGATTCCGTCCAGGCCAGCGCCACGCGCTCGCGTTCGCTGAAATGCGGACTCACGCGCCAGCCGGCCAGACTGTCCAGCTTCGCATCCGGCACACCGCCGGCGCGCAGCGCCGCCGCGTGCATCTCCAGGCAGAAGGCACAGCCATTTATCTGCGAAACCCGCAGGTAAACCAGTTCGATCAATTGTTTCCCGAGGCTGCTCTTCTCCAGCGCTTTCTTGGTGGCGCCGAAGCCTCGGTAAGCGTCGGGCGACAGGGTCTGGTAGGGCAATCGAAGTGTGTTCATGTTGATTTCCTTGTCATGAAGCCTGCATCTTAGGAAAATCTTGCCCCACTATGAAGGTGCAAAAAATGATCGAATGAATGGGACATTGCGCGAACGTACGGCCGTTGAAACCGAACCAGCAGCACGATGTGCCAATCCATATGCAACGGTATCGGCGCTTTCGGGACGCAATTGCCGCCTACTCGTTTCGATTGGCAACCGGCTTGCCGGGAACGCACCGCGTCGTGCAAGCAATGCGAGATAATCGGGATCGTTCCGCAACACAGGCCGGCGTGAAAGCGAGCGCCTATCACCGAGGTCGCCGCCCTCGCTGCGCCAGGTTGAAGCGCCCGTCGCAGCGCAAACCGTGCCCGAGACAGAAACAGACGTCGAGCATATGATCGCGCCTGGGCCGGCTCCATTTCACAGGGGATAAATTGACAAGCGACCACTCCGTGCTCGACAGCGCGTACCAGGCCTACCTGCGGGACAAATCCGCGAGCACCGGACTTGCGCTGTGTCGCGCGCTCAGACGCTCGGGTCACGCCGAAGAAGCGATCCGGGTGGTGAAGGAAATTGCAGACCGGGTTGACGATCCGTTTCTGCGCGCGCAGATCGGCATCGACATGAACCATCTCGGCCTGTTTGCGCAAGCCGAAACGCTGTTGATGCAATCGCTCACGGAGCTTCACCACGAACCGGACCTCCGGGTGTTGAGCGCCGAATTGGTGATCGCACGCTATGCGCAAGGTCATTTCCGCGAAGCCCACGCGCTCAATCGGAGATCGCGCGATGCATGGGGGCGAGCCGGCGTGGTTTCAAACATTTATCCCGCGCATACGAGCGAGTACGGGCGAATTATCGACAAGCTGCTTCGATTCGACGCGTCAGTCGCCGGACGGCGCGTGCTCATCCTTCAGGAAGGCGGTCTTGGCGATGTCATCATGTTTTCCCGGTATCTGCACTTGTTGCGGGACGAAGGTGCCTCGACCATCGTATTGCAGGTACCAGGCATATTGGCACCGGTATTCGCCGCCTATGACTGGATCACGATCGTCGAGAACGCCAGCGATGCCATTGATCAAAGCGACTGCATCCTCTGCACGTTTGACCTGTTTGTCCGGTATCAGACGACGCCCTACTTCCCCAGCTGGACGAATTCATACGTACAGGCGCCAACCGGACGAGAACTGACGCCACGTCTTGCCGACACGTTCAACCATCGACGCGATGGCGTTCGCGAGATCGGCTTGATTTGGCGCAGCAATACGTCGGTGCGCCACGAACCGTATCGATCCATCTCTCTGGCGCAACTCGAGCCATTGTTCGGTGCGCCGGCGACCCGATTCCACGCGCTGCAGTTCGGCAAGATCACCGACGAAGAGCAAGCGCTGCTGGATAAATACGGCATTGGCGTCATTGGCGACGAGCTGAGCGATCTCGGCGATACCGCCGTCGTCCTCAATGCGCTGGATTTGTTGATTGCGGTGGATACCGGGCCGGCTCACCTCGCCGGCGCACTCGGGCGGCCCGTGTGGGTGTTGCTGTCGGCCGCATGCGACGAGCGCTGGTCCAACAGCCATCGCGATACGCCGTGGTACCGATCGATGCAGTTGTATCGGCAGGCGACGTTGGGCGACTGGAGCAGACCGGTACGGGAGATGGCGGATGCGTTGTCCGGCAATGACTCGGCGTAGTAGCCGATACCGAGGTTTGGCGCCGCGGCACGCGCACCTGTCGGTACGATTGCCCACGGCGTCGTGATTGCACCGGGATGCCCGGCACCGCACACATCACTCGTCAAAGCGACGATCACCGCGCCGGGCGTGCGTCGATGATCCGTTGCGACCGCAACGTGTCGCCCGTCACTCCACTCGGCGCAAGGCCCCGCGCTCCGCTTTCAGTGCATCACGCACCGCCTCGGTAACGCTACGCCAGTTACCGGGTGCCGCCTGACGAAAGGTCCGAATCTGCGGATACCAGGGCCCCGTATCGCCCTGCGCGCCCCAGCGCCACTCCGGCGCACCGAGCATGACCCACGCGGGCAGGCCCAGCGAGCCGGCCAGGTGCACGGGCGCCGAGCAGATCGAGAGGGTCAGGTCCAGGGATGCGGCAAATACCGCCGTATCGTAAAGATCGTTCCACTCATCGGATCGATTCAGGATAGACAGTCCGCTACGCGTCGCGAAGTCCGGCTCGAGCGGATGTTTCTGCAGCACGAACCAGTCGACGTTTTCAATCTCGGCCAACGGCTGGAGATCTTCAGGCGCAAGACTGCGAGCGCGCCCCGCAAAATAATTGGGTGACGTGTCCCAGCACAAGCCGATTCGCAGCCGATCGGATGCGCGACGGCGGTCATCCAGTGCCCTGGCGGCATCCGCGGCCTTCAGCTTGATATAGCCGTCCCGGTAGGTGGGTACCACCCCTTCGCTCGCGCCCAGTCTCGCGGGCAGCAAGTTTTCGAAGATCCAGTAGTCGTAGCTGCCCCAGGTCTCGACCGGCCAGGCGCTCAACAATTCATCGACGCCTTCGAGTTCGCGCAGCAGCTGCATCAATTCCGGCTTGACGCAGAGCGTGACATGGGCGCCCGCTGCCTTCAGGTCCCGGGCGTAACGTGCGTACATCAGGCAATCGCCAAGGCCGAGATGGCTGATCACCAGAATGCGCTTGCCTTCGAGAGACTGCCCGCGCCACAAGCGGTCGTGATGGGTGGTCAGGACACCGGGGCCGCTGCCGAGCGACGCAAGATCGGCCAGCATTTCATATCGGCGCCAGCCGGCCTTCTTGTCACCCAGCAGCAAGAGCAGATTCGCGAGGGGAAACAGGACGTCGCCTCGATAGGGATCGTGTTCGGCGGCCCGGTACAGATAGCCCAGGCTTTCTTCGAAGCGCCCCAGCAAGTAGAGCGAGATGCCGCCCTGCACGAGCGCGCCGATTTCCGTCGGGTACTGCTCCAGGATCGCGCGCGCGATGCGTACGGCACCTTCATGATCTTCGAGGAATCGATGACGTGCCCGCAACGCGATGGTCAGGTCGCCGAATTCGGCCGCCTTCAAGCCATGCCGGCGTGATGTATCGAAGTCGAGCATCTGAAAACTCGCATCGGCAAGCATCAGATGCAGCTCCGCATTGGACGGAAATGCGGCCAGGCCCTCTTTCAAACTGGCGATGGCGGCGGTGCGATCGTTCAGATGATTGAAGTAGATCAGCGCCCTTTCGCGCCACGGCACGGTCGACTCGGGTGTCGCGGCGATGGCGCGATCGCAAGCGTCGAGCGCCTTTTCTGTCTGCCCCTGACGCAAGAGTGCGTCCAGATAGGGTTTCAGAACGAGGTCGTGACGTGGATATTTTTCAAACAGGACCTGGAAAAGATCAACCGCCCGGTCGAACTGCCCGGCCGCCTCCGCGTCGCGCACCTGTGCAGCGACGCCATTGAAGTCCTCATCAAACGACATCCCGTTCCCCGATAGTAAGTTATGCGATGCGATAGCATCGATCTGTCCATCATGCTTCTGCCGCTACGCCACATTGCTCGACGCAACGCACGATTGCCAATCGGCGACACCAGTTCGGTGTGGCGGCGACTCGATCTCATGGGCCGACAAGGCCCGCACACCGGCTTTTTCCGCAGTTTTCGAATTTCGTTTGGCGGTGCGAGCGCCAGGTTTTACTGTGTCGCGCATTATCCAGCAGATTCTTTTTCCCCCAATATTCGTCGCGCCGGCGCATGTGGCGTGGTCAATCCGCGTTCGTCAGGTCGAGGGTGTCCGGCGGTAATCCGCTGGCATAGCGTTGCACGACGATGCGGTAAGCGTGCTCCAGATGATGCACGAAGCGACGCGTGTCGAAGAGCGGTGACCGATCCCGCGCGTCACGGAGCTTTTGCCTGATTGCGTCGAGCCTGCGCGGCGAACGTGCAAGATCCACTGCGCTGGCCTCATAAGCGTCGAGATCCGGCGCGATCAACTCCGGCAAACCGAGCGCCGCCAGCAGGCTCGCGCCATACCGGCTGGCAAACGTGTCGCCCGGCACCGTCAGTACCGGCAACCCGCACCAAAGCGCGCAGCTTGCCGTGGCCCCGGCGTTGAACGGAACGGTATCGAGGAAGAGATCGGCGCAGGCCTGCCGTGCGAAGTGTTCGGCCAACGGCACGCGTGGTGCAAAGACGATCCGGTCGGGATCGAGCCCGCGCGCGGCCGCTTCGCGCCGCACGTTGTCCTGTGCAATTCCGCTGTCTCGACAGTGGAGCCAGAGCACACTGCCGTCGACCGCCTTGAGGATGCTGACCCAGCGTTCGAACATGAACGGCAGCAGCTTCACGGGATCGTTGAAGCAGCTGAATACGAATCCGTGCGCCGGCAGCCCATAGGCCGAACGATCCAGCTGCCTGCCGGGCTGCTCGCGATGGCGATCGTTGGGCTGAAACGACCCCGGCAGGTAAATGACCTGCTCTGAATAAAAGTGCCGGTGCGTGCGCGGAATCACGACCTCGTCGGCGAGGATGTAATCGATATGGTCGGCGCCCGTGCTGGCGGGATAGCCCAGGTAGGCGATCTGTACCGGCGCGACGCGCGCCGCGAACACCGTCGGTCGCGCGCCCATGGTGTGTCCGTTCAGGTCGATGGCGATATTCAGCGTCTCGTTCAGCGCGGTGGCAACGATCTCGTCGGATGTCATGCCGTCGACATCGTGAAAGCGATCGAAGGCCGTTCGAGCCCGCATCTGTGCCGGGTCGCGCGGGTCGTTGAAGAACGAAAATGCATGGATCTCGAACTGCTCCCGATCGTGCAGCTCGAACACTTCCGCCATCAATTCCATCATCGGATGCGTGCGGAAGTCCGATGAAAAATAGCCGATGCGGATCTTTTCGCGCGGCATGCCTGCAGCCCGAAAGACCGAATGCGTTGCGGGCCTGGGAACGCGGTGGGCCACATAGATCCGGGCCGCATCCAGTTGCTGCTGCGGGTCGGCACATACGGCCAGGTAGCGAAACGGTTCGATGGTCGGGCGGCCCTCGGCCACCCGGGACGCGATGTCCTGCTGTAGCCCGTCAAGCCCGTCCCAGTCGAACGTGCGCAATTGTGCGGTCAACAACGCGCCCAGCACCCAGGGCTCGTCGGGATTGACCGCAACCGCACGTTTGTAGCGCCGGGCCGCTTCGTCGTAACGTGCCAATCGGTCGAGCATGACCGCACTGTTGTTGAGCGCCCTTGCGTCGTTCGGGTTCTGCGCCAGGATGCGTTCGCTCGTCTCCAGCGCAGCTTCATTGCACATGAGCCCGGCCAGTGCAGCGGTCCGGTTGTGCAGCAGTTCAATTCGGTCAGGATGGAATGCCAGCCCCCGGTCGCAGCATTCAAGACACAACTGAAACTGTTGCTTCAGCAACAACGCGTAAGCACGGGTGCATAGCGCACTCAACTGGGAAGGATCGAGTTGCAACGCCTGATCGGTCTGCTCGAGCGCTTCGTCGACGCGGCCAAGACCGTTGAGCGACTGCGCCCGATAGCCCAGCAGGTAGGCTCGAACGGACGGATCCGCCGCGGTTGAGAGCACCGCATCGTAATAGGCGACGGCCTCCGCCAAACGGCGCTGCTGACACAGCTGCAGGCCCTGCGAAAACTGCCGATCCAGTTCTTCCTGAGATGCCGCCGATACGCGCGACGCATTCCGTTCGTCACGCAGGTGCTCGAGCGTCCCCGCAACACGCTCGACGACATCGCTCCACTGCCCCGGTTCCGATTGACGGAACAGCCGCGTGCGCGGATACCACGGCGAATCGTCGCGATCCGCGAGCCAGCGCCAGCAGCCGTCGAAGCGCGACAGGATCCAGACCGGCTTGCCCAATGCGCCCGCCACATGCGCAACCGACGTATCGACGGTAATCACGAGATCCAGATGGGCGATGATCGCCGCCGTGTCTGCGAAGTCGCGCACGTGCGCCATCGGATCGACAGGACGCAGCGACGGCGGAATCGTGTCGATCTGCCGGCGGGTCGTTTCGCCTTTCTGCAAGCTCACGAAACTCACGCCCGGAATCTGCAGCAGCGGCAGATACGCGCTTGCCGGAAGCGAGCGCCGGCGATCCGTCGCGTGTGCCTGCGGCTGATCGGGGCGCGGATCGCCCGCCCAGACCAGCCCGACCTTCAGGCCGGCGGCCGGCACGCTGCTCCGCCAGTGCTCGACGAGCGGTGCCGGCACGTGCAGATAAGGCACCGTTGCAGGTATCGTGTCGAGCGTCGTGCCGCAGCGCAACGGAAGACTCATGATCGGGATGGCGTAATCGTGTGCCGGCAGCGTTGCCGCCTCGTCAATCCCGACGCAACGATCCACGCCATCGACCGTTGCGATCAAGCGCGTCAACGCGGCCGGACACACCACCGTCAACCTCGACACTCCGCGCTGCCTGAGCAGCGGCAGATAGCGCGCGAATTGCACGACATCGCCGAACCCCTGCTCGGGCCAGACGACCAGCGATTTTCCGTCGAGCGGTTCGCCCTGCCAGCGCGGCGCCGGCAGGCAGGCCAGAACGCGATACGACGAAGCGTCGCCCCAGTGCGAGGAGGGCTCGAAGCGCGCTTCGTAGTGCCGCCACCCGGCTTCGTACTGCCCCATTGCCAGCAGCACCAGACTCAGGTTGAACGTGGTCGGCACGCGGTCGTGATCGAGCGTCAGCGCGTGTCTCAACGCGGCGGCGGCCTCGTCCAGCCTGCCGACCTCATGCAGCAGTCGGCCCAGGTTGTTCCATACCTCCGCGAACGACGGATCGTGTGCGAGCACGTCGCGGTAACACGCTTCGGCCTCGCCGTATCGCTGCTGGGCGAACAGCACGTTGCCGAGGTTGCCTCGCGCCTCGCGCGCGTCGGGTTGCAGCGAAACCGCACGCCGGAAACAAGTCTCGGCTTCCGGCAACCGTCCGAGCGTGTGAAGCAGCGTGCCGAACCGGTTGAGCGTCGCGGGGGCATTCGGCTCGTGCACGAGCGATTCCCGATAATGCTGCTCCGCTTCGCCGGCTCGCCCGAGCACTTGAAGCAGCATCGCCAGATCGGCATGCACCACGGCGTCGCCCGGGCGGGCGCTCACCGCCTCGCGCAACGTGCGTTCGGCTTCGGCGTGACGGCCCGTGACCTGCAGCAGCAGGCCGAGCCTGCGCAACACCGGACCATGACCGGGATGCAACGTCAATACGCGGCGGTAGCAGGCCTCCGCTTCATCGAAGCGATGCCTGTCATGAAGCAGCAGGCCGAGATTGACGCACGCGTCCACGTTCTCGGGGTGAACCTCGATGGCTCGCCGGTAGCAATGCTCCGCCTCGCCGGCATTTCCTTCGTCTTCGAGCAGAATGCCGAGATTGTTCAGTGCCTCGGTGTGATCGGGGTAAAGCGCAATCGCCGCCCGGTAATGCCGCGCCGCATCCGCCGCCTGCCCGGCATGATGCGCGGCGACACCGGCTGAAAATTCCGCATTTGCCGCGCCGACGCGTGGCGCGTCGCTGCCCGTAACGTTGTGTTCGCTCATGTTCGACTGGATGGGTGACGCGTCGCCATTGCCATCGGTTCATTCGACCCGGTGCCCCGCTCCGGAACAAGCCCGGTAGATGCTTCGGAAACCGATCAGGGTCATATTTCGTGCCGGAACGGCAATGCTGCGACTGCGGCCATGCCGGAGCGCGGCATTCACGCACGCCACCGACGACAAGGTGCCCGATTATTATCACGGCGCGACATCCCGATGCAGCATAAAAATGCGTCGCTGCCCGCGACATTTGTTAAATAGCTTGAATGACCGTCAACGGGCCAATGATTTGCCGTACTATCCGGCCGTCATCCTGGCTGATGCCGAACACGGTCGACCGACCTCGGGCAACGGCCGTGGTTTTTATTTTCGGGAGCTCGAGCCGGGCGCCGATTTCATTCGAACGCTAGGACCGATCATGTTTCAGTCCCCCGGAGATTCCTTCGTCAATGGTTCGTTGCTGGGCCTGTGCGTCGAGGTTCCGCTTGCCGCGATCGTTTCGCTGGCGATGCACGGCGTCGACTGGAACGGACAGCGCATCGCGATGCTCATCGCCACGCCGGTCCTGCTCGCGTGCATCGCCCTGCTGACCCGGCCGGTCGCATTCAGCACGGTATGGAAGCACAAACGCTCGCCGTTCGAGCTCGACGACAATGTGCGCGCGTCGATTTACGGCCGACTCTGCGGGATTGTGATCGGCGTCGTGTTCGGCATCATGGTGGCGACGACGTTCGCCTGATCCGGTCACGCAGGCATTTACGGCGAGGCTCACGCCGCGCGTGAAGCCTGGTTCGCGGACGGATAGCCGCGCTTTCGACAGCGCGTGTTCGCCCGAATTTCCCGCTTACCTGAGCGTCTTCTCGTGGCTTCCGATCACGTCGCCGCCAGCAGCGCGTTGAACGACGTATCCCAGAGCGGCGCGACATTGGCCGGCCCATCCAGCACACCGATCCGCGCAAACACATCCGCGACCTGCTGATGCTGCGCCACCACGTCGGGCGTGACCGGCAGCAGCGCATAGTCTTCGCTGCGCTGGTCGAACATCGCGACGAGATCGGCAACCGGCACGCGCGTCTCGCGGTTCTGCGCGAGCGCATGGTCGCGGACATGCCCGTTCGCCCACGCATACGCGCGCCGAAACCGCAGCAGCAGATCGCCCGTCGCCGCACGACGGCGCGCATCGTCGAGCGTGCGCGGGTTCGCATAGACCGGAAAATTGCCCGACAGATAGCCGTTCCCCGTCTTCAGTACCCGCGCACCGTAGCGATTGCGCGCGAGCTGGCCGTTGTAGCCGTAGATCGCCCATGCGTCGATATCGCCGCGGTCGTAGGCGGATAACCCGTCGGTCGGCGACAGGTTGATCGGCTGGATGTCGTCGAAGCCCAGGCCAGCCTCCGTGAGCTGGCGATACAGGAAGTAGTGCGATGTCGTTGCACGCACGTACCCGACGCGCTTGCCCTTCAGATCCGCAATGCTGTGGATCGACGTATCCTTGCGCGCGAGCGTGACCTGGTTGTTGAGGTCTTCGCGCACGCGGGTGATGAGCCGGACGTTGGCCTTCTGGCGCGCAGCGAACACGGCCGGAATTTCGCTACCCGAACCGATGTCGAGCGCATCCGCATTGAGCGCCTCGATGTGCAGTACGCCGTTGTTCAGCTCGCGCCAGTCGATCCGATAAGGCGTGTCGGCCAGCCCGGCCGCCTGCAGCAGCGCGCGCCAGCCGCCCTTGTAGGTCGCGACGCGCAACGTGGTACCGGCGAGATCGGGAGTGACGGCGGCCGCCGCGAATGCGCCCTTCGCGGCGAACGGGGCCGCCACGACCGCGGTGCCGGCCAGCAGCAAACGGCGGCGTGCCGCCGAAATGGACGACATCGGATACTCCTGTGTGTCGGTCGATCGGATGGGACGTGAAAACCGCCGCGTCAATGCAGCGCTGGAAATCCGTGGCGCTCGGCCAGCAGCTCGAGGATGCGGCGCGCGTCGGTGACGAAGCGCACGTCGCCGAGCGTCTGTGCGTCGTCCGGTGCCGGCTGATCGCGGCCGAGCACGAGGACCGGCAGCCCCTGGTGCGCATCGTCGAGCGCGTCGATCACCGCGTGCCGCGGCCGCTCGAAGCCGACGCGTTTCACGTCGATGCGGCCTGCGCGATCCGGCGTGCTCGCGAGCAGCCCCTCGATCGACAGCCCATGCGGACAGACGAAGCGCCGGCCCGGATGCTTCGGATCGGCAAAGCCCGGCTCCAGCAAAAACAGCACATCGCGACTCATGTGAAACGGCTCCCGTGTTCGTTGTTCAGCCGGGACGAACGCGCGCTTGCGCACCCTTCGGTTCCCGGAGCATGCCGGCACGAGGCCGGATGCCCGACTCTACCGTTACCCGTCTCACGGCCCTACCAACGTTTTGCGGAATCGATATGCGGATGCACGTAGCGCATCGGCCACCCGCCGCACAGCGTGCGTTGCATAAAAACATCGTGTGCCGGTCCAGATGTATTGCGGATATCGAACCATTTCATCGATCGATATGACGACGCCCGTGCGTTTCCGGCGCTCGACGTTCGCCGTTCGCGCGACGCGGCCGCCGCAGCAGGGGTACCGGACGCAATCGCGACGCCCATGCCGGGCTAGCGGCAACGCACATTGCAAATCGGCCGCGCCGCGATTTACAAACCACGGATCGGCCGTTCGCCGGCGCGACCGTCGTCCATAGCATCGTGATCCTCGCAGACGTACCCATAAAAACAGAGGATAGTCATGATCAAAAAATCGGTAGTCCTGGGTTTGGTTTCGATCGCTTCGGTCAGCGCGCAGGCGCAGAGTTCGGTCACGTTGTACGGCGTCGTCGATGCCGGTTTCGCTTATACGAACAATCAGGGCGGCGCGAGCAACATCCAGCAGACGAGCGGCAAGCTGAGCGGCAGCCGCTGGGGCCTGAAAGGCGTGGAAGATCTCGGCGGCGGCCTGAAGGCGGTCTTCACGCTCGAAAGCGGCTTCCGGCCAAGCGACGGCGGGCTCGGCCAGGGTGGCCGCCTGTTCGGGCGCTCCGCGTACGTGGGTCTGGCCAAGTCGGGCATCGGCACGCTCACCTTCGGCCGCCAGTACGAGCCGATCACCGACCTGGTCGCGCAGTACTCGGGGTCCGGCTTCTGGTCGCCGGCCACGCATGTGGGCGACAACGACAACATGAACCAGAGCTTCCGGCTCAACAACGCGGTGAAGTTCCGCAGCGACACGATCGCCGGCTTCACGGCCGACCTGCTCTATGCGTTCAGCAACCAGGCCAACGGCGGCGCGGGCACCGGGTTCTCGAACAACAACGCGTGGGGCGCGTCGGCGAACTACGTGAACGGCCCGTTATCGGTGGGCGCCGGCTATGTGCGCTTCAATCATCCGAATTCGACGTCGAATACCAGCGGCGCCGTGGGCGGCGCGACCTCGACCACCGGCAACGACTACAGCGGCGCGTTCTTCTACGGACTGAACGGCGGCGTGCGCAAGCAGCAGATCGGCGTGGTGGGCGCGAACTACGCGCTCGGCCGGGCGACGCTCGGCTTCGCGTGGAGCCACACGCAGCTCGACTATCTCGACGGCTCGTCGCGCAAGTTCAACAACTACGACGTGAACGCGCGTTACCAGATCACGCCGGCGGCCACGCTGATCGGCGTCTATACGTTCACCGACGGGCGCGCGAGCGGCCTGCCGGGCACCGGCGGCCAGACGCTGAAGCCGCGCTGGCACCAGTTCACGCTCGGATTCGACTATGCGTTGTCGAAGCGCACCGACCTCTACCTGTCCGGCATCTACCAGCTCGCGGCCGGCGATCCGAGCACGGCAACGGCGGGCGGTTATCGCACGATCGCTGCGATCTCGAACATCGGCAGCGCGTCGTCGACCAACCGCCAGGTCGCGCTCGTCAGCGGGCTGCGCGTGAAGTTCTGACGGTATGCGCATCGGGCACGGCGCAGCATGGTGCGATAAGCAAAGCGGGAATCGTTGTTTGCCGCGCCGTGCCCGGTTGTCGAGAATGGGCGTTTCCCCGCGTGCGGTACGCGTTTGACCATGATCGACGCTTGTTTTCCTCTCCGCGCACCGCTCAGCAACCGGCGGGCGGTACTACGCCGGCTCGGCAGCGAATGGGCGGCAGCGATGCTGACTGCCGGCGGTGCGCTCGCGAGCCAGCCGCCCGCCCTGCTCTATCTACTCGACGTGCCGCGGTGGACGTGCGCGCCCGCGCCACCCTACGGCGTACCGGGGCCGCACGAACGCGACGCGATCCGTCGCAGCGCCCATCGTTGTCGTCCGGTGCGTAGCCAACCCGCAAGGAAGCCCTCATGAGCGTCACCTCCCTCGCCACGCTGGTCGCGCCGACGCCGTTCGTCGACGTTCGCTCGCCGGCGGATTTCCCCGACAGCCCGGTGTCGCGCGTCCTCGCTCAGCCGTTGATGCTCGGGCTGTTCCTGCCGATCCAGGCCGGCGGCTGGAGCGCGTCGACGCTGCCGCGCACGACCGACTGGACGTTCGACTACAACGCCGACCTGGTCGCGCGCGCGGAGGCGCTCGGCTTCGATCTCGTGTTCGCGCTGTCGCAGTGGCTGCCGAAAGGCGGCTACGGCGGCGTGTTCGACGGCCACGCGCTCGACTCGTTCATGACGCTGGCCGCGCTGACCGCGCGTACCGAACGGATCATCCTCGTCGCGACGAGCCACGTGCTCTACGGGCCGTGGCATCCGCTGCATTTCGCGAAATTCACCTCGACGCTCGATCACATCTCGCGCGGGCGCTGGGGCATCAACGTCGTGACCGGCCACCGCGCGGTCGAGCACGAGATGTTCGGCTGGAACCGGATCGAGCACGACCGGCGTTACGACATGGCCGCCGAGTTTCTCGATGCGGTCCAGCAGTTGTGGGCGCAACCGGACAATTTCAGCTACACGCCCGCGCTGTCGAGCTGGCGGCTGGGCGGTGCATTCGTGACGCCGAAGCCGTGCCATGGCCGCCCGCTGCTGATCAACGCGACGGGCTCCGACGCGGGCATCGACTTCGCGGCACGCTATTCGGACATCGTGTTCGTCACGAGCCCGGCCGGCCCCGACGCCGAACGCGCGCTCGATGCGCTGCCCGCGCATACCGCACGCGTGAAGGCCGCCGCCGCGGCGCGCGGCCGCACGATCCGGACGCTGCTCAACCCGCTCGTGATCTGCCGCGAAACGGCGGCCGAAGCGCGCGCGTACCGCGACGCGATCGTCGCGCATGCGGACGAAGGCAGCTTCCACCGCTTCGACAGCGATGCCCATGCCTGGCGCGGCGGATTCGAGCAGCGCTCGCAGGCCGCGGCGCGCGCGATCGGCGGCAATATCTCGATCACGGGCTCGCCGGACGAAGTCGCCGATACCATCGTGCGACTGCACCGTGCAGGCATCGACGGCATCCAGTTGAGCTTCTACGACTTCAAGCCCGATCTCGACTTCTTCGGCGAGCGCGTGCTGCCGCTGCTGCGCGACGCCGGCCTGCGGCGCTGACGTCAGGAAGGCGGGGCGGCGCGCGCCGGCACGGCTAGGTCAGAACACCCGGCCTTCCGTCAGGTGCGTCGTCACGCCGTTCAGCTCGTAGTCGCCGATCACGCGCGCCTTGTGCAGCAGCGGGTTGTGACTGAAGATCGTGCGCAGGTTGCGCCAGTGCCGGTCGAGGTTGTGTTCGCGCGCCGTCGCCGATGCGCCGCCGACTTCGAACAGCCGCTCCGCCGCATGCAGCGCAAGCTTGCTGACGATGAGCTGCGTGCGCGCCGTGGCGAGCGCACTGTCGAGCACCAGCGCGTGCGCATCGGCATCGCCGGCTTCGATCGCGTCGGCGGAGCGGTCGAGCGCTCGCGCGTTTTCGCGGACGAGCCCGTCGATCGCGTGGCTGTGCGCGGACAGCTCGCCGACGACCTGCTGGATGAATTGATCGTCGCGCGCGGTCGGCGCCGGGCTGTGCAGCGCCGGGCGGCCGTGCGCGAGCACGTAGCGGCGCGCATCGGCGACCACGTTGCGCACGATGCCCGCGCCGGTCGCGACGAGATGCAGTTGCCGCAGCGCGCCGCAATGGCGTCCGACGAGCGTCGAGCCGTCGCGCGCGGCCACTTCATCCGCGAACACCTGCACGTCGTCGAGCAGCAGGCTGCCGCTCGCGGTCATGCGCTGGCCCATGCCGTCCCAGTCGTCGAGCACCTGCACGCCGTCGCGCGCGACCGGAATGATCACGGCGACTGCGTCGCCCTGTTCGTTTTCCACATTGACGCGTGCGAAGTCGGCAAACGCGGTGCCGGTCGAGTAGTATTTGCGGCCCGTCACGCGATAGTGATCGCCGTCCCGGCGCAGCACGGCGGTGTTCTCGCCGGGCCGCGACGTGCCGCGTTCGGTCGACGCGCCGCCGAAGATCGCGCCGGCCCGCGCACGTTCGAGCTGCACGTCGTTGAACGGCGTGCGCGGCGACAGCCGCAGCGTCTCGGTCTGGTCGTAGTGGATCCGCAGCGCGTGCGCGAGATTCGAATCGGCGGCGGCCAGCGTCGCAATCGTGTCGAACAGATCGACGAGCGTGCCGCCGAGGCCGCCGCGTGCGACCGGAATCCGCAGCACGCCCAGCGCCGAGCGGCGGAAGATCGCGAAACCCTCGAACGGCAGCTCGCGCCGCGCCTCGCGTGGCGCGGCATCCTGTCCGATCGCATTCGCGAGATCGGGCAGCGCGGCGAGCGCGGCGCGCAACGCGGCGCGCGGATCGACGGCATCACGGGCAGTCATTCGGCAGGTCCTTGTTCGAGAAGATCGGGCGCTGCGTCGCGCGATCGCGGCATTCGCGAACCGCCGCATGCGCAGCATCGCAAAGTATAGGGACGCGCCCGGCGCGCGCGAAAAACCGATTTCAGCTTTTGTTATGCGTGTGCCGGGAATGGTCGTGCACCGTCGCGTCATGGTCGGATGCGCCGGCGCTGGCGCTGCGCGGTCGCGCGTGTCGAATACGAACCGGGCCGATCGCGGCCGTCGCGACGCCGTCGACGGGGCGGGTACGTGCATCGCGTCGTCCGGATACCGGATGTCGATCAGCCCGTGCTCGTCGCGGATGCGTATCGGTGGCACGACCTCCACGCTCGCGCGGCCGGCGCCTTCGCACACGGCCGAGTGCGGGCCACATCGGCCTTGACGGCGGGCGGCCGGATGGCATTGGCCGCGATCGAGATCGAGATCGGATGGGTCGGGCTCGACGTGGTCAGCATGACGTGCATCGCGTACCAGCCGCCGTCCAGCCCCACGAATGAATGTCCCGAACAGGGGAACGTGCGTTTCCGCCCGCATTGCGGCGTCGTTCGTCGCTTGTCCCCCAAGGGGACTTCCTTCGGGGCGTTTGGCACGGCCAAACGGCGCTCCTCACTTCTTGCACTGCGAGCGGAAAGGCACCTTCGCAAGCCCGTTATTAGCGTGAACAGGCCCTAGGCGAGCACGTCGAGCAGACGTGCCCGCCCGGGCCTCCCGGCAATCATGGCACCCGCGGCCGCGTATCCTGCCGCGTTACTGCTTGCTGCACAGCCCCATCACGAAGAAGCCGGAGCCGTTCGGCTCATCCAGCCAGTACATCGTCGAATGGTTGACCGGCAGCAGCACCGTCGTTTCCTTTTCCTTCGCGAGCTGGATCTGGGCGGCGATCAGCCCGTCGATCCCCTGGGCGACGATCGGGTCGCTCTGGGTACGCGCGGCGGTATCGAGGTCGAACGCCGCGTTGAAGTAGAGCGGGGTCTTCGTCTGGCCGTCCGGGCTCACCATCTGCGTGCCGCTGATCGTCGACTGGACCACGTCGGCCTTGCCCGTCAGACGGTTGCCGACGGTGGTGTCGGGCTCGACACACACCCACTGGCCGTCATAGGCGCCACTCGCGAGCGTGCGCGTCGTCGTGAGCACCATCGAGCCGGTACGCGGGGTGCCCTCGGGCGACGTGCCGAAGCGGTCGACCAGCAACGTCACGTTGCCGCCCTGCCGCGTGACGAATGCACGTCCGTTGATTTTCCCGCCCACCATCATGTCGAACGCGCCGGGATACGTCGCCTGGTCCGGATCCGGCACGAACGTCGCGGTATCGACGAGTGCCGCCCCGGTATCCGTGTCCAGGTTCGTGCAGGTATCGGCATACGGCTTGCCGAAGCAGAAGCGGGCGCTGCCGTCCGCGTTGATCCGAACCTGCCCGGCCTCCGGCTCCTGCGTGCCGACCGGCACGCCGTCCTGGCGGCGATCCCCGGCCAGCGACACGAAGCTGTACGCGCCGGCCAGCGACGCGACATCGGTCACGCCGTTGTTCGTCAGTGCGAGTTGCCCCTGCAGCAAGCCGCCGCCGCCGAGCAGGTTCGGCACGTTGGACAACGAGCCACTCAACAGGCCCGCGCCGTTGTCGTCCTTCGTCAGCGCAAGCGACAGCGACAACGCGGCGATCTGATCGGGAGACAGCGTCACGCCCGGGCCCGCAGCCAGGTTCGACACCACGAACTGTCCGTTGCCCGCGGTCCGGTAGGTGCCGATTACCTGGCCGGCCAGGCCGAATTGCGAGTTGACGAACGTCAGCGTCAACTGGCCGGCAGCCGGCCGATCGACGTCGATGCGGATCGTGTCGCCGAATCCGACCGTGCCGACATAGCTCGAACCGGACGCGAGCGGCGTCACGGCCGCGCTGGTGGCGCCCGACCCGTTCGTCCCGCCGGGGCTGGTCGTGGCCGTCGGGCTGCCCGAGTCGCCGCCGCCGCCGCCGCATGCGGCGAGCAGGATCGATACGCTGGCGCTGATGCCGAAAACGAGGAGTTTGGAAGATTTCATGGTTTTAATGGGAAGGTGACAATTGGACAGACTCGATGAACAGGTCGATGCCGGCGCGCCGCTCAGGCCGGCGAGCCGGCATCGAACGCGCGAAAACGCGCGCGCAGCAGCGGATGCGCGTCGACCATCCGCGCGCAGAGCTCCGGGAAGCGCCGCAGAAACGGAATCAGGGCCGTGTCGTCGCGGGAAAACATGCCCTGGTTCGTCGGGCAATCCAGCACGACCTTGGTCTGGCCGTCGCTGATCTCGATGCGCGGCCAGGCAAGACAGATGAAGCATCCGCCGATGAATATGTTGGTATCCGAATGAAATTCGCGCGGAACGGACTTCATGATGAATTGCAGTGCCCTGGATTCCATGGATGGTCGCAGCCTGTCAGTGACTCGTCCGATTCGCACGCACTCGTCGAATGCATGCGGCATCGACGCTCCGTTCGGGCGTCTTGCCTGTCTATTCGGATCGCCACGGCATTTGTTCGGTCGATGAGCACTTTTTTTTCGTGTCACGCCCAACCGACGACGTCGCGTTGAATGCCATGACACTACCTTTTGGGTTGCATTGAAACTTATTGAGACCTGTCTGTCAACAAGTAGCAATGCGACTATTCAGGTCGTGTCATGAGGTGAGCACATGGACCAAGAAGAAGCACAGGCCCTGGCGGAGTGCGTCGGGCGCGCGATTGCCCGCAAACGGGTGGAAGCCGGCCTGACCCAGGAACAGGTGGCCGAGCAGTTGTCGCTCGGGCGGGAGGCGATCGCGCGGATCGAGCGTGGCACGTCGATTCCGACCATCGTGCGCCTCGCCGAATTCGCGGCGCTGTTCGGCTGCGCGACCGAGGAATTGCTGACGGGGGCGTCACCGAGAATCGACGATCAGACGTTGGCGATCATGCGCAACCTGCGCGAATTGGCGCCGCGCGACCGGCAGATGCTGGTCGAATGGGTGGAAACGTTTGCACAACGCCTGCGCCGCCATCGCGACTGACCACGTGCCGCGCCGGCAGGGCTATTGCGCCGGGGAGCGCCCGGCGCGATGGCCGGCATCCCGCAGCATCAGGTTCAGCGCATCCGACCAGTTCTGCACGTCGTTGCCCTGCCCGCGTTCCGCCCGCAACTGCGCGAGATCGAGCTTGGCGCGCACGACGTCCTGCGCCGCCGCACGCGCCAACCATTTCTCGGCTTCGCCGTAGTCGCGCGCGACCAGCTTGCCCTCGAAATAGGTTTCGCCGAGAAGCGTCTGCGCGATCGGGTAATTCATCTGCGCCGCACGCCGGTAATACGCGAGTGCCGCGCGCGGATCGCGGCGCGTGCCGAATCCGCCCTCGGCAATCCTGCCGAGCGTGGTCAACGCGGCCGCGTCATTCGAGCGTGCCCGCAACGCGCGGATCGACGCACCGTCCGCGTGCTGCGCGGCGGCTTCGATCCGGTGCTCCGCGTCGGTCCACGAGTCCTGCTGCCGCTGGGCATCCGCTTCGATGCGCGCAGCCGCGGATCCGGGTGCGGCAGCGGCCGGCCACACCGGCTCCCCGCCGGCCCCGCGCACCGCGCCACGCTGCGCCGGCGGCGCAACGGCGGGCCGCGCGGCGGCGGTTCCCGGCTGCGCGATCGTCAGGTCGCCGATCAGGCCGCTTGCGATCCACGGACGTTGCTGCCCCTGGGTCACGTCGCTGACCTGTTGCTGCGTATGCTCGAGCGCCTGCTTGAGCGTCGCGCCGGGAGCGGCAAGATAGGTCGCCAGGTAGTACGCGAACGGCCCGTTGTCGACCGGCTGACCGAACGTCCGCATCGAATCGTAGGCGGCAGCCTGGTCGGCGGTCGAATACGCGATCAGCTCGCCGCGCGCCGCCGGATCGCGCTTGAGCGACTGGCCGGCACGGCCGCGGGACGGCACGCGACACGCGTCGATCAGCGCGACAAACGCGTCGGGCCGCGACGCCTTCACCTGCGCGCGCACCGCGTTGAATCGAATGCCCCGTTGCAGCAGCGTGGCACGCGTCATTGCCGCGATCGGGATGCCGGTCTTGACCGGTACGAGAAAATTGTCGCCGCCGGATTCAAAGCCGTGACCCGCGTAGTAAAAAATCGCGACCTGTGCGCCACGCGCGCGCGTGGCAAGCCAGTCGACCGACGCGTTGAACTCGTCGCGGGTCAGGTCGGTGCCGATCCGCGTTTCGAATCCAAGCTGCGTGAAGGTCCGGCCGATCAGCGCCGCGTCGTTGGCCGGCGAACCCAGCCGGTCGGCGCCGTCATAAGCGGCATTGCCGATCACGAGCGCGACTTTCGCCCCGGTCGCGCGGCCCCCGTCGATCGTTGTGCCGGCCCATCCGGCCCGGGACTGCAACGATGCAACCACCAGAACGGCAACGCACGCGCATGCGCGGCCCGATCGCAAGAAAAACATCCGCCCGTTTCCCCGTTGTTGTTTTGGAGCGTCATTCCGAATATCGGAACGGCACCGGTTGACCAACGTCATTCCGGCCGAAGAATACGGCAATTGCACAATGCAATGTCGATCGGTTTGGTTGAAACCGGCATGACCGGCCAGAGCAATCCAGCTGCGGCACACCGAGCGGGGCGCCGCCTGGTCGAATGAAGGATTTCAGTGCGGCCGCATGCGAACCGGACGCCAAATCCGGCCCGTATTCGCGTGCAATGAGATGTTCGATGACAAAATTTGCGGATGGCGAAACTTCATAATTTCAGTGTAGTATCCGCTGCAGAAGACCATTAGTAATAGCAATCGAAATAATGAAAGCAGTTTGTCAGTTTAAAGCTGACGACTAAAGCGGGGAAAGCGTGAATTCGCCATTCAAATCCGGGGCATTCAGATTCGTTACGTCGTACGCGTCCATTCGTGTCGACGAGACCTCCTCTTCTCCTTACCGACCCAATCACGACTGATATTCCGCGCTAAGCGCGCCGCGCCGTTCATTTGCGTGACGAGCGGCCGGTGCAGCGCGACGCCGTGGTTCGGACCAGGTTGCGCATACCCGCGCGGCGTCGTCATGCCGATCGACGAAAAGAAGAGGATTACTTATTTATGACGCAATGTACGCACTGCGAGAGCGAACTGCCGGACGGCCTGAAGTTCTGCATCAAATGCGGCACCCCCGTCGCAGCCGCTCAGCCCCGGATCGAGGCCGCCGCCCCCCCCTGCCGGCGCTGCCACACCGAACTGACGCCGAACCAGCGTTTCTGCAACAAGTGCGGGACGCCGGTCGCAACGGCGAACGACGTCGACGTGATCGATGTCGAGTTGCCCGCACCGCCTGTCGAGCCGGTACGGGCACCTGAGCCGGTTCAGCCGTCCGGACAGGTCGCTGCCGAAACGGCGCGCGGGATTCCGCACGGCGCCGCCGAGGTGTCCAGCACGCACGTGGCGCCCGTCGTCGAACCCGCGGAGGCGGATGTTGCCGTGGATGACGCGCCCCCCGTCACGGACATTGCCGAAACGGCATCGAACCAGGTGAGCGCGCCGGTGTCATCGCCCGAACCTGCGATGCCCGCCGCGCGTGCGGCCGAGGCCGACGATCGCGACGCTGCAACCGGCACGTCGCATGCGACGCCGGCCGTCGCGGATCCGCAGCCCGCGAGTGTGACCGCAGCAGCGATCGCCGAAGCGGCTGTCGAGCGTCACGACGTATCCCGCGACGTACCGGATGTGGACGCCCCGCCGGCGTCGGCTGCGGACGTGCCCGATACCGCCGTCGCACACGCCGGCGAATCCGATCCTCCCGTCTCCGTGGTCGAGGAAACGATCGTGCTGCCCGCGTCCGCGCAACCCGAGCGACCGGCATCCGGCGCGGCACCGCAACCGGTCCCGCCGGCCGCCCCGACGAACCGCGACACGTCGGCCACGCCCAAGATCATCGCGGCCGGTGTCGCACTCGTCGTCGCCTGCGCAGGCGGCGCATTCTGGTGGCATGGCCGCCATGCGAGCACGCCGTCCGCCCCCGAACCTGCCGCCGCGTCCGCGGTTCCGGCCGTGACGGCCGACGCCGCCTCGGGTCTCGCGGCATCGGGTTCGCTCGCCGCCAGCGCGGTCGGTGCAACGGCTTCGACCGACGTTCCGGCATCCGCACCGATCAATGCGGCCGCGATCAACGCAGCCGCGCTCGCCGCCAGCGCGACCGCGCCCGCCTCGACGCCGGCCGTCGTCACGAATGCGGCGCCGGTCGCCTTGCCCGCGACGCCGCCAGCGTCGAATGCGCCGCCGGCATCCGTGAATGCGCAGCAAACGTCGCCGTTTGCAAACTTGCAGGACAACGCGCCCGCGCCGTCCGAACCCTCAGCCATTGCCGCTGCGCCGCACGTCAAGCCGCGCCCGACGCCGCCCGCCCGCACGGCCGCCGCAACGGCGCCGGCCTCGCCCGCGATCGACGGCCTGCTGAAACGCGCGCAGGGCGACCTGTCGCGCGGCCAGTACGACAAGGCGATCGCGACAGCGGAAAGCGTCCTTGCGCTCGAGCCCGGCAACCGTCCGGCGAAGACGCTCATCGACAAGGCGAAGGCGCGGCAGATGGATGCCTTGCGCAACAACAGCACACTTGAATAAAGCGCCGGAGAAGACCGACATGACAATCCAGAAAACCCTCGCCGCGGCCTGCGCGGTCACCTTGCTCGCCAGCGGCTGCGCTTCCCAGAACGGGGCCGGCGGGATCTCGTCCGAATCCGTGCTGCGCTGTACGGCGCTCGGCGCCGGCGGCGCGATCGTCGGCGCGCTGATCGGCGGCACCAAGGGCGCGATCGGCGGCGCGGTCGCCGGGCTCGCCGCGTGCGCCGTGATCGAAGTGGCGACGCGGCAGACGAAGACGGCCGCCGAAGTCGATCGCGATTACCGCGCGAGCAATCGCAACAACCTGCCGCCGTACGCGAAGATCGACGCCTACAACACGGTCGTGACGCCGCGCTCCGCCGTCAAGGCCGGCGATCCGATCAAGCTGGAATCGCAGATTCGCGCGGTGTCCGGTACGAACGAGCCCGTCCAGGAGGTCAAGGAAGTCGTGACCGTCTACGCGCCGTCGGGCGAGCAGTTCAAGCGCGGCGAAAAGGTCGTCAACGCGACGCCGGGCAGCGGCGAATTCGACAACAGCTTCACGCTGAAACTGCCGTCGGGCGCGCCGCAAGGCACGTACACGCTCAAGAGCCAGGTCTACCTGAACGGCAAGCCCGGCACGATCCGGCAGTCGAACATCCAGCTCGCGCAGGTCGACGGCGTCACCGTCGTCGCGCTGCTCGACGCCCCCGCCGCACACTGACCGGCCCGTCCTCGCAAGGAGATCAACGATGTCAACGCTCGATCACGCACCCGAGGCGGGTAAGTTCGGCCTGCTGCGCGCCGCCGAGGCGGTCACGAACTGGCGCGCGCTCGCCATGTGCGCTTTCGCGATCGTCGCCAGCATGCTGATGGGCATGCTCACGATCCAGGTCCTCCGTCACAGCCCGGTGCTCGGCCTGCTGTTCGTCATCGCGACCTTCGCCACCGCGCTCATCGGCTATTCCGCGGTCGGTATCGTGCTGATGCGCGATGCGCAGGGCGAATCGGTCGGGTTCGTCGATGCGGTGCTGCAGGCGACGTTCACCGCCCACCGCCTCCTCGGGATCGGCGTGCTGCTCGCCGTCGGCTGGATCCTGCTGCTGCTCGCGCTGCTGATCGTGTTCCTGGTCTGCAAGATCCCGGGCCTCGGCCCGCTGCTGTATGCGATCGCGTATCCGCTCGCGGCAATCGTCGCGGGCGCGATCTTCGCCGGCATGTGGTACGTCGGCTATCCGCTCGCCGCCCCCGCCATCTGGCAGGGCAACACGACGCTGCAGACCGCCGCGCGCCTGCTGCATATCGGCCGCCGCCAGCTGCTGGGCGTGATCGTCAGGATGTTCGGGCTGCTGCTGCTCGTCGGCGTGCTGTCGGCGGTCGTGTTCGGCATCCTCGGCACGGGCGCCGCGATCGCATCGTCGATCTCCGCGGCGACCGGCACCAGCCCGTTGGGCGGCTTGCTGGGCATGCTCGGCGGCATGGGCGGCCTGGGTGGCCTCGGCGGGTTCGGCCGCCACGCCGGCGCGTACGGCATGGGCGCCTACGGTCTCGGCGCGGATGCCGCGGGTGGCGGTTTCGGCGGGATGGGTGGCATGGGCGGGTTCGACTACCGCAGCATGGCCTACCTGGGCGCGTACGGCTTCGGCAACGGCCTGCTGTTCGCGATCGGTCTCGTGATTCCGTTCCTGACGTTTGTCAACGGCACGTGCCTCATCTACCTGCAGACGGTCAGCGGCGTCGACTTCTCCGCGACGGAAGAAAAGCTGAGCCAGCACGTCGCAGACGCGAAACGTCATGCCGAACAGGCACGCGAGCGCGCCGCCGATCGCCTCGCGAAAGCACGCGACGCACACACCGCCAGCACCGCCGGCGCGGCGGGCGCCGCTCCGCTGACGTCGCCGGGAACGGCGTCGCCGGCCGCGGACGATGCCACAGCGTGTGCGCAATGCCACAAGCCCATGGCCGCCGACGACCTGTTCTGCGGCGAATGCGGTGCGCGCCGTTCCGCATGACGGCCGCGTGACGGCCTGCCGGCGTACCGCCTTCCGGGCGGGTCTGCCGCAGGCCTCGATCGCGGGCGAACAAATTGCACACTCACGCGAATGAAGAGACGAACGGCGCGCTGCACATGGCCACCCATGCCGGCGCCCTTTCGTCCACTTTCGGAGAACCCCATGTTCCGTCGCCCTCTGCTCACCCTCTTCGCCGCCGCGCTGGCGGCGCTTCCGCTTCTGTCGGCCCATGCGCAGATCCCGCCCGACGTGCGTGCGCGCTATGAAGCGACGACGAGCCGCTTCAGCCACCCCGACGGGCTGCGCCCCGAGGCCGACCAGGCCTACACCGTTTCCGCCTTTCCGGGCATCTACGCGATCCGCGTGTCGAAAACCGGCAACGCACCGCCGCCGCTCGTCGGCATGCCCGTGATGTTCTTCGACAGCGACGCATCGTGGCTGCTGTCGCCGTTGGGCGACGACACGTCGAGCCCGTACTACCAGCACTGGCGCGTCGCGAACGTGAAGCACTGGAAGGGCTGGGAGAACGTCGCGCAGGATTCTCCGCTCGTCCAGCAACTGTTGCGCTCGATGCCCGTCGACAAGCTGATGCACCAGGGCGCCGACGCCCCCGTGTTCGTCTACCTGGCCGCCCCGGACTGCCCGTATTGCCGGCGCGACCAGGCCGCGATGGAGCGCAGCCCGTACAGCTTCGCGATCCTGCCGATCACGCTCGACCCGACGCGGATGCCGGTCGTCGAGCATCTCGCCTGCGCCGACGATCCGCTCGGGGACTGGAACAAGCTGATGCGCACCGGGCGCGGCAGCACCGCGCCGTGCAGCCGCTTCGACCGCGCGGCATGGTGGGACCTGAACCAGCTGTTCTTCCCGCGCTCGTCGACACCCGCGTTCCTGTTTGCCGACGGCACCGTGATTCGCGGCAACGTCGACGCCGCGATGCGCAAGGCCGCGGACATGAAGGCGCGCGGCCTCGTATTCCAGTGATTTGCCCGGCCGGCCCGCGAGGCCGGCCCCGTCATCCTCCCTCTTCGGAATCCGCCATGTCCAACAAACCGGTTCCCTTGACACCCCAGGAAGTCGACGCGCTCGTCGCACGCTTCAAGGACGTCGATACCGTTCAGAAGCTCGATCTCGCCGCGAAGCAGGCGGCCACGCTCGCACCGCGCCTGCGCCTGCGCGACCTGAAGACCGTGGCCGGCGTGATGCAGCGCGTGCAGACGGACATCGAGACCGGGATCGGACAGCTCAAGCAGAAGCTGCGCGCGACGAGCGACGCGATGCGGGTCCAGCGTGCGAACCTGCGCCGCGATGCCGCGCAAGAATCGGGGCCGCTGCTCGACACGTTGCGTGCGGCGTCCGCCGCGGTCGATCCGGCCGAAACGCTCGGCTGGGACGATCCCGCGTGGGACGCCAGCGATCCGGCCGCGCTGCACGCCGCCTATGCGGCCGGCCGGCCGTTGCCGGACCGCCTGTACGCCGGAACGATCGGCGTGCGCACCGCGAGCGGCCTCGTGACGATTCCCGCCTTCGTGCCGTTCATCGGCCGGCAACGCATCGTCACGCTGCGCAGCGACAAGCCGGAGAGCCGGCTCGCGATGCTGCAGCTGCTCGGCGCACTCGCGTTGCGGATCCACCTGACGCTGCCGAAGATGGCGGAATTCGTGTTCCTGGATCCGCACAACAGCGGCAACACGTTCCGGTGGGCCAACAGTTTCGCGAAAGCGGAGAAGACCCGCGACCTGCATCGCAGGCTCGACGCGATCGAGGCGGAATTCGGGCGCATCAGCAGCCAGTACCTCGACCACAAGGTCTCGTCGTTCGACCAGCTTGCCCCGTCGGTGCGGCAGCGGGAGAAGCTGCAGATCGTCTGCGTGGCCGACTTCCCGCGCGGCTTCGACGAGGTCACGGCCGCCAAGCTGCTGCGCTTCGCGCGCAACGGGATGGCGAACGGAACGTACTTCCTGATCCACTTCGACGAAACGGCGCCGATGCCGCGCGACATCGACCTCGGCCAGTATCCGCTGTGGGCGCCCCAGCAGCCCGCGACGCTCGGCGCGCGCATCGGCGAAGGCGCGCCGGACGTGCTGCCGACGCCCGCGCGGCTGGAAAGCCTGCTGTCGCGCGCGGCCGCGTTCGAACCGGAGCGCGCGGTGCTCGACATCAGCGCGAGCGGCATCGGCGCAACGGACAGCTGGTGGAGCGAAGACGCCACGTGGCACGTCAGCGCCCAGATCGGCCACCGCGGCCAGTCGGATCCGTTGACCGTGATGTTCGGCGAGAGCCGCGAGTCGTTCTCGATCCACGGCGTGCTGAGCGCGACCTCGGGCGCCGGCAAGTCCACCCTGCTCCATGTCCTGATCACGACGCTCGCGTGCCGCTATTCGCCTCGCGAGCTGCGCTTCTACCTGGTCGACGGCAAGAACGGCGTGGAATTCGCGCCGTACCGTTCGCTGCCGCACGCGGCCGTGATCTCGCTGAATACGCCGCCGGACCTGTCCCGCAGCCTGCTGGTCGATCTCATCGAGGAAATGGAGCGGCGCAACGCGCTGTTCCGTGCGCACGGCGTCGACGGCTACCGCGCGTTCCGCGAGCGCTTCCCGAACGAGACGCTGCCGCGCCTGATGCTCGTGATCGACGAGTACCAGGAAGTCGTCGAGAAGGATCCGGACGGCGACGGCTCCCGCCGCCTCATCGAGCTCGCCGCGAAGGGGCGCAGCGCGGGGATTCACCTGTTCTGCGCATCGCAGCAGTTCGCGCCGCGCGAGATGATCGGCGCACGCGAGTTCATGAACAACATCCACCTGCGCATCGCGATGAAAGCGACCGCCGGCTCGACGGGCGGCATCACGGAATTCGACGCCGAAGGCCGGCAGATGATCGAGAGCCTCACCGCCGCCGGGCAGGTGCTCGTCAACGCGGAAAGCGGCCGTGCCGGCCACAACGTACAGGGGCAAGTCGCGCTGCTCGATCGCGCGACGCGCGACGACCTGATCGGCAAGCTGCGCGAGAAGGCCGCGCAGGCAGGCATCGACGCCGTGTGCGTGACGCTCGACGGTGTCGAGCAGCCGGTGTTCCTCGAGACGCCGGCGATCGCGCGGCTGCTGGCCGGCGCACCGCCCGACGACGACGCACTCGCGCACCTGGCGGCGACGCCCGAACGCCAGGGCGGCTTCGGCCTGCCGGGATGGCATCCGGTCGATCGTCCGGTGCCGGTCTGGCTCGGCCGCGCGCTCGATGTCCATTCGTATGCGGCGTTCGCGCTGCGGCGCGCCGACGACGAAAACGTGCTGATCGTCGGCCAGAACGCGAACGCGCGGGTCGGCATGATGCTCGCGACCGCCCTGTCGGCACTCGCCGCGCGCGGCCGCGCGGATGTCGGCATCGGGGTCGTCGACAACGGCCTCGCGCCGGTGTGGCGCGCATTGCGCGACACGGTTTGCGCGCCGGCCGGCATCGAATTCGACAGCGGCGAAGACGAAGCGGGCACGCTCGCGCTGTTGCAGCGCTGGGCCGATGAAGCCGCGCGCCGTGCGTCGCTCGATCACGAGGGCCAGCACCGCGAACCGACCCGCCTGCTGTTCGTGCCGGATCCGTTGCGCACGGCGGGACTCGTCAGCAATCGCAGCGAGCAATGGGGCTTCGAACCGTCCGATGCGGGTCGTGTGCTCGCGCAGATCATGCAGAACGGGCCGCGCGTGGGGCTGCACGTCGTGATGGCGATCGAACAGCGGCGCGCGTTCGAGCGCGTGTTCGACATCCGGCGCCAGCTCGACCTGTTCGGCCATCAGGTGCTGATGCAGATGTCGGCCGACGAATCGCTCAAGCTGATGGGCCGTCCGGACGCGCACGCGCTGCAAAGCGCCGGCGATCGTCCGGTGATGGCCCTGCATCACGCGCGCGGTGCCGGCACGTCGACCGTCTTCAAGACCTACATGAGCGGCGACGCGCCCGCCGTTTCGCCGCGTGAAAACCTGTCCGGCGCGCTCGGCGCATTCGCCGCGGCGCTGGCACTCGATCGCACGGAGGAACCCGCGTGATGGACGGTCCGATCGCCGAATGGCTCACGCAGATCGAACGCGCGCGGCGTCAGCTCGACAACGCGGCATCGGTCATGCATCACCTGCGCCGCGAGCTCGACCAGGCGCTGTCGCGCGCGCTTGCGTCGGCCGACCCGGACGACTCGTCGCGGCCACAGCTGCAGCGGCTGTGCGACACCGCGGCGGGACCGCTGCGGCAACGCGAACAGCGGCTCGCCGATGCGCTCGACGACACCGCGCTGCGCCTGCGGCGCTACCTGGGAGGAAACGGATGACGACCTCATCGGACGACACGCCGCAGCGCGTGGCCGACGCCAGCATCCGGCGCGATATCGCGCGGCTGCGCGCGTGCGCGGACGATCTGTCGCGAACGGTCGCGCACATGACGTCCACGATTCCCGACGACAGCGTCGCACCGATTGCGCATGCCGCGCATTTCTGGGGCCGCGAGGTCGACGAATGGCTGCGCGCGATGGATACGTGGCTCGCCAGTATCCCCGCGGCGGCCGAGCCGCGCACGCACGAGGGCGAATCGCATGAGTGACACTGGCTTCGGGCCCGCGCTGCTCGTGCGCGTCATCGAGGACCTGCTGTACGACCTGCGCAAATGGCGCGGCTCGATCGACGGCACGCGCGACGGGATCGTGAAAGGCACCAGCACGTTGCATACGTCCCACGCGCGAATGCGCGACCGGATCGCCGACGGCAACGCGGGCTTCGACGACGATGTGCGCGCGGTCGCCCAGGCCGCGTCGCGCGATACGGAACGGACGACCGGCGAAGCCGCGTTGCGCGTGCGCGTCGAGGACGCGCAGGCCCGCACCACGGCCGGCGTCGCAGCGGCGCAGGCGGCGCTCGCCA
>NZ_CABVQC010000064.1 GCF_902499175.1 Burkholderia aenigmatica
TTTGCGTGCGGCTGTAGCTCAGTTGGATAGAGTACTTGGCTACGAACCAAGGGGTCGTGGGTTCGAATCCTGCCAGCCGCGCCACCTTTTTGGGGGCCTTCCCACCGTAGAAGGCTCCGACAGTTGAAGTAGTACCGCTTTGCGTGCGGCTGTAGCTCAGTTGGATAGAGTACTTGGCTACGAACCAAGGGGTCGTGGGTTCGAATCCTGCCAGCCGCGCCACCTTAAAAGGGCTTTCCTCCGGGAAAGCCCTTTTTCTTTTCTGCCTCCCCTTCTCCCTCCATGAGCGGCACGACACCGCCCATCCGATCGGCTTCTGAAAGATGCCATCAGTCAGGCTCGCGCCATCACACCGCAGGCACCAATGAAAACGGCGGCCCATGGCCGCCGTCGCATCGCTCGTCACGCAGGACGCGTCAGTAATCCTGCCGTTCGCGCTCGATGCGCATACCGCCGTCGTGACGCGCATGCGCGCCGTCGTCGGTCGAACGCTCGCGCATGATCCGCATCACGTCCGGATTGGTGCGCACGCGCCGCATCACGTTCGCGAGGTGCACGCGGTCGCTGACCTGAATCACGAAGCGCAGCACCGTCGATTCGTGCGTCAGATCCTCGTCCATCGCGATATGCACGATGTTCGCATCGGCCGACGTGATGTCTGCCGCCACGCGCGCAAAGATGCCCTTCGTGTTCTTCACGAGCGCCTTCACCGCGACGTCGAACAGGCGGCCCGGCTGCGGCGCCCATTCGACATCGATCCAGCGGCCCGGATCGCGGCGATGAATCCGCTGCGCCACGCGGCAATCGGTCGTATGAATCGCCATCCCCAGGCCGATGCCGATGTAGCCCATGATCGCGTCGCCCGGAATCGGCCGGCAGCATGCGGACAACTGCACCGACATCCCTTCGGTGCCGGTAATCACGACCGGCGGCGCATGGTGCGCGGGATGGCGCTCGGACTTCGGCAGATCGTCGTCCGCATCGCGGCCGCTCATCAGCACCTCGATGCGCTTGGCCATCACCGCGGCCACGCGACGGCCGAGGCCGATGTCCGCGAAGATTTCCTGACGGCTCTTGTTGCCCGTCCACTGTACGAGCTTCTCCCACACTTCCGGCGTGACGTCGGCGAGCGCGAGACCGTAGCCCTTCAAACTCTGGTCGACGAGACGCTCGCCGAGTTGCACCGACTCGTTCAGGCGCATAGTCTTCAGATAGTGACGGATCGCCGAACGCGCCTTGCCCGTGCGCACGAACCCGAGCCACGCGGGGTTCGGTTTCGAGTACGGCGCGGTGATCACCTCGACGATGTCGCCGCTCTTCAGCTCGGTGCGCAGCGGCAGCAGCTCGTTGTTGATCTTCACGGCCACGCACTGGTTGCCGAGATCGCTGTGGATCGAATACGCGAAATCGAGTGCCGTCGCGCCGCGCGGCAGCGCCATGATCTTCGACTTCGGCGTGAACACGTAGACCGCATCCGGGAACAGGTCGATCTTCACGTGCTCGAGGAATTCGCTCGAATCGCCGGCTTCGCTCTGGATGTCGAGCAGCGACTTCAGCCACTGGTGCGCGCGCTTCTGCACGTCGCTGAGATCCGCGCTGCCGTTCTTGTACAGCCAGTGCGCGGCCACGCCCGCCTCGGCGATCTCGTGCATCTTGCGCGTGCGCACCTGGAACTCGATCGGCGCGCCGAACGGGCCGACCAGCGTGGTGTGCAGCGACTGGTAGCCGTTGATCTTCGGGATCGCGATGTAGTCCTTGAACTTGCCAGGGACGGGCTTGTACAGCGCGTGCAGCGCGCCGATGCACGTGTAGCAGTCGAGCGGGCTGTCGACGACGACGCGAAAACCGTACACGTCGAGCACCTGCGAGAACGACAGCTGCTTGTCGCGCATCTTGCGGTAGACGCTGTAGATGGTCTTTTCGCGGCCGGTGATCTCGGCGTCGATCTTCGCGTCGGCCATCGCGCGCTGCGCGGCCTCGAGGATCTTGCTGATCACTTCGCGGCGGTTGCCGCGCGCGGCCTTCACGGCCTTCTCGAGCGTCGCGTAGCGATGCGGGTTGAAGTTCGCGAAGCTCATGTCCTGCAGCTCGCGATACGTATTGTTCAACCCGAGGCGGTGCGCGATCGGCGCGTAGATGTCGAGCGTTTCCCGCGCGACGCGGCGGCGCTTTTCCATCGGTACCGCGCCGAGCGTGCGCATGTTGTGCAGGCGGTCGGCGAGCTTGACGAGGATGACGCGCACGTCGCGTGCCATCGCGAGCAGCATCTTGCGGAAGTTTTCCGCCTGCGCTTCTTCGCGGCTGCGGAACTCCATCTTGTCGAGCTTCGACAGGCCGTCGACCAGTTCGGCGACCTTCGGGCCGAACCGTTCGGCCAGCTCGCTCTTGGTCACGCCCTGATCTTCCATCACGTCGTGCAGGAGCGCCGCCATGACAGCCTGCGCGTCGAGCTTCCAGCCGGCGCAGATTTCCGCGACGGCGACAGGATGGGTGATATAGGGTTCGCCGCTCTGGCGATATTGACCGAGGTGGGCTTCGTCGCTGAAGTGGAACGCCGCCTTGACCTCTTTGATTTCTTCCGGAGGAAGATACTCGGCAAGCGCGGCCGTCAGTTTCGCGATCGAAACGACGCCGTGCTTGCGAGGCTGCTCCGGTGTGGCGGTCGGCCCGAACAGATGCCGGAAGGACTGTTCGAGAACCGCGTCGATGTACTGGCGCGCAGGCGACTGGGCCGTGGCTTCGGTGGTCGAATCCGCGGAGGCGGACGATGGGGTGGTGCTCATATTCGCCTCCAGGTCGAGTCGTTGCGCGCGTGGATTACATGGCTGGAACGGGCCGGATGCGCGTTACACCGGCACCTTCTTCAGCATCTCGACGCCGACCTGGCCGGCAGCGATTTCGCGCAGCGCGACGACGGTCGGCTTGTCGCGGCTTTCGATCTTCGGCGTATGGCCTTGCGCGAGCTGCCGCGCGCGATAGGTGGCGGCGAGCGCCAGTTCGAAGCGGTTCGGGATTTGCTTCAGGCAGTCTTCGACGGTAATGCGAGCCATGTTGGTAATTCCTTCTGAATATAGTCCTTATTCTACCTTATGTCCCTCGTCCCCCGCGTCATTCCGCGTGGGGCAGATGGATGCCGAGCTCGATGAACAGCTCCGTGTGTCGCGCGTACTGCGAAGCAAAGCGCAGGCGCGTGGCCGCAACGATGCATTCGAGCTCGGCAAGCGCACGCTCGAAATTCTCGTTGATCACCACGTATTCCGCTTCAGACGCGTGCGCGATCTCGCTGCCAGCGGCAAGCAGGCGGCGCGTGATCACGTTCGGTTCGTCCTGGCCGCGCTTCTTCAGACGCTCTTCGAGCGCGTCGAGCGACGGCGGCAGGATGAAGATGCCGACCGCGTTGCGGAACTGCTTCTTCACCTGCAGCGCGCCCTGCCAGTCGATCTCGAGCAGCACGTCGTGGCCGTTCTTCATCTGCTCTTCGATCCAGACGCGCGACGTGCCGTAGTAGTTGCCGTGCACTTCCGCGCTCTCGAGGAATTCGTGCGTCGCGTGACGCGCGCGGAAATCCTCGACCGTCGTGAAGTGATAGTGCCGGCCGTCCTGCTCGCCCGGGCGCGGCTTGCGCGTCGTGTACGAGATCGACAGGCAGATGTCGTTGTCCTTCGACAGCAGCGCATTCACGAGCGTCGACTTGCCGGCACCCGACGGCGCGACGACCATGAACAGGTTGCCGGGATAGACGCCGCCGTGCAGCGAATGCGACGCGTGGGCGTCGTGGGTGGATTGGGTCATGTCAGCCTCCGCCAGGCCGCCCCAAGGAGGCTGACCGCCCCCTCGGGGGGCAGTGAACGTAGTGAGCGTGGGGGTTGTTTCATCTTTTTACTCCAGGTTTTGCACTTGCTCACGCATCTGCTCGATCAACAGCTTGAGCGCCATCGATGCGTCGGCCAGTTCCTTTGCCGCCGCTTTCGAGCCGAGCGTGTTTGCTTCTCGATTCAGTTCCTGCATCATGAAGTCGAGACGCTTGCCGACACGGCCGCCCTTCTCGATCACATGGCGCGTTTCGTTCAGGTGCGCGGTGAGCCGCGACAGCTCTTCCGCGATGTCGATCCGGATCCCGTACATCGTCACTTCCTGACGAATGCGCTCCGCGGCTTCCTCGCGCGTGACGATCGTCGAGCTGCCTTCGGGCGCCGCGATGCCGAGCGCCTCCTGCAGCCGTTCGACGATCTTCTGCTGGTGCTTCGCGATCAGCTCCGGCACGAGCGGCGTGATGCGCGCGACGATCGCTTCCATCTCGGTGACGTTCGACAGCAGCATCGTCGCCAGTTGCGCGCCTTCGCGCGAACGCACGACGACGAGCTCGCCGATCGCTTCCTTGCCGCACGCGAGCACCGCCTCGCGGATCGCGTCCGCCGACACGCCGCTCTCGGCGATCACGCCGGGCCAGCGCAGGATCTCGCCCGCGCGCAGGCGGCCGACGCCCGGGAACGTGTCGAGCACCGAGCGCTCGAGCTCGGCGAGCTGGCCGAGCGCCGACTGGTTCAGCGCGCCCGCGCCGATGCTCTGCTCGCCGCGCTGCAGGTTGATGCGGATGTCGACCTTGCCGCGCGACAGCTTGTTCATCAGCATTTCGCGCAGCGCGGGTTCGCACGCGCGCACGTCGTCCGGCATCCGGAAATTGAGGTCGAGGAAGCGCGAGTTCACGGTGCGCAGTTCGACCGACACGCTGGTGCCGCCGTTGCCGGTGGCCGTCGCGAGTTCGCGCGTTGCGCTCGCGTAGCCCGTCATGCTGTAGATCATGGTTCGTCTCGCCGTCTGGGTGCCCTCGCGGGCGGGGATATGTCGAGGCGCCCGGCGCATCGGAAAGCGCGGGGCGGGAAGCGCGCATTATCCCATTTTTGCGGACCACCCCGCCGGGCAAGCCCGCCGTTCAGCGCTAAAATCGGGGTTTCCTCCCGTTCCGCGAATCCCACATGACGTCCTCCGTTTCCCGCCCGAGCGGCCGCCGCGCCGACGAACTGCGCAAGGTCGCCCTCACTCGCCACTACACGAAACATGCCGAAGGCTCGGTACTGGTCGAATTCGGCGACACCAAGGTGCTCTGCACCGCCAGCGTGTCCGAACGCGTGCCCGACTTCCTGCGCGACCGCGGGCAAGGCTGGCTGACCGCCGAGTACGGGATGCTGCCCCGCGCGACGCACACACGCAGCGACCGCGAAGCCGCGCGCGGCAAGCAGACCGGCCGCACGCAGGAAATTCAGCGCCTGATCGGCCGCGCGCTGCGCGCGGTGTTCGACCTCGAGGCGCTCGGCCCGCGCACGATCCACATCGACTGCGACGTGATCCAGGCCGACGGCGGCACGCGCACGGCCAGCATCACCGGCGCGTTCGTCGCCGCACACGACGCCGTGTCGAAGCTGCTCGCGGCCGGCAAGCTCACGCGCTCGCCGATCACCGACCACGTCGCCGCGATCTCGGTCGGCGTGTACGAAGGCGCGCCGGTGCTCGACCTCGATTACGCGGAAGATTCGCAGTGCGACACCGACATGAACGTCGTGATGACGGGCGCCGGCGGCTTCGTCGAAGTCCAGGGCACGGCCGAAGGCGCGCCGTTCTCGCGCGCCGAGATGAACGCGCTGCTCGACCTCGCGCAAGGCGGGATCGCCGAGCTCGTGCAGCTCCAGAAAGACGTGCTGGGCGCCTGACATGCCGGACGATCACACCATCGCGCCGCTGTCGCGCATCGTTCTCGCGTCGAACAACGCCGGCAAGCTGCGCGAATTCACCGCGCTGTTCTCGACGGTCGGTATCGAGATCGTCCCGCAGGGCGACCTTGCGGTGCCCGAGGCGGAAGAGCCGTTCGGCACCTTCATCGAGAATGCGCTGACGAAAGCGCGCCACGCATCGCGGCTCACCGGGCTACCGGCGATCGCCGACGATTCGGGCCTGTGCGTGCGCGTGCTGCGCGGTGCGCCGGGCGTCTATTCGGCGCGCTACGCGCAGCGCGCGGGCCGCGACAAGGGTGACGCAGCGAACAACGCATATCTCGTCGAGCAGTTGCGTGGCGTCGACGACCGGCGCGCATACTACTGCTGCGTGCTCGCGCTCGTGCGCCATGCGGACGACCCCGAGCCGCTGTTCGCCGAAGGGCGCTGGGTGGGCGAGATCGTCGACACGCCGCGCGGCGAGCACGGATTCGGCTACGACCCGTATTTCTACCTGCCGTCGCTCGGCGCGACGGCTGCCGAACTCGAGCCGGCCGTAAAGAACACGCACAGCCATCGCGCGCTGGCGCTGAAGGCGCTGCTGGCGCGGCTCGCGGAGGAAGCATGAGCACGCCCGATACCCGTTCGCCCACGGAGGCAGCATGAGCCAGGCCGCGGAAACCGGCGCGCGCGTCGTCGCGACCTTCACGTCGCCCGGCCAGGTGCGGCTCACGTCGTTGCCGCCGCTCGCGCTGTACGTGCATTTCCCGTGGTGCGTGCGCAAGTGCCCGTACTGCGATTTCAACTCGCACGAGTGGAAGGGCGAACGGTTTCCGGAAACCGAGTATCTCGATGCGCTGCGCGCCGATCTCGAGCAGGCGCTGCCGCTCGTGTGGGGCCGGCAGGTGCATACGGTGTTCATCGGCGGCGGCACGCCGAGCCTGCTGTCGGCAGCCGGCCTCGACCGGATGCTGTCCGACGTGCGCGCGCTGCTGCCGCTCGACGCCGATGCCGAGATCACGCTCGAGGCGAATCCCGGCACGTTCGAGGCCGCGAAGTTCGCGCAGTTCCGCGCGAGCGGCGTGAATCGCCTGTCGGTCGGCATCCAGAGCTTCAACGAAACGCACCTGAAGGCGCTCGGCCGGATTCACGACACCACGCAGGCACGCGCCGCTGTCGAGATCGCCGCGAAGAACTTCGACAACTTCAACCTCGACCTGATGTTCGCGCTGCCGAACCAGACGCTCGACGAATGCCGTACCGACATCGAGACTGCGCTGTCGTACGCGCCGCCGCATCTGTCGCTGTATCACCTGACGCTCGAGCCGAATACGCTGTTCGCGAAGTTCCCGCCGGTCGTGCCGGACGACGACGCATCGGCCGACATGCAGGAATGGATCCACGCGCGCACGGCCGAGGCCGGTTACGGGCGCTACGAAGTGTCCGCGTATGCGAAGCCGAATCACCAGTGCAAGCACAACCTGAACTACTGGCGCTTCGGCGACTATCTCGGGATCGGTGCGGGCGCACACACGAAGCTGTCGTTCCCGAACCGGATCCTGCGGCAGGCACGCTACAAGCATCCGGCCACGTTCATCGAGCAGGCGATGGCCGGCACGGCCGTGCAGGAAGAGCGCGAAGTCGGTGCGCGCGACTTGCCGTTCGAGTTCATGCTGAACACGCTGCGGCTCGTCGAGGGCTTCCCCGTGCACAGCTTCGCCGAACGCACGGGCCTGCCGATGAGCACGATCGAGCCGGCACTGCAGGAAGCGGAACGGCGCGGGCTGATCGCGCGCGATTTCGCGCAGATCGCGCCGACGCCGCTCGGCCAGCGTTTCCTCAACGACCTGCAGGAATTGTTCCTGCGCGACGATTGAAGGAATGAACCTGGCGGCATTTCGGTTACAATGCCGCCTCGTGTGGAAGCGTGGCCGAGCGGTTTAAGGCACCGGTCTTGAAAACCGGCGACGGGAAACTGTCCGTGAGTTCGAATCTCACCGCTTCCGCCAGAGCTTCAAAGAAAACGGGCCGCTCGGCCCGTTTTTCATTTCCGACAGCGATCAGGCGCTCGCGGACATCCGCCTGCGCTGCTCACCGCGCATCGTCGACACGCTTCGTGTGCGTGGTCACGCGCAATCGACGGTGCCGCTCACGACTCGGCACTGCCGGGCTGGGCCAGCAGCACCACGCCGCACGTCGTCGTGTGCCCTTCCAGCGCAACCGGCGCACCGAAATCCAGACTGTTCGCACAACCCTCCGCGATCTCGAAGACATGAGGTGCGCAAATCGGACAGGTCACCTTGTCGCCTTTGCGCGCGATCGGACTCGCCTCGCGCCCCCATGTCGAAGAAGGGCTGCCGGAAATCACCCGCCCGCCATGACTGGTCGTGTCGCCCACCACGATCTGCGCCTTCCCGCCTACTGTTGCTCGCATCACCTGCATCACCTCGTCACGCATGGGCGGACACGTCACTTCAACGCCTGGATGGGCGGATCCTGATAGGCCGTGTCGATCGTATAGCCCTGCCCCTTCAGGGCAGCCTCGGTAGCGATGCGCTTCGCGTGGTACTTCTGCAGTTCCGCGGGCAACAGCGTCTTCCAGTTGCGAATTTTTTCGGCGTTCCCGGGGAAATACCCCAGCCCGTAGAACGCATACTCGTTCCTGATGCGAGCCGTCAGAAGATAGGTCGTCTTCCCGACAAAGCCGCCCATGTTCTTCTCCGACAGCGAAATCTCCAGATAGGCGCCATCTGCATAAAACACCCATCTCGGCATTTCCTTCACGGCGGCCTTCCACTCCTCGATCGTCGGTGTGTAACCGGAATCGAGGGAATAAATCGAATACGTCTTCATGTAGTCCCACGCCTGCTTGCCGGTCAGGCGCGGATTGCTGACGTCGATGTACCGGACCCAGCCGTTCGCGCGCAGATCCTGAAACAGTTTCGTCATGCGCGCCAATGCGGCCTCGTGCGTGTCGGCCTGCTCGGGGCTGACGCCAAAATTGATATTCCACGTGTAGATGCCGCCCGGCACATCCTTGTCCGCTGAACCCACCGCGGACAGCACGTTGTCCAGCACGAAGCCATGCGTCCCCTGCATGAACTTCACCGCGCCGAGATTGCCGCGCATCCAGTCATGCTGATAAAAGCTCGTACCTGACGGATGATTGTCGACGGACGCGCCCGGACCGTTGAGATCGGAGTCCTTGGGATCGCCGAGCCGGATCACGGTAAGTGATGAATTCATGCCGTTGCGGTTGTCGAGGGTTGGGCGGGCATTCCCATCGTGCGACGCGAGTACGACGCCAAGCAGGAGCGCCCCGAGGATCAGTACAAAGCAATGAGTCTTTTTCATCAGGTATCGGGTCTGTCGCCCCAGCTTTTGATCGTTCCGAGATAATCGAGCATGACTTGCTTCCTGGGCCCCTGCATCAACCCGTCGTACTTCGTTGCTGCCGTCTGGATCCAGCCCATGCGCTTCTGATAGTCCTCCAGAACCAGGCGGTCCGGCGCATCCGACCTGAATTCGACGCTGTCCGTCTTGTCATCGGACGTGAGCACGAGTTGAAGGCTGGGAACCAGCGCGCGAATGACCGGTGCCAGCGCAATCCCGGAACCGTCCGACAGGCCGTGCTGCATCGACTGGACCGAGTTGTTGATCGCCGTATCGTCCGAAGACGCCAGTTGCCGCACTGCACGCGAAGCCATCGCTCGAACTTCTTGTTTTCGTAGATCGGCCCCCTTGAAGCGCCCGCACGATATCCTGCGCACTCGTTCCATTCCCTTTATTGCTTCTTTTGCCGTCGTTTTTTCACCAGAGGGTGGCTGGCGCTCTCAGGCCGCGATTCTATAGTCAACTCGTCGACCACTCTCGTGGCCGTGCCCTCACTTCCGGACGCGCCTCGCCGGATGCCGTTACAATCCGGCGCTCCGATTCGCGAAACGGGAAACCCACGTCATGAAGCCCTTCATCGTCTCGTCGCTCGCCGCGCTGCTGGTTGCCGTCAGCACGCAGGCGACGGCCGACACCGCCTCCGGCAGCGACGCGCAAGCGTCGTGCGCGATCGCCTACGTGACCGGCGTCGGCGGCTCGCCGCGCGGCCTGAGCGAATACCTCGCGAGCCCGTCGCCGTACAACTACCTGAAGGACAACGACCTCCAGTGCAAGGTGGGCGACGACGGACGCACGTCGAACTGCACCGGCGTGACGTACCTCCGGAACGAACAGGTCAGCGTGTACGACGATTCCGATCCGGCGACGCTGACCGTCGTGGCACGCGTGGAACTCGACCACGGCCAGAAATATCCGGTGATCATCGTCGTGCAGCGCAAGGACGCCCGCTGCAAACAATGATGCAGCGCCGCACGCGACGCCATCCATCGAAACGGCACGTGCGGTCGCGCCGGGCCTCGTGCGCCCACTGAGCCGCGGGCACGGGCAGCCGCCCGTCGTCACGTGGCACCGCGCCGGCAGCCTCCCGGCCGGCCGCTCGATCACCTAGAATTCGATCAACACGGCGACACGACCGCCGCCGCGTACTCGATACCGCGCGCGCCACCCCTGCGTGCGGTACACGGAGATCGCCATGACCGAACTGTCGATACCGACGGAACCCGTCGATTACGAAGGCTTCGAGATCTATGTCGTGCCGGCCGCCGTGCCCGGCAGCGACACGCGCTACACCTACACCGGCTACGTATGCCATCCGGGCGCGAATCCTGCGTTGCCCGGCCACGCGGTGCCGTTCCACGCGGACGGCGAGGAAAGCTTCGCGAGCCTCGACGAAGCCGTCCACGAAGCCGTGCACATCGGCAAGAGCATCATCGACGGCACGCACCCCGACCTGTCGATCCTGTCACTCGTCACGCACGGCTTCTGAAGCGGACGGCACGCGTCGCTGAAGATTGCGCGGGCGTCGGCAGCGGTGTTGCCTGCGGCGATCGCTGCGCCCTGCCGGATCATCGCGCAATGTGTGCGTGCCACTCGCGCGCCGTGCCTTTCTTTCAACCTTGCAACACGCACGCCGGGATGCACACGTGCGGCAGCCGCGCGGGCGCGCTGTCACATGTCACGTCACATCGCGATGCACGGGCGCCCGCTCGCTCGTCATCAGCGATCGCATCATCCGGCATCGCCCGTTATGCGTTTCTCCCGATATCGGCTCGCGTCCGTGCGCCTATCATTTTTTTATAGTCACTTCTGGCTAGCCCCCCATGCGCCTCCTTCCCCGTCCACGCGTCGACCGGCTGCGTGCAGTTGCGCTGGCCGTCGTCGCGATGCTCGCGGCGTGCACGATCACGCCGCCTCCGTCGCTGCACTCCATCCTGACGATTCCGTCGATCACCCGCAGTGGCAGCCTCGACCAGTATCGTGTCGAAGTCGCGCAGCGTGTCGCCGAACGCAACCCGTCCGGCATGCTGCACGGCACGCCGCAGGCGATGCTCCGCTCGCTCGTCGTCGTGGCCTTCACCGTCGATGGCAGCGGCCGGCTCGTCAACGCGTCCGTCTATCGCAGCAACGGCGACAGCGAGGCGGAAGCGCTCGCGCTCGCGTCGCTGCGCCGCTCGGCACCGCTGCCGCCGCCACCGTCGCGGCTGCTCGACGGCAACGGCCGGCTCGAATTGATGGAAGGCTGGCTCTTCAACGACGACGGCCACTTCCAGTTGCAAAGCACCGCGTCGGCGCAGGCGCAATCGATCGACTGATCGGCTGCCGCCCCGCGATTGCCGGTGCGCGGCGGCGCTGGCTATAATTTTCCGCAATCGCGCGGCCATCACGCCGTGCGCGCGTTCGCGCGCCCCACCCGGCATGCGAGCCGACCACGCCGGCACCGGGCGGCGGCGACATACCCGTCTCCATCGTCGACCGGCGGGTGACGTCCGCGCCACGGCGCGCGTCCACGCCGCCACCGCATCATCCGCTCGGCTGCCGCCGGCAGGCGTCCGCCTGCCCGACCGCATGCTCAGCCGACCGCCCCAACGACAAAACGGAGACATCCATGTCCGCATCCCCCCCGACCGTTGCACACGCAACCGGTTCGGCCGGCGCCGTCAGCCACCGGCGCATCGTGTTCGCGAGCTTCATCGGCACCGCGATCGAGTTCTACGATTTCTACGTGTACGCAACGGCCGCCGCGCTCGTCATCGGCCCCGTCTTCTTCCCGCACGGCTCCGCAACCGCACAGGCGCTGTCCGCGTTCGTGACGTTCGGCATCGCGTTCATCGCACGCCCGATCGGCTCGTTCCTGTTCGGGCACTTCGGCGACCGCATCGGCCGCAAGTCGACGCTCGTCGCGTCGCTGCTCGTGATGGGTGTGTCGACCACAGCCATCGGCTTCGTGCCGGGCTACGACTCAATCGGCGCGCTCGCGCCGGTGCTGCTGTGCGTGCTGCGCTTCGGCCAGGGGATCGGCCTCGGCGGCGAATGGGGCGGCGCCGCGCTGCTCGCGACCGAGCACGCGCCGCAGGGCAAGCGCGGCTGGTTCGGGATGTTCCCGCAGCTCGGGCCGTCGGTCGGCTTCCTGATGTCGAACGGCCTGTTCTTCGCGCTCGCGCTATCGCTGTCGGACGAGCAGTTCCGCAGCTGGGGCTGGCGCATCCCGTTCCTGGTCAGCGCGGTGCTCGTCGCGCTCGGTCTGTACGTGCGGCTCAAGATCACCGAAACGCCCGCGTTCCAGGCTGCGCTCGATCGCAACGAGCGCGTGCGCGTGCCGGTCGCGACACTGATCACGCAACACTGGCAGCCGACGCTGCTCGGCGCGCTCGCGATGGTCGTCTGCTACACGCTGTTCTACATCTCGACGGTGTTCTCGCTGTCGTACGGCGTGTCGGCGCTGCATATTCCGCGCCAGAGTTTCCTCGGCCTGCTGTGCTTCGCGGTCGTGTTCATGGGGCTCGCGACACCGCTGTCCGCGTGGGCATCCGACCGCTTCGGCCGCAAGCCGGTGCTCGTCGTGGGCGCGATCGCCGCGCTGCTGTCGGGTTTCGCGATGGAGCCGCTGCTCGGCAGCGGCTCGATGCCGCTCGTCGCGCTGTTCCTGACGATCGAGCTGTTCCTGATGGGCGTGACGTTCGCGCCGATGGGTGCGCTGTTGCCGGAACTGTTCCCGACCAACGTCCGCTATACGGGCGCGGGCGTCGCGTACAACCTCGGCGGGATTCTCGGCGCGTCGATCGCGCCGTACATCGCGCAACTGCTGGCGGCGCGCGGCGGGCTGTCGTGGGTCGGCGGTTATGTGTCGGTTGCGGCGGCAATCAGCCTGATCGGCGTGCTGCTGATGCGCGAAACGCGCGACGCATCGCTCGTCTGAGACTCCGGGGCGACCCGGGTTGTGCGGTGACCGGCGCTGCCTATACTCGATCCTGGGTGCGCCGCTGCGCGCCCCCGGGATCCCGCCCCGAAGGAGCCCCCGCCATGAACATTCGCCTCGGTAATGCCGATCTCGTCCTGATCCTCGCGCTCGCGCTGGGTGGCGCGCTGCTGCTCGCGCTGCGCTTCCGGCCGAAGACGTGGCGCGGCCTCGTGTTCGAGGCACTGCTCGCGAATCTGGCGGCCATCGCCGCCGTGCTCACCATCGAAGCGATCCTGGCGTAAGCCCGCCGGCAACCGTCAGGCGGCGGCGTGCACCGGCAACACGTCGCAGACCGGCGCCACGGCATCGATGGCAGCGAGTGCATCGGCCAGGCTCGGCGGCGCGCCGGCGGCGCCGATCGACAGCGAATGCGGCGCGCCGCCGATACCGAAGTGGGCACGCGACGTGGCCACGAACATCATCACCGTCGGGCGCTGCAGCGCGTGCGCCAGGTGCACCAGCCCCGTGTCGACCCCGACGACCAGCGCAGCCCGGCTGATCGTCGCGGCGAGTTCGCCCAGCGACATGGCCGGCAGCACGACCGCACCAGGCGCGCGCGCGGCGATGTCCTGCGCATCGCCATGCTCGGCGGGCGAGCCCCACGGCAGCAGCACGCGCAAGCCACGCGCCATCATTCGGGTCGCGAGTTCGGCCCAATGATCGGCCGGCCATTTCTTGTCGGCATTCGACGTGGCGTGGAACATCAGCACGAACGGCGCGCCTTCCGTAACGATCGGCGGCAACGATACGTCTGGCGCAACGATCCCGTACGACGCAATGCCTTCGGGCGTGTAGCCAAGCGCCTCGCCGGCGCTGACACGCATGCCGTGCCACGCGTCGCAGGCCGGCTTCGGGCCGAAGCGATGCGAATACGCAAAGCGTGCACCTGTTTCGCCGAGATCCGGCGTACGGTAACCGACTCGACGCCGGGCACGTGCCAGCGCCGCAATGATCGCGCTCTTGTAGACGCCGTGCAGGTCGATCACCGCATCGTAGCGATGCCGGCGCAACGCGCCGATCGACGCCGAGATCGCCTTCAGGTCGCCGGTATTTCTCATCTTCTTGAAACGGCGCAGCGGCGCGCACAGCACGGCGCTGACGCCCGGATGCCAGCGCACGATCTCGGCACACGACTCGTCCACCGCCCAGTCGACCTCGACGCCCGGAAAGGCACGGTGGAGATCCGCAACGACGGGTAGCGTCTGGATGACATCGCCGAGCGACGTCACTTTCACGATCAGAATGCGTTTCACGTTTGCGGGGGAGTACATGGAGCGGTGCATTTCGGCATGCTAATAAGATCGGGGACGCTTTAGAATTACGGCTGAATTACATTTGTAACAAAGCGTTTGGATATGTCGAGAATTGTAGAGCTTATTGTCGCCCGGGTTCTTTTTTTATAATCGTGTCTTTGCCTTCCGGCCCGCGCCAATGCCACGCCCTGCCCTTCCCGCCCTGTTTCCCGCCCTCACCCGACGCTCGGTGAGAATCTGGCGCCAGTACGGCGTTTTCTGGCTCGGCGCGATCGTCGTCGGTCTCGCGGCCGTGCTTTACGCGCGCCTGATCGACTGGGGCTACGAGACCTTCCGCACGATGCGCGATCACGCCGCGTGGCTGCCGCTGCTGCTGACGCCAGCCATCGCCGCGTTGTCGGTATGGATCACGCGCCGCTTCTTCCGCGGCGCCGAGGGCAGCGGCATCCCGCAGGTGATCGCGACGCTGCACGCGCGCCCGAGCGCGTTCGGCTCCCGGCTGCTGACGCTGCGCATCCTGTTCGGCAAGGTGCTGGTCTCGTTCCTCGGCATCCTGGGCGGCTTCACGATCGGCCGCGAAGGGCCGACCGTGCAGGTCGGCGCGGCGCTGATGTTCAACCTGCGGCGCTTCTATCCGCGTTCGAACGCGCAGATCGAACGCCAGCTGGTACTGGCCGGCGCGGCGGCCGGGCTGTCGGCCGCGTTCAATACGCCGCTCGCCGGGATCGTGTTCGCGATCGAGGAGCTGACGCGCAGCTTCTCCGCGCGCGCCAGCGGCGTGCTGATCACCGCGATCATCCTCGCCGGCGTCGTCGCACTCGGCCTGAACGGCAACTACACGTATTTCGGCACGATCGATGCCGGCCCCCATTTCCCGAAACTGCTGGCGCTCGCCGTGCTGGTCACCGCGATCGTGACGGGAATCGCAGGCGGCCTGTTCTGCTGGCTGCTGCTCAACACGGGACGCTGGCTGCCCGCGCAGCTGCTGGGCCTGTATCGCGAGCGGCCGATCACGTTCGCCGCGCTGTGCGGCTTCGCGATCGCTGTCGTCGGCCTTGTATCGGGCGGCACGACCTTCGGCAGCGGCTATGCCGAAGCGCGCGGCCTGCTCGACGGCAGCCAGCATCTGTCGGTGTTCTACCCGTTCCTGAAGATGATATCGATGGTCGCGTCGTACCTGCCGGGCATCCCGGGCGGGATCTTCGCGCCGTCGCTGTCGATCGGCGCCGGGTTCGGCAACCTGCTGCACGTCGTGTTCAGCAACATGAGCCTGCCGATGCTGATCGCGCTCGCGATGGTCGGCTACATGGCGGCCGTCACGCAGTCGCCGATCACGTCGTTCGTGATCGTGATGGAGATGATCAACGGTCATGCACTCGTGATTTCGCTGATGGCCACTGCGTTGGTGTCGAGCCGCGTATCGCGCTTTTTCGCGCCGCCGCTCTACGAAACGCTCGCCCAGCGCTATCTCGCGCCGCCCGTCGCGGCCGCGGAACCGGCTGCGGCAGCCGCTGCCACCGCCGCGAGCGCGACGGTGGCAACCGGCGTCACCGAGCCGCAGGACGCGACCGCCGCGCCCGCCGATCCGCTCGACACGCTGCGCGACGAAGGCGGCGACGAGCCGTCCGCCGCCGCGCCGGCCGAACATGCAGCACATGCGCCGGCGCCGCACGAAGACGAGGCGGCTGCGGCCGGGACGAACGGCCCGGCGCAGCCCGGCCCGCGAGACGCTCAGTAGATCACGACGGGTGCCGGCCGGTAGTACACGGGCCGTGCCGGCACGACGATGCATCCGGCCAGCGTGATCGCGACGAGCGCGATGGCGATTGCGGTTCGTTTCATCGCTCGCCTCCATCATGCCCAGTGACCACGGGTCCAGAACCAGTTCGGACCGCGCTGGTCCCAATGGCCCGGCACCCATTGCATGCCGACGCGCTCGGCTTCCCAGTGGCCGCCGATCCACACGTAGCGGCCATGATCCCAGTGCCAGTGCCCGCGATCCCATACGTAGCCCACGCGCGTGGCCGGCACGACCTCGTAGCGCACCGGCGGCGGCGCATTCGGCGCGACCACGACGATTTCCTCGGTGCGCACGGCGACCGGCTCGGCGACGACCACGCGGCCCTGCGGCGCGATCACGGGCGTGCCGACGAGAATCTCGTCCGCACGTGCGGCAAGCGGCGCGACGACGGCTGACAGGCTCGCGGCAAGCAGTGCGAGCGAAACGATACGACGTTGAACGATAGAGACAGCCATCACAACCTCCTGGTTGAACAAGTTACGCGAGCGTATTCGTTCAATGCGGGAGGCGCGGTTACGGCCGACAGACGCCTTGTTACGGCGTGCCCGAAAGTGCAACAGGGCGTAAGACGCGCACGGCGGCGAGTGCCGCCGTGCGGAGGGATACCGGCAAGCGTCAGGCTTGCGGGATCTCGATCTTCACTTCGAGGACTTCGAGATCGTCCTGGCGCTCGAGGCTCACGCGGATGTCATCGTTCGAAATATGGACGTACTTCGAGATGACCGCGACCAGCTCCTTCTGCAGCGCCGGCAGGTAATCGGCCGGCGGCCGGCCGCCGACGCGCTCGTGCGCGATGATGAGCTGCAGGCGCTCCTTCGCGACCGATGCGGACTTCTTCTTCTCGCCGAGGAGAAACGAAAGGATGGACATGGTCGGCCTCCGTTACTTGCTGCCGAAGAGGCGCTGCAGCAGGCCCGGCTTCTGGTAGTCGGTGAAACGCAGCGGCTTGTCTTCGCCGAGGAAGCGCGCGACGACGTCCTTGTACGCTTCCGCCACGTCGGTGCCATCGATATGCACGGCCGGCAGGCCCTGGTTCGATGCATGCAGCACGGCTTCCGACTCGGGCACCACGCCGATCAGCTTGATGCGCAGGATCTCGCTGATGTCCTCGAGCGACAGCATCTCGCCTTCGCTGACGCGCTTCGGGCTGTAACGCGTGATCAGCAGGTGTTCCTTGATCGGATCCTTGCCTTCGGTCGCGCGCTTCGTCTTCGACGACAGGATGCCGAGAATGCGGTCCGAGTCGCGCACCGACGACACTTCCGGGTTCGTGACGATCAACGCTTCGTCCGCGAAGTACATCGCGTGCAGCGCGCCTGCCTCGATACCGGCCGGCGAATCGCAGACGATGTAGTCGAAGTCCATCGCGACAAGGTCGTTCAGCACCTTCTCGACGCCGTCACGCGTCAGCGCATCCTTGTCGCGGGTTTGCGACGCCGGCAGGATGAACAGGTTCTCGCACTTCTTGTCCTTGATCAGCGCCTGGTTCAGGTTCGCTTCGCCCTGGATCACGTTCACGAGGTCGTACACGACACGGCGCTCGCAGCCCATGATGAGATCGAGGTTGCGCAGGCCGACGTCGAAGTCGATCACGGCCGTCTTGTGGCCGCGCAGCGCGAGACCGGACGCAAAGCTCGCGCTCGTCGTCGTCTTGCCCACGCCGCCCTTGCCCGAGGTCACCACGATGATTTTTGCCATTTACCCAATACCCTGTGTTCGTCAATGAGAGCCGATCGATCCGGAGCGCACCGCGTGGATTACGTCAGGCGCAGCGGTTCGATCATCAGTTTTTCCTCTTCGAGCCGGATCTGCACCGATTTGCCCAGTACTTCGGCGGGCAGCGGGTTCTCGGTTGTTCGATAGATACCCGCGATCGAAATCAGTTCCGGCTCCAGACACGTGCAGAAAATGCGCGCGTCGTGATTGCCGTGCACGCCCGCGAGTGCGCGGCCACGCAACGGCGCGTAGATGTGGATGTTGCCTTCCGCGATGATCTCCGCACCGTGACTGACCGGCGCGAGCACCACGAGGTCTCCTTTCGCGTAAATCTGCTGCCCCGAACGCAACGGCCGGTCGATCACGAGCGTCTGGCCGCCCGCCTGCAACAACGTCGGCGCGGGCTCCTGCGCCAGTTCGGCTGCCCGAGCGGCGGCGGCTTCGACGACGGGCACCGGCGCCGGTTCCGCTTCGTCGGCGTGCTTTGCGGCCGGCGCGCGGCGATCGCGCGCCTCGAGCAACGGCAGGCCGGCTTCCCCCGCCCAGCCCTGCGTTGCCAGCGCGACGACACCCACCGGGCGCATCCGCACGTCGTTCAGCATCTGGCGGATGTCCGCCAGCGCCACGCGTTCGCCGTCAGCCAGGCGGCGGACGTCGATCGCGACGACATCGTCGGCGAAAAACTCGGGAGTCGCTTCGAAGCGCTTGACCAGTTCGGTACGCAACGCGTCGAGATCGGTCGTCTTCACGGTGAACAGCAACGTATCGACCGATCCGCTGCGCAGCTCGAAGAATGGCGATTTTTTAAGCGACATGGACACTCTGCAAAAATTTTTTGCGTATTTTACAGGCGTCCACGCGCGCGGCCATTATTTTTGGGGAGCCGGGTGGTGGTGGCCCGGGCGGGCGCACAACCGGCAGGCGGGCAGGCAGCGGGCGACCGGACCTTCATCGCGCCGTGCGGCCCGCGTTCTGACGTCGCGTCAGTGCTTCACCTGCGACACGTACAGCGATTTCATCGCGCCCGGCATCCGCGCAATCGGCGCGTGTTCGCCGGTGTTGCCGAAACCGGCGCGCTCGTAGAAGCGAATCGCATTGCGGTTCGCATCGGCAATCCATGCGTAGACATCCTGGGCGCCGCGCTCGGCGAGCCAGGCGGTGGCCGTCTCCAGCAGCAGCACGCCGCCGCGCAGATGACGCACGGCGTGCGCGACCCACAGCTCGCTGACGAACGCGCGCCGATCGGGCGTATTGTCGAAATACGCGCCGATCATGCCGGCCGGATGGCCTTCGGTATACAGCAGGAAAGTCGTCGATTCGTCGGACACGGCACGCTGCGCGGCAATCGCCGACGCTGCGTCCGCTTCGACGTTCAGCAATTCGGCCTCCGGCGCTTCGCCGGGCGCGTAGGGCTCGCGCAGCGATGCGGCGCGGAGTTCGCGATACACGCCGCCCTGGTCGGCAACGATACGACGAACGGTCAAGGTCGAACTCATGCAGGCACAGCCCCCTTCGGACAGCAAGCTATTAGCTTCAACCGAAAGCGGGGCATGAGTCAAATCGTTATTTTCAAATGGCAGCGCGAATTGAAAGGCGGCGGGGGCCGCCAGCTGTCTTGCGACCAGCCAATGTGCAGGTGCAGCATCGCCACGTCGATGCGTGCGTCAGGACGACAACCCTGACCGCTTCGTTCGACGCATGCCGCCAGTCGCCTTATGGCATGAGGCAGTCGCCTGCCGGAGCCTGCGTACTTCATCGCGGGCGCCGTAATGATCCGTAATACTTGTAACCCAGAAAGCAGGCGTCGCGGGTACTCGCCGCGTTCCGCATATTGCATCGCAACATTTGTTGTGAACCTGCAGCGTCGACACCCGAACGCGTCACGGTACCCGATCCGTCTGACAAATCTGCCGCCCGCGCGGGTCGATCCGGCGTTCCCCGCATGTTTCAATCAGCGTGCGCGGCCCCTTCCCTGCCTGCGCCGTATGCCCCCCCTCCGTTTGGAGCCACGCGCCTAGCGCTGGAGTTTGGCAAGCGTGCGCATGGGTCGTATAACAGGCAGAACCGGGTGACGATCCGGTAGAACCGCGCGTGCGTCGCGGACCAACGAGAATTCGAACAACCGGACAGGCGGCCGCCCCCGGGCCGGCCGGCAGGAGGGAGACAATGGCAATGACCGACGGATCGGCTTCGGGCTGGTCGGATGGCAAGCGTTACCTGTGGCTGCTCGGCGCGCTGACGATCACGCTGCCGATTCTCGCCGCCCAGCTCGCGCTGTCGACGGGCCTGCACGTGTTCTGGTGGTTCGGCCCGCTGTTCGCGTTCGGCGTGATTCCGATCCTCGACACGCTGATCGGCGACGATCGCGACAACCCGCCCGAGGCGGTCGTGCCGCACCTCGAACGGGAGCGCTACTACCGGCTGATCGTCTATCTCGCGACCTTCGTCGAATACGTCGCGTTCTTCGTGTGCGTCTGGATCGTCGGCACCCACGCGCTCGCATGGTACGACTACGTCGGCTTCGCGCTGTCGCTCGGCGCCGCGACGGGCATCTCGATCAATACCGCGCACGAGCTCGGGCACAAGACCAACCGCTTCGAGCGCTGGCTCGCGAAGATCACGCTCGCGCCGGTCGCCTACGGCCACTTCTACGTCGAGCACAACCGCGGCCACCACGTGCGTGTCGCGACGGCCGAGGACCCGGCGAGCGCGCGCTACGGCGAATCGTTCTGGGCGTTCCTGCCGCGCACCGTGACCGGCAGCATCCGCTCGGCGTGGCAGCTCGAGAAGGCCCGCCTCGAACGGCTCGGGCATTCGCCGTGGACCTGGCGCAACGAGGTGCTGCACGCATGGGCGATGACCGTCGTCGTGTGGGGCATCGCGATCGCGATGGCCGGCAAGGTCGTGATTCCGTTTCTCGTGATCCAGGCCGTCTACGGGGCGTCGCTGCTCGAAGTCGTGAACTACGTCGAGCACTACGGGCTCGGCCGCCGCAAGCTGCCGAGCGGCCGCTACGAACGCTGCACGCCGCAGCATTCGTGGAACAGCAATCACGTCGTCACCAACCTGTTCCTGTACCAGTTGCAGCGGCACGCCGACCATCACGCGAATCCGACACGCTCGTACCAGGCGCTGCGCCACTTCGACGATTCGCCGCAACTGCCGGCCGGCTACGCGACGATGATCCTGTTCGCGTACGTGCCGCCGCTCTGGTATCGCGTGATGAATCCGCGTGTCGTTGCGCACTACGGCGGCGACATGGCGCAATCGAACATCAAGCCGTCGATCCGCGCCCGGGTGCTCGCGCAATATCCGGCCGCGGCGTGATCGCGGGGGACGGGCCGGTGTTAGCCGGCGCCGGCGCGCGGCCCAAGGCCAACGCCACGCCGCCCCCCCGGTTCCGTTTCAGTCCGGCGCGACGGCGCCGCCGTCAGGCCATTTCCGGCAGCCTGAACACGGCCACCGCGTGCCGCAACGCGCTCGCCTGCTCGGCCAGCGCCTGCGTCGCGGCCGACGCCTGCTCGACGAGCGCCGCGTTGCGCTGTGTCGCTTCGTCCATCTGCGTCACCGCGATGTTCACCTGCTGGATGCCGCCGCTCTGCTCCTGCGACGCGGACGAAATCTCGCCGACGATCGTCGTGACACGCTGCACCGCGCCGACGATCTCGTGAATCGATTCGCCCGCACGGCCGATCAGCAACGCGCCCTCGTCGACCCGCCGCGTCGACTGCTCGATGAGCCCCTTGATCTCCTTCGCGGCGGCTGCGCTGCGCTGCGCAAGCGTCCGCACTTCCGCCGCGACTACCGCGAAGCCGCGCCCCTGTTCGCCCGCACGCGCGGCCTCGACCGCTGCGTTCAGCGCGAGGATGTTGGTCTGGAACGCGATGCCGTCGATCACCGCGATGATTTCGCCGACCTTCGCCGAGCTGTCGGCGATACCGTTCATCGTGCCGACGGCATCCGTCATCACGCCGCCGCCTGCCGCCGCGATGTTCGACGCGTCACGTGCCAGTTGCGCCGCGTGCTGCGCGTGCTCGGCCGACTGGCGGACGATGCCCGTGAGTTCGGTCATGCTGGCGGCCGTCTCCTCGAGCGACGCGGCCTGCGCCTCGGTACGCGCCGACAGGTCATGATTGCCCGACGCGATCTGGGCGCTCGCCGTCGCGACAGCTTCGGCGTGCGTACGCACCTCGAGCACGACGCCCGACAGGCTCGCCTGCATCGTCTGCAACGCGCGCAGCAGGTCCGCGATCTCGTCGCGGCCGGCCGCGTCGACGTCGCGCGTCAGGTCGCCTTCGGCGACGGCCTGCGCGCACGCCACCGCGCGGTCGAGCGGACGCAGGATCGCGCGGCTGAACAGGAACACGCCCACCATCGCGACACCGAGCACGACCAGCATCAGCACGAGGCTCGCAGTGGTGGCGTGCTGCGCGTCGCGGCTCGCCTGCGCCGATACGGCGGCACTCTCGTCGGCGATCGACTTCGCGGCCCGCTCCAGCAGCGCCGCGGGTTCGCGGTCGACGCCCGCCACAGCGGCATCGCCGGCCGACGGCTCGAATCCGGCAGCCTTGAACGCGTCGAACCCGCGCCGGTAGCCCTCGCCCATCGCCGTGTGCGCGCGCATGAACTGCTCGACGAGCGAGCGGCTCTCACCGGGCGGCAACTGGTGAACGAGCTGCGCGGCGAGCGTATCGACCGTCCGCTCGCGCGTCTGGAACGCCTGCCAGTACCGGTCGAGCTTGTCGGGCTGCTTGCCGCGCAGCAGCGTGTCCTTCCATTCCTGCACCTGCAGCTTGAATTGCACGAGCGTGGCCGACACGAGCCGTTCGTCGCCGACGTTCGTCTGCACGTCTTCGGCAAACGTATCGATCGACCGATTGAGAATGTGGATACCGTACAGCGCGCCACCGAACATCAGCAGCAGCGCGATAGCGAATGCGAGGGGAATCTTGTAGCTCAGCTTCATGGAACCTTGAATCGACGGGGAACGATGTGGTCCGGCACGGGCGCCGGCCGCCGCCTCGTGTTAACGGCGCCGGAAGCGCGGGCTTAAAGCTGAAGAAAGTGGTGAAGACTGGATACGCACGACAAGACCGGCCAGTCCGATCAGGTCGGATGCGTCGCGCGGCCCGGCGGTCGCGGCCCTGCGCGGGCTCGCCACTCAGCGGCGCACGACGACGAACAACGCGGATGCGAGTACGAACAGCCCCATGCCCATCAGGACTTTCGACACACGGTTCGTCATGGGGACGCTGTGTGCGCCGTTCAGCGCGACTGTATCAATGACGCGGCAGGATCATGTACGCGGTGGGCGCCGCGGCATCAGCACGATCCGGATTGCCGACGGTCAAGCTGTTGACACTGCAACGGCTTGCGATACGACACACGCGCCGCGCGCCCAAAACGAAAAACCCCTTGATCCTTCCGGATCAAGGGGCTTCGTATTTTGGCGGAGAGGGTGGGATTCGAACCCACGGTACGGGGAAACCGTACGCCTGATTTCGAGTCAGGTACATTCGACCACTCTGCCACCTCTCCTTCCTTACTGCATTTCGCGGTTGGTCGTTTCCGCGAAAGAAAAGATTATAGAACGATCTCTTCGAAACCCACAAGCCCTTTTTGCAAAAAATCTTACGAGAGCACCAAGGGCTTGCAGGCGCGCGATCTTACGACGCCTTCACGGGCGCGTCGATGCGCTCGATGCCACCCGTGTACGGACGCAGCACTTCCGGCACCGTGACCGAGCCGTCCGCGTTCTGGTAGTTCTCCAGCACCGCGACGAGCGTACGGCCGACGGCGAGACCCGAACCGTTCAGCGTATGCACGAGCTCGGGCTTGCCCTGCGCGTTGCGGAAACGCGCCTGCATCCGTCGCGCCTGGAACGCTTCGGTGTTCGAGCAGCTCGAGATCTCGCGGTAGGTGTTCTGCGCAGGCAGCCACACCTCGAGATCGAACGTCTTCGCGGCCGAGAAGCCCATGTCGCCCGTGCACAACGTGATCACGCGGTACGGCAGGCCGAGCTTCTGCAGGATCGCTTCCGCATGACCGACCATCTCGTCGAGCGCCGCGTACGACGCTTCCGGCGCGACGACCTGCACCATCTCGACCTTGTCGAACTGGTGCTGGCGGATCATCCCGCGCGTGTCGCGGCCGTACGAACCGGCTTCCGAGCGGAAGCACGGGGAATGCGCGGTCAGCTTGATCGGCAGTGCGGATGCATCGACGATCGACTCGCGCACGGTGTTCGTCAACGAGATTTCCGACGTGGAGATCAGGTATTGCGTGACCTTGTTCTCCTCGCCGCCCTTCTCGACGCGAAACATGTCGTCCGCGAACTTCGGCAGCTGGCCCGTGCCGTACAGGATCTCGGGGTTCACGATGTACGGCGTATACGTTTCGGTATAGCCGTGCTGCAGCGTGTGCGTGTCGATCATGAACTGCGCAAGCGCGCGGTGCAGGCGCGCGATCGAGCCGCGCAGCATCGTGAAACGCGCGCCGGCGAGCTTCGCGCCGGTCTCGAAATCGAGGCCGAGCGGCGTGCCGACGTCGACGTGATCCTTCACCTCGAAATCGAACTGGCGCGGCGTGCCCCAGCGGCGCACTTCGACGTTGTCGGCTTCGTCCTTGCCGACCGGCACGCTTTCATGCGCGATATTCGGCATGCCCAGCATCAGGTCGGACAGGCGCGTCTGGATTTCGCCGAGCTTGGCTTCTCCCGCCTTCATTTCGTCACCGATCCCGCCGACCTCGGCCATCACGGCCGACGTGTCCTCGCCCTTCCCCTTCATCGCGCCGATCTGCTTCGACAGGCTGTTACGGCGCGCCTGGAGCTCTTCTGTGCGGGTCTGGATCGCGCGGCGCTCCGCTTCGAGGGCGGAGAACGCGGCGATGTCGAGGGTGTAGCCGCGATCGGCGAGGCGCTGGGCGACGCCGTCGAGGTCTTTGCGCAGCAACTGGATGTCGAGCATGGGAGGACTTGGAGAATCGTTGTGTAAGACGGGAATTCTAACGCACCGCGGGGCCGCCACGGCACTGGCCGGACGGACAATGCTGCAAACGGGCGATGACCGGGGTGCGACGGCCATGGCAGTATCGCATTGCCGGTCCGCCCGTCGGCACCCGCCGAATCGCGCGGCATCGACGCGCGGCGGATCGCGAAACATCCGTGTGCGCCTGCCGCAGTGCATCGAGCAAGGCACCCGCCACCCGTCACAGCTACTCAAGGAACCCGATGGCCATCGAACTGGACAAGGACGTACGCGACCGCGCGATCGCGTCGCTGCAACGCTATTTCACGGAAAACATGGACGAGCCGATCGGCAATATCCAGGCCGGCGCACTGCTGCACTTCTTCGTCGAGGAAATCGCACCCGCGATCTACAACCTCGCGATCGCCGATGCGCAGCAGAGCCTGCACGCCCGCGTCACCGAGCTCGACATCGAGTGCCATCAGGAGCCGTTCGGCTACTGGAAGAAGCAGCCGGCCCGCAAGCGCTGACACACTCGCGGCGGCGCCGGCCTCATCGGGCCGCGCGCGCCCGTCAGTCCTTCTTGCCGGCCTCGCGGTCGAGTTCGCGCAGCCACGCAAGCTTGTCGGCGATCTTCGATTCGAGCCCGCGCGGCACCGGCTTGTACCAGCGCGGCTCGCGTATCCCGTCCGGCAGGTACGTCTCGCCGGCCGCATACGCATTCGGCTCGTCGTGCGCGTAACGGTAGGCATGACCGTAGCCGAGTTCCTTCATCAGCTTGGTCGGCGCGTTGCGCAGATGCACGGGCACCTCGCGCGACTTGTCCTGCTTCACGAACGCCATCGCCTGGTTGAACGCGTTGTAGCCCGCATTGCTCTTCGCTGCGCACGCGAGATAGATCACCGCCTGCCCGAGCGCGAGTTCACCTTCCGGCGAGCCGAGCCGCTCGTAGGTTTCGGCCGCGTCGTTCGCCATCTGCAGCGCACGCGGATCGGCGAGGCCGATGTCTTCCCACGCCATCCGCACGATCCGCCGCGCGAGGTATTTCGGATCCGCGCCGCCGTCGATCATCCGGCAGAACCAGTACAGCGCACCGTCCGGGCTCGAACCGCGCACCGACTTGTGCAGCGCCGAAATCTGATCGTAGAAGTTGTCGCCGCCCTTGTCGAAGCGCCGTGCGTTCAGCGTCATCGCGCTGCTGACGAACTCGGCATCGATCGTCGCGACGCCGGCCGACGTGGCGGCTGTCTGCGCCTGCTCGAGCAGGTTCAGGAAGCGCCGCGCATCGCCGTCCGCATAGCCGACCAGCGTATCGATCGCCTTGTCGTCGAACGCAAGGCCGTCGAGCGCGATTTCCTGTGCGCGCTTCAGCAACTGGCGCATCTCATCGTCGTTCAGCGACTTCAGCACGTACACCTGCGCACGCGACAGCAGTGCCGAATTGACCTCGAAGCTCGGGTTCTCGGTCGTCGCGCCGATGAAGGTCACGAGCCCCGACTCGACGAACGGCAGCAACGCGTCCTGCTGCCCCTTGTTGAAGCGGTGGATTTCGTCGACGAACAGGATCGTGTGGCGGCCGGTGCGGTTCAGCGTGTCCTTCGCCTGCTCCATCGACTCGCGGATGTCCTTCACGCCGCCGAGCACCGCCGACAGCGCGATGAACTCGCAGTCGAACGCGAGCGCGGTGAGCCGCGCGAGCGTCGTCTTGCCGACGCCGGGCGGCCCCCACAGGATCATCGAATGCGGCTTGCCCGATTCGAACGCGAGCCGCAGCGGCTTGCCTTCGCCCAGCAAATGCGTCTGGCCGATCACCTCGGCGAGCGTCTTCGGCCGCAGCGACTCGGCGAGCGGCCGGCGCGGCTCGACTTGAAACAGGTCGGACATGAACCCTCGCTCCACTTCAAACGGTAGCGGCCGAACGCGGCCGCCGGACCCGACATTATGACAGCCGCGCGAAAGCCCCGCCGCACCCGGTGCCGCCTGGTGCCCGCGCCCAGAAACGAAACGGGCCTGCCGTCGCCGGCAGGCCCGTTGCGGGAGCGTGGCGCGCGGCGCCGGTCAGCCGGTAATCACGTCCGCGCCCTTCGGCACGACGAACTTGAACGTATCGCCCTTCAGCGGCGGATTGGTCTGGATGTTCGTAAACGTCAGCAGCGTGACGTTGCCGAACACGTCGTGCAACTCCATCGCGGCGAGCGTGCCGTTCTTGAAGCCGATGCCGATCCGCTGGAACTGCGTGTCCTGCGCCTTCGGCAGCATCTCGAGCCACTCGATGCCGCCCTTCTCGCCGGCATCGCGCAGCGTGTAGTTCTTCTCGAGATCGTTGCTGCCGAACAGGATCGCGGCCGGGCTCGCGCCCAGCGCGCCGTTCAGCTTGCGCTCGGTGACCTGGTTCAGGTCGCGGTCGTACACGTAGAGCTTCTCGCCGTCGGCCTGCAGCACCTGCTGGTACGGCTTCTGGTACGTCCAGATGAACTTGCCCGGGCGCGCGAACACGAACGTGCCGCTCGAATTGTCGGTGGGCTTCGGCACGGCCTGCACGGCGCTCGCGCCCTTCGACGGTGCCTTGACGATCTGCTGCGTGAAGTCGCCCTTCGCCGAACGCACCTGCGACACGAACGCCTTCAGTTGCTCGGTGCCGCCCGCGAACGCGTGCGTCGCCGCGAGCATCAGCGATGCGCCGGCGAGCGCCGCGCCGAGCCAGCGCCGCGTCGAACGAAGGGACATTGCGAACGAATGTTGCTGCATATTGCGGTTTTCTCCCTGGGTGGCCGGCGCTGCGAGCGCCGCGGACTCATTCCGCGTCGCGCGCCGGCACAAGAATTTCGCGGTTGCCGCTCGACGACATCGCCGACACGAGCCCCGACTGCTCCATCTGCTCGAGCAGCCGCGCCGCGCGGTTATAGCCGATCCGCAGGTGGCGCTGCACGAGCGAGATCGACGCGCGGCGGTTCTTGATGACGATCTCGACCGCCTGGTCGTACAGCGGATCAGACTCGTCGCCGCCTTCGCCGGTTCCCGCGCCGGCCGAGCCCTCGTCGCCGTCGGCGGTGCCGCCTTCGAGCAGGCCCTCGACGTAGTTCGGCTCGCCCTGCTCCTTGAGCTTCTCGACGACGCGATGCACTTCGTCGTCCGCGACGAACGCGCCGTGCACCCGCACCGGCAGCCCGGTGCCCGGCGCCAGGTACAGCATGTCGCCCATCCCGAGCAGCGATTCGGCGCCCATCTGGTCGAGAATCGTGCGCGAGTCGATCTTCGACGACACCTGGAACGCGATCCGGGTCGGCACGTTGGCCTTGATGAGGCCGGTGATCACGTCGACCGACGGACGCTGCGTGGCAAGGATCAGGTGGATACCGGCCGCACGCGCCTTCTGCGCGATCCGCGCGATCAGTTCCTCGACCTTCTTGCCGACGACCATCATCAGGTCGGCCAGCTCGTCGATCACGACGACGATGTTCGGCAGGCGGCCAAGCGGCTCCGGATCTTCCGGCGTCAGGCTGAACGGATTCGGCAGCTTCTCTTCGCGCTTCGCGGCCTCGTCGATCTTGTTGTTGTAGCCGGCCAGGTTGCGCACGCCTAGCTTGCTCATCAGCTTGTAGCGGCGCTCCATCTCCGCGACCGTCCAGTTCAGCGCGTGGCCGGCCTGGCGCATGTCGGTGACGACCGGGCACAGCAGGTGCGGAATGCCTTCGTAGACACTCATTTCGAGCATCTTCGGATCGATCAGGATCAGGCGCACCTGGTCGGCGGTCGCTTTATACAGCAGCGACAGGATCATCGCGTTGATCCCGACCGACTTGCCCGAACCGGTCGTGCCGGCGACCAGCAGGTGAGGCATCTTCCCGAGATCGGCGCACACCGGCTTGCCGCCGATGTCCTTGCCGAGGCTCAGCGTCAGCGCCGACGACGCGGCCGCATAGACTTCGGAGCCGATGATCTCGGACAGGTGCACCGTCTGGCGGCGCTGGTTCGGCAGTTCGAGCGCCATGTAGTTCTTGCCGGGGATCGTCTCGACGACGCGGATCGACACGAGCGACAGCGAACGCGCGAGATCCTTCGCGAGGTTGACGATCTGGCTGCCCTTCACGCCGGTGGCCGGCTCGATCTCGTAGCGCGTGACGACCGGGCCCGGATATGCTGCGACGACGCTCGCCTCGACGCCGAAGTCCTTCAGCTTCTTCTCGATCAGGCGCGACGTGAATTCGAGCGTATCGGCGGAAATCGCCTCCTGCGCCTTCGGCGCGGGATCGAGCAGCGACACCGCCGGCAGCGTCGAATCGCCCGGCAGGTCGGTGAAGAGCGGCACCTGGCGCTCGCGCTCGACGCGCTCGGACTTCACCGGCGTGACGACCGGCGGCACGATCGTCACGGGCTCGTGATCCTCGATGCGCACGCGCTCCTCCTCGACCTTGCCCTCGCGGCGCACGGCCGCGGCCTCGCCGAGCTTGCGGTCGCGCTCGGCCTCGCGGCGCAGCTTCGCGACGTTGACGGCGGACAGGATCGCGCCGCCGACGCGCTCGGCGACCGACAGCCACGAGAAGCGGAAATACAGCGACAGGCCGATCGCCAGCGCGATCAGCAGCAGCAGCGTGCCGCCCGTGAAGCCGAACGCATGCGACATCGCACCCGCGACGGCCTCGCCGACGACACCGCCCGGCGCGCGCGGCAGCTGCACCTTCAGCGACCACATGCGCAGCGCCTCGATGCCGTCGCACGCCAGCACGACGAGCACGAACGCGAGGATTTCGGTGAGCCAGCCAATCGGCCGCTCGGGTTCGTCCGCGACCGCCTCGTGGCGCGTGATGCGGCGATAGTTGACGGCGATGCGCCGCGCGAGCGGCACGATCAGCCAGTAGGCCGACAGGCCGAACAGCAGCAGGATGATGTCGGCCGTCCACGCGCCGACGCGGCCGGCCCAGTTCGAGATGTGGTCCACCTGGGCGGCGTGCGTCCAGCTCGGATCGCGCCGGCTGTAGCTCAGCAGGGCCATCACCAGAAATGCGCAGAGCGCGACCTGGAGAATCCAGCGGATCTCCGTGAGGAGCTTCGACATCCGGTGCGGCAACGCCTGTGCCTGGGCGGAATAAGGAGCTTTTGCCATGAATCCGTATAAAGAGGACGGGCCGTGCGCCCGCCTGTCGTTCGATCCCGCTTATTGTAAACGCTGCACCGGGCCGCCAAGTGTAAATGACGGTTACATAAGAGGGCCGGGGCACGGCCGGCCCCGCGGACGCGCTCCGCAGCGGCCCTTCCCCCCCAGTCCGGCCAGGCGTCGGGCGCCGCTTCTGCGCAGCCCCGAACCAGCGCCCCGCCCTGCCGCACCCGTGCGGCAACGCGTCGCCGCGCGCCCCGCCCGCCCCGCGTGCGCGGCCGTTGCGCCGCCCGACACTATCGCCGCGATTGAAACTCTCGTTCGGCAACGCAGCAACGGGGCCTTTATAATGCGCGTCTGATACCCATCTATGACGGCATCCCGGTCAACCCGGATCGTACGGCGAGCCCCACCCCGCCCGCCGCGGCCGCCTTTTACGGATTCGCACATGTCCACGCCCAAACACGCCAAAGTCCTGATTCTCGGTTCCGGCCCCGCCGGCTACACGGCTGCCGTCTACGCAGCACGCGCCAACCTGTCCCCGGTGCTGATCACCGGCATCGCGCAGGGCGGCCAGCTGATGACCACGACCGACGTCGAAAACTGGCCGGCTGACGCGAAAGGCGTGCAGGGTCCGGAGCTGATGGCGCGCTTCCTCGAGCACGCCGAGCGCTTCAACACCGAAATCATCTTCGACCATATCCACACCGCGAAGCTGCACGAGCAGCCGATCCGCCTGATCGGCGACTCGGGCGAATACACGTGCGACTCGCTGATCATCGCAACCGGCGCGTCCGCGCAGTATCTCGGCCTGCCGTCCGAAGAATTGTTCATGGGCAAGGGCGTGTCGGCCTGCGCGACCTGCGACGGCTTCTTCTATCGCGGCCAGGAAGTCGCCGTGATCGGCGGCGGCAACACGGCCGTCGAGGAAGCGCTCTACCTGACGGGCATCGCGAAGAAGGTCACGGTGATCCACCGCCGCGACAAGTTCCGCGCGGAACCGATCCTGATCGACCGCCTGCTGGAGAAGGAAAAGGAAGGCGCCGTCGTGATCAAGTGGGATCACGTGCTCGACGAAGTGACGGGCGAAGATTCGGGCGTCACGGGCCTGCGCATCAAGAACGTGAAGACCGGCGCGACGGAAGATCTCGCCGTGCAGGGCGTGTTCGTCGCGATCGGCCACAAGCCGAACACGGACCTGTTCCAGGGCCAGCTCGAGATGAAGGACGGCTACATCCTGACGAAGAGCGGCCTGCACGGTAACGCGACGTCGACGAGCGTCGCGGGCGTGTTCGCCGCGGGCGACGTGCAGGACAACGTGTACCGCCAGGCGATCACCAGCGCCGGCACGGGCTGCATGGCCGCGCTCGACGCGCAGCGCTACCTCGAAAGCCTGCACGACAAGAAGTAAGCCGCGAGACCTGCCGCGCCGGGCGCTACAATGGCGTCCGCTGCCGCGAAGCGGGTCTGGCCGGACAAGCCGCTGCCGCCGTGCAGCGGCTTTTTTTTGCCCGCGCGCCCGAACGCGCCTGCCCTGCGTACCGAATCATGGCGAAGAACCAGCCCCATCCGAGCGATCCCGCGAAGCGGCAGATCGCCGCCCGTCCCGCGAACCCCGCGCCCGCCGCGCCGGCGCCCGCACCCGATCCCGCCACGTTGCGCGGCCAGGGGCTCGCGGGCCTCGGCGCGCTGCGCAAGTCGCTGCAAGGCGAAGCCGATCGCCGCGACCGCGAGCGCATCGAATCGGCGAAGGCCGAGCGCAAGGCGGAAGCCGACGCGAACCTGTTCCGCAACGAGATCGGCGCGATCCAGCCGCTCAATGCGCCGCCGCGCGCGGCGGCCGGCCGCACGCCGCCGGACCCGGTGCCGAAGCAGACGCAGCGCGACGAGGAAGCCGTGCTGAACGCGACGTTGTCCGACGAATTCGATCCCGAGACGCTGCTCGACAGCGACGACTCGCTGTACTACCACCGCCCCGGCATCAGCCGCGACGTGGTACGCAAGCTGCGCAGCGGCGCGTGGATCGTGCAGGCGCAGATCGACCTGCACGGGATGCGGCGCGACGAGGCGCGCGATGCACTCGCCGAATTCATCCGCGAAGCCGGCAAGAAGGGGCTGCGCTGCCTGCGCGTGATCCACGGCAAGGGGCTCGGCTCGATCGGCAAGGAACCCGTGCTGAAAGGCAAGGTGCGCGCGTGGCTCGTGCAGAAGGAAGAAGTGATCGCGTTCTGCGAGGCGCGCGGCAACGATGGCGGCGCCGGCGCGGTGCTGGTGCTGCTGCAGCCGTTCGCGGCGCCGGGCGACCGGGGGCCGCGTGCCGCATCCTAGGCTGACGCTCGCGATCGCGATACTGGAGGCGATCGCCACGCTGGCCTTTGCGATCTCGGGTTTCATCGAGGCGCGCAAGAACCGTCTCGACTCGGTCGGCACGTTCGTGGTGGCGCTCGCCACCGCGTTCGGCGGCGGCACGCTGCGCGACATCCTGCTCGAGCGCCGGCCGTTCTACTGGGTCGTGCACGACGACTACGTGATCGTGATCTTCGTGCTCGCATTGTTCGCGCCGTTCGTGCTGCGGATGCTGTCGCGGCTGTCGGCCGAGCGATTGCTGCTCGTCGCCGATGCGATCGGGCTCGGGATCTTCAGCATTTCGGGCACGGCGATCGCACTCGATGCCGAGATGCCGCGTTTCATCGCGGTGATGATGGGCGTGATCACGGGCGTGGTCGGCGGGATCATCCGCGACGTGCTGTGCAACGACATCCCGCTGATCCTGCGCGATTCGCGGCCGTACGCGACCTGCGCGTTCGTCGGCTGCTGGTTCTACCTGCTGCTCGTGTGGCTGCAGTTCGATTCCGTCTACAGCGTGCTGCTCGCGACCGGCTTCATCCTCGTCGCGCGGCTCGCGACGTTCAAGTTCGACGTACGGCTGCCGCACTGACTGTCGCCGCAACATCGACTGTCGCGCCGAAACAAAGGGGCCGTCCGAAGACGGCCCCTTTTTGCTTCATTCAGCGCTCTCGCGACATCACGCGATCCGCTCTTCCGACGCCGGATCGAACAGCACCGCCTTCGACACGTCGAACAGCAGCGACAACGTCTGGTCAGGCTGCGGGTTCGCGGCCGGATGCACGCGGCTCACGATGCGCTTGCCGTTCACCTGCGCGAACACGTGCGTATCCGGCCCGGTCGGTTCGGTCACGTCGACACGCACGTCGAACGGCTGCAGGTGCGACGCGTCGCCGTTGTGCGCGTGGCGCACGTCGGTGATGCGCTCCGGACGCAGGCCGAGGATCACCTCGCGGCCGACGTGCGACTTCAGCTTCGCCGCGTCGAACGGCAGGTTCAGCGCGCCGCGCTTGACGCCCGTGTCGACTTCGAGCGCGATCCCGCTGCCCTGCTCGACCAGCTTGCCGTTGATGAAGTTCATCGGCGGCGCGCCGATGAAACCCGCGACGAACAGGTTCGACGGCGAGTCGTAGATCTCCTGCGGCGCGCCGAACTGCTGGACCACGCCGTCCTTCATCACCGCGATCCGGTCGCCGAGCGTCATCGCCTCGATCTGGTCGTGCGTCACGTAGACGATCGTCGTGCCGAGGCGCTGGTGCAGCAGCTTGATTTCCGCGCGCATCTCGATGCGCAGCTTCGCGTCGAGGTTCGACAACGGCTCGTCGAACAGGAACAGCGACGGATCGCGCGCGAGCGCACGGCCCATCGCGACGCGCTGGCGCTGGCCGCCCGACAGTTGACCCGGCTTGCGGTCGAGCAGGTGCTGGATCTGCAGCATCTGCGACACGCGGTCGACGATCTGCTGCTGCTCGCTCTTCGGCACCTTGCGGATGTTCAGGCCGAACGAGATGTTCTCGCGCACCGTCATCGACGGATACAGCGCGTACGACTGGAACACCATCGCGATGTCGCGATCCTTCGGCGACAGGTCGTTGACGACCTTGCCGTCGATGCAGATCTCGCCGCTCGTCACGGTCTCGAGCCCGGCGATCATGTTGAGCAGCGTCGACTTCCCGCAGCCCGACCCGCCGACCAGGATCAGGAACTGTCCGTCCTCGATCTCGATGTCGACACCCTTCAGGACCGGCACCCCGTTCGGGTAGGTCTTGTACACGTCACGGATGGAAAGGCTTGCCATGCTGTGAATCCTCTGTCTCGTCTCGCGCGGCGCACTCGGGCGCCGCGTCGGGTTCGTTTCGATGCGCCGCGCGCGAGGCGCGGCCGGTTCGTCGTATCGGATGAAGCCGCGCTTACCCCTTCACCGCGCCCGCCGTCAGCCCGCGCACGAAGTATCGGCCGGCGACGATGTAGACGAGCAGCGTCGGCAGCGCGGCGATGATCGCGCCGGCCATGTCGACGTTGTATTCCTTCACGCCCGTCGACGTGTTGACGAGGTTGTTCAGCGCAACCGTGATCGGCATCGAATCGACGCCGGAGAACACGATCCCGAACAGGAAGTCGTTCCAGATCTGCGTGAACTGCCAGATCAGGCACACCATGAAGATCGGCAGCGACACCGGCAGCAGGATCTTCGTGAAGATCGTGAAGAAGCCCGCGCCGTCGATGCGCGCGGCCTTCACGAGCTCGGCCGGCACGCTCACGTAGAAGTTGCGGAAGAACATCGTCGTGAACGCGATGCCGTACACGACGTGCACGAACACGAGGCCGGGAATCGTGTTGGCGAGGCCGAGCATCCCCTGCAGGCGCGCCATCGGCAGCAGGATTACCTGGAACGGGATGAAGCAGCCGACCAGCATCATCGTGAACAGCGCGTCGGCGCCGCGAAAGCGCCAGTGCGTGAGCACGTAGCCGTTGAACGCGCCGATCAGCGACGAGATCAGCACGGCCGGGATCACCATCTGCAGCGAGTTCAGGAAGAACGGCTTCATGCCGTCGCAGCGCACGCCGGTACAGGCGCCGCTCCAGGCCTTCACCCACGGATCGATGGTCCACGTGGTGGGCGGCGTCAGCAGGTTGCCGGTGCGCAGCTGGTCGAGATCCTTGAACGACGTCGACAGCATCACGTAGATCGGGAACAGGAAATACAGCGCGAACAGGATCAGTGCCGCATAGATCACTGCCCGGCTGATCGTCATCTTAGGCTGCATTGCGGGTGCTCCTCGATTCCATATACATCAGCGGCACCAGCACCGCGACCACGGTCGCGAGCATCATCACCGAGGACGCCGCGCCGAGCCCGAGCTGGCCGCGGTTGAACGAAAACGTGTACATGAACATGGCCGGCAGCGACGACGACGTGCCCGGGCCGCCCGCCGTCAGCGCGACGACCAGGTCGAAGGTCTTGATCGTGATGTGGCAGAGGATCAGCAGCACCGAGAAGAACACCGGGCGCATGCTCGGGATCACGATCTTGCGGTAGATGGTCGGCAGCGTCGCGCCGTCCACCTGCGCGGCCTTGAAGATCTCCGCATCGACACCGCGCAGCCCCGCGAGGAACAGCGCCATCACGAAGCCGGTCGATTGCCACACGGCCGCGATCACCACGCAGAAGATCGCCTTGTCCGGATCGTCGAGCCAGCCGAACGAGAAGCTCGTCCAGCCCCAGTCGTGCATCACCTTCTCGAGGCCGAGGCCCGGGTTCAGGATCCACTGCCACGCGGTGCCGGTGACGATGAACGACAGCGCCATCGGGTACAGGAAGACCGCGCGCAGCGCGCCTTCGTTGCGGATCCGCTGGTCGAGCAGAATCGCGAGGAACAGCCCGAGCGCGACGCAGACCACGATGAACGGAATCCCGAACCAGCCGAGGTTCGCGGCGGAGGTCCACCACACGTCGTTCTGGAACAGGTCCGAGTAACGGCCGAAGCCGTCGAATTCGTAGTTCGGCAACAGCCGCGAATTGGTCAGCGACAGATAGCCGGTAATCAGGATGAAGCCGTAGATGAACACCACGGCGATCGCGACGCTCGGCGCAAGCACGAGCTTCGGGATCCAGCGATCGGCGAAGGCCGACATCGGCGACGTACGCCGTGCGGCGGCAGCGCCGGATCCATTTCCGCTAAGAGGGGCAGCCACTTGATTCGACTCCTGGAACGAGGGCGACGCAGGCCGGGCCGGCGCCAGGTACGGCACGAGCCCGCGGGCGAGCCCGTTTGCTGCACATGCAAAAACGCCCGGCCGATGAAGCGCTTCCGGCCGGGCGCCTGTCGCGCGTTACTTGACCTTCGCGGCCTTCGCGAGCGCGGCGACCGCGCTCTTCGAATCCTGCTGCGAGTTCATGAACTTCGTCACGACGTCCGTGATCGCGCCGGCGGTCGCATCGCTCTGCGCCATCCCGTGCGCGAGCGACGGCACGAAGCCGCCCGACTTGATCGCGGTCTGCTCGTCGGCATACGACTTCTTCGCGCAGTCGTCGAACTTGTCCATCTTCACGCCGAGGCGTACCGGCACCGAACCCTTCAGCAGGCTGAACTGCTCCTGGAAGTCCGGCGTCATGATCGTCTTCGCGAGCGCGAGCTGGCCCGGCGTTGCCGCCTTGTCGCCCTTCTGCTGGAAGAACACGAACGAATCGACGTTGAACGTGTAAGCATTCGCCGTGCCCGGCACCGGTGCGCAGATGTAGTCCTTGCCCGACTTCTTGCCGGCGTTCTCGAACTCGCCCTTCGCCCAGTCGCCCATGAACTGCATGCCGGCCTTGCCGTTGATTACCATCGCGGTCGCGAGGTTCCAGTCGCGGCCGTTACGGCCGGTATCGAAGTAGCCCTGGATCTTGCGCACCGTGTCGAACACGGACAGCATCTGCGGCGAGGTCAGCGTCGCCTGGTCGAGGTCGACCAGCGCCTTCTTGTAGAACGCCGGGCCCTGCGACAGCACGACGTCTTCCCACAGCGTCAGGTCCTGCCACGGCTGGCCGCCCATCGCGACCGGCTGGATGCCCGCGGCCTTCAGCTTGTCGGCCACCGCGAAGAATTCAGGCCAGGTGGTCGGCACCTTCGCGCCGACCTTGTCGAGCGCGGCCTTGTTGATGTACAGCCAGTTCACGCGGTGCACCGAGAACGGCGCCGCGACGGTGTGGCCCTTGTACTTGATGATCTTGTCGATTTCCGGCGGCAGGTTCTGCTTCCAGTCGCCGGCCGCGGAATCGATGTTGACGAGCACGCCCTGGTCGGCCCAGTCCTGGATCAGCGGGCCCTTGATCTGCGCGGCCGACGGTGCGTCGCCGCTGATCACCTTGGTCTTCAGCGCGGTCATCGCCGCGGCACCCGCGCCGCCCGCGACCGCGAAGTCCTTCCACACGTAGCCCTGCTTCTGCACGTCGTCCTTCAGCACGCCGACGGCCTTCGACTCGCCGCCCGAGGTCCACCAGTGCAGCACCGTCACGTTTTCGGCTGCCTGCGCCGCCACGGCGCCAGCCATCAGACCTGCGGCGCAGAGCGCGCCCATGATCGAGCGAACTTTCATTACTTATCTCCTCCAGACTGAATCAACTCGTGAGGTTCCCCGACGGGGAACCGGCTTCTTGATAACGACGGGGAAATCGAGCCGCGGGACGCATGCAGCGTACGGGGCCGATGACCGGCCGGGCTCTTACAGAAAGCGTGAATCGAGATTCAACGGCGTGTCTCCTCTTTGTGTTTCTGGCCCGCCGCGATGCTGCGGCGCGAGCCCGGGGCCGACGTCGCGCTGACGATGCGCGCCGTCAATGTCCGATAACATTCGGCACAAGGCGTTCCCGAAGGCGAAGCTCGCGCAGTTCATCGACCGCACTTCTTTTTTTCTTCACCCAGGTGCTACCCCTTGCGGCGGATTGTAGTTAAACTACAATTCAGTGTCAAAAATATTTTTATCGCACTACGGATCGCTTCCCAGCACCCCAACCCGGCGGAGACACATGCATACCGATTCCAGCTTTACCTTCGTACTTTTCGGCGGCACCGGCGATCTGTCGATGCGCAAGATCCTGCCCGCGCTGTTCGAAGCGCACCGTGCGAACATGCTGGCGGAGAGCGGCCGGATCGTCGCTGTGGCGCGTCATGAATCGGATCGGGCGTCCTATCTCGAGTGGGTCGACACCCACGTGAAGCCGCACGCGGCCAAGGCCGCCGGCAAAGCGTTCGACGAAGCTGCGTGGAAGTCCTTCCTCGATCGCATCGAGTATGTGCACCTCGATCTCGGCCGCGCGGAAGACTACGTCGTGCTGCGCGACGCGGTGGCATCGCTGCCCGGCATCCGCGTGTTCTATCTTGCGACGGGCCCGTCGCTGTTCGTGCCGATCTGCAAGGCGCTCGCGTCGGTCGGCCTGAACGAAGGCTCGCGCATCGTGCTCGAGAAGCCGCTCGGCTACGACCTGAAGTCGTCGAACGCGATCAACGACGCGGTCGGCGAGATCTTCGCGGAAGGCCAGATCTACCGGATCGACCACTACCTCGGCAAGGAACCCGTGCAGAACCTGCTCGCGCTGCGCTTCGGCAATGCGCTGTTCGAGCCGTTGTGGCGCCGCGAATGGGTCGAGAGCATCCAGATCACGATCGCCGAGGAGCTCGGCGTCGAGGCGCGCGGCGATTTCTACGACAATACGGGCGCGCTGCGCGACATGGTGCAGAACCACCTGCTGCAGCTGCTGTCGATCGTCGCGATGGAACCGCCGCACTCGATGGATTCTGATTCGGTACGCGACGAGAAGCTGCGCGTGCTGCGCGCGCTGAAGCCGGTCGATCCGCGCGACATCGGCAAGGTGGCCGTGCGCGGCCAGTATCATGCGGGCGTGATCAAGGGCGCGCAGGTGCCGGCCTACGCGACCGAGCCGGGCGTGAAGCCCGACAGCCAGACCGAAACCTTCGTCGCGCTGAAGGTCGAGATCGAGAACTGGCGCTGGGCCGGCGTGCCGTTCTTCCTGCGCACCGGCAAGCGTCTTGCCGATCGCGTCGCGGAGATCGTCGTCAATTTCCGCCCGGTGCCGCACTCGGCGCTCGGGCCCACCGCGCTGCGTCCCGGCTCGAACCGCCTCGTGATCCGGCTGCAGCCGAACGAAACGATCCGCCTGTACTGCCTCGCGAAACAGCCGGGCGAAGGGATGAACCTCGCGAGCGTGCACCTCGACCTCGCGTTCGACCAGTTCTTCAAGGAAGGGCAGATGGAGGCGTACCAGCGCCTGCTGCTCGACGTGATCAACGGCCGGCTCGCCCTCTTCGTGCGCCGCGACGAACAGGAAGCCGCATGGCGCTGGGTCGAGCCTATCCTGAACGAATGGGCACGCACGCTGAAGCCGCCGAAGCCGTACGCGGCGGGCACGTGGGGGCCGGCCGCGGCGAGCGCGATGCTCGCGCAGCACGACACCTGCTGGCTCGAAGAAGAGAACTGATGCAAACCGTTGCCGCGCACGCCACCGTACGCGGCAACGTGCCCCACGATTCGTACGATTTGAACAGACAAAGCAGTCCGGAGGAGATGTGATCGAGATCCACGCTTTCGACACCCAGGAAGCGCAAAGCGACGCGCTCGCGCGCGCCGTCGGCGATGCGCTGCGCGCCGCGCTCGCCGGCCCCGCGCGCCCAACGCTCGCGGTGTCCGGCGGCACCAGCCCGCGCCCGTTCCTGCAAACGCTGTCGCACGCGGCGCTCGACTGGGCCGGCGTCGACGTGACGCTGGTCGACGACCGCTGGGTGCCGGAGGACGACGCAGCCAGCAACGCGCACCTCGTGCGCGATACGCTGCTGCAACACGCAGCGGCCCCTGCCCGCTTCCTGCCGCTCGTCGACACGCGCGCCGCGCTCGACGCGCACGTCGCCGCGCTGAACACGAACGCCGACTACCGCGTGCCGACCGTCGCGGTGCTCGGCATGGGCGAGGACGGCCACACCGCGTCGATCTTCGCCGATGCGCCCGAATGGGAGCACGCGATCACGACGTCCGAGCGTTTCGTCGCCGTCCATCCCGGCGCCGCGCCGCATGCGCGCGTGAGCTTCTCGCTCGATGCGCTCAAGCGCGTCGACCGGCTGTTCCTGCTGATCGCGGGCGAACGCAAGCGCGCGGTGCTCGACGCCGCAGCCGCATCGCTGCAGAAGAACGCGATTTCCCAACTGGCCAACGACAAGGGGACCCAGCTCGATGTCTACTGGTGCGCAAAGTAAGGCGGCCGTCGCGGGCCAGCATGCCGACGGCCCGCGCCTGCTCGCGGACGTCGGCGGCACCAACGCGCGCTTCGCGCTGGAAACCGGCCCGGGCGACATCACGCAGATCCGCGTGTATCCCGGCGCAGACTATCCGACGCTCACCGACGCGATCCGCAAATACCTGAAGGACGTGAAGATCAGCCGCGTGAATCACGCGGCGATCGCGATCGCCAATCCGGTCGACGGCGACCAGGTCACGATGACCAACCACGACTGGAGCTTCTCGATCGAGGCGACGCGCCGCGCGCTCGGCTTCGACACGCTGCTCGTCGTCAACGATTTCACCGCGCTCGCCATGGCGCTGCCGGGCCTGACCGACGCGCAGCGCGTGCAGATCGGCGGCGGCACGCGCCGCCAGAACAGCGTGATCGGGCTGCTTGGGCCCGGCACCGGGCTCGGCGTGTCGGGGCTGATTCCGGCCGACGACCGCTGGATCGCGCTCGGCAGCGAAGGCGGCCATGCGTCGTTCGCGCCGCAGGACGAGCGTGAGGATCTGGTGCTGCAGTACGCGCGCAAGAAGTTTCCGCACGTGTCGTTCGAACGCGTATGCGCGGGCCCCGGCATGGAGATCGTCTATCGCGCGCTCGCCGCGCGCGACAAGAAGCGCGTCGCCGCGACCGTCGACACGGTCGAGATCGTCGAGCGCGCGCATGCGGGCGACGCCCTCGCGCTCGAGACGGTCGAATGCTTCTGCGGCATTCTCGGCGCGTTCGCGGGCAGCGTCGCGCTGACGCTCGGCGCGCTCGGCGGCGTGTACATCGGCGGCGGCGTCGCGCTGAAGCTCGGCGAACTGTTCACGCGCTCGTCGTTCCGTGCGCGCTTCGAGGCGAAGGGCCGTTTCACGCACTACCTCGAAAACATCCCGACCTACCTGATCACCGCCGAATACCCGGCGTTCCTCGGCGTGTCGGCGATCCTCGCGGAGCAACTGTCGAACCGCTCGGGCGGCGCGTCGTCGGCCGTGTTCGAACGGATCCGCCAGATGCGCGACGCGCTGACGCCAGCCGAGCGCCGCGTGGCCGATCTCGCGCTGAACCATCCGCGCTCGATCATCAACGATCCGATCGTCGACATCGCGCGCAAGGCCGACGTGAGCCAGCCGACGGTGATCCGCTTCTGCCGCTCGCTCGGCTGCCAGGGGCTGTCCGACTTCAAGCTGAAGCTCGCCACCGGCCTCACCGGCACGATCCCGATGAGCCACAGCCAGGTGCATCTCGGCGACACGGCCACCGACTTCGGCGCGAAGGTGCTCGACAACACGGTGTCGGCGATCCTGCAGTTGCGCGAACACCTGAATTTCGAGCACGTCGAGAACGCGATCGAGATCCTGAACGGCGCACGGCGCATCGAGTTCTACGGGCTCGGCAACTCGAACATCGTCGCGCAGGACGCGCATTACAAGTTCTTCCGCTTCGGGATCCCGACGATCGCGTACGGCGACCTGTACATGCAGGCCGCGTCGGCCGCGCTGCTCGGCAAGGGCGACGTGATCGTCGCGGTGTCAAAGTCGGGACGCGCGCCCGAGCTGCTGCGCGTGCTCGACGTCGCGATGCAGGCAGGCGCGAAGGTGATCGCGATCACGTCGAGCAACACGCCGCTCGCGAAGCGCGCAACCGTCGCACTCGAAACCGACCACATCGAGATGCGCGAGTCGCAGCTGTCGATGATCTCGCGGATCCTGCATCTGCTGATGATCGACATCCTCGCGGTCGGCGTCGCGATCCGCCGTGCGTCGACGAACGGCGAACTGCCCGAGGCCGTCGCCCAGGCGAAGGCACGCGCGAGCGACGACGAAACGGCCGACGTGCTCGACTGGCTGAGCCACGGCGCGTCGCCGGCGGCGAAGGACGTCGCGCGGGACTGACGCGGCGCGGCGGCCGCCGCTCCCCGCGTTCGAAACAAAAACGCCACCGGCGCAGCGCGCACGGTGGCGTTTTTCATTCTGCCGTCAGGCCGCGGCTCAGGCGCCCGCCTTGACGGGCCGCCCGTGCCAGCGCAGCACGAGGTAGCGGCCAGCGAAACACAGCACGCCCGAGATGCCGATCGTCACGCCCATCGCGAACGGCGTGCCGTCGGCCAGTGCGCCGATCGCGACGCTCGCGATCGCGCCGAGCGCCAGCTGCATCGCGCCGAACACCGCCGCCGACGCGCCCGCGTTGTGCGGATAGCGATGCATGAGGTCGGTCGTGCAGTTCGCGGACAGGATCCCGACCACGCCGACGACGAAGAACAGGCACACGACGATCGACCACAGCCCGCCCCACCCCGTCAGCGCGACGAGCGCGACCGCGAGCGATGCGATGCAGCTCACGAGCGACGCGGCCGCGATGATGCGCAGCGAGCCGATGCGGCCGACGAGCCGTGTGTTCGCGAAGTTGCCGATCATGATGCCGACGACGTTCAGGCCGAACAGCAGCCCGTAGTGCTGCGGCGACACGTGGAAATACTCGATGTACACGAACGGTGTGGCGGTGATGTACGAGAACATCGACGCGAACGCCATGCCGCCGCACAGCATGTGCCCCCATGCAACGGGATCGGACAGGATGCGCCCGTACGACGCGAACGACGCGAGCACGGCCGCGCTCTTGCGCCGCTCCTTCGGCCAGGTTTCGGGTACGCGCAGGTACGCGGTCGCCGCGCACACCGCGCCGAACACGGCCAGCACGACGAACACGCCGCGCCAGCCCGAGAAACGCAGGATCTGCCCGCCGATCAGTGGCGCGAGCAACGGCCCGACCGCAGTGACGATCGCGACCATCGACAGCACCTTCGCCGCGTCGGTCGGCTCGTGCGCGTCGCGCGCGATCGCGCGCGACAGCACCGACGCCGCGCCGGCGCCAAGCGCCTGCAGGAAGCGCACGAGGATCAGCATGTCGATCGACGTCGACACGAAGCAGCCGATGCTCGCGAGCGTGAACAGCGCGATGCCGCCGAGCAGCACGGGGCGTCGGCCCCATGTGTCGGACAGCGGGCCGTACAGCAGCATGCCGACCGAGAAGCCTGCCATGAAGCTCGTCAGCGTGCGCTGTGCGGCGCCAGGGCTGACGGCGAAGCCGTCGGCGATCGACGGCAGGCTCGGCAGGTACATGTCGGTAGCGATCGGCCCGCAGGCGGCGAGCGCACCGAGCAACAGGATCAGCCGGGCATCGGGCCGGCGCCGGACGACGTGGGACATGGGTATCCGGAATGGAGCCCGCACGCATCGGGGCGCGCGTGGCGATGAAGACGGGAGGCCGCGCCGCGAACGGCGCGCTCAGGCCCATGATTGTACGCGCAACTTTTTTACGTGCCGCCGGTGCGCGTGCGCGGCCGGCCTGAAAGCAGCTGTGCGGTGCCCGCCGCGCAGGATCGCGAGCGGGGATTCGATTAAGCTTGCAGCTCCTTGCCTCTCTCGTCTGACCAATTCGACGCACGACCGAACCGATGACCGCTTTCCTGCTGATCTGGAGCCCCAAGAAATGGCCGTGGCCCGACCTGCCCGACGTCGCCGCGCGCGTGAAGGCCGGCGAGGCCGTGCATGACGTGTGGGGCTGCGGCTTCGCGCGCGGCATCCTGCCGGGCGACCGCGTGTTCCTGCACCGCGTCGCGAAGGAGCCCAAGGGCGTGTTCGGCTCCGGCTACGTGACGCGCGCACCGTACGAGGTGCCCGATGCGGCGACGAAACGCGGCTACCGGCTGTGCATCGACTTCGTATACGACTGGCTGGTCGACGCGCACCAGGACGTCGTGATCGCCCGCGACGCGCTGCGCGTCCATCCGTATTCGGTGCAGACCTGGGATGCGCAGAGCTCCGGCACGGTGATCAAGCCGATGGTCGAAGGCCCGCTCGAGAAGCGCTGGGCCGAGCTGACCGGCAAGCGCAAGCCGCCACCCTTGCCGGATCGATAACGGGGCCGAATCGCCCCCCCCTCCCTCCCGGCCCGAGCAATCCTTCACGTGCCGAAAGGCCGCAGACCGCGCCGCAGGCCCGCCGCGCGCGTCTCCGGTACAATCGGACGATCGTTCCGCCCAGGCGCCGCGGCCCGTGCACAGGCCCCCGCGCCCTTCTCTCGCAGGTTTCGCCCATGTCCAACAATCAGATCCTCTTCGAACGCGCCCAGAAGACCATTCCCGGCGGCGTCAACTCGCCGGTGCGCGCATTCCGTTCGGTCGGCGGCACGCCGCGCTTCGTCGCGCGTGCGCAAGGCCCGTATTTCTGGGATGCCGACGGCAAGCAGTACATCGACTACATCGGCTCCTGGGGCCCGATGATCGTCGGCCACGTCCATCCGGAAGTCCTGTCGGCCGTGCAGAACGTGCTCGCCGACGGCTTCTCGTTCGGCGCGCCGACCGAAGCCGAGATCGAGATCGCCGAGGAAATCTGCAAGCTCGTGCCGTCGATCGAGCAGGTGCGGATGGTGTCGAGCGGCACCGAGGCCACGATGAGCGCGCTGCGTCTCGCGCGCGGCTTCACGGGCCGCAGCCGCATCGTCAAGTTCGAGGGCTGCTACCACGGCCACGCGGACAGCCTGCTCGTGAAGGCCGGCTCCGGCCTGCTGACGTTCGGCAACCCGACGTCGGCCGGCGTGCCCGCCGACATCGCGAAACACACGACCGTCCTCGAATACAACAACGTCGCCGCGCTCGATGAAGCGTTCGGCGCGTTCGGCGACGAGATCGCCGCCGTGATCATCGAGCCGGTCGCGGGCAACATGAACCTCGTGCGCGGCACGCCCGAATTCCTGAACGCGCTGCGCGCGCTGTGCACGAAGCACGGCGCCGTGCTGATCTTCGACGAAGTGATGTGCGGGTTCCGCGTCGCACTCGGCGGCGCACAGGCCTACTACGGGATCACGCCCGACCTCACCTGCCTCGGCAAGGTGATCGGCGGCGGGATGCCGGCTGCCGCGTTCGGCGGCCGCCGCGACATCATGGCCCACCTCGCGCCGCTCGGCGGCGTCTACCAGGCCGGCACGCTGTCGGGCAACCCGATCGCGGTCGCCGCGGGCCTGAAGACGCTGCAGCTGATCCAGGCGCCCGGCTTCTACGACGCGCTCACCGCGCAGACGAAGCGCCTCGCCGACGGCCTCGCGGCCGAAGCGCGCGCGGCCGGCGTGCCGTTCGCGGCCGACTCGATCGGCGCGATGTTCGGCCTCTACTTCGCCGAACGCGTGCCGACCAGCTTCGCGGAAGTGACGAAGAGCGACACCGAGCGCTTCAACCGCTTCTTCCACCTGATGCTCGACGAAGGCGTGTATTTCGCGCCGTCCGCGTACGAGGCCGGCTTCGTGTCGAGCACGCACGACGACGCGGTGATCGACGCGACGCTCGCGGCCGCGCGCCGCGCCTTCGCGGCACTCGCTGCCTGACCCGGGTCCGCGCGCATGTTCTCGGATATCGATTTCGCCCACATGCAGCGTGCGCTCGCGCTCGCCGCGCGCGGCATGTATACGACGGCGCCGAACCCGCGTGTCGGTTGCGTGATCGTCAAGGACGGCGACGTGATCGGCGAAGGCTTCACGCAGCCGGCCGGCCAGGATCACGCGGAGGTGCAGGCGCTGAAGGACGCACGCGCGCGCGGCTACGACGTCGCGGGCTCGACCGTCTATGTCACGCTCGAACCGTGCAGCCATTTCGGCCGCACGCCGCCGTGCGCGAATGCGCTGATCGACGCACGCGTCGCGAAGGTCGTCGCGGCGATGGAAGACCCGAACCCGCAGGTATCGGGGCGCGGCCTCGGGATGCTGCGCGACGCGGGCATCGACGTGCGCTGCGGGCTGCTCGCCCATGAAGCCGGCGAGCTGAACATCGGCTTCGTGTCGCGGATGACGCGCGGCCGCCCGTGGGTACGGATGAAGACCGCCGCCTCGCTCGACGGCCGCACCGCGCTGCCGTCCGGCGAAAGCCAGTGGATCACCGGCGAGGCCGCGCGCCTCGACGGGCACGCATGGCGTGCGCGCGCCTGCGCGATCCTCACCGGCATCGGCACCGTCCGCGAAGACAACCCGCTGCTGACCGTGCGCGGCATCGACACGCCGCGCCAGCCGCAGCGCATCCTGGTGGACAGCCGCCTCGACCTGCCGCTCGACGCGCGGCTGCTCGAGGGCGCGCCGCTGCTGATCTTCTGCGGCCGGCTCGACGCCGCCGGCGAGGTACGCGCGAACGTGCTGAAAGCGCGCGGCGCGGAAATCGTGCCGCTCGCGAATGCGCACGGCAAGGTCGACCTGCCCGCGATGCTGGCGGCGCTCGGCGCGCGCGGCGTCAACGAACTGCACGTCGAGGCGGGCCACAAGCTGAACGGCTCGCTGCTGCGCGAACAGTGCGTCGACGAACTGCTCATCTACCTCGCGCCGAGCCTGCTGGGCGCCGATGCGGCTGGCATGTTCGATCTCGCGGCGCCGGCGAGCCTCGAGGCGCGCACGCGGCTGTCGTTCCACGGGTTCGAGCGGGTCGGCGACGATCTGCGGATCCTCGCGCGCTTCACGCCGTCCGACGCCTCTCACTGAACGGAATCGCCACCATGTTTACCGGCATTGTCGCGGCCGTCGGCCGTATCGAATCGATCCAGCCGCTCGGCGCGTCGGCCGATGCGGGCGTGCGCCTGACCGTGCTGGCCGGCGGGCTCGACCTCGCCGATGTCGCACTGGGCGACAGCATCGCGATCCAGGGTGCGTGCATGACGGTAATCGAAAAGACCGACGCGTCGTTCGACGTCGACGTGTCGCGCGAAAGCCTGAACCGCACGGTCGGCCTCGCGGAGCCCGGCGAGGTGAATCTCGAGAAGGCGTTGCGCGCGCACGACCGCCTCGGCGGGCATATCGTGTCGGGCCATGTGGACGGCCTCGGCACTGTGTCGCGCTTCGCGCCGGTCGGCGAGTCGCACGAACTGCGCATCGTCGCACCGCGCGAGCTCGGTCGCTATCTCGCGTACAAGGGGTCGATCACGGTCAACGGCGTGAGCCTGACCGTCAACACGGTCGACGATCGCGCGGACGGCTGCGAGTTCTCGATCAACCTGATTCCGCACACGGTCGAGGTCACGACGCTGCGTCACGTGAAGACCGGTGACAAGGTCAATCTCGAAGTCGACATGATCGCGCGGTACGTGGAGCGGATGCTCAGCACGGCCCGGGACGAGCATCAAGCATCGAAGTAATTCGGCTTGGCGCGAATCGCGCGAATCGACCGCCTGCCTTCGCGCCCCACCGCTCGCCAATTGGCGTTTTCCGAATGGTCTTTCGTGGGTCAGGCATTTTCTGCGTGACCCAACATGAGTCACGGCAGGTGAAACGAATACCCGGAACGTTTCCAAATAATTGTAAATCGTTCAAGCATTTTGAACGGCCAGCCGGTTGATCGCCGGCGCTCACCTCGGGAACTGCGGCTTGCCGTCACGGCCAGCGGCTCGCACGCCCGACGACCGCCCATTTCGAGACGCCGGCACCGCGCTCATTTCATTAACGGCAGCGATTATTCGCGTCTGTCATGAGCGCTGCGTGCGCAATAAACAGTAATACTGTCTTGCCGGATATGTAACCTGTGTAACGAGATCAAATTGTAAGCTGGCGCTTTACCATGTCGCGAAGCCTCAGGCTTCGTTTCGTTGCAAGGCTCAGCGATGATCTCCGAAGGCAATGCGATCCGCTCGCTGCGCACCGGCGTCAAAGCGGAACAAGGTGCGCGTGCATCCGCTTCGTCGGTCCGGCGGGCAGTCAATACTTTTTTCAAGCTGCTTTACCGCTATACGCATTCGCGCGCGTGGCGACACAACGAGCGCCTCGCGCACGGGGTCGCACTCGAACGCGATGAAGCCGGGCGACTCGTCGGCATGTGCATCCGCGGACGCCGCATCGCGTGCGCCAACACCCAGATGGCATCCGCGCCCGCCCTGCGCCACGCTGGGCAGGCATGTCATCTCATCGCCACCGGCCCGTCCGTCAACACCATCGATTACCGCGCGCTGCACATGACGCACGTGCTGGGCGTGAACGGTGCCATCGCACTCACCGAGCGTCAGGGTGTCAGTTTCGACTACTACTGCATCGTCGATACCGGCTTCGTACGCAATCGGCCCGATCTCGTCGAGCGCGTGATCGGCGAGCCGCTCACGCTGTTTGCCACGCCCCACGTGCTCTGGCACATCGCCGAGCGCATCGGCGTCGAGCGCATCCGCTGCCGTGTGTTTCTCCTCGACGACATGCTCTTTCCCGCCGGCCGCCGCGCGCCGCGTGCGCGCGAGCTGCGCACGACGTACGACACACAGGCGCTCGCACTGTTCGACACGCCGAAGCCGCTCGGCTTCAGCCTCGACCTGCGGTGCGGTGTCTTCGACGGCCGAACGGTCGCCTATACTGGCCTGCAAGTACTCGCCGCGCTCGGCTTCACACGCCTCTATCTGCACGGTGTCGACCTCACTGACGCGAAGCGCACGCCCCGTTTTTACGAGGAATCGGCGTCGACCATGCAGCCCAGCCATCTCGACGAAAATTTCCCCGGCTTCATCGAGCCGTCGTTCCGTCATGCATCGGCGCTGCTGACACGCCGCGGCGTCGACGTACGCAATCTGTCGATGGAAAGCGCGCTCGGCGAGGACATCTTCCCGAAGCTGCGCTGGCAGATGCTCGCGCAAGCGGGCATGGGCGACGCGATGCCCGCAGCGATGCCGACTTTCACCCCTGCACCGCCCCCCGAATCCGCGCGCGCCCCAGCGTCACGCACGCGCTGACGAACGAGCATGCGCGTCGTCCATATCTCGAATACGCCGGTGGCGGGCAGCCCCGGCAACATCGTCGCCGCGCTTAACCGGCACACCGACATCGAGGCGCGCCACATAGTGTTCAACGCGTCGGCCTACGGCGCGCGCACGTTTACGGTCGATATCGACTGGCACACGCAGCGCGACATCGCGCTGGCAGCCATCGACGCCGCCGACGTCATTCATCTGCACCAGCACTTCTCGTTCGACGAGACGTTCGGCGCCGATTTGCCGCAGCGCTTCGGTGCACGCAAGCTCATTCGCCAATACCACTCCGCGCCGTCGCTTTGGGCAGGGCAGGATGCCGACCGGCTCGCGCGCATCGTCAACGAGCCGATCCCGCAACTCGTGATCGCGCAGGGGCCGGAGCGCTACTATCCGTTCGCGCGCGTGGTGCCGAATCTGGTGCCCATTCACGACGCACGCTACCTGCCCGGGCCCGAATCCGAGGACGGGCCGCCCGTGGTCGTCTACTCGCCGAGCGGCAGCCGCAGCGCGTGGAAGACGCGCTGGGAAACCAAGGGCGCGCCGCAAACGCTGGCATTGCTGCGTCGGCTCGAGCGCAAGGGCCTGTGCCGCGTGCGGACGATCGTCGACACGCCGCACGACGCGTGCTTGCGTCTGAAACAGTGCGCCGCGCTGGCCGTCGACGAATGCGTGACCGGCAACTATCACCTGAGCGGACTCGAATCGCTGTCGCAGGGCAAGCCCACCCTCGGGCATCTCGACGCACGCGTGCAGGCACAGTTACGCGCGATGACCGGGGCGACGGAGCTGCCGTGGGTGGACGTGCGGCTCGAGGAGGCGGAGCCGGTGCTGCGCGCGCTACTCGCCGACAAGCGCCTGCGCGACGAGGTCGGGCAGGCGTCGCGCCGCTGGATGGAAACGCACTATGACGATCGCACGCTCGTCGAGCACTATAGACGCGCGTATCTCGACCTGTTCGACGCGCCCGAGCGCTTCGGCGTGCCGCGTTTTCGCACGCACGCCGAGCAGTGGACGGCGGTGGCGCTGCACGACCATGCGTGGCGCGAACGGCGGCGCGTCGGCATGTCATGGTGGCAGCATGCCGCCGACTCGGCCAAACGATTCGTGAAAGGCCGAGCCGTCTTGCGTTGAGCGGCGAACCGAAACCCGCTACGCCCTTCCCGCTGCGCGCCCGCTCAAACCGCCAAGAGGCTGCACCGTCGGCAGCGAGGTCGACATGTGAATCGCACTGCCAGCGGCGACGATTCCCGCCCGCGCCCAGACCTTCGTGCCGTCGCCTCCCGCGCGCGGTCGACAGCGCCGGAACTCATCTCCGGCCAGGCCTGTCTATCCGCTTCCGCCGACCCGACAAGGAGCTTGCGTGACGGCCGTCCCTTCCGATCCGCTGCAACGGCGCCGCTTCACGGTCGACGATCTGCTGTCGCTCGACACCTTCCAGCGCGACTACGGTCGCACCTGCGCGTTATCGCCCGACTGCGGCTCGATCTGCTTCGCCGTCGTCCGCCCGATGGCCGACGCGCTCCGCTTCGACCGCGCCTACCTCGGCGGGCTCGATCGGGCCGAACTCTACCTGTTCGAATTCGCCGGCCGCACGCTGCGCCGGCTGGCCGGCGACGGACGGGCCGGCCGGGCGTGCGGCTCGCCGTCGTGGTCGCCCGACGGGAAGCGGATCGCGGCCGTCACGCTGTCGGCCGACGACGACGCCGTACACGCCGTGCTGATCGACCCGGCGACCGGGGCTGTGACGCCGATCACGACTTCGCGCAACCTCGACCTGTCTCCGTGCGACCGCGACGGGCCGTTCACCTGGCTCGCCGATGGCCGTGTCGCGCTGCCCCTGCTGGCCGAACGCGCGACGCCCACGATGGCGAACCTGCACCGCCGACTGTTCGGGAACGCACGCCGCGCCTGGGAGGCCAATGCCGCCGGCCGGCGACCGACGGCCGATGTGCTCGACAGTGCGTCGTTCGGCGACGAACCCGTCGAGCCCGTGCGCGACTGGTGGGCGTTCGATCCCGCCACCGGCACGCTGTCCGCGCTGTCGCCGGAAGCATGTGCTGCGGCCGGACTGGCACATGGGGCGGTTGCGGACACGCCGCCGGCCGCGCCTGACACGCACGACGCCGACGCGCCGCCGGACCACGGCGGCGGGCGCCGCGAACGCGTATCGGCGGAGACGGGGCGCCCGTATGCCGCCTTCATCGAACACGGCCGCGACGCGACCCGCCTGACGGTCCGGCTGGCGGACTCGCGCGATTCGACGCTGGCATTCGAGACGAATCGCCAGTTGGCCGGCATCGCGACCGGTACGACGCACCGGCTTGCCTGCCGTGGCGCGGAACCGGGCCGGCAGCGCTTCGTGGACGTCCTGCTGCCGCCGGATTTCGCGGGCGCGCCGGTGCCCGCGGTCGTCTGGGTCTATCCGCACGAAAAAGTCGCGCCCCATCCGCACCTGTTTCATGAGCCGGACTGCCCGTTGCCGTTCAATTTCCAGCCATTCGCCGCGCATGGCTTCGCCGTCATCGACGTCAACATGCGGGACGTGCTCGGCGAAGCACCGGCGACGATGGCGGACAGGATGCTCGACGACGTCCTGGCGGCCGTCGACGCCGCGGCCGATGCCGGATACGTCGACCGCGACCGGCTGCATCTGTATGGCCAGAGCCTGGGGGGCTGGGCGACGATGATGCTGCTCGCCCGCACGCCGATGTTCCGCTCGGGCGTGTCCAGCGCCGGCATCAGCGACGCGGCGGCGCTCTACGCGTCGCTCGACGCGCGCCTGCGCTACGACACGGGCCACGACACCCGCCCCGAGCGTTTCTCGCTGATCGGCAAGCTGCTGGCCGACAACAGCTGGAACATCGACGCGCCGCCGTGGCTCCGCCCGGACGCCTACCACGCGATCAGCCCGATCCTGCATGCGGCGCACATCACGACGCCGCTGCTGCTCATCCACGGCGACGCCGACTACGTGCCGCTCGAACAAAGCGAACGGATGTTCGCGGCACTGACGCAGCTCAAGCGCGACGTGCGGCTCGTCCGCTACTGGGGCGACGACCACGTGCCGCAATCGCCCGCCAATATCGCCGATCGGTATCGGCAGATGATTGGCTGGATGCAGCGTGCTTGACCGGATCCGGCGGTGGGCACCCCGGCCGGCCCGCCGGCACCATCGGCCGATTGGCCAACGACGCGCACGGGTCATGCCGTCGCGCTAAGATGCGTCGACAGCGGTTTCAACGCCGCAACGCACGACGTGCCGCATACCGGCCGCCCTCTTCTTCAAGGAGTCGTCCCCATGTCCATCTCGATGTACCAGGCTTCCCTGCCCGTGCTGATCCGTGGCCTGACCAACCTGCAGCACATCCTCGGCAAGGCGCAGGCGCATGCAGCCGAAAAGCAGATCGACCCGTCGGTGTTCGTCGGCGCCCGCCTGTACCCGGACATGCTGCCGCTCGTCCGCCAGGTCTACATCGCGACCGACACGGCCAAGGGCTGCGCCGCGCGTCTCGCCGATGTCGAGATCCCGAGCTACCCGGACGTCGAGCAGACCTTCGACGAGCTGCACGCACGCATCCAGAAGACGATCGACTACCTGAAAAGCTTCGACGCCGCGCAGATCGACGGCAGCGAGGCGCGCCAGATCGTGCTGAAGATGCGCGTCGGCCCGATCGAGTTCACCGGCCAGTCGTACCTGTTGAATTTCGTGCTGCCCAATTTCTTCTTCCACGTGACGACCGCGTACGACATCCTGCGTCACAGCGGTGTCGAACTCGGCAAGCTCGACTACCTGGGCGGGCGCGACCAGCACGCCTGACGCACGGCCCGGGCAAAGCCCGGCCCACCGCCCCGCACCCGCGTGCAGGCACCGCGCGGCGGCCCCGTCAGGCCTGCCGCGCAGGCCGGCCGGGGCGCTTTCCGGAGCGCTCGCCGGCCGCGCGCGGCCCATGCCAGCCGAAAGGTCGTCCGGCTGGCGTAAAATACGCACTTTCCTCTTTCTCGCCCCCTTATGACGCTCGCCTCCACGCTCGACATCATCGCCGAGCTGAAAGCCGGCCGGATGGTGATCCTGGTCGACGAAGAAGACCGCGAAAACGAGGGCGACCTCGTGATCGCCGCCGAATTCGTCACGCCGGAAGCGATCAACTTCATGGCCAAGTACGGCCGCGGCCTGGTTTGTCTGACGTTGACGCAGGAACGCTGCAAGCAGTTGCACCTGCCGCTGATGACCTACCGCAACGGTACGCAGTACGGCACCGCCTTCACGGTCAGCATCGAAGCGGCCGAAGGCGTGACGACCGGCATCTCGGCCGCCGACCGTGCGCACACGATCGCCACGGCGGTCGCGCACGACGTGCGCCCCGAGCACATCGTGCAGCCGGGTCACGTGTTCCCGATCATGGCGCAGCCGGGCGGCGTGCTCGTTCGTGCGGGCCACACCGAGGCCGGTTGCGACTTCACCGCGCTCGCGGGCCTCACGCCGGCCGCGGTGATCTGCGAGATCATCAAGGACGACGGCACGATGGCGCGCCTGCCCGACCTGATCGAGTTCGCGCAGGAGCACAACCTGAAGATCGGCACGATCGCCGACCTGATCCAGTACCGCAGCCGCACCGAATCGATCATCGAGCGCATCGCCGAGCGCACGATGCAGACCGCGCACGGCACGTTCCGCGCGGTGCTGTACCGCGACCAGCCGAGCGGCTCGCCGCACATCGCGCTGGTGCGCGGCGAACCGTCGCCCGACGTCGATACGCCGGTGCGCGTGCACGAGCCGCTGTCGGTGCTCGACCTGCTCGAAACGGGCGTGTCGACGCACTCGTGGACGCTCGATGCCGCGATGCGCGAAATCGCGGAGCGCGACCTCGGCGTGATCGTGCTGCTCAATTGCGGCGACACGAAGGAACACCTGATCGACGTCTTCAAGGCGTTCGACGAGGAAGAAAAGGCCGCTGCGCTCAAGCGCCGGCCGGTTGATTTCAAGACGTTCGGCATCGGCGCGCAGATCCTGCGCGATGTCGGCGTCGGCAAGATGCAGGTGCTGTCGAATCCGCGCAAGCTGGGCAGCATGTCCGGCTACGGCCTGGAAGTCACGGGCTTCATTCCGATGCCCGGCGGCGAAGCCAAGTCCTGCCCGGCGTCCAACGCGTAACCCGCCACGACGCTTTCGCCCTATAACCGTTCATCCACACCACGGACAAGATCATGGAAATCGGACAATACCAACCGAATCTCGAAGGCGACGGCCTGCGTATCGGCATCGTGCAATCGCGCTTCAACGAGCCCGTGTGCAACGGCCTCGCCGACGCGTGCGTCGAGGAACTGGAACGCCTCGGCGTCACCGGTGAAGACGTGCTGCTCGTGTCGGTGCCCGGCGCGCTGGAAATCCCGCTCGCGCTGCAAAAGCTCGCGGAAAGCGGCCAGTTCGACGCGCTGATCGCGCTCGGCGCGGTGATCCGCGGCGAGACCTACCACTTCGAACTCGTGTCGAACGAGAGCGGCGCGGGCATCACCCGCATCGGCCTCGACTTCAACCTGCCGATCGCGAATGCGGTCCTGACGACCGAAAACGACGAGCAGGCCGTCGCGCGCATGACCGAAAAGGGTCGTGACGCCGCACGCGTCGCCGTCGAGATGGCCAACCTGACGATGGCGCTCGACCAGCTCGGCGATGACGACGAGGAAGAAGAAGACGAAGACGACGAAGAGGAGCGCGCATGAAGAAGAGCGCCCGCCGACAATCGCGCGAGCTGGCGACGCAGGGGCTGTACCAGTGGCTGCTGTCGAACGCGTCCTCCGGTGAGATCGACGCGCAACTGCGCGGCGCGCTCGGTTACGACAAGGCTGACAAGGATCTGCTCGAAGCCATCCTGCACGGCGTGATCCGCGAGCACGCCACGCTCGTCGAAGCGCTGACGCCGTCGCTGGACCGCCCGATCGACCAGTTGTCGCCGGTCGAACGCGCCGTGCTGCTGATCGCGACGTTCGAGCTCACGCACCACGTCGAAACGCCGTACCGCGTGATCATCAACGAAGCTGTCGAACTCGCGAAGACGTTCGGCGGCTCCGACGGCTACAAGTACGTGAACGGCGTGCTCGACAAGCTCGCCGCGAAGCTGCGCCCCGCCGAAACGCAGGCGCGCCGCAACGGCTGATTCCGTTGGTCCTGAACGGGCGCGCATGCGCCCGTTTTTTCTTTTGTCTCGCCTCCCTCGCCCTGCCCGCCCGATGAATACCGCCACCGATTCGCTCGTCAAACTCGCCGCACGCGTCGACGCGATCCAGCCCTTCTACGTGATGGAATTGATGAAGGAGGCACAGCGTCTGGAGTCTTCCGGGCGCGATGTTATCCACATGGGCATCGGCGAGCCGGATTTCACCGCGCCGGAGCCGGTCGTCGAAGCCGCCGCGGCCGCGCTGCGCCGCGGCGTCACGCAATATACGAGCGCACTCGGCATTGCGCCGCTGCGCGAGGCGATCGCCGCGCACTACGCGCGCGCCTACGGCCTCACGATCAGCCCGGAACGGATCGTCGTGACGGCCGGCGCGTCGGCCGCGCTGCTGCTCGCTTGCCTCGCGCTCGTCGGGCGCGACGACGAGGTGCTGATGCCCGACCCGTCGTATCCGTGCAACCGGCACTTCGTTGCCGCGGCCGAAGGCCGCGCGGTGCTCGTGCCGAGCGGCCCCGACGCGCGCTTCCAGCTCACCGAGGACGACGTCCGCACGCGCTGGGGCGACCGCACACGCGGCGTGCTGCTGGCCTCGCCGTCGAACCCGACCGGCACGTCGCTCGAGCCGGACGAACTGAAGCGGATCGTCGAAGCCGTGCGCGCACGCGGCGGCTTCACGATCGTCGACGAGATCTACCAGGGGCTCAGCTACGACGCGGCGCCGGTGTCGGCGCTGTCGTTCGGCGACGACGTCGTCACCGTGAACAGCTTCTCCAAGTATTTCAGCATGACGGGCTGGCGGCTCGGCTGGCTGGTCGTGCCGCCCGCACTGGTCGGCACGTTCGAAAAGCTGGCGCAGAACCTGTTCATCTGCCCGTCCGCGCTTGCGCAGCACGCGGCACTCGCGTGCTTCGAGCCGGCCGCACTCGACATCTATGAAGCGCGCCGGCTCGAATTCAAGCGCCGCCGCGACTTCATCGCCCCGGCGCTCGAACGGCTCGGCTTCACGGTGCCCGTGATGCCGGACGGCGCGTTCTACGTGTATGCGCACTGCGGCGGCGTCGCCCACCCGGCGGCAGGCGACAGCGCGGCGCTCACGACGGCGATGCTGCACGACGCGGGCGTCGTGCTGGTGCCCGGCATGGATTTCGGTGTCCATGCGCCGCGCGACTATATCCGCCTGTCCTACGCGACCGCCTACTCGCGGCTCGAGGAAGCGGTCGATCGGCTCGCGACGCTGTTCGGGCAGCACTGACACGCGGCCGGTGCGGCGGCTTCTCCGCGCACCGTGTCAAGTCCTGGAATAGGTTAACAGTATCCAGACGCTAGAACGCCCGATGCACCGCATCGGGCGTTTTGTATTTCAGGGCGGCATGTGGCCGCTCGTG
>NZ_CABVQC010000065.1 GCF_902499175.1 Burkholderia aenigmatica
CGAAGCGACCGGCGCGGCGGCAGCCGAGGCATCGGAAGCCGTTGCGGCGGGCGCGGACGCAGCCGCGGCGGATGCCGCGTCGTCGGCGAGCGCGGAGCCGACGCCGGCCGCGATCAGCGAGCCGGCCATCAGCAGGGACATCAGAAGTTTGCGCATCTTGGGTTTCCTCTTGTCGCTTGTCTTGTCTGTTCTGTTACAGCGCGTCTGCGCCGGTCTCCCCGGTGCGAATCCGGATCACCTGTTCGATCGCCGTGACGAAGATCTTGCCGTCGCCGATCTTGCCGGTGCGCGCGGCCCGCTCGATCGCCTCGACCGCCTGGTCGACGAGATCGTCGGACACGGCGGCCTCGATCTTCATCTTCGGCAGGAAATCGACCACGTATTCGGCGCCGCGGTACAGCTCGGTATGCCCCTTCTGGCGCCCGAACCCTTTCACCTCCGTCACCGTGATGCCTGAGACGCCGAGGGCCGACAGCGCCTCGCGCGTCTCATCGAGCTTGAACGGCTTGATGATTGCGGTAATGAGTTTCATGAAGTCCTCTCGCTGGGTTGTCCCGTCGAATTGGTTGGAATGTTGTAACGGACTCTTCTCAGCAACTCGCATGCCATGTTGGCCCGAGCACCGTTTCAAAGGGCTTCATCAAGGGGTCGCATCCCGTGATGTAAGGTGCGGAAGCCCGGCCGAATGGTCAACATGGCCCGGTTTGCTGGCGCGGCGAAAGGATCGTTGCTAGAGTGCACGCACGTCCCGGATCACCGGGGCATTCACCCATGCGGGCGCCATGCCCGGAATTCGCGCTCCGGGCGCACCATTTCCGGTCATGCGTGCATCATGGGCACGTACGCAACTGAAGATGCACATTTTTTGTGCAAGGAAGGGGAATCACATGAAGCAACCCAGCGACGTTTTCAACGATCTGCAGTCGCGCGTCAGCGATCTGCTGAAAAACTCGCCGGCCAAGGACGTCGAGCGCAACGTGAAGGCCATGCTGTCGCAAGGCTTCTCGAAACTCGATCTCGTCACGCGCGAGGAATTCGACACGCAGGCCCAGGTGCTCGCCCGCACCCGCGTGCGCCTCGAGGAACTCGAGAAACGCGTCGCGGAACTCGAGCAAAAACTCGCCGCGCCGCAAGCCTGACGCCCCACCCGGCCGCAAGGTCCGGGCGCGGGCCGCCTCGTGCGGCCCGCGCCCGCCGCCCCCGAAGTACTGAACTGAAGTACTGAAGTCGCCCCCGCTCTTCGTCGTCCGTCGTTCTCCGCAGTACCCCCGCTCTTCGCTGTTCCTCGCTCTTCGCTGTCCCTCGCTCTTCGCTGTCCCTCGCTCTTCGCTGTCCCTCGCTCTTCGCTGTCCCTCGCTCTTCGCTGCACCCCGCTCTTCGCTGTCCGTCGTTCCGCAGTCCCTCGTTCTTTCCCCGCGCCACGCCGGCAAGCGCGCACCGATTCTCCGATTCCCGCGGCATGCGGCCCCGAACGGCCGTCGCCCGTCCGTCTTGTTTACAGGAGCCTCGCCATGTCGCTCGCCGTGGTGCGCAGTCGCGCGCCCGCCTCCGGCCGCGCGCCGGACGTCACCGTCGAAGTCCATCTCGCCAACGGGTTGCCGTCGTTTTCGATCGTCGGCCTGCCCGATCTCGAAGTCCGCGAAAGCCGCGAGCGCGTCCGTGCCGCGCTGCAGAACTGCGGCTTCGAATTCCCCGTGCGCCGCATCACCGTCAACCTCGCGCCGGCCGACCTGCCGAAAGAGTCGGGGCGGTTCGACCTGCCGATCGCGCTCGGCATCCTCGCCGCGAACGGCCAGATCCCGGCCGACGCGCTGGCCGGCCGCGAATTCGCGGGCGAGCTGTCGCTGACGGGCGCGCTGCGGCCGATGCGCGGCGCGTTCGCGATGGCGTGCGGGGTGGCGCGGGACTGGCAGGCTGCGGAAATCGGCGCAGCTTCCGGTTTGCGCTCCGGCGCCCTTTCCGATTCGGGCCACGGTGGCGGGGTGTCGGGTCCGGATTCGAGCGCCGCCGCCCTGTCGAGTGCCCCCGAGCTGTACCTGCCGCTCGCCAGCGCCGCCGAGGCCGCGCTCGTGCCGGGCGTCACCGTGTTCGGCGCGCCGGACCTGCCCGCGCTGTGCGCGCACCTCGCCGGTGCGCCGGACGCCCGGCTCACACCGGTCGCGGCGCCGTGCCTCGACGGCCTGCCGATGCCCGCCGCCCCCGATCTCGCCGATGTGGTCGGCCAGCGCGGCGCCCGCCGCGCGCTGGAAGTCGCGGCCGCGGGCGGCCATCACATGCTGATGGTCGGGCCGCCGGGGGCCGGCAAGTCAATGCTGGCCGCACGGCTGCCGGGCCTCCTGCCGCCGCTGACCGACGACGAAGCGCTGACCTCGGCCGCGCTCCTGTCGGCGAGCCGCCTCGGCTTCTCGCCCGCGCAGTGGCGCCGGCGGCCGTTCCGCGCACCGCATCACTCGTCGAGCGCCGCCGCGCTGGTCGGCGGCCGCAACCCGCCGCAACCGGGCGAGATCACGCTCGCGCACCTCGGCGTGCTGTTCCTCGACGAACTGCCCCTTAGGTATTGGGCTCCTGTCTGTCCACCCCGCCCACCTCAGTCAGCGGCCTCTGCAAGTAACTGCCCATGACTTCTTTGATGAGGCCTTGAATGGTTACTTTCTCCAATCGTCTCATCGAGAGCTCGGCCGATTGTCGAATCAGGGCATCCACCATCCCCTTCGGTAGCCGCAGCAGCACTTGTTCCGAATTGGGTTGACCTTCCCACGTTTGCATCTCCCGCCTCCTACCGGCCAACGCGCAAACGCGCCGAAATGGGTCGTAAATACCGTGGCCTTAAACAGATGATAAATGGACGATCGCCCTATGCAAAGGGTATCGTCCTCACCTGAATACGCCGAACACCTTGTGAGGCTGGGCTTGGCCATTCGATCGACAAGAAAGCAGCTAGCTCTCTCGCAAGAAGCGTTGGCTGATCTGGCTGGCATCGATCGTAGCCACATGGGGAAAATAGAGCGAGGCGAGCGCAACGTTAGCTTGCTCAACGTAGTACGCATTGCCCACGCTCTAGAATGCAAGCCGTCTGATCTGCTCAGAAGCGCTCAATTATGAACTGGCACGGTCCAGCCATTCAAAGATGACCGGACCTTCACATTCGTCGGCGAATGAATGCCTCGGGCTCTTGCCCATGTTGCGACAACCGACCAATTGCAGCATCACAAGTTTTCAGCGTCTTGCTCAGGCTCCCGGAGTTCTAAGACAGGGGATGCTCGAGCCTTAGGCTTGCCGGGATACACGCTGAACGAAACAGGTCGACCAACTTTGATCTTATTCGCCCCAAAGTACCCCGTTTTGTGGAAGAAAAATTCGCCCTTAGTGGCATCATCGGTGATATAGCCATAGCTTCCGCTGCCACCATCCAGATACTGCATTTTGTATTTCTGAATGACTCCAGTTCGACGTGTCGCAACGGCGTATAAGAGATCGTCACATGCACGAACAACCTCTTGAGCTTTGGGACGCGCTTCCGGGTCCACCTGAATGCAGCGCTCAATAATCTTCCAGAGATCGGTCTCCAACGCCTCGGTAGCCTTGTGCCCGCCGAACCACGAGGGTTCTTTCAACGTGATGCCCTTGACTGAGAGCATCGCGACATTCCGAATCGCCATGCGCCCATACCCGAATGGTGGCTCTCCGACGAGAAGCTGGTACGCAATGCACCCCAGCGCCCAAATATCCATAGGCTGTCCAGCCGACTTCCAGTCTTCCCAGCATTCTGGCGCCATATATGGCACCGCGCCGAGCAGCGTGTTGGACGAAGTCAACGTCGATTCGTCTCTATCAAAAAGCTCCATCTCGGCAGCAATCTCCGATTCCGCGAGCTTTGCGATACCAAAATCCGTCAACTTGATCGAACTCAAGCTTGGATCACCCGAGGTCATAATGTTGCTTGGCTTAAGGTCTCGATGACAAATCCCAACTCGATGCGCCTCGTGTATCGCCCGCGCAATGTGATGAACAACATGTGCCGCCAACGCCGGGTCCAAAAACATGAATTCATTCGAGAGCCTCCGCCCGAGATCCACACCCTCGATGAATTCTTCGACCAGGAAAGTGAGTCTTTCGTCCTCGTAATAATCAAACGTCGAGGCCACGTTCGTATGAACGACGCGCGCTCCCATTTCGGCCCCGCGCCTAAATCGACGATCCTTCACGCCATCCTTCGGCGTCTTCAACGCCACATGGCGATCTAAAGCTCGATCGTAGCAACGATAAACTTCCTGCATACCACCGGCCGCATGAAATCCTTTGATCTCGTACCGGTCTATCAGTACTGCACCAGGTGCAAATTTACTCACAGGATTACCTCCGGTTGTGACGACGTGAATGTCACCCACTGCCTATTCGATCCGAGGTCTGGGCTACCGTAAGTCAATACGCACGACTCGTGCAATATCATCCCCACAACGGCCGGGTCATTATTTATATAAACGTGTCCGGAAACGTCAGTCACCATGAAGGCCAATCCGTCATAATTCGCCTTCAACGTACCCAACGAGCCAACTGTTATGGTCACATTGGGTTTTGCATGCGACAACTCAAAAACCTCTCGATTCCCCTCCGTAAACAGCCCCTTGTGCCTTCCCCTAGTCAAATGGCGAGCAAAAACTTTGCTGAACTCATCTGCATCCGGTCGCAAACTCGGATCAGGTTCCAAGCATGCATCAATCATTCGAATGATTTCCGTATGAAGAAGACCCGGGAGCGCCGTTTCAATCGAAGGAGCAAGGGCCGATTCTTGAGGCGGGCGCTCACGTAGCTCGCGCGGATATGTATCAGACGCCAATGCCCACGCACAAACGCCGAGGGCATATATGTCCATCTCTGGGGTAATTTTGGCGTGGGGGACGTAAAGCTCCGGGGCTGCGTAGACGAGAGTCCCCCTATTCATCTTGGTGTTGTAATCAACACCCGAGACAGAGATACCAAAATCAAATAATTTCAGAACACCCGACTCGGAGCTTTTAATATTATCCAGCTTGAGGTCTCGATGAATGATGCCGACCGCATGCAAATCCCTCAGAGCACATCCAATTTGATATAGGATTTTTATGTACAAGTACGGATCATCTTTTGCTTTCAGATGAAAATCGGTATACCCATCCCCACCAAGATACTCGATGATAATACCTCGCACACCCCCACTTTTCGACGTTATCACGTCGTATATTTCCACTACATGACGCGATCGTGCTCGAGACAGCCCCCGAATCTCGTTAAGCAGCTGATCGTTGTTACTTTCGTCCTGCATCGACTTAAACAACACCGTGCGATCGAGATATGAATCCCGCACCTTTTGAACACTCCCGAAACCACCGGGCATTACGGTGCCTGTAAGAGGTTTATAGCGCGACGGAAGCATAATATAATCAACCCCGTAGTTATATTTATTCCGACTTTGGCGAATCGTCGTCAGTCGAAACTACAATTTTTGGTCTCGCCTCGTTGTACTGCTCGTTAGCCTTCTCCCCAACCTCAAGGTCAAGCTGCGGGTTCGGACTATTTTCAACTGAGCTCTTTTTCTTATTCTTTCCGGACGATCTTCTCCCCCCCTTTTTTTCAGGTTGGGGAGCAGGCTCGCCCACTCCGGCCTTTTCTTGCATCCTCGGTTCCGCTCGCTGACGACCATAGACATCTGTCAGAACAAGCTTTGTGTCAGCGAACCAGAAAGTTATCCGATTACGGGGGTATCCGCCAACTCCGTAGCTTGAGGCCAGAGCTATAAATTGCTCGACATCTTGAATGGCGACAACTGATACGTTGTCGATCCCGCCCATCCAGAACGCAGATGTGATTACACGGCGGACCAAGTCTGATGCCGACGGGGCATTCCTCACTATTGCTGCAAACCCCTCTGGCGCGGCTTTCCATGCACCGTCAGACGCAATAACAGCGCCCCTTGTGAATTCATTACGCCCAAACACGACGATACGCAAGTCCGCAGAAGAGCGACCCGCCTCACCAATTGCCTGCGACAAACTCCCTTGCAACCCCCGCTCATTGAGAGCAGAGATGTCTGCTCCGCGCAGATTTCGCAACTCATTCTCCAAGGTGTCATCGACGCTCACTTGTCGAAGCTGCTGCTCACCTTGATCCCACGCAAAGAGGCGACTATCACCAATGTTGGCTGCCGCAATGTCTCCCCTTGAGGAGGCTAGCAGAATACTTGCTGTAGTCGCCCCCTTTCCGGCAAGCGCTCGCCGCACCACATCGTCCATATTGCGGACGAGTTGAGGCAACAGATCTCGGACGGGCGTAGCTTGAGAAACCTCCGCAAGGTCACCAATGCACGTTGCCAGCGCAATCGCAGCGGCCGCATCGCCCATCTCAGATCCACCAACTCCATCGCAAACTAGGGCGACAGCGAAACCCTGGCCACACAGCGACTTCACATGAGCAACGCCGGCCCGGTCTTCATTGCGTGCGCGTTGACTGCCAGGATGGACACCGATCGCGACATCCAGTGCCTCTATTTTCCTCGCGATTGGAGTACTCCAATCCGCGTACAAAATCTCGGCTAGCAGCTCTGGACCTGCTGCCCCGGATAGTGCGCGACGAAGGTCTTCGATTGGTCTATTCATCGTAATTTTTAATAGATGAGGCCATAACGCTGGTGATATAGGTAACAAAACACCAGCCGTGGTACTAGTTGCGTCACGTCAAGAGTCAGATCCGGAAATGCCACTCTCCGGAGCGCCCTCCACGTCAAGTGTCTTCAACCTCACATATTCCTCGACCGACAGGACGACCACCACCGGACGTCCGTGCTTCTCAACCATAACCGGCTGCGCCCTAGCCGTGTCGATGAGGCGGCCAAAATTGTACTTGGCATCTTTTGCCGACAATGTTTGCATGACTTCACCCAGCAAAATTTTCCACTCACATTATGGCCAAAATGGCCAAAAAGCAACAATATCTGCCAGCTCACTCGATTTCGGCACATCCCCCGTTCGCCCGGCGCGCCAGCGCCCTCGGCTGACGGGGAGGGCAGAGCAGACACCCTCAAAATATCGGACCGCCGCGCCCGACACGGTCGAGACCTAAATTTTCGCTGGATATTCGAGTGTGCTTTTGCTAACGTAGAACTTGACAAAACTTGACGGCCGCTGCTTGGTTCGCTACCATCCGCCGACTATGCTCAATCTCAGATCCGTTCAAGCCAAAATGGCCGAACTTGGCCTCACACAAGCCGCCGTTGCGGAGCAGTGTGGGGTCAGCAAGGAAGCCGTTTCAAATTGGTTGTCAGGCGAGTCCATTCCGCGCCCGAAGAAGCTTCGAGCTCTGTCGGAGACGCTGGGGCTTGAGATCGACGTATTAACAGCCGGCGAGGGCGTGTTGCCGTCGCCGGTTGTGGCTTACCGCACAAAGAAGAATCGTCCCGCTAGCGGCCCGGCACTTGAAGCAGCCGCAGAAGTCGCAAGCCATTTGCGAGAATTGGTGCCGTTCACTCAAAGTGGGAGTCTATTTTCGCCGCCGGTACTCCAGTCTCCCTCACTGGATGAGGACTATATTCGTCGAGCTGCTCAACAGACGAGACAGCGCATCGGTATATCTGAAGTTGCTCCACTCACCAGAGAGCAATTAATCGACCTTCATCGCGCATTCGGCTCCATTCTCGTGCCAGTCTTATGGGGTGAAGGCAAGTCTGGCCATGAAAATGCATTGAGCGTTTATTTGCCAGAATCGAAGACTTCGTGCGTCGTATTTAGCTTGAATGCGCGAAACGACGATTTCAACTACTGGCTCGCGCATGAGCTTGCACATTGCTATACCCTGCACGCTCTCCAGGGAGATGACGGCGAGGCGTTTGCTGAGCGCTTTGCCCAGGAGCTGCTGTTTCCACATGCGGCAGCCGAGGCTGCGCTTTCGGACATTTGCTCAAGCCCTTCACCAATGGAGCGAGCTCGCTATTACGCACAAGCACACGACATCTCAATTGTTACGGTCATCCGACAAATTGATCGTGTCGCGAGGCTGCAAGGTGTCGCACCGTCAGGACTTGAGACCGATGAGTTCTGGGAACACTGGAATGCAAACCGCACCACTGTCCCAACAGTCGGGCATGCTCTCTTTGGAGCTGAAAAGCTCAACCTCGCCGCTTACGTGTGTGAATGCGAGAGAGTCTTCGGCACGCCGATTTTTCAGGCAATTGCTCGTTGGCAACAGCATGAAGGGGGACGGTCACCGTCGTTTATCGCGGCCGCGCTCAATATGAGCTTGGAGGACGCAGTCGAACTCTCCCGCTACTTGGTAACTCACTGCTCTCACTGAAGCGTCGGCGCGAGCTCGCCGAATAATTGCTGATACAACTCGCGCCAGGCTCGAGGCAATTTTTCGTCGCAGCGCAGCCACGACGTAACCGTGTTCCTCCGCTCACTCGCATCGAAACAACCGGCCTGTTCCAACATGTGCAGCACATGAAGGCTGGTGATGATTTCGATCTGGTAATCGTCTTCGGACGTCAGATCCTCGACGATGAGCTTGAGAGGCCACTCATCGCTGGCAATTACGGCCTCAAATACCGCAGCAGTCGCAAGAAGCTCAAGATCACGTGAGGATAGGCTCTTGGGCGGAATCCCCTCGCGCGCGCAGTGCCTCTCGAGATACGCCTTAGCGTACGGCCTGAGCTGCCTGACCTCCATTGCGACGTCCTCCCGATCGTGATCCGGCAGGTCGGGCAAAGCCCCATTCACTTCTTCGGCGGCCAGATCTGCCGCCACCCATGCATATTCGCGCCCCAACCGCGGACTTTGACGAAATTCTTCAAGCAAAGAGCCCAAAGTCAAGATTCGATATCCGCCAACATCGGTCCCGAGAAACGGACGCAACGAGGAATGGTAAATCCGCAAAAAGCAGTTGGTGTCGACCAGCAACAACCGCGGTTCTTGCTCAATGCCATCATCCATTTGCCCGATACCACCCTCAATAAGATAGTTGCCGCTGTCGCGGCAAATGAGCGGGATTACGGACACCCATCCATTGCCACCGAAAGAATCTGACCGCATTATAGCGTTCAGCGGCACCAAGATCTGCCCCCTTTCCTGGAAAGGCCAAGTTATCCACAGATTTGGTGCCAATTCTGGCACTTTCCCTCAATCCACATGTCGATGCCAAGCTTTGAAAATGCGAGAAGCTCCACTGCTGAGGAGATTTGCGCACGCATTGCGGATCGCGTTCGCGCGGAACGCCGGAATCTACAACTCTCCCAACAAGAGTTTGCTATCCAGTGCCAGGTTCCGCTTCGAACATACAAGCGCTTTGAACTTGGGGAGTGCGATTCACTTGCAACTTTCGTCAAGATAGTTGCCGCGTTCGATCGCATAGTGGCGCTTGAGTTGCTATTTCCCCCCAAGCAAGTTGACACCGCACCACGCAATGCGGTTGCCTTGCTGAGCCGCCTGGTCCAACGACTCGACGACAAGAAATAGCCGGGCTCGCCTTGCACGCATGCACGGGAGGCCATCTGCCGCACGGAGCGCTAATACAGCACTAAATCAAGTTTGTCGGACAATGGTGAAGAGCGATCTGGTCGCAGCGGCGCCATCTACAATCTCGACGTACTCCATGCGAGACGTACATTGCAAGGAGAACCATCTTAGGGATAGCACTAGCCCAAAACGCCTCAGGTCCGTACGGACTCGGCATCAAAGCATCGGCATCGGAGTTCCCCAACATGCTGCTATTTCTAGATACCGAATACACAGGCTTTGGTCAGCTGCAGCCGAAACTCATCAGTCTCGCCCTCGTAGCCGAAGACGGCAAGCGGGAATTTTATGCCGAACTGAGTGACACATGGCAGCATGATGATTGCACCGAATTCGTAAAGCAGCAGGTCCTACCGCTGCTCACTGGGCCCGGCACGCCTCTTGTAGAAGCCCGCTCAACACTACGTACGTGGTTCGCAGATGCACCGCGCTTTGCAAAGGTCGCATGTGACTCTCAAAAGGATTGGGGATTCCTGCTTGACCTCCTCGGTACGCCCCGCCCCGAAAACCTTGCCGACCAGTACTATGATCTACGTCCGCTGATCGACACGGCCGTCTACCATTCTGCGGTAGATGCGTATTTTCAACTGGATGCCCGGGAGCACCATGCACTAGTAGACGCGCGAGCCTACCGGCGTGCCTGGCTTGCGTGGATGGACCACAAGAAAACGTTAACCCGCTAGACAGGGCCCCTTTCTGAATGTCGACACCATCGACGTTAGATCAATTGTTACTTTAATATCTATTGATCAAATTTTCTTATTTTGATCGGAGAAAAATTGGCACGCGATGAATTTTCGAGCTCGGTTAAACGAGCCCTTGCAGAACGAGCCGGATATCGCTGCTCATTTCCGGGCTGCGACGCAGAAACCATTGGACCAAGCGACGAAAGCGAAGATGCAACGTCAAACACTGGTACTGCCGCACACATATCAGCGGCATCCAGCGGGAAGGGCTCGAGACGATATGATGCCTCGCTAACGCCGGAACAACGATCGTCCATTGAAAACGGACTATGGTGTTGTCGTCACCACGGAACCTTGATAGACACTGATGAGGTGACCTATTCGACGCAGATGCTAAAGAAGTGGCGTGAGATTGCGGAACGAAAAGCGCAGATCCGGCAACGCCACCCAGGCGTACGACTCTCTAGACATCCAGAATTAGTCAACATAGGGATAGCAGTTGAATGCCTGAAGTTAGCCGCCGACAATCGCATCAATCAAATTATCGGACAGGCTATTGTTCACTGTTACATTGAGGACGTTTGGGGAAAATCGTTTGCAGATTCAATAAGAGACTTTCTAATCGAATATGCAAAAAACGCCTTCGAACACGCAGGGGCCAAAAGCATTACGATTAAACTTCAATCGCGAGAGATTGTTATCGAGGATGACGGAAAGCACTTTGATCCGAACACATTGATCGAACATTCTCATGGTCGAGGCGGACGAGCTGCTTACCGTGCATTGCGCAACACACTAAGGCTACCCACGATTTCGTCGACCAATCAATCTGGGACCGGAAATCTCGTATACCTTCCGCTTGTCGCCAATGCTTGGGAACTCGAAACAACCAATCCCTGCACTGTAAACATCGACATTCATAATCTTCGCTCTTCACGCTTTTCGTTCAAGTCATACGACTCTTGCGATTGCATCTACATAGTTGCCCCAGAATACATAAGCTACAGCGACTGGACACCGCTTGGAGGAATCGTTTACTCGGCACAACAGACGGGGAAGCGAATTGTTGTCATCGTGTCGAAAGCATCTGCCGGCGTCATCGAGTTCGGTCGCGAGCAATTGCCGGGCGTTGAAATAGTTGAATGGGGGAGGGAATGACGTCCCTCCGATTACAAAACTATGCGCGCTAGTTCTCATATTGATATCGGACAGCAAACTCTTTAATTCTGGCAAACATCTTCCCCACTCTCACTCCAGCAAGTCTCTCAACAGCAGATTGCCAACCAAATCCTACCCATAGACACATTAAAGCACCTGAAAATGCTGCAGCGCCGAGCGAGAACGATACAAGCATTTTACTTGTCGTAGGATGGACGCCGTCGAAAATGATCCAGTCCGGGTGAAAGAAATGTGCGTATGTTGTAAATGACATCAAGACGCCCCCAGCGATCGTGAACGTTTTCGCGGCACCCCAAACAACAACGTTGTATGCTGCCGAGATGAATTTGGGGGTCACGGCGCACCCAAAAACTCCGCAACAAATGAAGGTTGCAGCTTGAGGCACAACCACCATCGAGAAGATCGCAATATAAAATCCTATGCCACCCAACAAATCATAAGAATGCTTGAGCAGTGTGTTTTTCAGGAATGAGCCAAATTCGGTAAGCGGCACTCCATCCGAACCGATCGCCCCAAGCGCGATCGCCGTCTCCGTCAGTATTGGTGTAACTACCGAAGTTAGCCAAAACACAAATGTGATTACCGCAATCACGTCGGCACGATTTCGACGCAGGTCAATGATAAATGCCGCGGATATTGCTGGAAAGAAGATAGCTAGCAAGACGTACATCGCTCAGTTTCCAATAAGATATTTTTATCTTTTAATCAGCAAGGCCTTTCGACTTGCAAGATTAATCAAACACTACGCTCGCGCGCTGCCGGGCTGCTGTTCGGCGGTGATGAGCTCAGTCGCACGCGCAGCGCCGAGATCTCTGCTTGTTGTTCGATGCACACGATCATTAACGCATGGTATTTAGTTTCGACATCTTTCAAGCGCGCAGCTAAGATCTTTGACTGCTGCCGGCGCTTCTTCTTGTGCGTCGCATCCGGCGCGGCAGAGGCATCTAGTGAAGACCTTAGGATTTCTTCAACAAGATCGCGATGGTTAGCATAGAGATTTGCCCGATTCACGCCGGCCGCCCGACAGATCCTGCTGACGGAAAGCTTCTGAGAGGCTCCCGCTCCTTCGAATAGCAAAAGCGCCGCCCGCACTCGCTCCGAAACGGTCAAATCCGATGTCCTATCGGCGTGATCACTGACATCCGTCATCATTCGTCACCAATTGGGATTTCTTGACAAGTTGCGCAAGCACATTTCGTGATGTTCTTAACCGTCCGTCTACAAGCAGCCTCGTTTGCTCCGGCAATCCAGGACGGGCCAAAAATGCTTCTTCGTCACGCACACGCGCTTCCCACCAGGATCGATGTTCGGCCGTAACTACGAAGTTCCGGCATCCTCCGCAAACGTCAGGTGAGCGATAGATCTCATTTGGCCCGCGATCGTCGCCTCGGCACGCAGAATGCACTTTGGAGTACACGCAATATCCCCAGTCACATGGCGCAAGCTGCACCCCTTTATCAATCAAATTGCTAACCAGCGCTGTAAGACTCTTCCTCCCCCGGAATTCCGCCGCCTGACTTCGGATACGTTCAATTGCAGATGCCGCCTTACCTCCAAGGCTATTGCACGTCAGAAGCTGCTCCAGGCCCCGGGCTAGCTCTAGCCTATCTTGCTCCTTAAGCAGCCGGAAAAGTTCGTGATCCGGCCTCACATAGCAATCGTCTGTAAACGACCGATACGCATGCCCGAGCTGTGCGGCGACTGATTCCAAGCGGCTTTTGTCACGCTTCACTGCAAGTTGCGCGAATGTCTTCCTCAACATATGTGGATGGATCGATGCAGCCTGCACGGCGTCCGCTCTAACGCCTGCTGCCGCAAACATTCTAAGCCGCCTCATTAGCGCAGTCGGCGTCCATCGCCGTAGCCGCCGACCATGCATGAACATAGGAGCACCTGTAGGTCGCTGCACTAACAATGCTTCAGATCTACGATTTCCCGAAATCCGAAACGACGTCAGCCTCGCTAAGTACTCCACAATTCTTGGAACGGGGTCACCGGCCACCCATCGTCGCATCGCTCCTCGTTTCTTTGCAGCAGGGCCGTTGAGATAGACCAGGGGAAAATCTTTGTCTACGCCGTCCGTAGCAAGACAATCAACATTCAGTGCTATCAGTTCACTGGCGCGAAATCCAACGAGAACGAGCAACAAGAAGACGCACGCACCCTCTGTAACGGAGAGGGCTAGACCAAGCGTCTGAGGCACAGGAGCCGTAATGGTCAGTGCGTCACACAGTTTCAGATATCGAGGGTCGGTGGCGACCATACTGTAGAACGTCTTCGACCGCTTCCTGCGTTCCCAGCGTCTTAGCCCCACTGACCTCTCGCTTTCCTTCCACGCATCGTGCACAACCTCCTGCACGAAGATCCCGAATTGATCGAGCCAGGTTAGACCGTCTCTTATCAGAGCGAAGGCCACATCGTCGTCCAGCGCAGACCATGGCCGAGCAGGCCGCGTCCTCACCCGTGTTCGTATCTCATTCTCTAACAAAGCGATATCGACGCGGATCGGATACGGGTACTTTCCTCTGAGTTCCCACATGAGACTGAACTCATAGATCCAGCGGTTGACGGTAGTTTCGCACGGCGAAGAACCACGTGGCTTGATTCCGTGAAAGAACTCCAAAAGGTGGTCCGCATCGATATCCGAAAAACGCCATAAGTTCCTCGCAACCATCCATCGTACGATCATCCTCAACCTGCTGAAACCCTGACAGAGCGTGGTGGGGCTGTACGACTTACGTCTCGGGTTCGTCGGTCCATACATCAAGAGGTAAAGCGCTTTTGCCGAGCTCAGAAGAACATGTCGCTGATGTTTCGTTCCAACACGTGCAGGAATCACGTCCCCCCAAGAGATCGTGAGATCACCGTCGGGCTGCAGTCTGCTTGCCTTAATACGCCATACTATTCGCCCTGCATCAGCAATACTCGTATCCATGTCTATTCCAAGCGAGGGATGTATGTCGATTGCGCCAATTGCTGCGCCTTAGATAAAACCGCTTTCGAGACGGCGGGCAAGATTGTTTCCGTGATAATCGATAGTGTATCCGCGTAAAGTAATTGATACCTTTTCGTCCGGCCGAGTCGCACCGCCTGGTCTCTGGCGTTTTCAATTGCTTGTTTCGCAGCGAGCAGTCGCGCGACTACGCGAGGGTCATCCAGTGGCACAAGTGAACCCGGGCAGGTGCTACAACGTGTGAAGTTCAAACAGCGACTCCCTATTGGCGACGTTCCATCGAGTCCTGCGAACGGATCGCGACACTCAAAACCAAATACAGTATCGGCGGCATTCTCGCTCCGAAAATTTGCATCGCTATCCTTCATAGGTGAACGATCGCCGCTCCGGGCGTGCCTAACCAGCTTCCCCTGAAACTCTGCAATAACTCGATGATGTGACAGTCCAATACTGTCCGCATGCGTGTATAGGGCAGTCGTGCGTGCATCCGCATGGTTTAGCCTACGTCTGGCTACGTCGATGGTCCCAGCCTGTCGATAGTGTGCCCAAGCAGAAGCTGGACGTAAGTCTTTGAAATCAAACTCCGGCAATTTATGACGGCGCAAGAAATCGGAAAGGTAATTATGAAGAGACTGCACGCTCGGGACTCTGGGCTCGTGACTTCTGACTCCCCGCGCAAGAAAAACGCAGTTTCGTTCAGCGATGCTCGCGTGCGGCCGGATCTCTTTGTTGAGAGCCGTCAACCTACGTATGAGATTGGGTGCAGACCACTCTTTACGAGTGGGAAAATCTACACGCTGTTCGCAATGCGCCCGTGGCTTATACCAACTCAGACATTCAAGATCGTCCCGCAGAGGATGAGCATTGATACAGTCGACTTGAATCATTCTAATCGACATTGGATTCCCGCCCGTTTGAATTAGTATCGCCAAGTAAAATGGCAAAACGTCTTCGATCGTCACGAAAAGGTCCTTGATGATTCTCATCAGGCCGCCGAGTTGTGCAACACGGCCAGCTAGAGCAAGACCGCTCCGGTTAACAACCTGTTGCCCCGGGATTTGACCTTGGCCAATTCTCAGCAAGTCACCGACTGTCTGCACAAAGAGTTGATGCAACAAGTCTCCTCTGTCACCAGCGACCATCAATTTCCGACTGGTCATCAAGCGTGATTCTGTGACTTCGATCTCTGCATAACAGGCCGCCAGCACATTGCGAATCGTGGACACTTCGATTTTCAACCTAGGAACCGGCGCCTCTCGTATAAAGGGTGCAGCTACGAGACATGCATTCTGCGGCACTATTCCAGGCACGTTGCGTGCGCACCAGCGGAGAATGGTGAACGCTGTCTGTTGATGACTTTGCGCGGTCGACTCCCTCAAATCAGCCCTCCCGATCCACTCATGAAACAACTCCGCAATTGATTCTGGGAGCGGCAACTTTCGATGGATCTTCTGTTCTTGCAGACAGAGGATCAGCTTCCTTATGCAACGATGGGCCTGCTTCTGCGTCTCGATGGCTGTGTGTCCGTACTCAGCAGCATGCGCCCGCAGAAATGCGGATGCCATTGCGGGCGAGACATCAAGTGCGGAAAGATCGAACCTCACGACGACTTCCCCGTCCTCGCCGACCAAGCTATCGCACAAGTGCGCCTTCTCGCGCCTCAATCTCATGCTGATGCTCCGTAAAGGTACTCAAGAGCGCTGACGACAGCATTATTGGTAACGTCCATTGCGCGCAAATATAGCTCGGTTGTTTCGCTATGCGCGTGCCCCATAAGCACCTGCAGTGTTTTAAGCGAGTTCCTCGCTTCACCTATTTGGCCGACACTGATGCGGTCCAAAAAGCGGAGCACATTTACGGCATATGTGTGACGCAAATGATGTAATGTGGCATCGGTGCCGATCAAGGTGGCACATCGTCTAAATTCTCCCGAAAGTGAACGACGAGAAAGAGGGCGGCCGTTTTGACCCAGAAAAACGTAGTCTTCAAACCCAGGATCAGGTTCATATCGATCAGTTATTACGTACCACTGAGTTTCCTCGATGAGCGATGTTGGCACGTACACCGTAAGTTCTCTGCCGCCTTTTCTGCTGATCTGTACTTTTGCCAGTCCATCTTCCTGAAATGGAAGAGTCTCAGGTCGCGGAAGTGCCGAGCACCGAAGAATCGCCAGTTCGAATCGGCGAAGGCCCGTGACTAGTGCCCAACGGAATGCAAGCTTGTACGGGTGTCGTACAAGGCTGAACAATCCCCGAAGCTCGTCAGGCCCCAATAGCCGCGGATGACGGCGAACCACACGAGGAGACAGCCTTCTACCGCATGCGTTCGGGGACAACAAATAGGCGCCCAACGGAGACGGATATCCATTGTTTTGGCACCACTTATGAAATTGGATCACAACAGCCACACGAAGGTTGGCAGTTGCGGTTGATGTTGAATTCCGTCCGTAGCCGCGAGAATGGCAGAGTTCGGCCCGAAACAGTTGAAGCAATTCCTCGCTGGCCTCATCCAAAGTCAGACCGACCGCGGAGACGTAGCGCAGCCATGAAAGAAGGCTTTCGCCATAGGTCCGAGCGGTGTCGTCTGTGACTCCGCGACTTGTAATGGCGCATCGCGCAAGAAACAAGGTGGGTGCCCAGACCGGTATCCCGAAGGAATCCACCACGGCTCTTAATGTTGGGAGAGGTGAATAGCGGCACAGGACATGTTCGAATGCAGTCACACCGGCCGCGTTACAGAGCTCGCGCCAAGTCCCGTAGACGTTCGGGCGAAGTGATACAAGGCGGAAAATTTCTTCCTGCATATGAAGCTCCCACGATAACGATGCATCGCCATCAAATACTCTGCTCGTGTATCTGGAGAAATAAAACATACAGACAACCGACTTCACCTAATCCCGGAATTCGACCGGCACGTGCTCGAAATGCTGCGCGAGCCGCTGGAGGCCGGCCGCATCACGATCTCGCGCGCGGCTCAGCAAGCCGACTTCCCGGCCGCGTGCCAGTTGATCGCCGCGATGAACCCCTGCCCGTGCGGCTGGCACGGCGATCCGTCCGGGCGCTGCCGCTGCTCGCCGGACGTCGCCGCGCGCTACCTGCGTAAGCTGTCTGGGCCGCTCGTCGACCGCATCGACATCCAGATCGACCTGCCCGCGCTGTCGCCGGCCGAACTGGCGACGCGCGTAACGGCGCCCGGCGAGCCGAGCGCCGCGGTGGCGGCACGGGTCGCGCAGGCGCGTGCGCTGCAACTCAATCGGCAGGGCAAGACGAATCACATGCTGAGCGGTCGCGAGACGGACGACCTGTGCCGCCCGACCAACGAAGGCGAACGGCTGCTGCGCGAGGCCGGCGAGCGCTTCGGCTGGTCGGCGCGCGCGTATTACCGCGTGCTGAAAGTCGCGCGGACGATCGCCGACCTGGCCGGCGACCCGCTGCCGACGGCCGCGCAGATCGCCGAAGCGATCCGCTACCGACGCGCGCTGACGGCGCTCTGAGCGCTCTCGGAGGACAAAATCCGGCTGTCAAGACTTGACTTATGCACAATTTCGCGAATCCGGCCCCGGATCCCGGCTCGGCGAGACCTTTGCGGCACGGAATCCGTATCCCATTGTTTTGATTGATTTTTCTCAAAACGCGAGCGATCCGCCAAACGGGCCGAAAGGCCGTCTGGCGTGGCTCAGCGGGAAATTCGGGCAACTTTTCAACAAAGTTATCCACATGCGCTGTGGATAGCCGAAAAAACCCCGCAAAATCCGACGACTAGCGCCGAAAGCTGCGAATGAACTTTCAGTTGTCACAGAGTGTCTGAGCGCCCTCGCCGGCCGCCGTCAGTCGAGTTTGAAAGACCCGAAAAACTGGTCGAGCTGCTCCTGCGTGAGCGGCCCGTCGGCAATCACGACCGCCTGGTACGCGTGCCGGCCGCGCGTGACGAGCCGCGCGACGATCGTCTTGTGCGCGCGATCGCCGCCGGCGGCCGCGCCGGCGATGCGCAGCTCGAGCCCGTTCACCGCACCGCCGGCCGCGAGCGGCACGGGCACCGCAGCCGTCTGCGGCGCGCCTTCGAGGTTGCGGGACAGCCCGGCGCGCAGGAACTCGAGCGCCGCACGGCGCGTGTCGTCACGGTCGTCCGGCAGCGTGAGCGTGCCGACCGCGAACACCGCGCCGTCAACGTGCGCGGCCTGCATCCGCATCGGCATCGATGCGCCGCCGATCGCCACCGGCTGATTCTCGACGGTCGGCTTCGCCGGCAGGTCGATCGTGTAGCCGGCATCGTTGTGCAGCGTGCGCCAGTCGTACGACGGCGAGCACGCGGCCAGCGCAACGCTCACGCACGCGAGCGCGGCGAAGTGTCGCAGCGGACGAAAAAGGGGGCACAACGAAACGGTGACTTCCTTCGGCATGGCGTGGGTCGGGCAGGCAAAACGGGCATTATCCGCCGAACGTGGATTCCGGGATGTGTGGCCGCCGCCGGTGCGCGCGCCGCATTCGCGCTAAAATGAGCGCCGAATTTCGATGTCCTTTGCATTGATCCGCGTCATCGACCGACTCCGAGAGCACCAGATGAACACCACGCCTCCCGCCCGGCGCAGCGCCGGCCCCGTCCGCTACATCGTCGCCGCCGTCGTCGTCGCGGCGATCGCCGTCGCCGGCTTCTTCGCATTCAACGGCAAGTCCAGCGTGCCGGACGCCACGTTCACGCTGCTGTCGGGCCAGAAGGTCTCGACTGCAGGCGATCTGAAAGGCAAGGTCTATCTCGTGAACTTCTGGGCGACGAGCTGCGCGACCTGCATGCAGGAAATGCCGCAGATGGTCGATACCTACAATCGCTTCAAGGGCCAGGGTCTGGAATTCGTCGCGGTCGCGATGAACTACGATCCGCCGATGTACGTCGCGAACTATGCGCAGACGCGCCAGTTGCCGTTCAAGGTCGCGCTCGACGACGGCAGCGTCGCGAAGCAGTTCGGCAACGTGCAGCTCACGCCGACGACCTTCGTCGTCGACAAGGACGGCAAGATCCTGAAGCGCTACGTCGGCGCACCTCAGTTCGCAGAACTCGACGCACTGCTCAAGAAGGCACTCGGCAGCAACGCGGCCTGAGCGCCGCCGATCCGGCTCGAAGGGCCGCGCACCGCGCCCTTCTCCGCACGACGGACCGCACGACCGGGCAACCCGGTTCCGCGGTCCGTCTGCTTTTCAGCGCTCGGTTTCGCCTTTCGCCGACAACCCGTAGCGCTTCATCTTCTCGTACAGCGTCGCCTTGCCGACATGCAGCCGGTCGGCCGTCGCGGCAACCGCGCCGCCCGTCTGGTTCAACGCCTCGGCGATCACCGCGCGTTCGAATTGCTCGATGCGCTCCTTCAGCGTCTGCTCGTTGTCGGCTTCGTCGCCGCCCGCGCCCGTCTCCTGCGGCATGTCGGCCACGCCGAGCACGAAGCGGTCGGCCGCGTTGCGCAGTTCGCGCACGTTGCCGGGCCAGTCGCGCTGCATCAGGCTCGCGCGCTGCCGGTCGGTCAGCACCGGCGCGGGCCGCGCGTAACGTACGGCCGCATCGAGCATGAAATGCTCGAACAGCGGCACGATGTCCTCGCGGCGCTCGGCAAGCGGCGGCAGCGCGATCGTCACGACGTTGAGGCGGTACAGCAGGTCACGCCGGAACGTGCCGGCCGCGACGAGCTCGCTCATGTCGCCCTTCGCAGCCGCCACCACGCGGCAGTTCACGCGGATCGGCTGGTTCGAGCCGAGCCGCTCCAGCACGCCGTCCTGCAGCACGCGCAGCAGCTTCACCTGCAGCGCGAGCGGCATGCTTTCGATTTCGTCGAGAAACAGCGTACCGCCCGACGCGTATTCGAGCTTGCCGACCCGGCGCTTCGCGGCACCGGTGAACGCACCGGGCTCGTAGCCGAACATCTCCGACTCGAACATCGGCTCGGGCAGCGCGCCGCAATTCACCGCGATGAACGGTTTGTCGCGGCGCGGCGACAGCTCGTGCAGGCTGCGCGCGATCAGCTCCTTGCCGGCGCCCGTGTCGCCGTTGATCAGCACCGACGCATCGGTCGGCGCGACGTTCGCGATCAGCTTGCGCACCTGCTCGATCGCGGGGCTGCGGCCAATGATGCGCGGCGCGACGACGTTCTGCCCGGCCAGCTCGCGCCGCAGCGCGTGGTTCTCGAGCACGAGCTCGCGCCGCTCGAGTGCGCGGCGCACCGTCTCGATCAGGCGCTCGGCCGCGAATGGTTTTTCGATGAAGTCGTACGCGCCGTCGCGCATCGCCTGCACGGCCATCGAGATGTCGCCGTGCCCCGTGACGAGGATCACGGGCACGTCGGGCACGCGCTCGCGGCACTGCGCGAGCACGTCGAGCCCGCTCGCGCCAGGCAGCCGGATGTCGCTGACGATCGCGCCGGCGGTATCCGCGACGATCGCCTTCTCGGCCGCTTCGGCCGACTCGAAGCCGGCGACGTCGAACCCCGCCAGCTGAAGGCTCTGCACGCTTGCCCGGCGAACGAGCGCATCGTCTTCGATATAGATCACTTGCAGCCGGTTGGCCATCGTACTCACTTGCTCCTGACGGGCCGCGCGGCGGCAGCGCGCGCGGCGTCGTTGATACCGATCGTGCGCCGATCGGGCGGGCGGCGGGGCGCGCCTAGCGCGGCGTGCCCGCCGGCTCGGACACGGAGTCCGGATGATGCGTGCGCGTGCGCCGCAGCGTCAAGACGAACAGCGCGCCGCCCGACGGCGCGTTGCGCGCGGTCAGCGCACCGCCCGCGTCGCTCGCGATCGACGACGAGATCGCCAGGCCGAGCCCGAGCCCGCGCCCCATTTCCTTGGTCGTGAAGAACGGCTCGAACAGGCGCGGCAGCAGGTCCGGCGCAATGCCGCAGCCGTTGTCGCGCACCTCGACCGCGAGCGTGGCCGCCGACACCGCGATCGTCACTTCGATCGCCGGCGCCGCAACGCCGGCCACCGCGTCGAGCGCGTTGCCGAGCAGGTTGATCAGCACCTGTTCGAGACGCAGATCCTCGCAACGGGCGACGAGTTCGGGATAGTCGCGCGCCAGGTCGAGCGGCGCATCCTGGGCGGGCGACACGGTCGCGTCCTGCAGCGTCAGCGTGAGCGCGACGCCGCGCAGCCGCTCGTCGAGCAGCGACAACACGCTGCGCAGCGCACGCACGACGAGCGCCTGCTCGTTGCGCGGCTTCGCGCGGCCGACGAACAGCTTCAGCTGGTTCGTGATCTTGCCCATCCGCTCGGTGAGCGCGGCGATCGCCTCGAGGTTCTCGCGCGCGGCGCCCTGCTCGCCGCGATCGAGCAGCACGCGCGTGTTGTCCGAGAAGCTGCGCAGCGCCGCGAGCGGCTGGTTCAGTTCGTGCGTGATGCCGGCCGCCATCTGGCCGAGCGCGGCGAGCTTGCTCGCCTGGATCAGTTCGTCGTGCGCGGCGCGCAGTTCCTGCTCCGCGCGGATCCGGTCGCCGACCTCCTTCTGCAATTGCTCGTTCGCTTCCGACAGGTCGGCCGTGCGCTCCTCGACGCGCCGGTTCAGCTCCGCGTACGCCTGCTGCAGCAGCGCGCGGCCGCGGATCATTTCGCGCACCCGCGCGCGGCGCATCCGCCAGTAGAACGCGAGCAGCGCGACCGACACGAAGCCGAAGCCCGTGACGATCGTCGCGTTGCGCGCATCGGCGTCGACGGGGGCGACCGGCGCGAGCGTGACGAGCAGCCAGTCGGGCTCGCCGATCCGCCGCTTGCTCGCGAGGAAGCGCGGCGCACGCAGGCCGGGGCCGAGGCGCACGATCTCCGCATCGGGGCCGAGCACCTGTTCGATGCGCAGCGGCAGCGGCGTGACGGGCTGCTGCGCGTACTGGCGCGTCTCGTAGATCGACGCGGCGACGGGCCCCGTCAGCGGCCGCAGCGTGTGGTACTTCCACGCGGGCACCGACGACAGGAACACGACGCCGTGATCGTCCGCGACGACGAGCGGCTCGGACGCATCGGCGCCCTGGAACCATTCGAGGTTGAGCTTCACGACGACGACGCCCGCGATCCTGCCGTCGCGCCACACGGGCTGCGAGATGTAGTAGCCGGGATCGCGCGAGATCGTGCCGATCCCGAAGAAGCGGCCGACCTGCCCGTTCATCGCGTCGAGAAAATACGGGCGGAAGCGGTATTCGATCCCGACGAAGCTTTCGGGCGCGCGCCAGTTGCTCGCGGCGACGCACAGGCCGTCCGCGCCGATCACGTAGGTGACGGTCGCGTGCGCGTGTTCGTTGAGGTCTTCGAGATAGCGGTTGACGCGCGCGGTGTAGTCGGCGCGCTTCGGCTCGGCGAGCAGGTCCTGCACGTACGGATGGCTGCCGAGCAGATAGGGCAGCGATTCGTAGCGGTCGAGTGTGCTCTTGAGCGCGTTGGTGGTGCGGTCGACGCGCACTGCGGCGTTGCGCTGCAGCTCCGCGACGCCTCGCCGCCAGGTGATCGTCCACGTCAGCGTGCACGCCGCGGCGAGCACGGCGGCAAGCACGACGAGAATGAGCAGGCGGCGCGTCACGGTCGAGGCTTCCTGGCGATGCGGATCGCCTATTGTGTCATAGGCCTCCGCCTCGTCGCCCTGGCCGCCGCGGGCCGCGCCGCCGGCGGGCGGTGCCGCCGCCTGCTCGTTCATGGTGTCAGACGCCAGCCGTCTCGGTCGTCGTGACCTCGCCGCCGCCCGTCAGCGCCTGGCGCAGCTTGTTGCGGTCGAGCTCCTTCTCCCAGGCCGACACGACGACCGTCGCGACGCCGTTGCCGACGATGTTGGTCAGCGCGCGGCATTCGCTCATGAAGCGGTCGATGCCGAGGATCAGCACCATGCCCGACAGCGGGATCGTCGGCACGACGGCGAGCGTCGCGGCGAGCGTGATGAAGCCCGCGCCCGTGACGCCGCTCGCGCCCTTCGACGTCAGCATCGCGACGGCCAGCAGCGTGAGCTGCTGCATCCACGTCAGTTCGATGTTGGTCGCCTGCGCGATGAACAGCACGGCCATCGTCATGTAGATGTTGGTGCCGTCGAGGTTGAACGAATAGCCGGTCGGCACGACGAGGCCGACGACCGAACGCGAGCAACCGGCCTTCTCGAGCTTTTCCATCAGCTGCGGCAGCGCGGCTTCCGACGAGCTCGTGCCCAGCACGATCAGCAGCTCTTCCTTGATGTACGACACGAAGCGGATGATCGAGAAGCCCGTGAAGCGCGCGATCGTACCGAGCACCACCAGCACGAACACCACCGACGTCAGATAGAACGTGCCGATCAGCTTGAGCAGCGGCACCAGCGAGCCGACGCCGTACTTGCCGATCGTGAACGCCATCGCGCCGAACGCGCCGATCGGTGCCAGCTTCGTGACGATGTGCACGATGCCGAACAGCACGCGCGTGAGCCCGTCGATGAAGTCCGTCACCACCTTGCCGCGCTCGCCGAGGTGCGCAAGCACGCTGCCGAACAGCAGTGCGATCAGCAGGATCTGCAGGATCTCGCCCTGCGCGAACGCATCGACCATCGTGTTCGGGATGATGTGCATCAGGAAGTCGACCGTCGACTGCCCGTGTGCCTTCGCCGCATACGACGCGACGGCCTTGCCGTCGAGCGTCGCCGGATCGATGTTGAAGCCGACGCCCGGACGCAGGATGTGCGTCGCCGCGAGGCCGAGCAGCAGCGCGAAGGTCGACACGATCTCGAAGTACAGCAGCGCCTTGCCGCCGACGCGGCCCACCTTCTTCATGTCCTCCATGCCGGCGATGCCGGTGACGACCGTACAGAAGATGATCGGGCCGATCACCATCTTGATCAGCTTGATGAACCCGTCGCCGAGCGGCTTCATGTCGGTGGCGAGCGCCGGGTAGTAGTGGCCGAGGATCACGCCGACGATGATGGCGAAGATCACCTGCACATAGAGCACTTTGTAGAAGGGTTTCTTCTTCACGATGGTTCCTGCTGAAGTAGATGAGCCGATGGAAACGGCGTCACGCGCGCGGACGAATGTCAGGGGAAGAATCTTTCGCCCGCGCGGCTGCCGTGCCGCAACAAGCGATGCCTCAGGACGTCCGGAGGGGAAGGAAGGCAGTGGTCATCGATTGTCTCCTTGCTTGCTGTAGTAGTTCGGCCGGGGGATGGCCGTGCGCTTTATATTGCAAGGTCGATGCCAGGTGTCCGGAAGCCCTCAAGCCGTTGTTTTTATTGTATTTCTCATAATGTGGCAGGCAAGGAAATCCGGGATTCCGGATTTCCGGAAAACATCCGTCCGGCGATCCGGACGGATATCCCATTTCGTCTAATGAATCAATGCTGCACGGCGCGGCCGGCGAGCACGCCCGTCTGCGCGTAGAACTCCTGCTGCGCGAACGCGTCGCGCTCGCGCCGTGCGCGCTCGCCGCGATCCAGCAGCGAGCCGACGACGATCCCGATGAACGCGAGCGGCACCGATACGAGCGCCGGGTTGTCGAGGAACACCGGCGCATGCGCGTGGTGCAGCACGTCGACCCACACCGACTTCGACAGCACCGTGAGCGCGACCGCCGACGCGAGGCCGAGGCCGCCGCCGAGCACCGCGCCGCGCGTCGTCATCCCGCGCCAGAAGATCGACATCGCCAGCACCGGGAAATTCGCGCTCGCAGCCACCGCCGCGACGAGCCCGACCATGAACGCGACGTTCACGTGCTCGAACAGGATCGACAGCCCGATCGCCACCGCCGACAGCGCGATCGTCGCCGCGCGCGAGATGCGCATCTCGACGCGTTCGTCCGGTTTGCCGCGCGCCCACATCTGCGCGTACAGGTCGTGCGAGATCGTCGTCGCGCCGGCGAGCGTCAGGCCCGCGACCACCGCGAGGATCGTCGCGAACGTGACGGCCGCGATGAAGCCGTAGAACCAGTTCCCGCCGACCGCCTGCGCGAGCTTCACCGCGACCATGTTCGAGCCGCCGAGCAGGTCGTGCGTGAGGTTGAACGAGCCGTCCGCGCCGAGCTTGAAGAACTCCGGATGCTGCGCGAGCAGCACGATCGCCGAGAAGCCGATCACGAACGTCAGCAAATAGAAGTAGCCGATGAAGCCGGTCGCGTAGAGCACCGACTTGCGCGCCTCCTTCGCGTTCGGCACCGTGAAGAAGCGCATCAGGATGTGCGGGAAGCCGGCCGTGCCGAACATCAGCGCGATGCCGAGCGACAGCGCGTTGGCCGGATCGCGGATCAGCTTGCCGGGGCCCATGATCGACAGCGCGCCCGGATGCACGGCCACCGCGCGGCGGAACATCTCGTCGACGCTGAAGCCGAATTCGCTGAGCGCGAGCACGACGAGCAGCGTCGCGCCGCACAACAGCAGCACGGCCTTGATCACCTGCACCCAGGTGGTGGCCGTCATCCCGCCGAAGAACACGTACACGACCATCAGCACGCCGACGATCAGCTCGGCCGTGCCGTACGACAGCCCGAACAGCAGCTGGATCAGCTTGCCCGCGCCGACCATCTGCACGACGAGGTACAAGACGACGATGGTCAACGAATTCGCGGACGTCAGCAGCCGGATCGGCCGCTGCGCGAAACGGTACGCGACGACGTCGACGAACGTGAACTTGCCGAGGTTGCGCAGCGGCTCGGCGATCAGGAACATCACGAACGGCCAGCCGACCAGGAAGCCGATCGAGTAGATCAGCCCGTCGAAGCCGAACATGAACACCATCCCGGACAGCCCGAGGAACGACGCAGCCGACATGTAGTCGCCCGCGATCGCGAGCCCGTTCTGCAGCCCGGTGATGCCGCCGCCGGCCGTGTAGAAGTCGCGCGTCGAGCGCGTGCGGCGCGCGGCCCAGCGCGTGAGCGCGAGCGTCGCGAACACGAACGCGAAGAACATCCCGATCGCGACCGGGTTCAGTTCGACCTTGCCGGGCATCGGGCCCGCAACGGATACCGCGTGGGCGGCGGAGGAAACGAACGCTACGGGAACGGCAAGCGCGCCGAGCGCGATCGAGGGTCGTCGCATGTGGGCCTCCGTCACGAACGCTGCAGGATCGCGTCGACGCGGCGGTCGAACGCACGGTTCGCGCGCAGCACGTAGCACGCGGTCAGGCTGATCGCGACCAGGATGATCGCGACGCCCGTGGCGATTCCGACCGTCATGGTCGCGCCGCGGTACAGCGGCGCGGCGAGCACGTGCGGCGCGAGCGCGACGAGCAGGATGAAGCCGTAGTACGTGGCGATCATCAGCGCCGTCAGCGTGAAGCTGAAGCGGCGCCGCGCACGCACGAGCTGCTGGTAGTCACGGCGCGCCGTGACCGATTCGATGACGGAAAGCTCCATGGTGTCTCCTGTCGACCAGAGTTAGCGCTTTAGCGCTTACTCGGGTCCCATGCTTCGCGGTCGACCAGAGTTAGCGCTTTAGCGCTTACTCGGGTCCCATGCTTCGCGGTCGACCGGAGTTGGCGCTTTAGCGCTTACTCCAGTCCCCGCAGGGCGACCTCCTCGTCGTCGCGAGGGGTGTTTTGTGGATGGCCGGCGCGTCTACCGATCCGCCCGCGCCGCGGCGGCAAGAAATGCGCTACACGACGCGATCCGCACGCAGCCGCGCGACCTCGTCGGCCGACATCCCGAGCCAGCCACCGAGCACCGCATCCGTATCCGCACCGAGCACCGGTGGCGCACCGCGCACCGGCAGCCGTGCGCCGTCGAACCGATACGGCGGCGCAAGCACGTCGACGCCGCCCGCGACCGGGTGCGGCTGCCGCGTGACGAGCCCCGCGCTCGTCGCGCGTTCCGACTTCAGCGCTTCGTGCAGCCCGAGCACTTCCCCGCACGGAATGCCCGCATCGGCGAGCGCCGCGAGCAACGTCGCGCGCGACCGGCTTGCGAGTTCGCGACGAATCTCCGGCAGCAGATCGGCGCGACTCTCCGAGCGGCCGAGGTTGGTCTTGTAACGCGCGTCGGCCGCGAGATCGGGCCGCTCGATCGCCTCGCAGAAGCGCGCGAACTGCGTGTTGTTGCCGACCGTGATCACGAGCGGGCCGTCGGCCGCGTCGAACACGCCGTACGGCACGATCGACGGATGCGCGTTGCCGTAGCGCGGCGGGTCCTCGCCCATCAGCAGCGCGTCGAGCCCGTAGTACGCGGTGATCATCAGCCCGCAGTCGAACAGCGCCATCTCGATGCGCCGCCCGCGCCCCGTCGTATGGCGCTCGTACAACGCGGCGAGGATCGCCTGCGCCGAATACATGCCGGTGAACAGGTCGACCGCCGCGACGCCGAACTTCAGCGGCGGCTGGCCGGCTTCGCCGTTCAGCGCCATCAGCCCGGCCTCGCCCTGCACGACGAGGTCGTAGCCAGGCCGTGCGGCCTCGGTGCCCGAACGGTCGTAGCCGGAGATCGCGCAGTGCACGAGGCGCGGATTCAGCTCGGCCAGCGCGTCGTAGCCGAGCCCGAGCTTTTCCGCGCCGCCGAACTTGAAGTTGTGAAGCACGACGTCGGCCTGCGCGGCCAGTTCGCGTGCGAGCCGCTGCCCTTCGTCGGTCTGCAGGTCGAGACAGATCGAGCGCTTGCTGCGGTTCACGCTGTTGAAGTAGGTCGTCTCGGTGTCGCCGATCCTCAGGCCCCAGTCGCGCGTATCGTCGCCGCGCGCCGGATGCTCGACCTTGATCACTTCCGCGCCGAAATCGGCGAGCACCATCGCGCACCACGGGCCCGCGAGCACGCGCGAGAAATCGAGCACCTTCACGCCGGCCAGCGGCAATGCGCGCGATTCGTTCGTCATCCTTGTCTCCTCCATTCGCGTCGTTCGTTCTTACGGTTTCGACAGCGCGATATAGCGCGCGAGATGGTGATCCTCGTCGCCGAGCTGGTGATCGATCATCACGAGGCGCTTCGCGTAATGCGACAGCGGAAGCTCCCACGTCATCCCGATCCCGCCATGCAACTGGATGCTCTCCTCGGCGACGAGCGTGCCGATCCGGCCGATCGTGTACTTCGCCGCCGCGAGCGCGCGTTCGCGCACCGCGCGCGGTGCATCGAGCTGCGCAGCTGCGTTGATCACGGCCGAGCGCGCCTGCTCGACTTCGAGCAGCAAGTCGGCCATCCGGTGCTGCAGCGCCTGGAAGCTGCCGATCGGCAAACCGAACTGCTTGCGCGTACGCAGGTAGTCGAGCGTGTATTCCTTCGCGACGTCCATCGCGCCGAGCGCTTCCGCCGACAGCGCAAGCAGCCCGTAGCCGAGCACGCGCTCGAGCAGCTCGGCACCCGCTTCACCGTCATGCGCGCCGAGCGCGGCATCGGCCGGCAGCGCGACGCGTTCGAAGCGCACTTCGGCCGCGCGGCCGCCGTCGATCTTCTGGTAGTCGCGCAGCGATACGCCCGGTGCGTCGGCCGGCACGACGAACAGGCCGATGCCGGACGCATCGTCGTCGTGACCCGACACGCGTGCGCTGACGACGAAGAACGCCGCCTGCGCGGCCTGGTCGACGACACCCTTCGCGCCCGTCAGCAGCCAGCCGTCGCCCGAGCGCTCGGCGCGCGTGCGCACGGTCGTCAGTTCGTAGTGCGAGCCCGGCTCGTCATGCGCGAACGCGGCGCTCGCACTGCCGTCGATCAGCGCGGCGAGCCGGTCGCGATGCGCCGCGCCGCCGGCGAGCGACAGCGCACGGCCCGCGAGCAGCGCGCCGAGGAACGGCTCGACGACGAGCCCGCGCCCGACGCATTCGAACACCACGGCGATGTCGAAGCCCGCGCCGCCGAAACCGCCGTCGGCTTCGGAAAACAGCGCGCCGACCGTACCGAGTTCGGCAAAGCGCTGCCACATCGCGCGATCGAACCCCTCGGCCGACTGCGCAATGCGATCGCGCACCGGGAACGCGTACTGTTCGGCGATGAAGCGGTTCAACGTATCCGCCAGCATCCGGCGGTCTTCTGTGTGCTGAAAATCCATCGTCGCGTCCCTCGTTACAGCCCGAGCATCATCTTCGCGATGATGTTCTTCTGGATCTCGTTCGAGCCGCCGAAGATCGACAGCTTGCGGTTGTTGAAGTACTGCTGCGCGGCGCTCGCGGCTTCGTCCGGGCCGACCGGCTCGCCGTCGTAGTCGGCATCGAGTGCTTCCTCGACGAACGGCTGCGCATACGGCCCCATCGCGCGCCGCATCAGCGCGGTGATCTCCTGGCGGATCTGCGTGCCGCGAATCTTCAGCATCGAGCTTTCCGCACCCGGCGCGCCGCCGCCCGCGACCGCGGCCAGCACGCGCAGGTTGGTCGTGCGCATGTTCTCGAGTTCGATCTCGACCCGCGCGATACGCGCCGCGAAGAACGGATCGTCGGCAAGCGGCCGGCCGTTCTTCGTGACCTTCGCAGCCACCGCGCGCAACCGGTCGAGCGCGGCCGTCGAGAAGCCGATTCCGGCGATGTTGGTGCGCTCGTACGTGAGCAGGTATTTCGCGTAGGTCCAGCCGCGGTTCTCTTCGCCGACGAGGTTGTCGGCCGGCACGCGCACGTCGGTGAAGAACACCTCGTTCACTTCGTGCTCGCCGTCGAGCGTAATGATCGGACGGACCTCGACGCCCGGCGTGTTCATGTCGATCAGCAGGAAGCTGATGCCTTCCTGCTTGCGCACGTCGGTCGCGGTGCGCACGAGGCAGAAGATCATGTTCGCGTAGTGGCCGAGCGTGGTCCACGTCTTCTGGCCGTTCACGACGTAGTGCTCGCCCTGCGCGTCGATGCCGCGCACCGCGCTCGTCTTCACCGCCGCCAGATCGGAACCGGCGCCCGGCTCCGAGTAGCCCTGGCACCACCAGTCGGTGCCGTCGAGGATGCGCGGCAGCCAGCGGCGCTGCTGCGCTTCGTTGCCGTACTTGATCAGCACAGGGCCGAGCATGTTCACGCCGAACGGCACGATGCGCGGCGCACCCGCGAGCGCACACTCGTTGTCGAACAGGAACTTCTGCGCGACGCTCCAGCCGGGGCCGCCGTATTCGCGCGGCCAGTGGCTCGCGAGCCAGCCGCGCGCGTTGAGTGTCGCGTGCCATTCGCGCATGTCGTCGCGCGTGAGATGCAGGCCGCCCTTCACCTTGCGCGCGATGCGCGCGGGCAGTTCGGCTTGCAGGAAGCGCTGCACTTCCGTGCGGAAGGCTTCCTCTTCGGGAGTGAAATTGAGGTCCATCTTCGGTCCGTTACGAATGCGGTGAGCGTTCAGTCGATGCGGTTCAGGCTCGCGAAATCCGCGCCGCGCGCGACGAGATCGACGAGCAGCGGCGACGGCTTCCAGAACAGCGGATCTTCCTTCGCGAACGCACGGATATCGGCGAGCACGTTCGCGAGGCCGACCGTGTCCGCGTAGTGCATCGGGCCGCCGCGATAGCGCGGGAAGCCGTAGCCGTACAGGAACACCGCATCGACATCGAGCGGGCGCAGCGCGATCTTCTCGTGCACGACGTTTGCACCTTCGTTGATCATCGCGGCGAGGTAGCGGCGCATGATTTCGTCGTCGGTGAATGTGCGCGGCGTGACGCCCTTCTTCGCGCGCTCTTCGGCGACGATCGCTTCGACTTCCGGGTCCGGTGTGCCGACGCGCGCGCCGTCCGGATACAGGTAATAGCCGCGCGCCGTCTTCTGGCCGAACCAGCCGCGCTCGCACAGCCGGTCGGAAATCTCCGCGTAGCGTGCCCGCGGGTCACGCGTCGCCGCGCGGCGCTTGCGGGTCGCCCAGCCGATGTCGCCACCCGCGAGATCGACGACCTGGAACGGCCCCATCGGGAAACCGAATTCGCGCACCGCGCGGTCGATCTGGTACGGCGACGCGCCGTCTTCCATCAGGTAGTCGGCCGCCGTCCGATAAACCGCGAGGATCCGGTTGCCGATGAAGCCATCGCACACGCCCGCGCGCACCGGCGTCTTCTTCAGCTGCTTCGCCAGCGCGAACGCGGTCGCGACGACGTCCGCGCTCACGCGCGCCGGCACGACGATCTCGAGCAGCTTCATCACGTTGGCCGGCGAGAAGAAATGCAGGCCGATCACGTCGGCCGGCCGGTCGATGCTCGCGGCCAGTTCGTCGATGTCGAGATACGACGTGTTGGTCGCGAGCACCGCGCCCGGCTTGCACACGCGCGCGAGTTCGGCGAACACGGCCTGCTTCACGGCCATGTCTTCGAACACGGCCTCGATCACGACGTCGGCCTGCGCGAGCGCGTCGTACGACGTGCTGCCCTTGAAGCGCGCGAGCCGCGCCGCGTGCGCGGCTGGCGTCATCCGCCCTTTCGCGACGAGGCCGTCGTACACCTTCTCGACGTGCGCGCGGCCGCGCGCGAGCGACGCTTCGTCGCGTTCGATCATCGTCACCGGCAGCCCGGCATCGAGCGCCGCGACCGCGATGCCCGCGCCCATCGTGCCGCCGCCGACCACGCCGATCCGCTCGACCGGCCGTGCGCTCGCGCGCCGCGCCTCGGGCGCCTTCGCCGCTTCGCGCTCCGCGAAGAACGCATGCACGAGGCCCGCGCGCTGCGGGCTGTCGACGCACTGAAGGAACAGGCTGCGCTCGAACTTCATCCCCGCGTCGAACGACTGCGTGAGTGCGGCCTCGACCGCGTCGACGATCTTCGCGGGCGAGAACAGGCCGCGCGATTTCTTCGGCAGCTCCGCGCGCGCCGCATCGATCACGGCCTGCGCGGCCGCGCGGTCGGCCAGCCCCTGCGCGTCGCACGTGCGGCGCACCGGTGCGCCGAGCGACACGAGTTCCTGCGCGTAGGCCAGCCCTTCGGCGAGCGTGTCGTCACTGTGCGCGACGCGGTCGACGAGGCCGAGCGCGAGCGCTTCGTCAGCGCTCGCGTGACGGCCCGTCAGCATCAAGTCGAGCGCGGCCTTCGCACCGATCAGGCGCGGTGCGCGCTGCGTGCCGCCCGCGCCGGGCAGCAGGCCGAGCGTGACTTCGGGCAACCCGAGCTTCGTGCCGGGCACCGCGAGCCGGTAATGCGCGGCGAGCGCGACTTCGAGGCCGCCGCCGAGCGTCGCGCCGTGCAGCGCGACCACGACCGGCTTCGTGCCCGATTCGATCCGCTCGCACACGTCGGGCAGCGACGGCGGCACCGGCGGCTTGCCGAATTCGCGGATGTCGGCACCCGCGATGAAGTTGCGGCCGGCGCCGACGATCAGCACCGCGCGGATCGCGTCGTCGGCCTGCGCGGCGTCGAGCGCGTCGGCGAGGCCGCGCCGCACATCGGCGGACAGCGCGTTGACAGGCGGATGGTCGATCGTGACGACGAGCACCTTGTCGCGCCGCTCGCGCGTGACGGTGCCCGCCGGGCTGATGGGGGAAGCGGGTGAATTCATCGTGTCTCCTTGACGCGGCGGCCGGTGCGTCGACGCCGGTTCGTGGCTCGCGGCATCGCGAGCGGCGCCGGGGCACCCGCCCCGGTCCCGCACGAAGCGGGACAAGATCCGGCCATACGCCGGGCATGACCCGATTCTCGATTGATCGAGATTCATTGACAATTCCCTCTCGCTTTTACAAGCTGTCAAGTCTGACTTGACACTGAATGCTTCCAACCGTTAAACGGGACGGATCAGGAGACGCGACGCATGGACCTGAACGCGCTGACGCTGCTCGTCGAGATCCTCGACGCCGGCAATCTCAGCAAGGCCGCGCAGCGGCTCAAGATGAGCCGGGCGAACGTCAGCTACCGGCTGAACCAGCTCGAACGCTCGATCGGCCAGCAGCTCGTGCGGCGCACGACGCGGCGTATCGAGCCGACCGAGATCGGGCTGAAACTGTACGAACACGGCCGGCGCATCCGCAACGAGCTGCTGGCCGCGCAGGAATCGGTGACGACGCTCGGTCAGGACCTGCAGGGCCGCGTGCGGCTGTCGGTGCCGAGCGGCTACGGGCAGATGGTGATGTCCGACTGGCTGCTCGCGTTCAAGCGGCTGCATCCGGGCATCGTGCTCGACGTCGTGTTCGAGAACCGCGTGGAAGACCTGATGCGCGACGAGATCGACATCGCGGTGCGCGTGATGCCGGAGCCGCCGCAGAACCTCGTCGCGCGCGACATGGGCGCGGTGCGCTACGTCGCGTGCGCGTCCGCCGCATTCGCGGCCGAGCACGGGATGCCGGCGAGCCTCGGCGCGTTGTCGGCCTCCCCCGTCGTCACCGCGACGGTGATGGGCCGGCAGCTCCGGATCGCCGCCTATCTCGGCGACGAGCGCCACGAGGTGCTGCTCGAGCCGACGCTGGTTTCGGAGAACTTCCTGTTCCTGCGGCAGGCGATCCTCGGCGGGATCGGCGTCGGCATCGTGCCCGACTACGTGGTGCACGACGACATCCGGCGCGGCACGGTCGTCACGTCGCTCGACGCGTACCGGCTCAGTATCTTCGGCACGCACATGTACATGCTCTACATGCCGAACCGGCACCACACGCGCGCGACGTCGACGTTCATAGAGTTCATCCTCGAACAGGCCGGAAAGACCGGCCGGGGCGGGCCCGGCGCGATGGGTCAGGGTTTCCTGTCGGGTGACAAGCCGCCGGCCGCGCGGCGACAATAGCGCGCCCGGGGCGGGCAGCCGCGCTGCGCCGGCACCGTCGCCTCCTTCGAATTCACTGCTGCCGAGGGTTCAATGTTCGACCGGATTCGTCCGCATTCGCGCTCCTGGACGCTGCTCGCCGCCGTCGCGCTCGTCGCGTTCAATGCCGGCTGCACGTCCCCGTCCACGCCGCCGTCGGGTGCGGTGGTGCCCGTCGCCGCCGCATCGGGTGCCGCCGTGCCGCTGCCCGGCGTCCACGCGCCCGAGCTGTCGTCCGGCTGGACCGACAAGCCGGGCTGGACCTCGCAGCACTTCATGATCGCGGCCGCGAACCCGCTCGCGACGCAGGCCGGCTACGACATGCTGAAGGCGGGCGGCACCGCGATCGACGCGGCGATCGCCACGCAGATGGTGCTCGCGCTCGTCGAGCCGCAATCGTCGGGGATCGGCGGCGGCGCGTTCCTGCTGTACTTCGACGGCAAGGCGACACAGGCCTACGACGGCCGCGAAACCGCGCCGGCCGCCGCGACCGACCGCCTGTTCTACGGGCCGACCGGCCAGCCGATGAGCTTCTACGAAGGTGTCGTCGGCGGGCGTTCGGTCGGCACGCCGGGCGTGCTGCGCATGCTCGACGCCGCGCACCGCGCGCACGGCAAGCTGCCGTGGCGCCGGCTGTTCCAGCCGGCGATCCGGCTCGCCGAGCACGGTTTCACGATCAGCCCGCGGCTCGCGATGCTGATCGCGAACGACAAGTACCTGAAAAACGATCCGGCCGCGCGCGCGTACTTCTACAACAAGGACGGCACGCCGAAGGCGGTCGGCACCTTGCTGAAGAACCCCGCGCTCGCGACCGTGCTGCGCCAGGTCGCCGAGCGCGGCGCGAACGCGTTCTACAGCGGCGCGATCGCGCGCGACATCGTCACGAAGGTGCGCAAGCACCCGACCAACCCGGGCCTGCTGTCACTCCAGGATCTCGCGCGCTACAAGGCGAAGGTGCGCACGCCGCTGTGCGCCGATTACCGGCGCTCGGTCGTGTGCGGGATGCCGCCGCCGTCGTCGGGCGGCCTCGCGATCGCGCAGATGCTCGGCATCCTTGAAGCGATGCCCGACTGGCAGCAGATCGGCGCGCAGAAGCCGGTGCGCAACGACGTCGGCTACGAGCCGACGCCGTTCGCCGCGCACCTGTTCAGCGAAGCCGGGCGCCTCGCGTATGCGGACCGCGCGCGCTATGTCGCCGATCCCGATTTCGTGCCGCTGCCGGGCGGCAGCTGGGCGAGCCTCACCGACAAGACCTATCTCGCGCAGCGTGCGCACCTGATCGGCGACAGCAGCATGGGCATCGCGCAGGCCGGCACGCCGCAGGGCGCGACGCTCGCGATGGCCGACGACCGCAGCCCCGAGCTGCCGTCGACGTCCGACATCGCGATCGTCGACCGCTACGGCCAGGCGCTGTCGATGACGACCAGCATCGAGGACGCATTCGGCTCGCGGCTGATGGTGCGCGGCTTCATGCTGAACAACCAGCTCACCGATTTCTCGTTCGTGTCGAACGACAACGGCCGGCCGGTCGCGAACCGCGTGCAGCCCGGCAAGCGGCCGCGCTCGGCGATGTCGCCGGAGCTCGCGTTCGACAAGAAGACGAAGCAGGTGACGATGGTCGTCGGCTCGGCCGGCGGCCCCGCGATCATCAACCACGTCGCGAAGACGCTGGTCGGCGTGCTCGACTGGGGGATGACGATGCAGCAGGCGATCGCGCTGCCGAATTTCGGGTCGATGAACGGGCCGACGCAGCTCGAACGCGGCCGCGTGTCGGACGCGCTCGCCGACGGGCTGAAGGGCCGCGGGCACGACGTGCAGGTCGTCGAGATGAACTCGGGACTGCAGGGGATTCAACGGTTGAACGTGCAGGGGCAGACGGTGTGGTTCGGGGGGGCCGACCCGCGGCGGGAAGGCGTGGCGATGGGCGAATGAGCGACAACTTCACCTACCTGGTCGACCCGGCGATTTCGCTTGCCGACGCATCTGCCGAAGCGCAGCGCATGATCGCGTGGCTGCAGGCACGCAAGATCGTCGGCGCCGCGACGCGCGTCGGCGATCTGTATCGCGACTGGGGCCGAACCCATGGCTTCGACGCCGGCGAACTCACGGAAGACGACGGCCTCGCCTATCCATTCGGGTCCGGTTATGCCAGCGCGTGCGACGCCCGTGCACGCGTGCCGCCGCCGGTCCCGAACTGGCTGACCCTGATCATCGAGCGCCGCGTCTTCGATGCCGGCGGGAACGGTCTGGAGATCGTCTGCCCGGCCTGCAATGCGGAGCAAACGGCATTGGGCCAGGCGTGGGGCGATGCGTTCACACGGTGGTTCCACGGGGACGACGACGCGCCGCTCCAGTGCGGTGCATGCGGCCATCGGCAAGCCGTCACGCAGTGGCGCTACGATCCGCCGTGGGCATTCGGTCATCTCGGCTTTTGCTTCCACAACTGGCTGCTGAGCGAAACCTTCATCGACGAATTCGGCGCGGCATACGGCCGGCCGCTGACCGTCGTCTATCAGCACATCTGAATACCCCGCCGATACGACCGATCGCGCAGCGCCCTGCCTACCCGCGCCCCTTCCACGGCACCACCCGCCGCTCGACCCAGCGCATCGCGAGATCGAACAGCCACGCGATCGCACCGATGATCAGGATGCCCATCACGACGATGTCGGTGCGCAGGAAGCTCGACGCGTTGAGCACCATCTGCCCGAGTCCGGCCGTCGCGGCAACCATCTCGGCCGCGACGAGCGTCGTCCAGCCGAAGCCGATCGCGATCCGCAGCCCGGTGAGGATTTCCGGCAGCGCGGCCGGTAGCACCACGTGGCGCACGATCTGCGCGAAGCTGCCGCCGAGCGAATACGCGGCATTGATCTGCTCGACCGTCGCGGCGCGCACGCCGGCGCGCGCGGCCATCGCGATCGGCGCGAAGCACGCGAGGAAGATCACGACGAGCTTCGCCGTTTCGTCGATACCGAACCAGATCACGACGAGCGGCAGGTACGCGAGCGGCGGCAGCGGCCGGTAGAACTCCAGCAGCGGATCGAGCACGCCGCGCGCGACGCGGCTCACACCCATCAGGATGCCGGCCGGCACGCCGATCGCGGTCGCGAGCAGGAACGCGCCGAATACGCGCGCAGCACTCCACAGCAGATGCTCGGACAACGGCAGGCCGCCCTGGATGCGCCCGTGCCATGCGTCGACGAATGCCGCCCACACGGCTTCCGGTGCGGGCAGGAACAGCGGCGGCAGCCACTGGCGATGCGTGGCGACCCACCACAGCACGGCCAGCACCGCGACCGTCGCCGTGCTCAAAGCCGCCGTCTTCCCCTCCCCCGGCAACCGGTAGCGGCGCGACGACGGCGCACGACGCGCGGCCGCCCGTACCTGCGTGCGATCGCCCTGCTCGAAACCTGCGGCCGTCTGGCCGGCCGTCCACGAATCCTGCGTGCTCATGCTGTCCTGCCTGTGCAAAGTGCTGATCCGACCGCGTCCGACCGACGCGCCCTGTCGCGCGAGTTCGTGCATCACGCGGCCACCTCGGCAGCCTCGTCGCGATGCAGGTACGCGATCAGCCGCTCGCGCCACGCAATGAAATCCGGTGAAGACTTCACGGCACGCGCATCGCGCGATTCGACGTAGCGGCGCGCGAACGGCAGCTCGAAGGTTTCCGCGATCCGGCCGGGGCCGGGCGTCATCACGACGAGACGCGTCGCGAGGAACAATGCCTCCTCGACATCGTGCGTGATGAAGAACACCGTCTTGCCGGTGCGCGCCCACACGTCGAGCACGAGCGCCTGCATCGTGCCGCGCGTCATCGCGTCGAGCGCGCCCATCGGCTCGTCCATCAACAGCACGCGCGGATCGCTCGCGAGCGCACGCGCGATGCCGACACGCTGCTGCATCCCGCCCGACAGCTCGTACACGCGCGCATGCGCATGACCGTCGAGCCCGACGAGCGCGAGCATCTCCCGCGCACGCGCTTCGCGTTCGGCCTTCGACACGCGCGCGAAGCGCAGCCCGAGCGCGACGTTGTCGAGCACGTCGAGCCACGGCAACAGCGCGTACTTCTGGAACACGACGCCGCGATCGGCGCCGGGGCCCGTGACCGGCACGCCGTCGACGCGCACGTCGCCGGTCGTCGGCGCGACGAAGCCGGCCATGCAGTTCAAGAGCGTCGTCTTCCCGCAGCCGGACGCGCCGAGCGCGACGACGAATTCACCGGCATCGATGCGCAGGTCGACGCGCGCGAGCGCCTGCGTCGTCGGCCTGCCGCGCTCGCCCGGATAGGCCACCGATACCTGACGAACTTCCAGCGTACTCATGCTCGGGACTCCGCGATGATCGCCGCGCTCAGCGCGCGGCCTTCTGCACGAACTGCGGATCGACGCCGGTCGAATAATCGGCGAGCACCGTCTGGATCGTGCCTTGCGATTTGAGGAACGTGGCCGTCGCCGCGAGCGACTTCGCGGCACCCGACTGCGCACCACCGCCGAGCCACGTTGACGATGCCTGCTCGGCCGGCGTCGGGAATGCATAGAGCGCGAGGCTGGCCGGCACGTCCTGGGCGTTCGCGCCCGATACCTTCGCGACCGCCGCGACCTGCGGCGAGCCGACCTTCCACGCCGCCGCATGCGCGCGGTAGTCGGCATCCGCGGCCGCGAGCACCTTCACGAAGCGCGTGACGAACTCGGGGTTCTCGCGCGCAAACTTGCGGCTCACGACGAAGCCGTCGAAGGTCGCCTTGCCACTTTCTTTCGCAACCTGGCCCGACGTGGTCAGCACGGTGCCCGACTGCTTGACCTTCGCGAGCACCGGATCCCAGATGTAGGTCGCATCGATGTCGCCGCGTGCCCACGCGGCCGCGACTTCGGGCGGACGCAGGTTGACGATCTTCACGTCGTTCGGATTGACGCCCGCGGCCTGCAGCGCGACGAGCGTGTGAAAGTGCGACGTCGACACGAACGGCACGCCGACCTTCTTGCCCTTCAGCCCCGCGACGGTCGTCACGCCCGAGCCGTTGCGCGCGACGAGCGCCTCGGCATCGTTGATGTTGTCGAGCACCCAGAACAGCGAGATGTCGAGCCCCTGCGACAGCCCGGCCGCGATCGGGCTCGAGCCGGCCTCGCCGAGTTGCACGGAGCCCGACGCGAGCGCGCGGATCACGTCGGCGCCGCTGTCGAGCTTGCGGAACGTGACCTTGTAGCCGGTCGCCTTTTCGACTTCACCGCTCGCCTGCGCATAGCGCCACGGCACCACCATGTCCTGGTACGCGATCACGACTTCGCGCGATTCGGCGTGCGCCGCACCGAGCGCGGCCAGGGCGGTCAGCGCGACGACGGCGCGGCGGATGAAGCTGAAACGGGACATGCGGCTCTCCTTCGGAATGCGGGCATTGCTGCGGGAGAGCCGACTATAGGAGCTTTGTGCGCCGCGGGAGCGAACTTATCCTGCGAAGCTATCGATGCCGTTTCAGCTTTGCTTTCCACGTTCGACTGGATTGTGTGTCCGGTCGGGTGGCGATTGCCATGCGAACGCAGGAATGGCATCCGCACCAACAAAAAAGCCCGCATCGCTGCGGGCTTTTTCGGTTTCGCCGGAAGACGGCGAAGCAAGGACGCTCAGACCACTCCGGCCCCGTGCGCCTGCAGATCGGCGTGATAGCTCGACCGCACCATCGCGCCAACGGCCGCGTGCGTGAAGCCCATCTTGTACGCCTCTTCCTCGTACATCTTGAACGTATCCGGATGCACGTACGCGCGCACCGGCAGGTGGTGCTCGGACGGCTGCAGGTACTGGCCGATCGTCAGCATGTCGACGTCGTGCGCGCGCAGGTCGCGCATCACCTGCAGGATTTCCTCTTCGGTTTCGCCGAGGCCGACCATCAGGCCCGACTTCGTCGCGACGTCCGGATGCAGCGCCTTGAAGTCCTTCAGGAGCTTCAGCGAGTGCGCGTAGTCCGAACCCGGGCGCGCTTCCTTGTACAGGCGCGGCACCGTTTCGAGGTTGTGGTTCATCACGTCCGGCGGCGCGGCGTTCAGGATCGAGATCGCGCGGTCGAGACGGCCGCGGAAGTCCGGCGTCAGGATCTCGATGCGCGTATCCGGCGACTGCTCGCGCACTTCGCGGATGCACTCGACGAAGTGGCCGGCGCCGCCGTCGCGCAGGTCGTCGCGGTCGACGCTCGTGATCACCACGTACTTGAGCTTCAGCGCGCCGATCGTGCGCGCGAGGTTCTTCGGCTCGTCCGGATCCAGCGGATCGGGGCGGCCATGGCCGACGTCGCAGAACGGGCAGCGGCGCGTGCACTTGTCGCCCATGATCATGAACGTCGCGGTGCCCTTGCCGAAGCATTCGCCGATGTTCGGGCAGCTCGCTTCCTCGCACACCGTATGCAGGTTGTGCTCGCGCAGAATCGTCTTGATCTCGTTGAAGCGCGAACTGCCGGTGGCCGCCTTCACGCGGATCCACTCGGGCTTCTTCAGCTTCTCGATCGGAATGACCTTGATCGGGATGCGTGCCGTCTTCGCCTGCGCCTTCTGCTTGGCGGTCGGATCGTAGGCAGCGGTCGCGGCCGAATCGGCCGGTGCGGGGGAAGCGGTAACGTCAGTCATTCGAATGTTGTTCCAGTGCCTGCGGCTTGTCGGCGGCCGCGGATGCGCCGTCGAGGTTGGCGATCAGACGGCGCACCAGCGTATGGGCGACGTCGTTCCAGTCGGCGGCAACCTCGAGGCTCGCCATGTCGACAGTTTCCAGTCCGGCATAGCCGCACGGGTTGATCGCAAGAAACGGGCGCAGATCCATCTTCACGTTCAGGCTCAGCCCGTGATAGCTGCAGCCGTTGCGGATCTTCAGGCCGAGGGCGGCGATTTTCGCGCCCTCGTGCACGCCGGATGCCACGTAGATCCCGGGCGCACCCGCCTTGCGGACCGAAGCGAGATTATACGCCGCGAGGGTTTCGATCACGGCCTCCTCGATCTTCGTCACGAGCGTGCGCACCATCAGCTTGCGCCGGCGCAGGTCCAGCAGCAGGTAGGCGACGATCTGGCCGGGGCCGTGGTAAGTGATTTGCCCGCCGCGGTCGACCTTCACGAGCGGCACGCCGCTGTCGGCCACCAGCAGGTGGGCCGGGTCGCCGGCCTGGCCGAGCGTGTAGACGGGCGGGTGCTCGACCAGCCAGATCTCGTCGCCGGTGTCGGCCGTGCGCGTGTCGGTGAACGCGCGCATCGCGTCGAAGCTCGCTTCGTAGGTCTCGACGCCCCGCCAACGCACGGTGACCGGCGGAGCCGGCTGACCCGGGGACCCGGCGGACGATGCGGAAACGGCAACAGGCGTGGACACGATGGAAACCGGCGAAACGGACATGGGCGGTAGTTTACCGAAAACCCGTGGGTCTCGCCGGCCTTGGAGGGGGACGGATCGCCGGTATCCGTCGGAGGAAATGATGGTCAGACGGTGCGCCATCCGTCATGGAGCAGCGCGCTCACGCGTTCGCGCAGCCGTGCCAGCCCGCCAAGCGCGACTTCCCCGGGCGGCCGCGACACCGAGAACGCCACGCGCGTGCCCTCCCGGCCTTCCGCGCTAAGCCACAGCCGCTCGCCGCGGCGCAGCTTCAGCGTTTCGCCGTCGACCAGGAAGTAATCGTTGACGTCGTTGCTGCGCGTCGCCCACACCGGCCCGCTCTGGACCACCAGCCGCGTGCTGCGTCGTACCTTCATCGGCACGGTTTCGCCCGCGGGGATTTCGAACGTGATGCTTGAAGAAATTTCTTGCATGATCGACTCCGCCAATAAGTGCTTCGATGGCTACAATCGTAGTCACTTCAAGGCGTCTGACAAAACGACCAATTTTCACGTCGATGTGAGGAAAATTAGCAAATGGACCTCCGCCAGCTACCTGCGCTGAACGCGATTCGCGCGTTCGAAGCCGCCGCCCGTCACGAGAATTTCTCGCGCGCCGCCGACGAGCTGTACGTCACGCACGGCGCGGTCAGCCATCAGGTACGCGCGCTCGAGGAGGAGCTCGGCGTGCAGCTGTTCACGCGCAACGGCAAGCGGCTGTGCCTGACCGACGTCGGCATGCGCTACGCGCAACAGATCCGCACCGCGCTGATGGTGATCGCCGACGCGACCCGCGACGTGCGCGCGAGCGACCGCGACCGGCGGCTCGTGGTGTCGATGCTGTCGTCGTTCGCCGCGCGCTTCATCACGCCGCGCATCGGCACGTTCATCGAGCGGCATCCGGAAATCGACGTCGAACTGCAGTCCACCAACTCGCTCACCGATTTCGCGCGCGACGACGTCGATCTCGCGATCCGCTTCGGCCACGGCAACTACCCGGGGCTGCATGTCGAGCCGCTGTTCGACGAGGTGTTCTTTCCGGCGTGCGCGCCAACGCTGAACGGCGGCAAGCTGCCGCAAACGCCCGCCGATCTCGCGCACTACAACCTGTTGCGCTCGGACGACGAGCTGTGGCGGCCGTGGTTCGACGCGGCCGGGCTCAAGACGCTGACCGAGCCGAAACGGGGGATTCTGTACCAGGATTCGTCGAACCTGCTGCTGGCCGCGATCGACGGCCAGGGCATCGCGCTGGTGCGCCGCTCGCTCGCGGTGCACGACCTGCTCGACGGGCGCATCGTGCGCCTGTTCGACATCGACGGGCCGAGCCCGTGGCACTATTTTTTCGTGTGTCCGCCGCCGCTCCTGAACACGCCGCGCGTGCAGGCGTTCAGGACCTGGCTGCTTCAGGAAGTCGCCGAATACAAGCAGCTGTGCGACGAGCTGGACGCGCGGCGCGCAGCGGGGAAGACCCCCGCCGAGTGCGCGCAAGAGGGAGGCTGGAAGGCGCTTAGAGTACGACCTTGACCATCGGATGGCCGGTCAGTGCGCGGTAGATGTTGTCGAGCTGTTCCTGGCTCGTCGCCCGCACGGTGATCGTGAGGCCCGTGTAATTGCCGCCGCTCGACGCGCGCTCTTCGATCTTCTCGACATCGATCTCGTTGTCGTGAACGGCGACGACCTTGAAGATCGTGTCCTTGAACTCCGGGTGCGCCTTGCCCATGATCTTGATCGGGAAATCGCACGGGAACTCCAGCAGCGACTCCTTCCGGGTATCGATCGCGCCGGTCACCTCGATGGTTTTGGTCGGTTCGCTCATCATTTGCTCCGGGTTAGGTCAAACTGTTCAAACTCGCGCGCTTTCGCGCGCTGGTACGCGTCATACAACGCCGCGAACACGGGGCCCGGCTTGCCGCCCTGCACGGGCAGATCGTCGAGCGACGTGACGGGCAGCACTTCCTTCGTGGCCGACGTGATCATGATTTCGTCGGCCGCGCGCAACTCCACTTCGCTGATCTCGCGCGCGACGAACGGGATCTTGCACTCGTCGGCCAGCTCCTCGATCAGCGCGTAGCGGATCCCCTCGAGGATCTTGTTGCTGCGCGGCGGCGCGAGCAGCTCGCCGTTCTTCACGATCCACACGTTCGACGACGAGCCTTCCGTCAGGTTGCCGTCGCGCAGCTGCAGCGTCTCGAACGCATCGTGTTCGGCCGCATGCTGCGCCATCAGCACATTGCCGAGCAGCGAGATCGACTTGATGTCGCAATGCAGCCAGCGGCGATCCTCGGCCGTCACGCAACGCACGCCCTGCGCGCGTTCTTCGTCGGACGGCAGGCGCAGCGGGCTCGTCATCACGAACACCGTCGGCACCGCGTTCGCCGGGAACGCGTGGCCGCGCTTCGCGACGCCGCGCGTCACCTGCAAATAGACCAGCGCGTTGCCGTCGCCGAGCCCTTCGGCATTCGCCGCGACGACGCGCTCGATCAGCGCACGCCAGCCCGCGTCGTCGTGCGGGCTGACGATGCCGATCTTCTTCAGGCTGCGCTCGAGCCGCGCCAGATGCTGTTCGATCCGGAACGGCACGTGCGCGCCGTCGTGCGCATAAACGGGGACAACTTCATACACGCCGTCGCCGAAGATGAACCCGCGGTCGAGCACCGGTACACGGGCTTCCGACAGCGGCACCATTTCCTCCTGCGACGACACGCTGAGGTAGACGATCGGTTCAAATTCGGCTTGGCTCATAGCAATGACAGATGGGGATGAAGTCGTAAAAACAAAGGCCCGTCGTGCTTACTTCTTCTTGCTGAACATCAGCAGGATCGAGTCCCAGATACGCCCGAAGATACCCGCTTCCGGCACCGCCTGCAGTGCGACGACCGGGAATTCCGACAGCGTCTTGCCGTCGGCGACGATCTTCACGGTGCCGACCTGCTGGCCTTCCGCGAGCGGCGCGATCAGCGGCGCGTTCACGTCGACTTCCGTCTTGACCTTGTCGCCGAGGCCGCGCGGCACGGTCGCCCACTGGTCGCCCTTCACGCCGACCTGCACGGTGTTTTCCTTGCCCTTGTAGATGCGCGGCGTCGACATCGCCTGACCGCCCTTGAACAGGCGCACCGAATCGAACGCGCTGTAGCCGTAGTTCAGCATCTTCATGCTGTCCTGCGTGCGCTCGCCTTCCTTCTGCTCACCCATCATCACCGACACCAGGCGGCGCTGGCCATCCACACCCGGGATCGCGCGCTTCGCCGACGCGATCAGGCAGTAGCCGGCCGCTTGCGTATGGCCCGTCTTCAGGCCGTCGACCGTCGGGTCGAGCCACAGCAGACGGTTGCGGTTGCCCTGGCGGATGTTGTTGTACTTGAATTCCTTCTCCGAGAAGATGCTGTAGTACTGCGGAAAATCGCGGATCAGGTGCGCGGACAGCTTCGCGAGGTCGCCGGCCGTCGTGTAGTGGTTCGGGTCGGGCATGCCGTTCACGTCGGCAAAGTGCGTGCCCTTCATGCCGAGGCGCGCGGCCTCGTCGTTCATCAGCGTGACGAACTGCCCTTCGCTGCCGCCGACGAGTTCGGCCAGCGCGATCGCGGCGTCGTTGCCCGACTGGATGATCATCCCGTACACGAGGTCGTGCACGGACACCGGCTTGTTCGCCTCGATGAACATGCGCGACTCGTCGCGGCCGACGCGGCGCACGGCGTCGCTCGGCGTGACGATCTGCTCCATCGAGATCTTCTTCTTGTCGAGCGCTTCGAACACGAGGTACGCCGTCATCAGCTTCGTCAGCGAGGCGGGCTCGACGCGTTCATCGGCATTGCCCGACGCGAGCACCGTGTTGCTGGTCGCATCGACGAGCACCCACGAGTGCGCATTCACGCCCGGCGGCGGCACTGCGCCCGGCATGTAGGTCGCGGGCGCGCCGGTGAATTGCTCGGTGGCGGCCGGCGCCGCATGCGCGGCCTTGGCCTTGGCGGCCGGCTTCGCCTCGGCGACGACGATCGTCGACGCGAGCGCGACGGGCAGCATCACGCCGAGCGCGACGTTGCGCGCGGCGGTGCCGAAGGCGATGGAGGAAGCGAGGGACTTGAGGCCTTGGGGAGACAGACGCATGATCGATTCAGGCTGATGGCAGAAAGTGCGGTGCGAAACGCGCAGGGTTGAACGGCAAGGCGGCGGGCGTTTCGGGCACTCGCCCGAAATCGTCGGGCGACGCGAAACGCGCCGGTTGGACTCGTGCGGACGCGTTCGGTTCGCTGCCGTCGCGAGCGGGCGGACAGGCGGCGAAACGAGCGCCGCATGGGCCCAGCCGGGCCGCGGGCAACGCGGATTGCGGCCATTATACGTGGCCGCGCAGGGCGTTTTCGCGAACCGGGCGCCGGACAGTTGCGCATCCGCATCGGGCTCAGGGTGCCGGCAAGCTGCACGTCATCGCACGCGAAGCTGTGCGAAAGGCTTACGCAGGCGGTATGGAAGTCGGGTTGCGCCGCGCGGCGGCGGCGCGATGTCGTGCGGGGGAACACGCATCCAGCGCATGCCGGATGTCGTGTATGCGACGCGACGCAGGCAGCCGGCGTCATGCCGGCACCCGCGCGCCGGCTAGCGCCAGGCGTCGACGATGATGCGCTTCAGCACGTGCAGCTTGCGATGCAGGAAGTGCTCGGCGCCAGGGATCACGACGACCGGCAGTTCCTGCGGCCGCGCCCAGTCGTACACCGACGCGATCGGCACCGTGTCGTCGGTCTCGCCGTGGATCACGAGCGTGTTCTCGGGCACGTCGGCTACCTGCCAGCGGCTCGCGGCCGTGCCGACGAACACCATCCGTTCGATCGTCCCGCCCGCGTCGCGCAGCCGCTTCGCGACGTGCGACAGCACGAAGGTGCCGAACGAGAAGCCCGCAAGCACGAGCGGCAGGTCCGCATACGCGGCCTGCGCGCGCATGTGCGCGAGCACCGCGAGCAGGTCGTCGGCCTCGCCGGTGCCGTTGTCGTGCACGCCTTCGGTCGCGCCAACGCCGCGGAAGTTCGACCGGAACACGACGTAGTTCAGCTGCACGAGCGTGCGCGCGAGTGTTTGCGCGACCTTGTTGTCCATCGTGCCGCCGAACAGCGGATGCGGATGTGCGACGAGCGCGATGCCGCGTGGCGCGGCAGTGCCTTCGCGCACGGCGTCGGGCAGGTCGACCGCGATTTCGATCTGCCCGACCGGGCCCGCGATCAGCGACTTCTGCGTATGAACGTTCATTCGGCCGGCCCGCTCAGATCTTCAGGCGGTCGACGACCTTGCCGTCGCGCAGGTGCGATTCGACGATCTCGTCGATGTCGGCCTGGTCGACGTACGTGTACCACGTGCCTTCCGGATACACGACCATCACGGGCCCTTCCTCGCAGCGGTCAAGGCAGCCGGCCTTGTTGATGCGAACCTTGCCGGGCCCCGCGAGGCCGAGCTCCTTCACGCGCTTTTTCGCATATTCCTGCATGGTCTGCGCGTCGCATTGCGCGCAGCTCGGGCGTTCGGCGCCCGGTTCGCGCTGGTTCAGGCAGAAGAAGACGTGGTGCTGGTAGTAGGAATCCATGATGGTGACGAGCAGCCCGGCGCGAGGCCGTGCGGAAAGAGGATCTGCGGCTGCCGCTGCGCGGCGCAGCGGAGGATGCGGAAGATTATAGCGAGCGGCGCAGCCAGCTGCCCGCGATACCACTGCCGCGCCGCCGCAGCCACTGCTTCAACGACGCAACGCGGCCGGCAGCCACGCATGCTCGACGCGCTGGCCGAGCCAGATCAGCGCCGCGTAGGGCCAGATCCACGCGAGCCAGCGCGCGAGGCTGTTGAAGTGCACGTAGCGGCCCTGCCGCCAGCCCGACAGCGTGAAGTCGAAGAACGGATTGACGGGCAGCAGGTTCACGAGCGCCACGCCGGCCAGCAGCGAGAGCGCCGCGAGCGTCGCGCGCCAGGTCGCCGGCACGTGCAGCGCAACGAGCGCGGCCGCGAACCCGAGTTCGATCCCGAGCCGCGCGCCAGGCGTCGCCCATACGACGACCAGGCCGGTGGCCGACTGCATGAAGGTTGCGGCCGCCTTCAGCACGAGCGTCGCGGCGACGAGCGCGATCAGGAGCCGGATGCGCGGCGCGCGCGGCCGCATCGCGAGCGACGCGATCGTCAGCGCGGCGAACAGCATCAACCCGCCGAGCGCGGCCTCCCACGCGGAGTCGGACAGCCAGCCGTCGACGCGCTCGGGCCATTCGCCCACACGCCACGCGGCCGGCAGCCACGCGAGCAGCGCGTCCTGCATCGACGCGTCGGCACGCTCCCACAGCGCGGCCGGCCAGTCGCCGATGCCGAACAGGAACGGCGACGGAAACAGGATCGCGAACGGCCATAGCCCGGCGAGCAGCAGCGGCGTCGCACCGTCGTCCTCGAACCATGCGAAGCGCAGCCGGCGCAGTGCGCCGCGATCGAGCAGCGCACCGGTGGCCGGCGCGACGAGCGCCGCGCCCAGCAGCGCGCCGAGCGCGTTGGCCGCGAGATCGAGATTCGACGCGACGCGCGTCGGCAAGTAGGTTTGCAGCGCTTCCATCGAGCCCGACAGCAGCACGCCGAGCCCGGCCGCGATCAATGTCGCGGCCACGCCGCGCCAGCGCGGATGCAGCGCGAGCACGGCAAGCGCCCCGAACGGCATATAGCCGAGCACGTTCGTGACCACGTCGAATGCGGTCACGTAGCGCTGCATCGGCGCGAACAGATAGTCGAACGGCCCGATGCCGAGCGACACCCAGCCTTCGAACGGATACAGCGATGCGTAGACGATGAGTGCCGCATAAGCGGCAAAGGCCTGCCGCGCGAGCGGCGATGCGCGAGGGGTACCGGTCGCGCTCATCGCGGCTGCGCGGCACGCGTCACGGCGTACCCGCGTAAGCCTGCATGCCGACCCATGCGGCAATCTGCGACACGAGCTCGTTGCTCGCCGTCGCGAGCGCACGGGCACCGCCCGCTGCGTCCGGCGTGCTCGACGGCGCACGCGCGACGAACGTGCGCTGGCCGAGTACCTTGCCGTCCAGCGTCAGCGTCGCGCGCGCGGTGACGGCGCCATGGCTCTGCGACTGGCCGTCGAACACCTGTTCGAATTCGTTCAGGTCGACCTTGAGCGTCGGCGCACGCACGCCGTCGGACCCTTCGAGCACCGTGCCGCGCGACGACAGCGCGCCGCGCAGCCGCTGCGTGAGCAGTTGTGCGGGCGGCGCGGTCCAGCGGCTGTCGCGATAGACCGCCACGTGCTGCGCGTCCACGTATGCCAGGCGATACGCGAATTTGTCGGAGTCGAGCGCGTCGGGCGCGGCGACGTCGAGCACCTTCAGCGCGGGGCCGGGGCCGGCGGTCACGACCGACGTGGCCGGCCCGAGGTCGTAGCGGACATTCGACAGCGCCGCGCTATTGCCGGCGCAGCCGGCCGCGAGCGACAGTGTCAGCACGGCAAGCGCGGCCGCGGCGGGACGCAGCGCGCGGTCAAGGATTCGTGGCATGGCGTGTTCCTGCATGATGTTTCCGGTTTCGATGGGTGTCACTGCCCGGCCGTCGCACCCGGCCACGTGAAGCCCGGCTCGCCGGGCCCCGGCGCCGCACCGGGCGAACCGAACAACAGACTGCGCGGGTTGCGGCCAAGTTCACCGGCCACGTCCTTCAATTGCCGCGACGCGTCGCCGACGCTGCCGGCCAGCGCGTTGAAACGCGGCAGCGTGTCGTACTGCACGCGCGCGTTGAGATCGTTCAGCGCGACGCCCACCTGCTCGGCGGCCGTGCCGGCCTTGTTCAGGTTCGACACGAGCGGCCCGTTCGGCTGCATCAGCGTGTTCGCCGACGCCATCGCACGGTTCACCTCGTGCATCGTTTCCGGCAGCGCGGTAACCGCCGGGCCGAGCTGCTTCGTCAGCGTGGTAGCGCCATCGGCCGCGTGCTGCAGGCTTTCGGCGGTCGCGCGCAACTGCTCGCGCATCTCGGGCGACATCAGCGCATTCGCGCTCTTCGCGGCGAGTTCGAGCTGTCGCAGCAGCACGTCGCCGCGCTCCTGGATCTGGTCGAACAGGCTCGGCCGCATCGGGATCTGCGCGATCGCCTTGGTCGACGACGGCAGCGGCGCCAGGTCGCGGCCCGTGTCCTCGAGCTGCACGAACGCGATGCCCGTCACACCCTGGAAGCCGAGGCTGCCGTAGGTCGACTGCGTGATCGGCGCGTCGTGGTCGACGAGGATCCGGATCCGGATCTGGCCCGGGTGCGCGCGATCGAAGCCGATCGACTGCACCTTGCCGACGTCGAGGCCGCGAAAGCGCACGGCCGCGTCCGGGAACAGCCCGGTCACGTTGGTGCGCGCGAGCAGGTCGTACGGCACGCGCACGGTGCGGTCGACGTTGAACCAGAACACGGTGCCCGCGATCGCGAGCGTCAGCGCGATCGTGAACAGGCCGGCCCAGAACGCATGTGATTTGTTTTCCATTCGCGGATTCCTTCGTGCCTACAGCTCGACGCTCGACAGCGCCGGTTCGAGGGCCGCCTTCGGCAGCTTCGCGCGCCGCTCGGGCGGCAGCGCCTGCAATGCGCGGCGCCCGCGCAGCCCCAGGAAATATTCGTGGATGAACGGATGGTCGACGTTCGCGGCCTCCTCGACCGGCGCCGCGACCAGCACCTTGCGGTCGGCCAGCACCGCGACGCGCGTCGACAGCGCGACCATCGTGTCGAGATCGTGCGTCACCATCACGACGGTCAGCCCGAGCGTGCGGTGCAGCGTCGCGATCAGCTCGACGAATTCGTCCGACGCCTGCGGATCGAGGCCGGCCGTCGGTTCGTCGAGGAACAGCAGTTCGGGCTCGAGCGCGATCGCGCGCGCGATGCCGACCCGCTTGACCATCCCGCCCGACAGCGCGGCCGGCATCTTCGACGCGTGCTTGCACGGCAGCCCGACCATCTCGAGCTTCAGCATCACGATGTCGTGCAGCAGATCCGGTGGCACGCGGCCGAGCTCGCGCAGCGGCTGCGCGACGTTGTCGAACACCGTCATCGACGAGAACAGCGCGCCCTGCTGGAACAACATCCCGGAGCGCGTGCGCATCATCCGCGCGCTCGCGTCGTCGATCGTCGCGGTATCTTCGCCGAACACCTTGATCGTGCCCGACGTCGGCCGCTCGAGGCCGAGGATCTGCCGCACGAGCGTGGTCTTGCCGGAGCCCGAGCCGCCGACGATCGACACGATCTCGCCGCGCTTCACGTCGAAGTCGAGCTTCTGGTGAATGATGTTGCGCCCGTAGCGCTTGGTCAGGTTGCGCACCTCGATCACGAGGTCGTCGGTATCGGCCGCCGCGGCTGGCCCGGTGCCGACCGACCCGGCACCGACTGCCGCGGCGTGCGCGGTCGTTTCGTTCGATGCGTTCATCCGAGCCCCACGTTCTGGAACAGGATCGCGAACACCGCGTCGGCGAGGATCACGACCGTGATCGACGATACGACCGACGTGGTCGTGCCTTCGCCGAGGCTCTGCGAGTTCGCCTTGATCCGGAAGCCGAAATGGCACGCGACCAGCGCGATCAGCATGCCGAACACGACGCCCTTGCCGACGCCGATGTACAGGTTCGCGATCGGCACGACGCCCGGCAGCGAGCGCACGAAATAGTTGACGTCGATCCCGAGCACGAGCTTCGCGGCAAGCGCGCCGCCCGTCAGCGCGATGATGTTGGTCCACATCACGAGCAGCGGCATTGCAATGCCGAGCGCGAGCACGCGCGGCAGGATCAGCCGCAGCCCGTGCGGGATGCCCATCACGCGCATCGCGTCGAGCTCCTCGGTCACGCGCATCACGCCGATCTGCGCGGTGATCGCCGAGCCCGAGCGGCCCGCGACGAGAATCGCCGACAGCACCGGGCCGAGCTCGCGGATCACCGACAGCCCGAGGATGTTCACGATGTAGCGGTTCGCGCCGAACATCTGCAGCTGCTGCGCGGACAGGTAACTGAGCACGATGCCGATCAGGAACGCGACGAGCGCGGTGATCGGCAGCGCCTGCGCGCCGGCGCTGTAGATGTTCGCCGAGGTTTCCTTCCACGGCATCGTCTTCGGACGGCGCAGCACCGACAGCGCGTCGAGGATCACGAGGCCGAACATCGCGATGCCGCCCTGCAGGTGTTCGCCGAACCCGAAGATCGCCTGGCCGAGCCGCGTGACGGGATCGTAGCGCACCACGCGCTCGGGCGCCTCGCGCTCGGTGTCGAGCCGCTCGATGCGCTCGAAGATCGTGCGCTGCGTGGCGCTCAACGCCACACCGGCCGGCAGCTTGCGACCCCACACGCGCCACAGCGCCTGGCCGCCGACGTGGTCGAGCCGCTCGATGCCGGACAGATCCCATTCGCTCACGCGCCCGGACGCGATGCTCGCGATACGGCGCGCCACCGCGCCGCGATTGCGTGCAAGCGCGAGCGCGGTCCACTGGCCGTACAGGCGCACCGTCTGGCCCTGGCTGCCGGCGTCGACCGACAGGCCGGGAGGAGTCTCGAAGTCCAAGGGCAGGTTGTTTGCAAAAAGGTGACAGCGGCCATTGTAGCGAACCGCCCGACGACGCGACGTGAGGATTTCCGTGGGGGGCGCCTAGTTGGAGACGCCTGGCCGGGAGCGCCCGCCCCAGGTGCGCGTGGCAGCCGCCGCACCCTGCCAGTTGCCGGCTTCACCACCTTTCATTCTTCCGTCACGTTTCCTTTCGATACTCTCACGCGCCGCACATCAGGCCGTCGGCGCCCCGCGCCGCCATTCGTTGCGTACTTCGCATTTCAAAAACAGAACACCGAACAGGACAACCGATGCGTCTCCCCCTGCTTTCCCGCCGTCGCGTGCCGGCCATCGCCGCGCTCGCCAGCCTCGCCTTCATCCTCGCCGCCTGCGGCGGCGACGACGTCACTTCGCCGCCGGTGACACCGCCGGCGGCCCAGGCACCCGTCGGCACGACGGCCACGCTCGCCCTGCTGGAGACGACCGACCTGCATACCAACGTGCTGTCGTATGACTATTTCAAGCTCGCCGCCGACAATTCGCTCGGCTTCGAGCGCGTGTCGACGCTGATCGCGCAGGCGCGCGCGCAGTATCCGAACACGCTGCTGCTGGATAACGGCGACACGATCCAGGGCACCGCGCTGTCGGACTACCAGGCGCTCGTGAAGCCGATCGGCTGCGACCAGACGCTCGCGATCTACAAGGTGATGAACGCCGCGAAATTCGATGGCGGCGGGATCGGCAACCACGAATTCAACTACGGGCTGCCGTACCTGTCGCAGGTGACCGGCAACACGTTCGAGGTCGACGGCCTGCCGGCGCCGGCCCAGCAGAAGAAGTGCGCGGGCCCGAACTTCCCGCAGGTGCTCGCGAACGTGATCAGCGCGAAGACCAACGCGCCGCTGTTCACGCCGTACACGATCCTGACCCGCACCGTGACCGCGACCACGCCGGACGGCAAGACGGTCAGCGCGCCCGTGAAGATCGGCATCATCGGCTTCACGCCGCCCGCGATCATGAACTGGGACAAGCGCTGGCTCGACGGCAAGGTCTACACGACCGGCCTGAAGGAAGCCGCGGAGAAATACATCCCCGAGATGCGCGCGAAGGGCGCCGATCTGATCGTCGCGATCTCGCACGGCGGCCTCGACAATTCCGCGTATTCGCCGACGATGGAGAACGGCAGCTGGTGGCTGTCGAAGGTGCCGGGCATCGACGCGATGCTGATCGGCCACTCGCACCAGGTGTTCCCGGACGCGAACAGCACCGTGTCGCAGTTCAATCTGCCGGGCGTCGACAAGGTCAAGGGCACCGTCAACGGCGTGCCGACCGTGATGGCCAACTACTGGGGCAAGCACCTCGGCGTGATCAAGCTCGGCCTGAAGTTCGACGGCAAGGCGTGGGGCGTCGACAAGTCGCTGACGACCGTCGAGGCGCGGCCGATCCAGAACGCCGACAAGAGCTACGTCGCGGCCGATCCGACCGTGTCCGCCGCGATCGCCGCCGAGCACCAGGCGACGATCGACTACGTGAAGACGCCGATCGGCTCGACCGACTATCGGATGAACTCGTACTTCGCCGATGTCGGCGACCCGGGCGCGATCCAGATCGTCAACGAGGCGCAGGCCGACTACGTGAAGACCTACGTGCAGGCGAACCTGCCGCAATACGCGTCGCTGCCGGTGCTGTCGGTCAGCGCACCGTTCAAGAGCGGCTTCGGCGGCGGCACCGACTACACCGACGTCGCGCCGGGCGCGCTCGCGATCAACAACGCGGCCGACCTGTACCTGTATCCGAACACCGTGTACGCGGTGAAGGTGAGCGGCGCCGACGTGAAGAACTGGCTCGAAACCGCTGCAAAGCGCTTCAACCGCATCGACCCGACCAAGTCGACCGTGCAGCCGCTCGTCAGCACGTTCCCCGGCTACAACTTCGACATGTTCACGTCGGCCGATCTCGCTTATGAAATCGACGTCACGCAAGCGGTCGGCAGCCGGATCAAGAACCTGACGTACAAGGGCGCGCCGATCGACCCGAACGCGCAGTTCATCGTCGCGACCAACAACTACCGCGCGAGCGGCGGCGGCAACTTCCCGGGCCTCGACGGCAGCAAGACGATCTTCGCGTCGCCCGATGCGAACCGTGACGTGCTGATCGCGTTCGTGAAGCAGCGCGGCAAGATCACGCGCGCGGCCGACGGCGCGCAGCGCAGCTGGCGCTTCACGAAGCTCGCGAGCTCGGTCGCGCACGTGCAGTTCGCGTCCGCGCCGAACCGCCTCGGCGACGCGGCGGCAGCCGGCCTGACCGGCATCACGCAGGTCGTGGCCGACGACGGCTCGGGCAAGAACCTCGCCACCTACGAAATCGACCTCACCCAATGAGACCCGCGATGCAACCGATCCGGACGATGCGGCCGGCCGAAACCGGCCTCGCCGCTGCCGCGCGGCGCCTGCTGCGCGCGAAACTCCCGCCGGCCGCGCTGCTCGCGGCGGCGGCCGTGACCGTCGCGGCCGTCGTCGCGACGACCGGCCTG